>NZ_JALJEA010000010.1:0-286672 GCF_023242405.1 Pseudomonas sp. MWU12-3088
CAGGCTGAGTGGAGGGATTTATCCGGGGGTGGGAGCGCAGCGACCGTTTGGCGAAGCCAAACACATCGAGAGGAGGTGCAGCGAAGCAAACCGTAGGCGATGCCCCCGGATGAGTCCCGTAACGAGGGAACACCGAGCCAAAGCGAGGTGCCGAACGCCGGGGCCCAGACCTTTGGTTCCTTTGGGGCGTTTGCCAAAGGGACTCGCCGTAAGGGCGAAACCGCCATCCGCAACACCCGCAGAAACGGTTATTCACCCAAAACCCCAAGAACCTGGTCGGCCCAAAGGCCGCCAAGGACAAGCCAAATCTGGCGAAGAATGTTAGCTTGCTTGGCAACCCAGAACAGCCGAGCCCAAGCCAATGAAAAAAACAGTCCTGGCCTTCAGCCGCATCACCCCACCCATGATCGAACGCCTGCAACAGGACTTCGACGTCATCGTCCCCAACCCGAAAAACGGCGACATCAACGCCCAGTTCAACGAAGCCCTGCCCCACGCCCACGGCCTGATCGGTGTCGGCCGCAAACTCGGCAAGGCCCAACTGGAAAACGCCACGAAGCTTGAAGTGGTCTCCAGCGTCTCCGTCGGCTACGACAACTACGACCTCGCCTACTTCAATGAACGCGGGATCATGCTCACCAACACCCCGGACGTGCTGACCGAAAGCACCGCCGACCTGGCCTTCGCCCTGATCATGAGCAGCGCCCGCCGCGTCGCCGAACTGGACGCCTGGACCAAGGCCGGCCAATGGCAGGCCAGTGTCGGCGCACCACTGTTCGGTTGCGACGTGCACGGCAAGACCCTGGGCATCGTCGGCATGGGCAACATTGGCGCCGCCGTCGCCCGTCGTGGACGCTTCGGCTTCAATATGCCGATCCTCTACAGCGGCAACAGCCGCAAGACCGGACTGGAGCAAGAACTCGGCGCACAATTTCGCAGCCTCGATCAGTTGCTGGCCGAAGCGGATTTCGTCTGCCTGGTGGTGCCGCTCAGCGACAAGACCCGTCATCTGATCAGCCATCGCGAACTCGCGCTGATGAAGCCGAACGCGATTCTGGTGAACATCTCCCGCGGCCCCGTGGTCGACGAGCCGGCACTGATCGAAGCGCTGCAGAACAACCGCATTCGTGGTGCCGGCCTTGACGTTTACGAAAAGGAACCGCTGGCGGAATCACCGCTGTTCCAGCTGAAAAACGCAGTGACCTTGCCGCACATCGGCTCGGCGACGAATGAAACTCGCGAGGCCATGGCCAACCGTGCACTGGCCAATTTGCGTAGCGCTCTGCTTGGTGAGCGACCGCAGGATCTGGTCAATCCGCAGGTCTGGCGCGGTTAAAAAAGATCGGGCAAGTGTTGTATCGCACTTGCCCGATCTTTTATCCGGCGCACATAACTTGCAATTGAACTGAACAACGAAACAGGCACTGCCGCTATAGACTCTCCAGAAATTAAAACTTTCTGGAGAACATCTACCTTGAAAAGCCTGAACACCGATCAACTTGTCCGCTACAGCAAAGTCATACTCATGGCTTACATCAGCTTCTTCGGCCTTCTTGTGATGTACAGCAACTTCACCGACTACCCATCAAACTATGAATATGTCGGGCACATCCTCAGCATGGACACCACCCAGATCAACGAAAACATACGATATCGGGCAATCACCTCACCCATGCTGCACCACCGCATCTACTGGCTGATTATTACTCTGGAAGTGATTTACACCGTTTGCTGCCTGCTGGGCACTTATCACCTTTATCGGAAAATCAACGACTCAGCCGAAGCTTTCCACGACGCAAAGAAACTTTCGATCATTGGTTTGATGATCGCCATGTTCGTTTATTACGTCGGTCTGCAAACCATCGGTGTTGAATGGTTCGACATGGACACTTCGCAAACATGGAATGCCAAGGACTGGGCCCGGCATATTGTCGATTTCATATTTCCGCTATTGATTTACATCGTCATAAAAGTTGAGCGCTGAACATTCAGCGCTCATGTGCATCAGGCCAGTTTGCCTTGAGTCGGCAGTATCGGTGCGCGGGGTTTGCGAAACACCAGCACGTTGCCCAGCATGACCAGCACCAACCCGGCCAATGCCGGCGCCGTCCATTGATAGCCTTCGGCAAAGGCCGATACGTTCAGCGCCACTACCGGGAACAACACCGTGCAATAAGCTGCGCGCTCCGGCCCCATGCGACCGACCAGCGTCAGGTACGCGGTGAAACCGATCACCGAACCGGGGATGACCAGGTACAGCAGCGCGCCGATGTAGCGCGATGTCCATTCCATCTCGAACGGAATGCCTTTGAGCAGGCACCACACCGACAGCATCGCCGCGCCGTAGGCCATGCCCCAGGCATTGGTGGTCAGCGGCTTGAGGCCGGCCTTCTGTTGCAGGCTCGACAGCATGTTGCCCGCGGAGAAACACAAGGTGCCGCAAAGCGCCAGACCAAGGCCAAGCAGTGTTTGCGGGCTGGCGTGATGCCCGGCCAGCTCCGGCCAGAACAACAGGCCCAGGCCAAACAGCCCCAGCGCCCCACCCATCAACACATTGCGCGCAATACGTTGGCCGAAGAACACTCGCGCATTCAGGGCGTTCCACAAGGTCGCGGTGGAAAACACCACCGCCACCAGGCCGCTGGGGATCCATTGGCTGGCGGTCAGGAAACACATGAAGTTGACGCAGAACAGGCACAACCCCTGCGCCACACAAATCAGATGCCCGCGCCGGTTCATCGGTTGCAGACGGCGGCTGAGCAGCAAAAGCGCGAACAGCACCAACGCGGCGAGGCCGAAGCGATAGACGATCGACACCGGAATCGCGACCACGCCCAGTTGCCATTTAAGAGCGATCCAGGTGGTGCCCCAGATCAGTACGGTCAACAAATACAACGACAGGTTCATGGCAGACACTCCTCGATTGGGTTTCAGTGTCCGCCCACGCCATCTACCCGTGCTTGCATAAACTTGCGCTTTTGTCGGGCCACAGGCTGGCAGCGGGAAATCTACGGAGTAGGATGCAAGGCGTTGAAGAGAACCGATCATGGCCGCCATCGATACCCTGCAAGTCTTTCAAGCCCTCAACAATTCGCCCAATGCACGCCTTGTGCACAGCGCCGAGTTGGGCGACGGCTTGTCTGCTGCTTTGTGGACCAATCACCACGACGCCCAGGAATACGAAGCGCCGAGCCATCACACCCTCTCCTGCTACATCGCCGGCGGCACTGGCACCTTCCGCCGTGGCGAGCCCGGCAACAAGGGCGGCCCGGACAAGCTGTGCATCCTGCCGGCCGATCACGAATCGGGTTGGGTGATTAATGGCGATATTCGTCTGGCCCACCTGTATTTCAGCGCCGAACAATTTGCCTTGGGCTGCGTCACCCTATTGGATCGCGAGCCCCGGGAAATGCAGTTGCGCGAACAGACTTTTCTCGAAGATCCGCAACAGGCCCAGCGGTTTCGCCAGCTACTCACCCTCAATTGGGACGAACCCGCCGAACGTTTGCTGACCAGCAGCCTTGCCCATGAACTGATCAGCCATACCTTGCTCAGCCAGGTCGGCGTGCGAGAGGGTTTGCGTCTCAAGGGTGGTTTGGCGCCGCATCAGCGCCGGCAACTGGTGGAGTTCATCGACAGCCAACTGGCCGAGCCGATCAGCCTCGGGCAACTGGCGGGGTTGTGTGCGTTGTCGGAATACCACTTTGCGCGGATGTTCCGGGTGAGCTTCGGTCTGCCGCCGCATCAGTATGTGCTGGCGCGGCGCCTGAGCCGGGCGCGGGAGTTGTTGCGCGGGACGTCGTTGCCATTGGGCGAGATTGCCCTGGCGTGCGGATTTGCCAGTGCCAGCCACTTCACCAACCGTTTTCGCCAGGTGCTGGGTGGAACGCCCGGCGAGTATCGCCAGGCGTTTTTGCGCTGATCAGAACTCCAGCGTGCTGGACAACGAAATCTGCCGCGAATCGCCCATCGACACAAAGAACCGGCTGGCCGCCGAGGTGTAGTAGGTGCGGTCGAACAGGTTCTTCACGTTGAGCTGGAACTTGACCTTCTGCCCTTCAACCTTGGTGTCGTAAGTGGCGAACGCATCGGCCACGGTGTAGCTCGGCAGCTCGAAATCATTCACTGCGTTACCCGCTCGCTCACCGACATACCGCGCGCCGGCGCCGACCCGCAGTTGATCGCCGCCGATCACGCTGCCGAAGTCGTAGACCGCCGACAGCGAGCCGGTATTTTTCGCCACGTTCTGCAGCTTGTTGCCTTTGTAGTCCGGATCTTCCGTGACCTCGGCGTCGGTGTAGGCGTAGCTGCCGATCATGCTCCAGCGGTCGCTGAGCTGGCCGGTCAGGTCCACTTCCAGACCTCGGGAGCGCACTTCACCGGCGGCGCTGTAGATCGTGGTCGGGCCTTCGGCGTTGGCCACCAGCACGTTGCGTTTCTTGATGTCGAACAGGGCAATGTTGCCGGTGACACGTCCCGGAATATCGAGGCGCGCACCCAGCTCCCAGGACTTGGCTTCTTCCGGCGCGATGCTGCCGTCGAGCACGGTACTGCTGCCGCTCAACGGGGCGATGGTGGAGTTCGGCTTGAACGACTCGGTGTAACTGCCGTAGAACGACAACGCGTCGGTGTAGCGATATACGAGACCTGCGCGCGGCACCCACTTCTGACCATTGCTGTCGGTGTTGGCCTTGAACGGTACGCCTTTGCCGGCGTACTGGTCGTACTCCTGGAAGCGCCCGCCGGCCACCAGAATCCACTGGTCGTTGAGGTGGATCGAGTCCTGCAGGAATACCGAGTCGCTGCGCAGCAGATCGGTCTGCGCACTGTCCGCCGGGCTGACGGTGGAGCCGGCAACTTCACGACCGTAGACCGGGTTGACGTAGCTGAAGGTGCTCAGGCTTTTCTGACGGATCAGATCGGCGCGGTAGATCTTGCGGTACTCGTCGTCGACGCCGAACACCAGGTCATGCTGCATGCCCAGCACGTTGACCTTGCCTTCGAGGCTGGCGGTGGTGAAACGGTCGGTGCTGATCGCGCCCTGGGTGCCGTCCATGCTGCGGGTCAGGGTGCCTTTTTTGGTGTCGATCGCGGTTACGCGGACTTGGCTGGCGTCGTAGGTTTCGCGGTTCCAGCTGTAGCCGAAATGGGCTTTCCAGTCGTCGTTGAGTTCGTGGTCGGCCTCGAAGTGGTAGAGATCCGAACGGCCTTCCATGTCGTTGAATTTCTCGTCGAGACGTTCGTTGCGCGAGATGTCCAGCGGATGGTTGGTGCGTGGGTCGATCAGGGTGCCACGGTCGAATGGCGTCAGGAATTCCCGATGCTCGTAAGCGAACAACAGCTTGGTGCGCTCGCCGTACCAGGCCAGCGACGGCGCGATCAGCGATTCCCGATGGGTGCCGAAGTTGCGCCAGTAATCTTCGTCTTCATGATCCAGCACCATGCGATAGGCCAGACCGGAGTCCCCCAGCGCACCAGTGCTGTCGAAGGAGCCACCGCTGCCGTTCTTGCCGTCGCCATAGGTCGAGCCGCGCAGGGTCAGTGCGTTGTACTGGGTCAGTTCAGGCTTTTTACTGACCATGTTGACCACGCCGCCCGGGTCCTGAATCCCGTAGAGCAGCGAAGCTGGGCCCTTGAGCACTTCGACACGATCAACGGTCGCGTTCATGCCGCGGCCCTGCACCACCGGCATACCGTCGCGCATGATCGAGCCGTTGCGGTTGTCGCCGAAGCCGCGGGTCATCACCGAATCCTGGGTGCTGCCCAGCGTGTTGCCCTGGGTGATGCCGCTGACGTTGGCCAGTGCATCATCAAGATTGCGCGGTGCCTGATCGCGAATGACCTGGGCCGGGATCACGTTGACGGTCTGCGGGATTTCCTGGAGCGAGGCCGAGGAGCGCATCACCGAACTGGTTTCCGGTGGCTGGTAGCTCATCGGTTGATCGATGACCGAGGTGATGTTCGTCGCGCCGAGGTTCAGCGCGCCTGCGGTCGGTTGCGGTTCGAGGGCCAGGGTATGGCTGTCGGTGCGGCGGAAGGTCAGGCCGGAACCGGTGAGCAATCGTTGCAGTGCCTGTTCGGCGCTCATCTGTCCGTTGACCGCCGGTGCGTTGAGACCGTACGGCGCTTCGACGGTGTAGACCACGCTCTGGCCGGTCACACGACTGAAATCGCTCAAGGCCTGCGGCAGCGGTTTGGCAGCCAGGGAAAAACTGAACTGTTTCTGTGGCTGGCTGCTGTTGCTTTCAGCGGCCTGCGCCACGCTCATCGGCAGCAATGCCAACGCCGCAAAACTCAGCGCCGAGGCGCCGAACCACTGTTTGACCGAACCCGATTTTGCCCTGGACTTCATTGCTCATGACCTGTGTAGAACCGCAACGGATGCGAATGACTCGCAGTTTCAGTCACTACACGGATGGCGTCGGGATTTACCTCACTACAAATCTGAAAATATTTTCAGCGCAGGATAATCAGCTTGCCCAACACCTGATGCTGCTCGAATCCCAGAACCCCCTGCAGCGAATTCAGCACCGCTTGCGGATCCTTGCTCGGAAAGCTTCCGCTGACCTTGCGCGCGCCCAATTCGTCGTTGAGCAACACGATGCGCCCGGGGTAATAACGCCGCAGATCCTGCACCACATCGGCCAGTGTCGACTTGTAGTAAGTCAGCCAGCCCTGACGCCAGGCCAGTTGCGCTTCGCTGTCCACGGCGTGCAGTTTTTGCGCTGAACCTTCGCCATACGCCACCTGCTGTCCGGTGGTGAGAATCTGCTGTTGATCATCACGGGATGCCGTCACGCCGACGCGCCCGGACAGCACAGTGACTTGTGCGCCGTGAGGTTGCAGGCGCACTTCGAACTGCGTGCCGAGCACCCGCGTCTGGCCCTTTTCAGCCTCGACCACGAACGGCTCGCCAGTGTGGGTCACGCTGAAAAATCCGGCACCCCGACGCACCTGGACATGCCGCTCGCCATGACTGAAATCCACGGCGATGGCGCTGTCGGCATCCAGCGTGACCTGGGATTTGTCGGACAAGGTCACGGTGCGGATTTCGCCGGGAGCCGAAACGTAATCGGCACCCAGATCGTCGATCCAGCGCTGCGGCTGCCAACCGGTGCCGAGGCTGATCATCAACAACAGACAGGCCGCCATCGCCAGCGCTCCGGCCCAGCGCCGGACCTGTGGACGGCGCGGCCGATCCATCGCATTCAGGTAACCCTGCAAGGCGAACGCTTCTTCATCGGCCAGTGTGCGGGCCGGCCCTTCACTCAATTCCCAGATGACTTGTGCCTGAGCGTAAGCCTCGGCGTGGGCGGGATCGGCATGCAGCCATTGGCTGAAGGTCAGTTGATCGCCGGTGCTGGGGCGGTCGTGCAACAGGCTCAGCCAGGCAAAAGCCGCCTGCTCCTGAGCAGGCGTCGGAGTGACGCGGTCGGTGTGATTCACGGTGCTTTCCCTGGCAGGCGTGGCGCGGATTCGCGCAGGCTGGCCTTGCAGGCCTCGAGGGCGCGCATCATATGTTTTTCCACGGCGCTTTGGGACAGCCCCGTGGCTTTGGCGATCTCGGCGTACTTGCGTCCGTGAATGCGATTGAGCAAAAAGATCTGCCGTGTGCGCTCGGGCAAGGCGCGCAACGCTGCTTCGACGTGGCGCAGATCATTGCCCGCCTCGAGCGCGGCTTGCGGTTCGCTGGCGCTGCTGTCCGGTTCATCCGGCTGCCAGCCTTCGTTGACCCGCACCCGCGTGCCTTCACTGCGAAGATGGTCAATGGCGATGTTGCCGGCGCAACGTAACAGGTAGGTGCTCAGCTCTTCGACCTGCACCAGCGGCCGGCGCCAGAAACGCAAGAACAGATCCTGCACCAGATCCGCCGCAGTTGCCCGACAGCCGACGCGGCGGTTCACCAGGGCTTCCATTTGCGAACGCTGGGACAAAAACACCTGCAGAAAATGTGCACGGGCGCCGTGGGGTTCGTCGTCGCGGGACTCGGGGGGATGGCTGATCAGCATGTCAGTTCAAGAACCCTGCGACAGGGGACGGCAGCGGGCCGGTCATTGCCTGGCTTAAACCCTCTTTCATGCGTAACCCAGGCCTCGGGCAGCGCCGGAGATCGTCGCCAGAATCACGCTCGGCACCAGCAAACCGACCCACGCCGACCATGCGCTGCGACAGGCGAAACACCAGAGCACGGCCACCAGATAGACCAGGAACGAGACGGTCATGCCGGTGACGACCGCTTCGGCGCGGTTCAGCGGCAACCACAGGGTCAGCGTGACACTGGCCAGCGCCGCGACCAGATAGCCGCCAAACACCGCCGCGAGCACCCGCGACGTGACGGCCAGACGATAGGACATGGGAAGTGCGGCAAGTTTGGCTTTCATGTTTCGGCCCTGAAACGGTTAACGCCCGACCAACAAGTCAAGACGACAGACAAGCGATATTAATGATAAATATTCTCATACGCAAAAGAGTCTGATTGCCGGCACACACTCGCAGCCCTACAATGCGAACCATTCTTGTTCTCTAACGCATCCACATGCGCCCGGAGTGATGCCGTTGTCGCCCGCCCATCCCGTCGAATCGCTGTATCAGGCCCATCACAGCTGGCTCACCGGCTGGCTGCGGCGCAAGCTCGGCTGCCCGGACAGCGCCGCCGATCTGGCCCAGGACACCTTCATCCGGGTGCTGACCGCTCGCGAGCCGCCGGTGATCATCGAGCCGCGCGCATTCCTCACCACCCTGGCCAAACGCGTGCTGTTCAACCATTACCGCCGCCAGGATCTGGAGCGCGCCTACCTCGACACCCTCGCGCAGATGCCGGAAGTCGTCGCGCCTTCGGAAGAAGAGAAAGCGATCATTCTGCAAACCCTGATGGAGCTGGACCAGTTGCTCGACGGCCTGCCGCGCACCGTCAAACGTGCCTTTCTGCTGGCTCAGGTGGATGGCCTGACTTATCCACAGATCGCCGCTGAACTGGGCATCTCCGTGGCCACGGTCAAACGTCATCTGAACAAGGCAGCGATGCGCTGCTACTTCGCCCTGTGAACCCGCCGACGGATTTTTCATCGCAGGTCGCCGAGCAGGCGGTGCACTGGCTGCTGGAAATGCAGCAGGGTCCGTTGAATCCGCGCCAGCAACAAGCCTGGCAACAATGGATCGACGCCCACAGCGAACACCGCCGCGCCTGGGAACACATTCAGCGAGTCAATTCGCGGTTGCGCGGTTTGTCATCGCCTCTGGCCCACGCCGCGCTGAATGCGCCAAAGTCCGGCAGCCGGCGTCAGGCGCTGAAGTTGTTGCTGATTCTCGGCGCCGGCTCGGCGGTCACCTGGGGAATGCGCGAGCACAATCCATTGCCATCGCTGCTGGCCGATTACCGCAGCCCGGTCGGTCAACGGCGCAAGATATCGCTCGGCGCCGGCGGACAGTTGCAGCTCAACACCGCCAGTGCGGCGGATGTCCGGGGAGATGGCCTGATCCGCCTGCTCGAAGGTGAAATGCTGCTGACCGCCACTCAATCCTTCGAAGTGCAAACCGCCCAAGGCCTGCTGAAAACCCGAGGCGCACGGATCAATGTCCGGCAGTTTGCCGACCGCACGCAGGTTGCGTTGTTTGAAGGTCGGGTCGAATTGAACGCACAAGGTCGCGCACCGATGTTGTTGCCGGTCGCCCGGCAATTGAGTTTCAGCGCCACCTCTGTCGGCGAAGCCAGACCGCTGGACGCCAACAGCGGCGCCTGGGCCGACGGCATGCTGGTGGCCGCGCACATGCGCCTGGGTGACTTCCTCGACGAACTCGGCCGCTATCGTCGCGGGCAGCTCCATTGCGATGCGAAAGTGGCTGACCTGCTGATCTCCGGGACTTATCCACTGGACGACAGCGAGCGGATTCTCGATCTGCTGGAAATCAGCCTGCCGGTAAAAGTGAAGCGCTTTACCCGATACTGGGTGACGGTCGAAGCCAAGGTTTGATCCATCGCAAAAAATAAATGAGCCGTTTTTCAGATCTGGCGTGACAGAGAAGGAAAGCCCCCTTGATTCAACCTTCTCAGGACCGTCCTCCATGCACTTCACCCGCCTCACGCCACTGGCCCGAACCCTGCGCAATCTTGTCCTCGGCGCCAGCCTGAGCTTCAGCGCCCTGCCCCTTGCGCAGGCTGCCGAAACCAAGGCTTACCACATCGCCCCGTCGTCGCTGGAAAACGCCCTCAACCAGTTCGGCCGTGAAGCCGGCGTGCTGATCTCGTTCGGCTCGCAGGTCACCAGCAGCGTGCAGAGCCGTGGACTGGAAGGCAACTACACAGCGGAACAAGGTCTGAACGCGCTGCTCGAAGGCACCGGCCTGCAAGCTCGCGCCGAAGGTGGCAACGCCTTCAGCCTGCAACCGGCGAGCGATACGGCGCTGGAGCTGGACACCTCGAAAGTGGTTGGCGACTGGCTGGGTGAAGCCGAGCAGGTCAACGTCTTCGAACATCCCGGTGCCCGTGACGTGATCCGCCGCGAAGAATTCGAACGTCAGGGCGCGACTCAGGCCCGCGATGTGCTCAACCGCATTCCCGGGGTCAATGCCCCGGAAAACAACGGCACCGGCAGCCACGACATGGCGCTGAACTTCGGCATTCGCGGCCTCAACCCGCGCCTGGCCGCGCGTTCGACGGTGTTGATGGACGGCATTCCGGTGCCGTTCGCGCCTTACGGTCAGCCGCAGTTGTCCTTCGCGCCGATCAGCATGGGCAACATGGACGCGGTGGATGTCGTGCGAGGCGGCGGCGCCGTGCGTTACGGCCCGCAGAACGTCGGCGGCGTCGTCAACTTCGTGACCCGGGCGATTCCGGACGAGCCGACCGTCAAGGGCGGTTTCCAGACCGAAACCAGCCCATCGTCCAGCCACGACGGCTTCAAGACCAGCGCCAACCTGCTGGCCGGCGGCACCAACGACAATAGCCTGGGCGGCGCGCTGCTGTACTCCGGCACGCGCGGTGGAGACTGGCGCGAACACAGCGACACGGAAATCGACGACCTGATCCTCAAGGGCAAATACCAGCTCGACGAAGCCAACAGCTTCAACGCCATGGCCCAGTATTACGAAGGCAAGGCTGACATGCCCGGCGGTCTGAATGTCGCCGACTACGATGCCGATCCGTATCAATCGACCCGCCCGAAAGACCAGTTCTGGGGTCGTCGCACCATGTTCAATTTCGGTTACCGCTATCAGGAAGACCGCCGCGAATTCACCGCCAACACCTTCTTCACCAAGACCCTGCGCAGCGGTTATCTGGATCAGGGCACGTTCCTGTCGCTGTCGCCGCGCGAATACTGGGTTCGCGGTCTGGAAACCCGTTTCGCCCAAGGTTTCGACCTCGGCCCGACCAGCCATGAAGTCGGTGTCGGCTATCGCTACATCAATGAAGCCGGCCACGAGTCGCGCTATCGCACGCCGATCGCCAGCAACCAATACCCGACCACCAATAGTCGCAACGACCGCGACACCCGTGGCGGCACTGAAGCCAATGCGTTCTTCGTCGATGACCGCATCGACATCGGCAAGTGGACGATCACCCCGGGCGTGCGCTACGAGATGATCGAGTCGCAGCAGACCAACAACCTGACCAACGTCAAATACAAGGGCGACTACAACACCGCGCTGCCGGCGTTGAACGTGCTGTACCACCTGACCGACACCTGGAACCTGTACGCCAACACCGAAGGCTCCTTCGGCAGCGTGCAATACAGCCAGATGCCCAACCGCGTGAGCAGCGGTGAAGTGAAACCGGAAAAGGCCCGCACCTGGGAACTCGGCACCCGTTACGACAACGGCGCGCTGCGCGCGGAAATCGGCGCGTTCCTGATCAACTTCGACAACCAGTACGAGAGCAACCAGACCAACGATTCGGTCATCGCCCGTGGCGAGACCCGCCATCAAGGCATCGAGACCAGCGTCAATTACGCGCTGGATGATTTGAGCCCGGCACTGGCCGGCTTCGATGTCTACGCCACGTACGCCTATGTCGACGCGACCATCCGCGAAGACGGCCCGAACAAGGGCAACCGTGTGCCGTTCTCGTCCAAACACAAAGGCACGATCGGCGTCGGTTACACCGAAGGGCCGTGGAAACTCAACCTGGACAGCAGCTTCCAGAGCGACCAGTTCGCCGACAACGCCAACACCTCGAAAGAAAGCGCCGACGGCAGCACCGGCAAGATCCCGGGCTACATGCTGTTCAGCAGCCGTGCCGGGTATGACTTCGGCCCGCAACTGTCGGACCTGAACGTGGCGGTGGGGGTGAAGAACATCTTCAACACCCAGTATTTCACCCGCTCGTTCGATGACAACAACAAGGGCAAGTATGTCGGTGAGCCGCGCACGGTATATGTGCAGACATCCGTTGCCTTCTGAGATCTACATGCATCCAGCCCTCTCCCAAAGGGAGAGGGGTTTCATCTGATCCACTCACAAAACCCACCAAAAACGAAACGGGCCTGCAATTGCAGGCCCGTTCTCATTGGGTGACTTATAAAATCAGCGCATCAACTGTTGATCGCTGCCTGTTCGTTTTCCAGAAATTCTTCCTCCAGCAACCGGTCATTCGCCTTTCTTTCGAACGGCACCACAGCGGCTCGCGGTTTGCCCCGCAGTTTGCCAAACAGGTGCTCCAGCGCGTGCTCCAGTTTTTCGGCTGCACCATCGATCGCCTGTTCCAGCGAATCGGCTTTGTGGGTGACGGAAATCGGTTGATGGCCTTTTGGCCGCGCCTCCAGTTGGCAGCGCAAATCATGGGGACCCGGTTTGTCACCGTTCTCGTCGCTCAGATGGACTTCGACACGGGTCAGGTCTTCCTCATAACGGTCGAGCGTGCTCTCAATTGTGGTTCGTACCCACTCCTCCAGTCGTTTGCTGCTTTGAATATGGTTGTCGCTGTTGACTTGGATTTGCATAGTTCATCCCTTATTTCAGCTAGCTCGCAAGAGGCCTTGAACAGGATTTCGTGACCTCTTGATTACAACAATCGGCCCGCTTGACGAACATTTCAACCCCTGAAAAAAGATAAATATTCATACGCAAAAAAAGCCGGACAACCGAGTGAAGCGCTGGTAAGGTCGGGAGTTGGGTCGCCCCGCCACCCTGAAAAATCTGCTCACAATTGGCCATCACCCAACGGGTGCAGGCCACGAAAAATCTCCGCCTCTTCCACCAGCCAGTCATGCACCGCGCGCACGCCCGGATGGCTCAACGCCCCCGGCGCATAGAGCAAGACATAGCGCTTGTGATTGGGCACCGAAATCCCGAACGGCACGATCAACGTCCCCCGCTCCAGCTCGTCGTTGAGCAGCGTGCGCCGGGCAATCGCCACGCCCATGCCGGCAATCGCCGCTTCGATGGTCAGGTGGTTGCGGTTGAACGTGTGCCCACGCCGTACGTCGGCACCTTCGAAACCGACAGCGTTGAGATAGAACTCCCACTCCGCGTACTCATAACTGCCGCGCCATGCGGTGATGTCGTGCAGCAGCGGAAAATGCACCAGATCCGCCGGCCCGTGCAGCGGCGGTCGTCCGCGCAGCAGGCCCGGCGCGCACACCGGGAAAATCTGCTCGTCGAGCAAGGCTGTGGATAACAGGCCCGGATAACTGCCGTCGTTCAAGTCGATGGCCAGGTCGAAATCCCCTTCATGCAACGGCACACTGCTGTCCTCGGCCACCAGCCGCAACTGGATGTCCGGGTAACGCTGTTGCAGGCGCGGCAGGCGCGGGGTCAGCCATTTGCTGAGAAACGACGGAATCGAACGCACCCGCAGAATTCCGCTGATCATCCCCGCATCGAGACGACGCAACTCCGCATCGATGCTGCCGTAAGCCTCGTTGACCGTAATCGCCAGTCGCTGCCCTTCCGCACTCAGCTCCACACCCCGCGCGCGACGGTGAAACAGGCGAAAGCCCAGGCGCTCTTCCAGTTGTCGGATTTGTTGGCTGACCGCCCCCGGCGTGATGTGCAGTTCTTCGGCACAACGGGTGAACGACAGGTGCCGCGCGGCACAGGAAAACACCTGCAGCCAGACGTAAGTCTGGGCATGCAATTGACGGCTCATGGTTTAGTCCTGCTAAAGGCTTACTTAGGAAGTTTCGTTAGTCACGCTGAAGCGAGGTAGGCAGTATCGCCGACATTGCGCTTGTCCTACAAAAAATGGCGGCGATTCCTACTCCATTGCTTGTAAGGCTTTAGCATGGCTATCAGTGTTTTCGATCTATTCAAAGTCGGCATCGGTCCGTCCAGTTCCCACACCGTCGGCCCGATGCGCGCCGCCGCCACCTTCGCCCAGGCCCTGATCGACCAGCATTTGCTGCTGGATGTGAACCGGGTGGAAATCCGTTTGTACGGCTCGCTCTCGGCCACCGGCGTCGGTCACGCCACCGACCGCGCAACGGTCATGGGCCTGATGGGCGAATGGCCGGACAGCATCGATCCGTCGACCATCGACCCGCGCATCCAGCAACTGCGGGAAACCGGCCAACTCTGTCTGGCCGGGCAGCGAAACATTGCCTTCAACTGGCAACACGATCTCCTGCTGCTGGACGAGAGCCTGCCCTACCACCCCAACGCCATGTCGCTGACAGCCTTTGGCGAATCTGCCGAGCTGTTCACGCAAACGTACTACTCGGTCGGCGGCGGTTTCATCATCGAAGCGGCCGAAGCCGAATCCGGCGTAGCGCCGGCCGGTGACGTCGAGCTGCCCTACGATTTTTCCAGCGCCGTCGAACTGCTGGCGCTGTGCAAGCAGCACAACCTGCGGGTTTCCGAACTGATGATGGCCAACGAACGAGCCTGGCGCAGCGACGCCGAGATCCGTCAGGGCCTGCTGCATATCTGGTCGGTGATGCGCGAGTGCGTCGAACAAGGTTTGCGTCACGAAGGCGTCTTGCCCGGCGGTCTGAATGTTCCGCGTCGCGCAGCGAAATTGCACCGCAGCCTGCTGGAAATCGGCAAGCCGAACGTCATCAGTTCGACCCTGTCGGCGATGGAGTGGGTCAACCTGTTCGCCCTTGCCGTCAACGAAGAAAACGCCGCCGGCGGGCGCATGGTCACCGCGCCGACCAACGGTGCTGCCGGGATCATTCCGGCCGTCCTGCACTACTACATGAAATTCAATCCGGACGCGTCGGACGATGACGTGGTCGCGTTCTTTCTGGGCGCAGCAGCGGTCGGCATCCTGTGCAAGAAAAACGCCTCGATCTCCGGTGCAGAAGTCGGTTGCCAGGGCGAAGTCGGCTCGGCCTGCGCGATGGCCGCTGCAGGTCTGGCCGATGTGCTCGGTGCGACTCCGGAGCAACTTGAAAACGCCGCCGAAATCGGCCTGGAACATAACCTCGGCCTGACCTGCGATCCGGTCGGCGGACTGGTGCAGGTGCCCTGCATCGAGCGCAACGCCATCGCTGCGGTGAAGGCGATCAACGCTACGCAAATGGCCCTGCGCGGCGACGGCAAACACTTCATTTCCCTCGACCGGGTGATCCGCACCATGCGCGATACCGGCGCCGACATGCATGACAAATACAAAGAGACTTCACGGGGCGGCCTGGCCGTGAGCTGGGTGGAGTGCTGAGGAGCACTCCCTGACCGCCCGTAACACGTGAGCCCGAGCAAGAATAATAACGAGGCAAAAACGATGACCGATGTACGTACACCTGCTGCCGAAAATCCTGCTGTAGACCGCACACGAAATAACGAAACCGCCCACAAGGGCTGGAGCAAATTCGACACCACCTGGATGCTCGGCCTGTACGGCACCGCCATCGGTGCCGGTACGCTGTTCCTGCCGATCAACGCCGGTGTCGGCGGCTTCTGGCCGTTGCTGATCCTGGCGTTGCTGGCGTTCCCGATGACCTTCTTCGCGCACCGGGGCCTGACCCGCTTCGTGCTGTCGGGCCGCTCCGGCGACATCACCGAAGTGGTGGAAGAACACTTCGGCATCGGCGCCGGCAAGCTGATCACGCTGCTGTATTTCTTCGCGATCTTCCCGATCCTGCTGGTGTACAGCGTGGCGCTGACCAATACCCTGAGCAGCTTCCTCGAACATCAGTTGCACATCGCTCCGCCTCCGCGCGCGGTGCTGTCGCTGGCCCTGATCCTCGGTCTGATGGCCATTGTGCGTTGCGGTCAAAGCGTCATCGTCAAAGCCATGAGCGTGCTGGTGTATCCGTTCGTCGCCGCGTTGTTGTTGCTCGGCATCAGCCTGATTCCGAACTGGAACGGCGCATTCTTCGCCAGCGCTAAAGAACCGATGGAAATGTCGGTATTCCTCAAGACCCTGTGGCTGGCGATCCCGGTGATGGTGTTCTCGTTCAACCATTCGCCGATCATTTCCGCGTTCGCCGTCGAGCAGAAACAGCGCTACGGCGACCAGGCCGAACGCAAGAGCAGTGGCATCCTCGCCATGGCCCACGGCATGATGGTGGTGACGGTGATGTTCTTCTGCTTCAGCTGCGTGCTCGCACTGTCGCCAGCCGATCTGGCAGCAGCCAAGGCGCAGAACATTTCGATCCTGTCGTACCTGGCCAACCACTTCCAGACTCCGGTCATCGCCTACGCCGCGCCGCTGATTGCGCTGGTGGCGATCACCAAATCCTTCCTCGGCCACTACATCGGCGCCAGCGAAGGCTTCCAGGGCATGATCGTCAAAAGCCTGCGCGGTCGTGGCCGGGTGATGTCGGCGAGCTGGCTGAACCGTGCGACGGCGCTGTTCATGATCCTCAGCTGCTGGGCCGTGGCGACTTTCAACCCGAGCATCCTCGGCATGATCGAAACCCTCGGCGGGCCGGTGATTGCCTGCCTGTTGTTCTTGATGCCGATGTACGCCATCCGCCGCGTGCCAGCCTTGCGCCAGTATTCGGGCCAGGTGTCCAACGTATTCGTGGTGCTGATCGGCCTGATTGCACTGTCGGCGATCATCTACTCGGTTCTGCCCTGAAACGGGCCGTAAACGAAGAAGGCGAGCCATGAGCTCGCCTTCTTTTTGGCCGGTTCTGTTGTTCGACAATATTCCCGGCATGTCCCTTGCTACATCGCTGAAGGAGACAGGACCACGGAAGGGCCGACGGTCAGGTTTGGCGAACCAACCCGATCAAGGCCGGTCAACAACTGCACGTTCAATCAGGCGGTGACGCATCATGGACAATCCTTTTCAGATCATTACCGATGCTTTCGCGCCGGACTATCAGATCAACCTGAGCATTCAGGGCCTCGACGGCAGCATCATGCTGACCCTTTCCAACAGCGGCCGGATCGTCGCCAAACGGATGATCAGCGCCGACCAGCGCAACGACCCCAAACGCCTCAAGCGACTGGTGCAAAGCATTCAGTTCGGCATCGCCATCGAACAGGGCCACAGCGCCATGGCGATCCTCGAAGCCATGACCCGCGGCGACGGGCTCACCCCGCCACCGCGGCAGATCAAGGGCCAGCATCGACCCTCGATCGGTCTTTAAAGCTCACCCTTCTCGATCTCCGGATGTTCACCGGACCCCGCACCGAGCTTGCGTTGCGGCTTCTCGATTTTCACCGAAGGGAATTGCGACGAAGCGTAACGCACCACCAGGATCGAGAACGCCAGCAGCAGAATCCCGCCGCACAGGTAGATGATGCCCATGTCCGGCGGATTGTGGTGCGAGACGTTGGAGATCAGCAGGCGCGTCAGTGCGGTGATCGCCACGTAGATCAGGAAGCGCACCGGCATATGGTTGGTCTTGAAATAAATCCCGACCATCGCCCCCAGTTCCAGATAGATGAACAGCAACAGAATGTCATCGATCTTGATGTGCCCTTCCTCGAGCATCCCGAGAAATTCCATCACCGCCGCCCAGGCGGTCACCGCACCAATGGCGAACAGCGCGAGGTAGTGGAAGGTCTCGACGAACAGGTTGCCCAGGGACTCGGCCAGTTGGTGCACGTTTTGCCGCAGTTTCTCGGCCCAGTTGATTTTCACGATGAAGGTTCCTTAGCCCGGTTCGAGCGGATGTTGCTTGCTGGACGTGACGGTTATTGCGCACGTACACAGATGCATGCAGAAAAGAGGCCACGCCATCATGGCGAGGCGCCGCGAAACCTGCGCCGTGGCGTTTGGTCGCACCTGTGCATGACCGTCGGGCTGACAAAATCCGAATCCGGTCTACATTAAAAAGCCACTACCCAAAGCGCAGGGATTCGCTTATTCTTTTCGCTGTATATAGATACAGTAGTCGCAAAGACAACTTAATGTGAAGGCATGTGAGGTGGTGAATGGCCGTCGAAGTGGTATACCGCAGCAGCCGAGATCTGGAGCGCTTGTTCATGGATAAAGCCGAAGCTGACCGTCATGACAAAATGCTCGAACTGGCCGAACTGTTGGCCGAAGTGCTGGAAAAAGCCGTTCCTTCGTTGAGCGAGCAGCAAGTGGAAGAAGTCGGGATCTACATGGCGAAGAACCGCGATGTGTTTGCCCGGGCGTTCAAGAGCCAGCCTGATGCCCTCTCGGAGCTGATCAACGCACCGGCGGCACCGGTTGTGGCGACCGAAACCGCAGATGTGGCCGAACCGGTAGAAACCCCGGCCAAACCTGCCAAGGCGGCGAAGGCTGCAAAGTAAGCGACACTTGAATTGAATAGCCCCTGAGTTGAACGACTCAGGGGCTTTTTCATGTCCGGGGAAAATTCAGCGGTACAACACCTTCTCCGCCAACTCGTCTGCCACCCGCGCCGGTGAACGTTTTTCCGCCTGGGCGTGGGCAAACACTTCGGTCAGCCGCGAACTGATCTTCGACAGATGCGCGGTGATGGTCGTCAGCTCCTCGCCTCGATGCTTGAGGGAAACGTAGATCAGGCCACCGGCATTGATCACGTAATCCGGCGCATACAGGATGCCGCGCCGCTCCAGTTGATCGGCGACGTCCAGATGTGTCAGTTGATTGTTGGCCGACCCCGCTACCGCCGAACAGCGCAACTGCGTAACGGTGTGGCTGTTGAGCACACCGCCCAGGCCGCACGGTGCGAGGATGTCGCACGGTGTACTGAGCAAGGCGTCGTTGGCAATCGGATGAGCGTTGAGCTGTTCCATCGCCAGTTGCACCTTGCCGTGGTCGATGTCGCTGACCAGCAGTTCGGCGCCGGCGGCATGCAGTTGTTCGGCCAGTGCGTAACCGACATTGCCCAGTCCCTGAATCGCTACGCGCAAACCTTCGAGGTTGTCGCTGCCCAGCCGCGCCATGGCCGTTGCGCGGATGCCGGTGAACACGCCCATCGCGGCATGGGGCGCCGGGTCGCCGGCGGACGTGGTGCTGGTGACATGCTGAGTCTGCTGGGCGATGCAGTCCATGTCCGCCACTGAGGTACCGCTGTCGATGGCGGTGATGTAGCGGCCGTCGAGTTGATCGATGCAACGACCGAATGCCTCGAACAGCGCGCCACGGTTTTCCACATGGGCCGGCCGCACGATCACGGCCACCCCGCCGCCCTGGGCCAGACCGGCCAGCGCCGCCTTGTAGCTCATGCCCTGGGCCAGGCGTATGGCGTCCGCGACGGCGGACTCATCATTCGGATAGGCAAGATAACGACACCCGCCCAGGGCTGGCCCGAGACGACTGTTATGAATGGCAATGACCGCCTTCAATCCGGAGACCGGATCAACGCTAAGGTGCAGCGATTCCAGGCGAGTGCTTTGCATGAGAGCGAACATCGGCAGGCTCCCGAATCACTTCTGGTAGTCGCCAGTATAGGCTTGCGCCCAAAAATTGCTGAAGCGCACGGGAATAAGGCCCTGCAGCGACCGATGCGTTGCGGCATAACCCGATGGCAGAGCGGCGCGGTACTGGACGAATGACAGAGACGGGGCTAAAACGAGGCATTCTCCGGAGATTTTGATGAGTCCGCGCCAACGTTTTTTCGAGTGTCTGCACCGTTCACCGCCTGCGCTGCTGGAGGCAGGATTGTGGATGGCCGCCGAACACGATAAGCACGTCGATCCCGATGCGCTGTTGCAGGATTTCATCGAGCTGCAGCAACGGGTCAGCTTTGGCTTGCCGTTGTTGCCGGTCAGCGAGCTGGCGCAACCGCTGCTGCGGCGCATGGTCGAGCTGGGCTTTGCGCAGGATGATTTTGCGCCAGTGCGCCCGCAGGCTGCTCTGCTGAACAAGGTGTTACAGACCCGCCGCGGTCAACCGCTGGCCCTCGCGCTGATTGCTCTGGAACTGGCCCGAGGCCTGGAGATTCCGCTGGTAGGCGTGAACTTCCCCGGGCATTTCCTGCTGAAGGTTCCCGGCGCCGATCACCTGCTTGATCCGTGCGGTGGACGGCGCCTGTATCCGAACGATTGTCGCGAACTGCTGCATCGCCAATACGGCCACCAGATGCAACTCAAGGCCGACCACCTGCTGACCGCCACGCCGCTGCATATGCTACAGCGCCTGTCACGCAACCTGCGCCAGTTGCATTTGACCCACGATGACTACATTGCGGCGCTGATCGATGCCGAACGCGTGCTCGAACTGGGCAATGCCAGCGTCGCCGACTACCTGGCCCGGGCCAGTCTGTATCAACGTCTCGACTGCCCGAACGCCGAGCGCTTCGATCTGGAGCATGCGCTATTGCTCAGTGACGACCCGATTCAGCGGCTTCGCCTGACGGAACGGCTGGGGCATCTGCCGCCCAATTCGGTGGTGCACTGACTGACCCCGCCGAAGGCGAACGTACCTGAATGATCAGCAACGCCGCAATCACCGCCGGAATCGCGCAGAAGAAGAAAATCTGCTGCACCGGAATGTGCATCGCCAGCAACAGGCTGCCGAACAGCGGCCCGAGAATCGAGCCGAACCGCCCTACTCCCAATGCCCAGCCGGTGCCGGTGGCGCGCACGTGGGCCGGATAGAAATTGCTGGCGAAGGCGTTGAGCGTCAGTTGCCCGCCGATGATGCAGAAGCCCGCCGCGAAAACACAGGCCACCAGATAACGCGGGTTGTCGTGATTCAGGCCCAGCAGAATCGTGCACACCGCCGCGCCGGCCAGTACACCGGACAGCAGCCGCACTTTGCTTTTCAAACGGTCGGCGAACCACGCCATGCAGATCGCGCCCAGCGTACCGGCGAACAGGAACATCGACGTCACCAGGTTCGCCTCGTTGAGTTTCAGGCCACTTTCCAGCAGCAGCGACGGCAGCCAGCTGATCATGAAATACAGCAGGATCAGGCTGACGAAAAACGTCGCCCAGATCAGCAAGGTCGGGCGTGCGTAACCATTGCGGAACAATTCCACCACCGTCAGTTTGCTGCCCTGCTCCCGCTCGTTCTGCTCGACCGATGCGGCGGGCGGCTGCCAATCCGGCAGCATTCGCGCGGTGACCTTGCGCAGGCGTGCATACGGTGGCGCATCGCGCAGCAGACGCGGCAAGGACTCCGGCAGCATCCACCAGAGGAACGGGAACAGCAGCAACGGCGTGACACCACCGGCGAGGAACACCGCCTGCCAGCCGAAACGGTCGATGAACCCGGCTGCAACAAAACCGCCCGCCGCCCCGCCGAAAGAGAAACCGCATGCCGCCAGCGTCACCATCAACGTACGCAGGCGCGGCGGTGAATATTCCGACATCAACGCCATAGCGCTGGGCATTGCACCGCCCATGCCGATGCCGCAGATGAAGCGCGCGATCATCAGGGTGTTCAGGGAATCGGCGAACACCATCAGCACGGTGAGACTGGCGTAAATCAGTACACAGGCGAGCAGAATCCGCCGTACGCCGAAGCGATCGGCCAGCGGCGTTACGGCCAGCGAGCCGAGGGTCAGGCCCAGCAGGTTGGCGCTGAACACCGGACCGAACGCCGATTTCTCCAGGCCCCAGTCCTGCGCCAGTGCCGGCACCACGTAACCGAGCACCTGGGCGTCATAGCCGTCGGTGACCAGCAGCAAGGCGAGAAGAATCAGGAGCAACCACTGAAAACGGGACACAGGACGGGCGTCGAGTGCCGCCCGGAAGCTGGCAATCTGGTTATGCATCGCAAGGTACCTGTTTTGTTTTTATGATTTTTTGCGGGTAACCGGAATGGCTCCCGTGTGTTGCACGGGAGCCATCAAATGCTACTTCGGTGTGTCCGGCTGGTTCGCCGGGTGCGCCGCGATGAACGCCGGATGTTCTGCGGCCAATGCAGCCACCCGACGAATCCTTGGATACGCCTCAAGCGAAACGTTGAAACGCTCGGCCGCGTACAACTGCGGAATCAGGTACACGTCAGCCACGCACGGCCACTCGCCGAAACAGAAACCGCTGTCGCCGATCAACTGCTCCACCGTCGCCAGACCCTGACCGATCCAGTGAGCGATCCACTCGTTGACCTGCGGCTCGTCATGGCCCAGACCGCGCAGCCGATTGAGCACGCTGACGTTGTGCAGCGGATGCACATCGCAGCCGATCACCGCCGCCACGCCGCGCACCCGGGCGCGGGCAACGAGGTCTTCGGGCAGCAACGGCACCTGTGGATAACGTTCTTCCAGGTACTCGATGATCGCCGGCGACTGAATCAGCAACTTGCCGTCATCAGTGCGTAAGGCCGGCACCCGGCCCTGGGGGTTGATCGCCAGATACGCCGGTTGCCTATGTTCGCCACCGGGCGGTGCGATCAGGTTGACCGGCAACGCCTGATAGTCGAGGCCCTTTAGCGCCAGCGCGATCCGCACCCGGTACGACGAGGTGGAACGGTAATAGGTATAGAGATCCATGAGCCGCTCCTGTCAGCGTGCCGCCAGCACGGTGCCACGGCATTCGCCGAAACCGATGGAGGCAAAACCTTCGCGGGCGCAGCGGGCGCGCAGGATGATTTCGTCGCCATCTTCAAGGAACTTGCGCACTTCACCGGACGCCAGTTCGATCGGCTTTTTGCCGCCCTCGGTGATTTCCAGCAGGCTGCCGAACTGGCCGTTTTCAGGGCCGGACAACGTGCCCGAACCGAACAGGTCACCGGCCTGCAACTGGCAGCCGTTGACGCTGTGGTGCGCGACCATTTGCGCGACGGTCCAGTACATGTAGCGGGTGTTGCTCAGGGTCAGGCGATGGGCCGGCAGGTTCTGCTCGCGCATTTTCTCGGTGAGCAGCAGCACTTCCAGCTCGATGTCGAAACCACCGCCATCCTGATCACGCTTGTCGAGCAGGTACGGCAGCGGCTGCGGATCACCTTTCGGACGTGCCGGTTGCGCGGTGCGGAATGGCGCCAGCGCTTCGGCAGTCACCACCCATGGCGAAACACTGGTGATGAAGCTCTTGGACAGGAACGGGCCGAGCGGCTGGTATTCCCAGGCCTGGATGTCACGGGCCGACCAGTCATTGAGCAGACAGAAACCGGCGATGTGCTCGGCGGCATCGCCAATGGCGATCGGCTCGCCCATTTCGTTGCCCTGACCGATCCAGATCCCCAGTTCCAGCTCATAGTCCAGACGCGCGCACGGGCCGAAGGTCGGCTCGGTCGCACCGGCCGGCAGGGTCTGGCCTTTCGGACGGCGCACGTCGGTACCGGAAGCACGCACGGTGGACGCTCGACCGTGGTAGCCGATCGGCACGTGTTTGTAGTTCGGCAGCAGCGGGTTGTCCGGGCGGAACAGTTTGCCGACGTTCTGCGCGTGCTCGATGCCGACGTAGAAGTCGGTGTAGTCACTGATGCGGGCCGGCAGGTGCAGCTGGCAATCGGCGGCCAGCGGCAGCAGTTTCGCGCCCTGAGCTTCAATGCTGCCGCGGTGAGTGCTGCCTTCGCTGAACAGCTCCAGCAGACGCTCGCGCAGGGCAACGCGAGCGTCGCGGCCGAGTTCGAAGAAGGCGTTCAACTCACCGCCGTGCATGGCTTCGACTGCGCTGCGCGCAACGCCGTCGAACAGTCCGGCCTCCAGCGCCACTTGCAGATCGAAGATGTGCTCACCAATCGCCACGCCCGCGCGCGGTGCCGAGCCATTGAAGCTGAACACGCCCAGCGGCAGGTTCTGCAACGGGAAATCGGTGTGGCCGTTGGCCGAAGCGACCCAACTGCGGGTGATGGAATTCTGAGTCATGGGTTATCTCCGGGTCGGGTCGAACGTGGCGGGCAGCGTGGCCCAGCAGGCGTCGTAAGTGGATTGCAGTTGCGGGCAGTCGAGAGCGAAGCGGCTTGGGCGCAGCACCTGGCTGGTCTCGAACATGAAGGCCATGGTGTTATCGATCTTGGCCGGTTTGAGGTCCGCGTTGATGGCTTTGGTGCAGGTCTCGCCGTCCGGTCCGTGAGCGCTCATGCAGCTGTGCAGGGACGCACCGCCGGGCACGAAACCTTCGGCCTTGGCGTCGTATTCGCCCTGGATCAGGCCCATGAATTCGTTCATCAGGTTGCGGTGGAACCACGGCGGACGGAAGGTGTTCTCGGCCACCATCCAGCGCGGCGGGAAGATCACGAAGTCGAGGTTGGCCAGACCGTGGACGCTGGTCGGCGAGGTCAGCACAGTGAAGATCGACGGGTCCGGGTGATCGAAACTGACGGTGCCGATGGTGTTGAAGCGGCGCAGGTCATATTTGTACGGCACGTTGTTGCCGTGCCAGGCGACCACGTTCAGCGGCGAGTGATTGAGTTCGGTGCCCCACAACTGGCCGAGGAATTTCTGCACCAGCGTGGTCGGTTGTTGCAGGTTTTCGTAGGCGGCGACCGGGGTCAGGAAATCCCGTGGATTGGCCAGGCCGTTGCTGCCGATCGGTCCCAGATCCGGCAGGCGCAGCGGCGCACCGTGGTTCTCGGCGATATAACCGCGTGCCTGCGCATCGAGCAGTTCGACGCGGAATTTCAGGCCCCGTGGCAACACGGCGATTTCCAGCGGCGCCACTTCCAGCACACCGAGTTCGGTGGCGATACGCAGGCGACCCAGTTGCGGCACCAGCAGCAGCTCGCCGTCGGCGTTGAAGAACACCCGCTCCATCGAACGGTTGGCGCAGTAGTGGTAAATGCTGATGCCGGCCGGTTTTTCGGCAGCGGAATTGGCCGCCATGCTCACCAGACCGTCGATGAAATCGGTAGGTTCGGCCGGGATCTCCAGCGGGTTCCAGCGCAGACGATTGGGGGTGACTTCGCCCAACGGGCCGCCCGCCAGTTGTCGTTCCAGTTTGACGAATGCCGGGTGATTGGCCGACGGCTGGATCCGGTACATCCAGGTGCGCCGCGCTTCGCTGCGGGTCATGGTGAACGCGGTGCCGGAGAACAGTTCGGTGTAGAGGCCGTAAGGGGCTTTCTGCGGGGAGTTCTGGCCGACGGGCAGTGCGCCGGGCAACGCTTCGGAGCTGAATTCGTTGCCGAAACCGGACTGGTAAGCCAGGGCTGAATCGAGGTTCATGGAGCCTCCTGAACAGGGAGTCGGCATGGCCGGACGCTCTGGATCGGAGGTCTTGGCACGCCGGGGTTATTTTTATCGTAATTCAATTACGCATAACGTAATTTGCTCGCTATCCAGCGTCAAGCTATAAAGACGCCCATTCGTTCCGGGACACGGCAGCACCATGGAAAAAACCAGCGACAGCAACGGCAAACAGAAAGTCCGCTCCGCCGAAGTCGGCACCGACATCCTCAAGGCTCTGGCCGAGTTGTCGCCGTCCACTTCGCTGTCGCGCCTGGCCGAACATGTGCAGATGCCGGCGAGCAAGGTTCACCGCTATCTGCAGGCATTGATCGCCAGTGGTTTCGCCGAACAGAACACCGCCACCAACCATTACGGTCTTGGCCGTGAAGCGCTGCGCGTGGGCTTGGCCGCACTCAACAGTATGGACGTGCTGAAAGTCGCCGCCCTGCCGCTGGCCGAACTGCGCGACGAACTCAACGAAACCTGTTTCCTGGCGGTGTGGGGCAACCAGGGCGCGACCGTGGTGCACATCGAGCCGGCGGTGCGCGCGGTGACCGTGGTAACGCAACTGGGCTCGGTATTGCCGCTGCTCAGTTCATCCACCGGTCTGGTATTCAGCGCCTATCTGCCGCACCGGGAAACCGACGAATTGCGCGAACAGGAAATCGCCAGCGGCGGCCATCCGCTGGCAGACGAAAAAGCCTATTCGGCGTTGTGCGAACAGATCCGCGAACGCGGTCTGCATCATGTGCACGGTTTGCTGATGCCCGGTGTCGATGCCTTGTCGGCACCGGTGTTCAACGCCCTCGGGCAGATCTCGGCGGTGTTGACCATCGTTGGCCCGACATCGCTGTTCCACGCCGACGAAAACGGCCCGGCGGCGCAGCGGTTGCTGACGGCGACGCGGGCCGTGAGTTGGCGGATGGGGTATCAACCCGCCTGAAGGATTGAAGGATCAGCCGACAATGTGGGTCCTGCTGTCCGCAATCACATGGGGAGAAACCGATGCGGTGATATAACCGATCCCGACCGGCACGCCGGTCGCGGTCGATACGATGTCGGCAATATCCTTGACCCGTGACAATGCGCCCACTGCCGATACCGATCCGCCAACTCCCGCAATCACACCGACATACAGGAGAATGGAGCTACTCCAGGCCGAGGCGAGGTGGTTCCTGCCTGCGTCGTCATCCCCCTGGCTGTAGGCAACGATGCCCTGAACGATCGACCGTGTGATCCGTACGATACTGGCGACCAGTCCCACCGGCGGTACAAACAGCGAGACGATATCCACCGCCAGCTCTGTGACCACCAGCACCGTGTTCCAGAAACGTTCGGCAGGCGTGGTCGTTTGATGATCGACGTCGCTGAGCACCCGCGAAATCATGCTGTCGAACTCGAACTTGAAATGAGTCACGGCGTAACTGTTGTTCAATGCAGGTGCAGGGAGGGCGTTTTCCGCTTGCTGACAACGCGTGACGAAACTCTGCACGACAGCCCGGTGCTCCAGCCTTGCCAATGCAATGACGTGATTGCCCAGGCTGGCGCCCTTGAGTCCCAGCGTCAGCGATTCGAGCGGGCGAAAGCTCAAACCGTCCGGTGCCTTGGGAATGTAGACCAGCAGCTGCAACTTCCCCGCCACACGGCGTCCGAATGTGTAGGCACCCTCGATGCGTCGACCTTCAAGAACCAGCGTATAGATACCCTCCTGCGGGGTAGCTCCGGGCTTGAACGGTTCCGGCTCATGAGGGCGGTCATGATCCAGCCCCTCGACCAGTCCCGCCAGCCAATTGAACTGCTCGGAGGACAGGGAACCCTGCATCTTTTGGGTCAATGCAGCCTTGAGCATTTCGTTTTGCTTGACCTTGCAGAAGAGTTTCGCTTTGAGGCTCTGCGACGGGGAGTTGGCGAAATGGTCAACCAGATGCCACTCATACGCCATGGCCGGTTTCAGGCTGATCAACGATCCCACAACACTCGCATTCAGGCCTCCCAGCGAAGCACCATTTCCGGAGGCAAACGCCACCTGACCATCGCTTGGCCAGAGCTGCCATTGAATGAACAGTTGGGTAAGCGTCATCCAGTCTTGTCCACGCACCTTGACGTTCACTTGATCAGGATCGATCAATGGGTGTTTCGGGTCGGATCGGCGCAGATGACTGTTCAGCCTTTCCATCACCAGGTCTCGCGAAAAAAGCGCCATCGTGGGGATATTCAGCTCATCTTTTGACACTTCGTAGATTGCCTTGAACTCCGTATTCAGCCGGGTGAGCAGCTCACGATCCTGTGCCGCCGCGTTCCGGTACCAGACAGGTGTGGCCACTTTTTCCTCTGCGACTTCCCAGTCGATGATCCTGTGGATAGCCCCCATCAGCGGGCCTTCATCCAGACCTTGAGCCCACTGCACCAGTGTCACGCCCTCCCACCACCATGGCTGGAATACCGGGCCCGGTTCGCTGAGGGAAAGGTAGTCCTTCTCGAATTCCGCACGATCTTCACTGAATGCCTGACCGGTCAGGAAGTCACGATCACGCGGCTCGAATCCCCAGGCAATGAACTGGCGCTTCAATGCCGTCAGATCGGTGAACTCGAACCACTGCTGCCCTGTCGGTGCGCCGGGTGCATAAAGGACATGCCTTGAGTGATCAGCCGCCGCGCCTTTCGCACGAAACGCAAGCATGTCCCTGAACGGTTTGTAGTAACGCCGGAAAGCAACACCCGATGCCTCCATTGCCGGGTCCCCAAGCAAATAGCGCTGCACCAGATCCTGGGCCTGCGGGCTGATGTGTTTTTGCAGGATCGCGGCGAAGTTGCTGACGGCAATCTGCTGCGCCAGCACTTCGCGCATGGCCTCTCTGACAGACGCCCGTCCAAAGCGATCATTGCGTTCGTTGGCGTATTGCACCCGCAGATCAAACCGGCGGATGGCGTGTTCGATATTGAACGCGGTCAGTCGAGGGTTGTTGTGAAACGCCTCGAACTTGATCGAGTACGCAGCCCCCTTGTCATGCACGCCATACATGAACAGCTGGGTCAGGGTTTTGCGCTCGATATGCTCGATACGCCGGCTGCCCATCGGCAGCGAATGTTGCACCGTCACCCAGATCGCATCAGGGTCCACACGTTGGGTATCGCCTGCGGAAATATGAGTTTCGACGACACCGCGCACATACTCCTGGAATGAAGACACCCCGCCCATCGACTCATGCAATGCCACCTGACTTCTGAACAATCCGTTTTCCATCGAGGCGAAAACTTCCTGATGGGCGGCGGGAGCATCCTTGAGCCATTGCGGCCGATTTTTTTTGTTCATCAGGGCCAGGAGGTGGGCAATACGTCCCTTTGCAGCATCGGTCACTGTCTGCTGACGATGCACCGATTCGATGGACTGAATGACGGCCTGCAGATCCGCGCCGTTTTTTTCCAGTTGGCGAAGGTGCCAGGTAGCGTCTCTTTGCTGCTGTTCAAGCAACCGGGCCGTGAGGGTGTGAAAGAGTTCTCCCTGAATGTTCAGGTAACGGATGTCCGGAACCTGCCTGACCTGAGCGGCGTCTTCCAGGGCAACGCCCTTGAGCAGTTGCAGCCGGCTGTCCGTATTGCTCAGGCGCTGCTCCAGAACACGCTGCATCATGGCCGATGTACGGAATGTTTCCAGGCCGTTCACGTGAGTGAAAAGAACGACCCAATCGTCCTCGCCCGGTATCAGTTCAGCGACCGAGCGGCCGGCGAGGTAAGTGACAAAGCAGCCGGCCAGCGTCGCGAATCGACCGTCATCCAGTTGCAGAGAAACACTGTAGGCCGGCGTCATGGATGCGTCCCTGATGTAGACGGCAAAACTTTCCTCTACTTCCGGCCTCGCGCCTTGCATCTGCACCGTCGCACTCAATTCCTGCCAGAACAGCGCTGCATGGGCACTCTGTAGCTGACGGCTGCGCGACGGCAGCTCGCGCCCCTTGTCATCCTTGCCCGAAGAAGCAGCCCAGTATTGCGCCAGCAAGGACGGGTACTTTTGTGCCAGCGAGCCCAACACATTGCCGATCACCGAGGCGACGGCAACCACATCCAGACCCTGGATTCGATCCTCGTCATCCGTGGAGCCGGGCCAGTCGTAGACGCCGTACTGGCCTGCGTCATACACGGGTGCCCGCCCCAGCGCCAGGCACTGCATGAACACGTCCATGACCAGCCCGGTCGGTTGCGGATTGACGATTTCCCAGCTTCGGGCAGTGATGTAAGTCTTGCTGATGTAAATGTCCGGCAGCAATTTCTGAAGTTCTTTGAACACCACCTCCTGCAAAAACGATTTGAACGAAGGCAACCCTCCCAGCATACGTTCAAACTCTACAAAACCCTGATCAACTTTACCCAGACCTGTTTCAAACGAAATCTTTTCCATGGCACTCATAAACAAACTCCGCAAATACACGTTACAACCAGGCAATACAACATCACCTGAACCGTGCAATTAACCTAGCTTGAAAAGCACCAGCACAAATACCCACCACACTTTACGAAGTATTGAAAACCTTCAAACCTCAACATGACCTACAACTTTATTAACTGACAATTAACTGCACAACCCCAGCATTCTTGCCCGTGCCACGGCATGCGTCCGACGTTCCACGCCCAACTTGGCGTGAATTCGCCGAACATGAGTTTTAACTGTATGCAACGAGATGAACAACTTGTCCGCTATTTGTTGGTTGGAGTTCCCCGAAGCAATCAACTCCAGAACCTGAGACTCTCGCAAACTCAATGAACTTTCATCGCCACTTTCATCAGAAGGTTTCTTTTCCTGTGTCAAATCAACCCAGGCATCCGACACTTGCTCTTCAAACTTCAACAATACTCGCGACAAATTGAAATGGCTGGCCAATGTCCGGCCTCTTTCAAAGTACTGCCGGGCCGATTCCCGTTCATCGAGCAACGAAGCCACCTCACCCATTGCCAGTAACAGCTCGGCTTCAAGAACAATCATCCGATTGGCTTGAGCCTGTTCGAACAAACACTGCAGACGCGCCATGGGTTGCAGTGCCTGATGCAACCGGGTCTCGGCCAGAATCAGCAAGCACTCGATGCGCGGGACAAGCTCCAGCGACGCCGGCGGTGCCTGTCGTGCGTGGGGGCCACGATAGTGCCGAAGTACCCGAGTCAAGGCCTCCCGGGCCAGTTCTGGCCGCCCTTGTTGCAACCAGAATTCGCTGCTGACTTGCAACAGGACGCCGCGATAAACCGTGTCCGGAATCTGTCGCTGCTGCATCAACCGTTCAGCATCACGCAGGCGCATGAAAGCCTGTGGGTAATCGCCCTGATCGGCGGCCAGTTGCGCCTGTCCGAGAAAGCCGTAAAGCACACGTTTGTCAAAGCTGCGCAGACAGTCGTCGAGTCCCTGCTGAAAGTGCTCGGTCGCCCGTTCCGGTTGTCCCATGCTCAGCGCCAGTCGCCCTCGACGCAGGGCAATGCGCCCCAGCAGCGGCGTCGGTCGCTCGACGGACGAGCCGAGCATTTCGCAGAGATTGGCCAGCAGCTCTTCGGCCCGGGCGGCCCCACCACGCTGTTCCAGCAATTGGGCGTGATCAAGTTCCAGCAACGCCTCGAACAGCAATGAACCCTCTGCCCGGGCCAGGCAAAGGGCTTCACGATTGATCGAATGAGCCAGCTCCAGATCGCCACACAGCAACGCCTGCTGTGTACGGCCCGAGAGGCACAACAGACGCGCTGTCCAGGCCTTCGGCGACAGATCGCTCAACGCTTGCTCGAAATGCTCACGCGCCTCGTCCATCCGCCCTTGCAGATGCAATAACCAGCCTTGCTGAGCCTGCCAGCGGGCGATCAATTGCCGTTGCTGGCCAGCCGACGGTGGCGGCAAAAAGCGCGACAGTTGCCCGATGCATTCTGCCGCCTGGGCGAAGCGCCCGGCGAACAACAACGCAGCCGTAATCAACCCGACCAGTTGCGCCGAACCCAACAGCAGTTCCTCGCCGCGCTGCTCATACAGACGCAGCAACAGCACGACCGTCTGTTCCTCGAACAGATGCTCGAAACTGAAGTGTTGCAACAGACTCACCGCAACCTCGTATTCTTCGGCCAGCAACGCTTGCTCGAAAGCACATTTCCAATGTTGCCCGGCGGCAAACCACTGACAGGCCCGGCGATGCCAGGAACGCCCGGCAGGCCAGGGTTCGTCACGCATCAGGCGCGACAGTGGAACACATACCTGCAACCAGTCCGGAGATCCTTGCCAGGGTTCGATAAAGCATCCCAGCGTTTGCAGACTGCGCATCCATTGCGCCCCGTCCCCGGCACCGAACAGGTGATCACAAAGGCTGGCATTGAAACGCGGCAAGTGCGCCAGCACCCGCCAGGCTTCGGCCAGTTCCGGGCTCAGGCCGCTGAACAGTTCGTGTTGCAGGTAGTCCAGCAAAGTGTCCATACGTTGCTGCGGCAAGGTCTTTTGCGACCAGTCGCATTTTTGCATCATCAGCATCCGCACTCCGGCACACCAGCCACCGCTGCGCAGATGAATACGAGCAGCCACGCTGTCGGCCTGGGCTGGCGGCAAGTGACGCAACACTTGGGCGATCTCGTCCCGGGTCAGCGCCAGCATCGCGCCTTCACATTCGTACAAAGCATCATCGAGCAGCAGGCGCGGCCAGTTGCAGGGCGGACGCCGCCGGGTACCGATCCACCATGTCAGGGCCGGACTGCTGATCGCCAGCATCCGGTCGAGCAATGCATCCAGCGCAGGTTGCGGACTCCGGCAGTAATCGTCGATCAACACCCAGGTTGCCGAGGACCGCCGCGCCAGTTCATAAAGCAACGAAACCTCGTCCGAGGCCGTCAGTCCCATCGCATGCGCCAGCCGTTCGCAAAATTCACCGACGCTCAAGGACGCACCTGCCAGCGGCAACCAGCAGACGGTGCAATTGACCGGGGCTTGCAGCAGGCACTCGGTGAGCAGCGCGGTTTTACCGCTGCCGGCCGGCGCGCAGATCAGTTTGACCCGTGCTGCCGAATCAAGCAGTGCCTCGCAAAGGCGCGGACGTGGCAGATGATGAGGAGACAGTCTCGGGAGAAAATCCGGTCGATCCAGAAGGGGTGTCATGGCGGTCATCGGGGGCGCCTTTTTATCGTTATTCGTTCACCCTAGCCCTCTCCCCGACGCTTGTTGATGAGTATTCAGATCGCTGATTGCTGCCCATAAAAAAGGCGACCGCACGGTCGCCTTTTGTCTCGCCGGTGTCTCGAAAACCCTAGCGCACACCCTCGGCACGCAGGGCTGAAGGGGTGAAGTCGGCGACCTTGGCTTCGAAGCCGAACTCGAAGCTGTGCTTCTCCTCGTTCTTCATCCCCAGAGCGATGTAGCGACCGGCGATGATGTCGTAGAGCGCTTCCAGCGTGTAGGCCTGGGCCTGGTGATCGTAGTAGTACTGGGCATGACCTTCGGCCACGCGCCACAGCTGCCCGCGACCGTCGTAGTGATCGACCAGTGCCACCTGCCAGCTGTCCTCGTCGATGTACATGTGGCGCTTGGCGTAGATGTGCCGCTCGCTCGGTTTGACCGTACCGATCACTTCCCAGACGCGATGCAATTCATAGCGGGTCAGGTCCTGGTTGATGTGCCCGGCCTTGACGATGTCGTCGTACTTGAGCTTCGGCGAATCGAGTTTGTAGCTGTTGTACGGAATGTACATTTCCTTCTTGCCGACCAGCTTCCAGTCGTAACGATCCGGGGCGCCGGAGAACATGTCGAAGTTGTCCGAAGTCCGCAGGCCATCGGCGGCGGTACCCGGACCGTCGTAGGCGACTTGCGGCGCACGGCGAACCCGACGCTGCCCGGCGTTGTAGATCCAGGCCAGACGCGGCTCCTTCACCTGGTCGAGGGTTTCATGCACCAGCAACACGTTGCCGGCCAGGCGCGCCGGCGCGGTCACCGACTGTTTGAAGAAGGTCAGTACGTTGGCCGCCTGCTGCGGGTCCAGATCCTTCATCAACTGCGGCACGGCAATCTCTTCCTCGAAGCGGATCGGCGTGTAGCTGCCGTTGGTCTGTGGTGTCACCTGGGTGATGATCCGCCGCAGATTGCCGCCGTGATAACGGGTGATGTGGTTCCACAGCACCTCGACGCCGTTCTTCGGAATCGGGAAGGCGTAGTAGCGATTGCCGGTGAAATTGGCCAGGCCGTTGCCGTCGTTGATCGTGGTCACGTTCAACGCGCTGCGCTTGGCCGACTCGTAGATTTCCGGTGGCACGGCGACGGTGCGGTGGGTCGGGTAGACCGGAATCTTGTAGGTTTCCGGGTAACGCTTGAACATCGCCACCTGCCCCTCGGAGAGTTTGCCCTTGTACTGGTCGACGTTGGCGGCGGTGATGGTGAACAGCGGTTTTTCATTGGCGAACGGGTCGGCAAGAAAGCCCTTGCTGTCCACCGCCCCGGCGTTTTTCGGAATGCCGCCGGTCCAGGCCGGAATCGAGCCGTCGGCGTTACCAGCCTTCTCGGCGCCGAGCGGCGTCAGGCTGGTGCCGAGCTTGTCGGCCTCTTGCGGCGACACCGCCGCGATCACGTTGGCAGCCAGCAGGCTCAGGGCCAGGACACCGCATTGCAGAATCATCTTGCGCATGGATTTCATCCTTCTCGGGCAGATCAGAAGTTCACGCCGAAGCTCAAGGCCACGAAGTCACGGTCGGTGAGGACGTTGTAATCGCCGCCAAAAAAATCGGTGTAACTGAGGCTGGCGGTGTAGGTGTTGCGGTAGTCGGCATCGACGCCGACGCTGATGGCCTTGGCGCCTTCGTTGAACAGACCGTTGGGGCCGTAACCGGAAACGTCATGGGACCAGGACAGGTTGGGCTTGAGGTTGATCCCGCCGATCACGTTGGCGTAATCGAGGATGGCCCGGGCACGGTAACCCCAGGAGGTCGACGTGACGAAACCGCCGGTGTCACCGCCGAAACCGTACTGGCCGTACACCGAGTCACGGCCGTAACGCAGCTTGCTGCGCGACTCCAGACCGCCGACCCGCACCACCGCCGCCTCGCCGACCACGGTCAGGCGTTCGGCGCCCAGCACTTGATCGAAGAAGTGCGTGAGGGTGCTCTGCAGCTGCGTCACTTCCTTGCGCCGGTAGCCTTTGTTATCGGCGCCGGGCGATGTGCTCAGGGGCGATGCCGTACCGCCGGCAATCGGGTTGAGCAAGGCCAGGGTCAAGTCGTTGGTGTTGACCTGCACCGGGGCGTTTGGCCGGTAGCTGAGCTCGCCGGTCCATGCAGTGCCGGTGGGCAACGTGGTGGCGAAGCTTGCGCCATACAGGCGGATGTCTTCCGGGTATTCGAGGTAGTACTGACCGCGCCCGAGCATCACGCTTTGCGCCAGCCCGGAACCGCTGCCGGCAGCCAGGCGGTTGGCGGTGCTGACCATCCCCGGCAGTGCCGCCAGGGTCGACAGCCCGGCGGTGGTGGTGCCGACCGTGGGCGTACGGCTGTGGTAATTCATGAAGTACAGGCCATATTCGGTATCGTCGCCGAGCCAGCGCAACGCCGTCCCCCACTGCCCGGAGTCCCGCGCATCGCGGTCACCGCCACGGGGCACGACCACGCCTTCGCGAGTGACCTGGATGGGTTGCCCGAAGGCAGCGGCCAGCGGCGCCAGCGGAGCAATCGCCGGACTGCCGACGGTGTAACCGTTGTTGCAACCATCCGCCGCCACGTCGACACCGAAGAAGGTGCCGCAGTTGTCGAGAACGGTCTGGTCCCATTCCAGCTGATAGAAGCCTTCGACCGAAAGCTTGTCCGTCAGGCTCTGGGAGCCGAACAGCATGTTCACCGGAATCAGGCCTTCCTTGATCTCCGCGCCGGGCCGACGGAACGCCGAGACATCGATCGGGTTGATGCTGTTGATCGAGTTGCCGATGAAGGTACTTTCGCCCCAGCTCACCACCTGCTTGCCGGCGCGAACGGTGCCCGGCAGGTCGGCGATGGAATAGTTGTGATAGACGAACGCATCGAGAATCTGCCCGCCGGAAGACTTGGCGCCTTCCTTGCGACCCTTGTCGCTGATCGGCTTGAACTCGCGGTCTTCGTCCTTGAGTTCGAAGTCGTACCAGTACTTGCCACGCACGAACACGCCGGTGTCGCCGTACTTCAATTCAAGGTCGTGGATGCCCTTGAAGATCTTGGAAAACGTCTCGCCCTTCTTGAAGTTCAGGCGCCCGTCATCACCGGTCGAAGACTGGCCCGTACCGCCATTGACCGTACCGACCAGCGACTTGTCCGCGTCGCGCATGCCCCAGCTCGCGCCGACCGACAGCGACGAGTCGAACGTGCCTTCGATTTCTCCAATATTGAAATCCACGGCATGGGCCTGGGCCCAGCAACCCAAGGCCACCGCAGCGGCCAGCGCCTGCGGTTTGAAGATGGCGCGCATTGTTGTTTTTGTCATGCGTCTTCCCCGGTGAGTGACAGAAGGCCCCACCCTACTGCCGCCACACGGGGACGATAAGCGCACCAAGGAGGTATTCGCGCTGTCGCTCGAAAGGATGAATCGCCGCCTGGGACAAGGCTTTGCGCACGCCATGAACAGGCTGGATGGGCCACTATCAACGCAACGGATGATGGCCCTTCGAATCACCCCACTGTTACATGCCCCGTAACAGTGCATGTCCGGAATCGCTATTTTTCCTTTGGCCTCAGGCGCTTATTCTGAGCGGGCTTTCACGGCAGACAGCCACGAAGCAAAAGTCCGCGACCGAGTCGTCGGCAACCGATTTCTGATGGACCGAAGCCTTTTTTCGCTCCATCGCCCAGGTGTTCACTGACGTTGATTTGTAGCTCCTTGATCCAACGTCTTACCTTGGCCGCTGCGTTTGCAGCGGCCTTTTTTATGGGCGTTTAAAAAAGCGTGGATGGCGGTTCTGCAAAGATCCTCCGATAACCGCGTCAGACATTTCCTTGAGTTCCGAACGAATCCCTTCTGCATTAACAACAACCCGCGAAAACCCTTCCCACACAACGCCCTGTTACTTACGGGCTTCTCAGATTTGATCACCGCCACTCCGAGGTAACCTGAAACACCTCAACCATTCGCCGGTGACACGGATGTCATAGCCCCCGCGGGCATTTTTCGAGCGAATGAAAACGCACATTCAAAAGGACATGAATATGCCAAAACCTCCACCGTTAGAGCTGGACGCATTACATATCCGGGAGTTCGCCCCGGATGATTACGAGCCATTCAAAGAAACCAATGTGGGTTATTCCTACAGCGGCACATTCGGCCCTGCCGGTGCCAATTCGCAAACGCGTCAATTGATGCATGAAACACAACTTGCCGTTGAACAGGAGTTCAACGCAAAAGCCGCCTCGATTCCACAATCCATCGAAGTGGAATTGGCAGCCACCAGACTGGAAGGCCCGACGAACCCTCTGCCACCCGCAGCGGCATTGGCACGCGAAGTCGGCGTCAGGAACACGCTGATTCAACGCAAGAGCGCAGAGTTTCAAAGGCAGACCGCCATCGCCAACCGCTTTTATGGCAGCGATCCGCTGGGGAAAACTTTCAAGGATTACCTGGATCAGGCATCGGCCATTCGGCGGGCGCACGGCGCGGGGGTCAAGAGCAGGGCGTTATGGAGTGAATCGTTGCGGGCCGCCCACGAAGCCCGGCTGCTGGGCCAGACATTGGCGCTTCTCAACCAGCAACAGGTCGGCGTGCTCAACTGGCTGGCCACCGTGCAGGCACAGGATCAGGCCGCTGCGGCAGAGGCGCAGCGGCAAGCCGCGGAACATGCCCGAATTGCTGCGGAGCAACAGCGCCAGCGAGATATTACCGAGGCCGCGCGCCGGGAACAGGAAGAACTAGGTGCACGCGAACAGGCTCGACTGGCCGCGTTGGTGGAGAAACAACTTCGGGAGGCCGAACAGGCTCGACAGTCGGCTGAGACCGCGCGCCTGAACGCTGAGGCTGAAGCTCGGGAGAAAGAGCGGGTGGCTGCGTTGAAGATCGCCCAGGCCGAGGCACAAGCCAAAGCTGAGACAGCGGCACGGGCGCTTGCGGCAGAACAGGCTCGGTTACAGGAGGAAAGGAAGCATGTCTTTCCGGCTTCCGGAGCAATGGCCAGCAACGGCCCGGTCGTTTCTTTCGCTTCGACTGCGGTCAGCCTCAGCCCTGCTACCTCGGCGGGAGTACTCAATGCATTACGTACCGCAACAGCGACCCTGACAGCGACGGGCACGGCGCTGTTCGGCAGTCCGGTATTGATGGGGTTCGCGGCGCTGTTGATGCCTTCAAATCTGGGCAACGGCGAGCGCTTTTCCATGAGTGTTCCTCTCGCCGAGTTGTCGTCCGAGCCGGCAGAGACGCTCCGCGAAATCGCCGATCGACAGGGTACGCTGGAGATGCACGCCGGGCTCGGCCTCAGGCGACTCGGTACCGGTATGCAAGTGTTCGTCGCTACGAGCGATGACTTCCATATTCGCTCAAGTGTGCTGGTCCTGAATGCCGCCTACGATCTGCTCAACAACGTATACAAGGTCGCGCTATCGGACTCGCCCACCGACTACTTGACCTGGACACCCGCTATCTCGCCGGGTGGCGCCTCGACCGCATCGCCAGTAGTGGATACCGATTCTTCCGCTTATTCCGGTGTGTCCATCGTGCCGGTGGAAGGACGGCTGGATTTGAATCCGATTCTGGTGGAAGGCTGGGATCGATTCATCATCGTGTTTCCGGCTGATTCGGGGATTGAACCGCTTTATGTGGTTTTCAGCAGTCCTTATGAGGGAGCCGATGTCGAAGGAACGCATAGTGGGCGCGATTTCAATCCGGATAGAGCTGGCGGAGAAATTCAAAAACTGGATTGGAATCCGATGAGAACCTCAGAGGACGGATTGGAGCTCGTCAAACTGCATACAGCCCGGCTTCCAAGGTCCGCAGCCAACGAGGTAATGATTGATCGACTCGAAAGAATCATCAGAGGGGAGTTAGATATAACCGACACGGACAAACGCTACTACTCTCATGAAATCAGAGAGCTTGAGCGTTTCCGGGCACTTGGGATCAGCGATACCGAAGGCCCCGGTACGAATACGCCAATCTGGAACAATGCGCATACGGCCACTTTGGAAGACTTTCAATTAAAGGATGACCCTACCCTGCTTTATACCGCTGAGGCATTAGCTGCTGACAATGACCAGCAGGAACGTGAGTTCCGAGAGTTCTTGAAGGAGATGTGGAAATGAACACCATTGAACAGATTGTATTAAATGAACCACTCGACGATATCGTCACTGTATTCGCGCTATTCAAAGCCCATCCACATCTGGACATGATGATCTCGCGTTTTAATCCTGAATCCATCAGGCATGGGGAACTTCAAAGGTCTTATGCAAAACTCTTTGAAGAGGGAATATTGGCAACCGGCGAGAAAGGATTGGCCAAGAAAGGCCCGAACTGGTCCCCTCCAAAGTTCATGACCGAAAACAGATACACCTGACCAGCTAATCAGCCAATCAGCCACCAGGCTCCCGCCTGGTGGCCACTTCAAGCTACAACGAAAACTTCTGCAAATTCCCCATCATCTCCTTCAGCGCTTCAATGTTGTCCTTCGGATGCGCCGCCCCTTCGAAATCACAGATCTGCTGCCAGTGCGCCGCCACATCTTCCGGCGAGAACCCGACGCGCGGATCGAACCCGGCGCCCAGGCTGCGTTCCCAGCGCACCTTGCCCATCCAGCCGCCGCCGACTTCGAACAGGCCCGAGGTTTCCTGGCACTGTTCGCTGGCCAGGTACACCACCAGCGGGCTGACCAGTTCCGGTTTGAGTTGTTCGAACACTTGCGGCGGGATCAGGCCTTCGGTCATGCGCGTGCCGCCGGTGGGTGCGATGGCGTTGACCAGGATGTTGTTCTTGCGACCTTCGATCGCCAGGGTGCGGGTCAGGCCGTAGAGACCGAGTTTGGCCATGCCGTAGTTGGACTGGCCGAAGTTGCCATAGATGCCCGACGTTGACGCGGTGAAGATCACTCGACCGTAGTTCTGCTCGCGCAGGTGTGGCCATGCGGCGCGGGTCACTTTGTAGGCGCCTTCGACGTGGACGCGATAGACCAGATCCCAGTCAGCGTCCTCCATCTTGTGAAAGGTCTTGTCGCGCAGGATGCCGGCGTTGTTGACCACCACATCGACGCGACCAAATACATCGAGGGCGTTCTGCACCAGTTTGTCGCCGTCGGTCACCGAGTCATGGTTGGCTTCGGCAATGCCGCCGGCCTCGCGGATTTCCGCCACCACGCGGTCGGAGGCCGAAGCGTTGGCGCCTTCGCCCTGGGTCGAGCCGCCGAGGTCGTTGACCAGCACTTTGGCGCCCTGTTTGGCGAACAGCAAAGCATGAGCGCGCCCCAGGCCACCACCGGCTCCGGTGACGATCACGACTTTATCTTCAAAACGCACAGACTCATTCATCGAGGCAACTCCAGCAGGCCTGAGGGACAGTGTCCCCGAGTGTCAGGCACAGAGCGTGTGGTCACAACGAACACGGCTGAGGCTGAATGGTGCGCGATAAGGCTGGGGGATGATGAAACCGTGCAGAGGCGCAACGCGCCTCTGCACGTCGATCAGGAGCACGCCACCTTGCGCGGCGGCAGCACGAAGTGGTCGCGAAATTCCAGGTAGTGCTTGAGCACCTGCACCGGCGCTTCGCTTTGCGGGTAATGACCGATGCCGGGCAACAGCACAGTGTCCGCATCGGGGATCAACTCGCGATAACGCTCGACCATGTGTGCACCGGAGATCGGATCGACTTCGCCGTCGATCACTCGTAGCCGCACCTCGCCACGCTGCATTGCCGCGACCCAGCGATCTCGCTGCACCCGGCGTTCCGGAATGTAGTTGATCAGCTTGTGCATGATGCGCGGCCCGCGATTGCATTCGACCAGGCTCCAGAAGTCGTCCATTTCACTTTCGCTGGGCCGGGTGTCCGGGCCGAAGATCTGCCGGAAGCTTTTCACCAGTGCATCGCGGGTAAACGCTCGGCCGATCATCCAGCCCAGCGGGCTGAGCAACAGCTTTTGCGCCAGCAGTGGCCGATGGGTTTCCGGGAACAGACCACCGTTGAGGAACACACAACTGGCGACTTCGATCTTCTCTTCGTAATGCCGGGCCAGCAGTTCCTGGGCAACGCTGTCGCCGTAGTCATGGGCAAGGAGATGCACCGGTTGCTCGACCTGAAGATGCGCGAGCAACGCCTGTTGCAGATCGGCTTGCTCCAGCAGGCTGTAGGTGTGGTTCAGCGGTTTGGCCGAGTCGCCGAAGCCGAGCATGTCGCAGGCGATCACCCGAAAGCGCTGGGCCAGTGGCTGCCACAGGTAATGCCAGTCCCAACTGGCCGTCGGGAAGCCGTGGATCAGCAGCAGCGGTTCGCCCTGCCCGGCCGTCCAGTAACGGATCGGCTGGCCACGGAAGACAAACGACTGGCTGCGTTTGCGCCAGGCACTCAGAGGAATCTCGGCGAGAGGCATTAGAGTTTATACCCCGGGTCTTGTTTATCGAGTTTGCGCAGCAACGCCGGCCAGGCCAGCGCGCCGCCCATGCCTTGAGCACTTTTGGTGACGCCGGCGATCATCGCTTTGGCGCCCGCCAGAATCTGCGGTTCGATGGCGATCAGTTCGGCACCGCCGGTCTGCGCCATGACCTGAATGTCGCAGGCACGCTGAAAGGTAAACATCATCAGGAACGTGTCGGCGATGGTGCCGCCACAGGTCAGCAGACCGTGGTTGTGCAGCATCAGGAAATTGTTGTCGCCGAGGTCGGCCTGCAGCCGGGCCTTCTCTTCGTGATTGAGCGCCACGCCTTCATAAGCGTGAAAGGCCAGGCTCGACAGCACGAACAAGGACTGTTGGCTGATCGGCAGCACGCCCTGCTTCTGCGCCGACACAGCGACACCGGAAGCGGTGTGGGTGTGCAGCACGCAGGTCACATCATGGCGCACTTCATGGACGGCGCTGTGAATGGTGTAGCCGGCAGGATTGATTTCGTAGGGGCTTTCCATGAGCTTGTTGCCGGCCTGATCGACCTTCACCAGGCTGGACGCGGTGATCTCATGGAACATCATCCCGAACGGGTTGATCAGGAAATCTTCGGTGCCGGGCACCTTGGCCGAGATGTGGGTGAAGATCAGATCGTCCCAGCCATGCAAGGCAACCAGTCGATAGCAGGCGGCGAGATCGACTCGGGTCTGCCACTCCGCAGCACTGACCTGATCTTTGACATTCAAGGAAGAAGGGACGGGGGCTACGCTCACTGTATGCACCTCTGTTTTTGTTTTTCTCGGCAGGTGTCAGCAGTCTAGTCAGCCCCGGGGTTTCGCGTAGTTGCATTGGCAGCCAGCTTGATGACTGAGCGAGTCAGCTGCGCAAACTGCTTGGATCCATGTCAAAGCAACGACGCCAACAAAGGTGCGGCGAACAGATTGAGCAGCCCGGTGAGCACCATCACCAGCCCCGCCACCGAACCCTCTTCACCACCCACTTCATGAGCGCGACTGACGCCCGCACCATGGGCACCAACGCCAAACAAGGCTCCCCGCGCCAAGGCGCTGCGCAGTGGCAGCCACTTGAGCAGCACACCACCCAGCATCGCGCCGAACACCCCGGTGAACATCACGAACACCGCCGTCAATTCCGGCACCCCACCGAGATCCTGCGCCAGCGGCATGGCAAACGGCGTGGTGATCGAGCGTGGCACCAGTGACAGCGTCACCGAGCTGTCCAGCGCCAAAGCCCTGGCCAGACCGAACGAGGTGGCAATTGATGCGACACTGCCAGCCAGCATGCCCAGCAGCAACGCCGACCAGTGCCGCGCCAGCAAACGTCGCTGTTGCCAGATCGGTACCGCAAACGCGACGGTGACCGGGCCGAGCACCAGCATCAGCCAGTGGGTGTTGCTTGAGTACTCGGCATAAGCGGTATGCAATGGCACCGCGAGCGCCAGCAGCAACGCGGGGACCAGAATCAGCGGCGACAGCAAGTAGCGCCCGGTACGGCGATACAACCAGCGACTGAACAGGTAGGCCAGCAAGGTGAACGCCAGCCAGAACATCGGCATCAGCTCAAGCTTCATGGGACCGCCTCAGGCGCACGGCCAATTCAACGGTGAACGCCGTCACCAGCATCACCATCAGCGTGCTCGCCGCTATCACCAGCAGAATCCGCCAGCCGTCATCACGCAACAGGGCGCCGTAATCCAGCAGGCTCATCAGCGCCGGAATGAAGAACAGCAGCATCTCGGCCATCAGCAATCCCGCGCCCATTTGCAGCGCCGCCGGCTTGACCCAGCCGAATGCAAACGCCAGCAGCAACAGTGCCATGCCGATCACGCCGCCGGGGATCGGCCATGCCAGCCACGTCGCCAGTTCGCAGCCGAGCAGGTAGAGACCGAGCAGCACGGCCAGTTCGGCCAGCAGGCGAGAGAGATATTTGAGGGTTGAGGCTTTCATCGGTGGGCTCCTTTCAGGGGCCTATTTTACGAAGCCGACTGCCATCTCCAAAGCGAATTGTTAGACTCAAAGCCATTCCAATCCGGAATCAGGCCATGGAATTCAAACAGCTCAAAAGCTTTGTCGAAGTCATGCATCAGGGCGGTTTCACCCAAGCGGCGAAAACCCTGCACATCAGTCAGTCCGCCGTGAGCAAGCAGATCGCCCAGCTCGAACAGAGCCTCGGCACTCCGCTGCTCGATCGCCTGGGCTCGCAATTGCGCCTGACCGCCGCCGGCAGCGTGGTGCTGCAACGGGCCGAAGGCATGCTGCGCCTGCGCGATGAATTGCTCACGGAACTGGATGATCTCAGTCATCTGGCCCGGGGCGAGTTGCGCCTCGGCTTGCCCTTGCTGGGCAGCGATGCGCTGTTCGCCGGGCTGTTCGCCGAATACCGACGGCGCTACCCGAACATCAGCGTGCAATTGCTCGAAGGCGGCAGCCGCAATGTCGAACAGGCGGTGCTGAGCGGGGAACTGGAGCTGGGCGGCAGTCTGCTGCCGAAAGATCCTCAGTTCGACTTCCAGCCGTTCTGCGATGAGCCGCTCGATGCGCTGCTGCCGGTGGATCACCCGTTGGCGACGAAAGGTGAAATCGGTCTGGAGGAACTGGCCGACACGCCGTTTCTGCTGTATCAGCGCAGTTTCGTGCTCAATGACCGTTTGCTTCAGGCGTGCCAGCAGATGGGCTTCACCCCGAAGGAAGGTGGCCGTAGCGGTCAGGCGGATTTTCTCGCGGCGCTGGTGGCCGCCGGGCAAGGCGTGGTGCTGCTGCCCAGCGTGGTGGCCCGCGGTCTGGTGCGGCCAGGCGTGGTGCGCCTGGCCTTGAATGCGCCGGACTATCTGCGCTGGGATATCGCGTTCATCTGGCGCCGGGGCGCCTATCTGTCGAAGGCGGCGCAGGCTTGGCTCGCGCTGCTGCGCGAACGCGATATCAGCCTTTGAGCGTGGCGATCAACTGCTCGAGCCATGGCTCTGCGTCGGTTTCCGGGGTGACGCTTTCGCTGGCGTCGATACGCAGCATGTCCTGCACTTCACGCACGCCCAGCTCACCGAACAATTCACGCATCTGCTCGCCACCGCCGCAGAACGTGTCGCCGTAACTGGCGTCGCCCAAGGCGATCACCGCGCCAGGCAAACCGCGCCAGGCCGCCGGCAACTGGTCGCGAATGCTTGAATACAGCGGTTGCAGGTTGTCCGGCAACTCGCCCATGCCGGTGGTCGAAGTCACGGTGAGCAACGCCTCGGGGCCAAAGTTCTGGAGATCGGCGAGGCTGGCGCGCGAGTTGTAGAAGGTTTCAAAACCGGCGGCTTTCAGCAGGCTTTGCGCGTGGCGAGCGACTTCTTCGGCCGTGCCGTACACCGAGCCGGAGAGGATGGCGACTTTCATCAATCTGATCCTGAAACTGAAAAAAAGAGCGGCGATAGTAACAGCCACCGACGCAATGTTGCGATTGGCTCTCGATAAGCGCTGATGGCCAGTAGACAGCGCTGATTGATCTTCTAGAATGCCTGCCACCGACAACCTTGAAAGGATTCAAAGATGATCAATGCCAGCCTGCTGCAAATGGTGATCAACGCGTCGAATGATGGAATCGTGGTGGCCGAGCGAGAAGGCAAGGAAGACAACATCCTGATTTACGTGAACCCGGCTTTTGAACGCCTGACGGGTTACACCAGTGAAGAGATCCTGTATCAGGATTGCCGTTTTCTGCAGGCCGGAGACCGGAACCAGGAAAATCTGCCACTGATTCGCGAAGCTTTGCGCAATAACGGTTCGTGTCGGGAAATCATCCGTAACTATCGCAAGGACGGCACGCCGTTCTGGAACGAGCTGTCGCTGTCGACGGTAAAAAACGCCGATGATGGACAGACTTACTTTGTTGGTGTGCAAAAGGACGTGACCGTTCAGGTCAAGGCGCAGCAGCGAGTGGCGCAACTGGAAGCCCAGGTCGCGGCTCTCGAGGCAGAACTGGCGGCCGTGAAAACGACGAACGGCGCAAACAAAACAGCGAACTAAGTGTCATTAACTACAATCACCAATGACTTTGTAATTATTTATTTCGAGCTAGCCATGCAACGCGACGCCCTCCTGACCCAGGATGAGCTGGATTTCATCCAGACCATGCAACACAACCCGCAGCTCAATGTGCGGGATGCGACGTCGAGCCTGCTGGTCAATGGTGGTTCGCAGATCCGTGATCTGCTCACGCGCCTGGCGGCCCATGAGCAAGTCACCATCCAGGCCAACTTCGAAAACCAGCAGATGACCTTTCCGTTGCATCTGGTGGAAGACGAATTCCATGCCCTGCATTTGCGTCTGGGTGTGCCGAGCATCTATGAAGACGGACCGATGGTTCGCCCCTGGCGTCTGGCCCTTGAAGAACCGGTAGCCCTGGAGAATGCCCAGGGCCAGCCGGGCATGTTGTGGGTTCACGAGGTTTCGCATAAGGGCGTGCTGCTGGAAGTGCGCAACAAGACCAAGCCGCCGAAGCATTTCGCCCTGTGGTTCAGCCCTTCAGGCTATGAGCGGATTTCCCTGCGCGGCACTTTCGAACGGGAAACCGAAAACGGTTTCTTCGCCTACGATTTGAGCCAGAGTGATACCGACGAAACCGAACGTCTGCGCCAGTTCATCCTTCAGCAACATCGCCTGACTCACCCCGCCCTGCACACCTGAGCCTCAGGTATCCAGCGTCCCCGCGAGAAACTGGTTCAGACGCTGGCGCATGGTTGACCCTTCATTGCCCAGACAGCCCACCGATGATCCAGCCAGGCTGTCCTGCGCCAGATCCGACGCATCGCCCGCCAGCATCAGCTGACAATCCAGACTCAGGGCCAGGCGGTTCAGACGTCGGGGCAGTTCCGCGGTAGGGGCGTGATTGGAAAACAGCACCAGCGCCTGGGGTTTTATCTTTTCACAAACCAGCGTCAGCTCATCGAACGGCTGGCCGGTGGTCAGCACCCGAACGCCTGCATCGTTGCCACTGAGAAACAGTGCCGCCACCAGCAGCTCGAGCTCGCGGCATTGCCCGGCCAGGGCACTGACGATCACCTTGCGCGGATGCGAGCCACGCAACACCACGATGCGCTGCAGTACCCGCGCCCTCAGGAAACCGTCCAGGAACAGCCACTCGCTGGTTTGCCCGAATGAGTCCTGGCGCTGCAACAGCTGCAGCCACAGCGGCATCAGGATGTCCTGGAACACCACAGGCAGCGTGTAGGAAGAGAAAATCTGCCCGTAGACCCGATCCAGTTCCTGGTCATCGAACGAACTGACCGCTCGCTGAACCTGCTCCTGCCATTGCAGGTAGTCAGCCTGCACCAGGTCATCGGGAATGATGTGTGCCAACGCCTTCATCGGCTCGGTCTTGGCCAGGATCCTGCCGACCTTGCTCACCGAGACACCGCGATCGATCCAGTCGACGATACTGCGAACGCGCTCGATATCGGTCATCGAATACAACCGGTGCCCACTTTCGGTGCGTGTCGGCTGGATCAGACCATAACGCCGCTCCCATGCGCGCAGGGTGACCGGATTGACGCCGGTCAGCCGTGCCACCTCGCGTATGGGGAAAAGCTCCTCGCGCTCAAGCGCAACAGAGACCTGCGAGGCAAGGCGAACGTCAGTAATGACAGGCATGTGTGCGGACACGTCCTTGTTGGCGTAGTTGGATCCCATTCTACCTCTGATGCCCCATTCCGATTCAAGCGATGAAATGGGACGAACGTCTCTGGTTTCGTCACAATAATCAGGAATAATCCTTGCTTGTCGAAAGCGCAGCCCTCTACCCCGGCGCTGCGTCAGGCGAAACTCCTACCCGGAGCGACGCATATGCAATTCGGAGATACACAATGTCTACTTCCCCCGTCACGCTGATGGTCGCCCGTCGCGTCGCCGATGGCCGCTATCAGGACCTGATCGCCTGGCTGCGCGAAGGCGAACAACTGGCCACCGATTTCCCCGGTTATCTCGGTTCCGGCGTCCTGGCTCCGCCTCCCGGCGACAATGAGTTTCAGATCATTTTCCGCTTTGTCGACGAGCAGACCCTGCATGCCTGGGAGCACTCGGCGTCGCGCACCGCGTGGCTGTCCCGTGGCAGTGATCTGTTCGCCCATCCGAAGGAACATCGGGTCAGCGGCATCGAAGGCTGGTTCGGCGCAGCAGGCGTCCGCCCACCGCGCTGGAGACAGGCCGTAGCCATCTGGCTGGCGTTCTTCCCGGTGTCGCTGCTGTTCAACTTCGTGCTCGGTCCGCTGCTCGGAGAAATGAGCCTGTTGCCCCGCGTATTCATCAGCACGCTGTGCCTGACACCGTTGATGGTCTATTTCTTCATCCCGCTGTCGACGCGTCTGCTGGCCGGCTGGCTCAACAGCGCCCCGGCCCGTCCATTGCCCGGTGCGGCGCCCGCGCAAAATCGCTGAAACCATCGCTCGCGTCGCTGTTATAGTTTTTACACTGACCTCGACGCGAGCCGTTCATGACCCTTTCCACAGCCCCCATTCTCATCACTGGCGCCGGCCAGCGCGTCGGGCTGCATTGCGCGCAGCGACTGCTGGAAGACGGCCACCGGGTCATCTTCACCTACCGCAGCGAACGTCCCGGTGTGAAAACGTTAAGGGATCTGGGGGCCATCGGGGTATTCGCGGATTTTTCCAGTGAGGCCTCGATCCTCGCTTTCATCGCTGAACTGAAAACCCACACCGACAGCCTGCGGGCCATCGTGCACAACGCCTCCGAATGGCTGGCGGAAAACGGCGACTGTGAGGCCGAAGCCTTCACCCGTATGTTCAACATTCACATGCTGGCGCCGTACCTGATCAACCTGCATTGCGCCGATCTGCTGCAACGTTCGAGCCCCGCCGACATCATCCACATCAGCGACGACGTCACCCGCAAGGGCAGCAGCAAACATATCGGCTACTGCGCCAGCAAGGCCGGGCTCGACAGCCTCACGCTGTCCTTCGCCGCGCGTTACGCCCCGTCAATCAAGGTCAACGGCATCGCACCGGCCCTGCTATTGTTCAATCCCGACGACGACGCGGCATACCGCGCCAAGGCGCTGGCCAAGTCCGCGCTGGGCATCGAGCCGGGCAGCGAAGTGATCTATCAGAGCCTGCGCTATCTGCTCGACAACCCTTATGTCACCGGCACCACCCTGACCGTCAACGGCGGGCGGCACGTCAAGTAAAACGCCCCCGCGAGGATGTTCCATGAGCCGTTCCCTGCCCGAAAACTACCGCGAGATCCTCATCGGCCTCGGTGAAGATCCCGACCGTGAAGGCTTGCTCGACACGCCGGTGCGCGCGGCCAAGGCCATGCAGTATCTGTGTCACGGCTATGAACAGAGCGTCGACGAGATCGTCAACGGAGCGCTGTTCGCGTCCGACAGCGACGAGATGATCATCGTCGCCGACATCGAGTTGTACTCGTTGTGCGAACATCACCTGCTGCCCTTCATCGGCAAGGCCCATGTGGCTTATATTCCGACAGGCAAGGTACTGGGACTGTCGAAGATCGCACGGCTGGTGGACATGTTCGCCCGCCGCCTGCAGATCCAGGAAAACCTCACCCGCCAGATCGCCGAGGCGGTCCAGCAAGTCACCGATGCCGCCGGTGTCGCGGTGGTCATCGAGGCCCGGCACATGTGCATGATGATGCGCGGTGTCGAGAAACAGAATTCGACCATGAACACCTCGGTCATGCTCGGCGCCTTCCGCGAGTCGAGCAACACCCGCCAGGAGTTCCTGCAATTGATTGGACGGAGCAAGTAAATGCCACAACTTCAACCGGGAATGGCGCGCATCCGGGTCAAGGATCTGCGCCTGCGCACCTTTATCGGGATCAACGAGGACGAAATCCTCAACAAGCAGGATGTGCTGATCAACCTGACCATCCTGTACGCCGCGCAGGAAGCCGTGCGTGACAACGACATCGACCACGCGCTGAACTACCGCACCATCACCAAGGCGATCATCGCCCACGTGGAGGGCAACCGTTTTGCGCTGCTCGAACGCCTGACCCAGGAGTTGCTGGATCTGGTGATGGCCAACGAATCGGTGCTGTACGCCGAGGTCGAAGTCGACAAGCCGCACGCGCTGCGTTTTGCCGAGTCGGTATCGATCACCCTCGCCGCGAGCCGCTGAGTGCGTCTGGCGCTTAAAGCGTCAGACTTTTATCATCCGCGCCACGATTTGACTGCACAGAGCCCATCATGACCGAGCAACAACGCCTCGAACTCGAAGCCGCCGCCTTCCGCCGGCTGGTCGCCCACCTGGACAGCCGCAAGGATGTGCAGAACATCGACCTGATGAACCTCTCCGGGTTCTGCCGCAACTGCCTGTCGAAGTGGTACAAGGCCGCCGCCGACGAGCGCCAGATCGAGGTCAGCCTCGACGATGCCCGTGAAGTGGTTTACGGCATGCCGTACGCCGAGTGGAAAGCCCAATATCAGCAAGAAGCCAGCGCCGAACAACAAGCGGCGTTCGCCAAAGGAAAACCCAATGAGTGATCTGAACACCCTGCGCGCCAGCCTCAAGAGCGGCGAACACGTTTTTGCCGACACCCTGGCGTTCATCGCCGCCGGTTACGACTACCAGCCTCAGGCGTTCAACAACGGCGGCGTGGAAAACGCGGCCGGGCAGAACGAAGGTTCGTGCAAGACGTTGGGTCTGGCGCTGCTGGAAGGCTTGAGCGATGAAGAAGCGCTGCTGGCGTTCGGCGAACACTACCGTTCGGTTGTGGCAACGCCTGAAGGCAGCGATCACGGCAATATCCGTGCGCTGATCCAGCACGGTCTGGCCGGGGTGAAGTTCGACGCCCAGCCGCTGACCCGCCGCTGATTCCCGAGCGAATCGCAGGCACAAAAAAACCGGCCAATTGGCCGGTTTTTTCGTTTCTGTGATCTTAGAACGAAGCGTTCTGCAGATCGTCCAGGTAACGCTCGGTGTCCAGTGCCGCCATGCAGCCGGCGCCGGCCGAGGTAATGGCCTGACGGTAAACGTGGTCGGCCACGTCACCGGCGGCGAAGATGCCTTCGACGCTGGTCGCGGTAGCGTTGCCTTCACGGCCGCCCTGAACCACCAGGTAACCGTCCTTCAGCTCCAGCTGACCTTCGAACAGCGAAGTGTTCGGGGTGTGGCCGATGGCGATGAACACGCCGTCGACCTTGATTTCGTCGAAGCTGCCGTCGTTGTTCTTCAGACGCGCACCGGTCACGCCCATGTTGTCGCCCAGCACTTCGTCCAGGGTCGCGTTCAGTTTCAGCTCGATCTTGCCTTCGGCCACACGGGCGTTGAGCTTGTCGATCAGGATCTTCTCGGCGCGGAAGGTTTCGCGACGGTGGATCAGGGTGACCTTGCTGGCGATGTTGGCCAGGTACAGGGCTTCTTCGACAGCGGTGTTGCCGCCACCGACCACGGCCACCGGCTTGTTGCGATAGAAGAAACCGTCGCAGGTCGCGCAGGCCGAAACGCCTTTGCCCATGAACGCTTCTTCCGACGGCAGGCCCAGGTAACGAGCGCTGGCGCCAGTGGCGATGATCAGGGCGTCGCAGGTGTAGGTGCCGCTGTCGCCGGTCAGGCTGTACGGTTTGGAAGCGAAGTCCACGGCGTTGATGTGATCGAAGACGATCTCGGTTTCAAAACGCTCGGCGTGCTCGCGCATGCGCTCCATCAGCACCGGACCGGTCAGGCCGTGGACGTCGCCCGGCCAGTTGTCGACTTCGGTGGTGGTGGTCAGTTGACCGCCGGCCTGCATGCCGGTGATCAGCAGCGGCTTGAGGTTGGCACGGGCAGCGTAGACAGCAGCGCTGTAACCGGCAGGGCCGGAACCGAGAATGATCACTCGCGAATGACGGACTTCAGACATGAACCTGTCTCCTGTTGACCGGCCGATACATCAGGCGCGGACGCCGGACTGCCGGCGAGAATAAAAAAGGACTGTGGATAACCTTGGGGAAGGCGTGAGCTCGACAGTCCTGTAAAAAGTTGGGTGCAGCGTATCGAGGGGGGCAAGATTAAGGAAATACGGTTTAACAATCCAGCTCATAGGTGGTCTCTATGCCGACACACTGACGAGATGGACGTCTTTGTTACAGTGAATGTCGATCCCGCTGCCGCGCTTTCACAGCTTATGCAAAGCCGGTAAGGTCGGCGCGTTTTCCCTTGCTCGGAGCACCCTATGCCCGCCCCTGTTCTCTCCGGCCCGCAATACCTGCGCGAAGGCCTGAAACTGGTCCTGAGTCCTGGCCTGCGCCTGTTCGTGCTGCTGCCGCTGGCGATCAACCTGGTGCTGTTCGTCGGATTGATCTATTTCGCCGGTCACCAGTTCAGCCTGTGGGTCGATTCCCTGATGCCATCGCTCCCCGACTGGCTGAGCTTTCTGAGCTACATCCTGTGGCCGCTGTTCGTGGTGCTGGTGGCGTTGATGGTGTTCTTCACTTTCACCATGCTCGCCAACGTGATCGCCGCGCCGTTCAACGGCTTTCTCGCGGAGAAAGTCGAAGTCGTGGTGCGCGGCACCGACGATTTCCCGGCCTTCAGCTGGGGCGAACTGATTGCGATGATCCCGCGCACCCTCGCCCGGGAAATGCGCAAGCTCGGCTACTTCCTGCCCCGGGCCATCGGCCTGTTCATCCTGTCGTTCATCCCGATGGTGAACATTATCGCCGCGCCGCTGTGGCTGCTGTTCGGTGTGTGGATGATGGCGATCCAGTACATCGACTACCCGGCGGACAACCACAAACTGGGCTGGAACGAGATGCTCGCCTGGCTGCGGCAGAAGCGCTGGCAGAGCATGAGCTTCGGCGGGATCGTCTACCTGGCGCTGCTGATCCCGGTGGTGAACATCCTGATGATGCCCGCTGCCGTGGCCGGGGCTACGCTGTTCTGGGTGCGCGAGCGCGGTGCCGAAAACCTCGTGACACAACGCTGAGCGCACGTCACAAATCCATCATCCGAACGTCACAAGCGCGACATGGCCTCAGCCGACACTGAGGCCATGACGACAGCTCTACATATCACCCTGATCAGCGAAACCTTCCCACCGGAAATCAACGGCGTGGCCAATACCCTTGGCCGCTTGTGCGACGGCTTGCGCGCGCGCGGGCATCGGGTGGAGCTGGTGCGCCCGCGTCAGGGTGACGATCCTCAGCGCACTGAGGACGACGCTTTGCTGTTGTGCCGGGGTTGGCCACTGCCGGGTTATCCGGGGTTGCAGTGGGGTCAGTCGTCAATGCACAAATTATTGCGGCGCTGGACACGTCAGCGCCCGGACGTGCTGTACATCGCCACCGAAGGCCCGCTCGGGTTGTCGGCACTGCGCGCGGCGCGTCGCCTGGGCATCGCCGTGGTCAGCGGCTTCCACACCAATTTCCAGCAGTACACCAACCAGTACGGTCTCGGTCTGCTGACGCGTTTGCTGACGCATTATCTGCGCTGGTTTCACAATCGTTCGGCGCTGACCCTGGTGCCGAGCGTCAGCCAGCGCCTGGAACTGGAACGGCGGCATTTCGATCGTCTGGCGCTGCTGTCCCGAGGCGTCGACAGCCAGTTGTTCCACCCGACCAAACGCCTGAACGCTCTGCGTGAGCAATGGGGATTGAGCGAGCAGGACATCGCCGTGATTCACGTCGGACGCCTGGCACCCGAAAAGAATCTTGGTCTGCTCAAACGCTGCTTCGACAAGCTCGCTGGCGCGTACCCGCAACGCAATCTGAAGCTGATCATCGTCGGTGACGGACCGCAGCGTGTAGCTCTGGAAAAGGAATTGCCCGACGCGATCTTCTGCGGCTCGCAACGTGGCGAAGCATTGGCGGCGCACTATGCGTCCGGCGATTTGTTCCTGTTTCCGAGCATGACCGAAACCTTCGGCAACGTCGTTCTGGAAGCTCTGGCATCAGGTCTTGGCGTGGTGGCCTACGATCAGGCAGCGGCGGCACAACATATCCGCCACGGCTACAACGGCGTGCTGGCAATGCCGGGGGATGAAGAAGCGTTTTGCGATGCAGCGCAGTGGCTGCTGGAAGAGGATGAAACCTTGCGCTGCGTCAGATTGAACGCCCGCCAACATGCCAGTCGCCAAGGCTGGGCGGCCATCATCGAGCAGTTTGAACACCATTTGCAGGGAGCTTGCCGCGACCTGCGCGACAAGCCCCCCACATCGATCAAACCAGCGTCATCAACGCCTCACGGCTGAACGGCAGAATGTCCTGCTCGCGGCCTTCGCGCACTTTCTGCGCCCAGTCCGGATCGACCAGCAGCGCACGACCCACTGCCACCAGATCGAACTCGTCGTTGTTCAGACGCTCCAGCAGTTTTTCCAGACTGGCCGGTTGCGCGACCTTGTCAGTGTTGACCATGAACTGCAGGAATTCGCCATCGAGGCCGACGCTGCCGACGGTGATGGTCGGTTTGCCAGTCAGCTTGCGAGTCCAGCCCGCCAGGTTCAGTTCGGAACCCTCGAATTCCGGCTCCCAGAAACGGCGCGTCGAGCAGTGGAAAATGTCCACGCCGGCGTCGGACAACGGCTTGAGGAACTCGCCCAGCGCCTCCGGGGTTTGCACCAGACGCGCGGTGTAGTCCTGCTGCTTCCACTGCGAGAAGCGGAAGATGATCGGGAAACCCTCGCCCACGGCAGCGCGCACAGCCTGAATCAGCTCGATGGCGAAACGCGACCGGTTGGCCAGGCTGCCGCCGTATTCGTCGGTGCGCTGGTTGCTGCCTTCCCAGAAGAACTGGTCGATCAGGTAACCGTGGGCGCCGTGGATCTCCACGCCGTCCATGCCGATGCTCTGGGCATCTTTGGCAGCCTGGGCGAAGGCCGCGATCACGTCCTGGATGTCCTGCCTGGTCATGCCGTGCACCACGACCTGACCGTCCTTGAGTTTCTCGGTCGGGCCATAACCCGGCACGCTGGCATCCGGCTCGGTGCCGATGCGGCGAACGCTGCCGACGTGCCACAGTTGCGGAACAATCTTGCCGCCTTCGGCGTGCACTGCGTCGACGACTTTCTTCCAGCCGGCCAGCGCTGCTTCGCCGAAGAACTGCGGCACATTCGGGTAACCGTTGGAGGCCTGATGGCCGACGGTGGTGCCTTCGGTAATGATCAAGCCGACGCCCGCTGCCGCGCGACGACGGTAGTACTCGATCACTTTGGAATTGGGTACGCCACCCGGAGAGAACGAACGGGTCATCGGCGCCATGACCACGCGGGTCGGCAGTTCGAGGGCACCGAGCTGGAACGGTTTGAACAAGGCTTGGACAGGCATGGGAGGCTCCACGAAAAATTGATCGACGGGCATTGAATTCAATATGACGGCGATAATATGCGGAGTTCCAACAGTGTCATAGCACTATTGATCTGAATGATTAAGGGTCAAAAGGCAGGCAAAAAAAATCGCAGCTCGATGGCTGCGATTTTCGCGTTTCAGCTCAGGGCTTTTTCAATCGCCGTGATCACCGAAGGATCATCCGGTGCCGTGCGCGGCGAGAAACGGGCCAGTACACGACCGTCCTTGCCGAGCAGGAATTTCTCGAAATTCCAGGTGATGTCGCCGGGAAACTCCGCGCCTTCGCCCGCCAGCAGACGGTAGAGCTGATGACGATCGTGGCCGTTGACTTCGAGCTTCTTCGACAACGGAAAACTCACGCCATAGTTGAGGCTGCAGAATTCCTGAATCTCCTGCTCGCTGCCCGGTTCCTGACCGGCAAACTGGTTGCACGGCAAGCCCAGCACGCTGAAGCCTTTGCCCTTGTATTGCTGATAGAGGTTTTCCAGCGCCGCGTACTGTGGGGTCAAGCCGCATTTGGAGGCGACGTTGACCACCAGCACGACTTGGCCCTTGAAGGGTGCCAGCGGTAGCTCCTGACCATCCAGGGCTGTCAACTTAAGGTCGTGAAAAGCACTCATGACGAACTCCAGATTCCCGTGTTCTACTCGAAACAGCCACTTGGCGAGACTACCAAGGACAGCCGCGGACTAAAAAGGCGCCCTCGGGCGCCTCTCCAGTTCTCTGAGCTTAGCGCAGAAAATCAGTGGTGATGGCCACCTTCGCCATGGACGTGACCATGAGCGACTTCTTCCTGGCTGGCGTCACGGATGGCAACGACCTTCACTTTGAAGTTCAGGCGCTGACCGGCCAGCGGGTGGTTGCCGTCGACGGTCACGTCGTCGCCGTCCAGATCACGGATGGTGACGATCTGCATCTGGCCGTCCGGCGCCGAAGCGTGGAACTGCATGCCGACTTCCAGCTCGTCGACACCTTCGAACATGCTGCGGCTCAGGGTGCTGACCAGTTCGGCCGAGTACTCGCCGTAGGCATCTTCCGGCTCGACGGAAACTTCCAGCTCGTTGCCGACTTCCTTGCCTTCCAGGGCTTTTTCCAGGCCCGGGATGATGTTGCCTGCGCCATGCAGGTAAACCAGCGGAGCGCCGCCGGCGGAGCTGTCGATGACCTCACCAGCGTCGTTGGTCAGGGTATAGTCGATGGAGACAGCCTTATTGGCGGCGATCAGCATGGGGCGAGACCTTTTGCATAAGAATATAGAAAGGCCAAGTTTAGCGAAGCAATCGCTCGAAAGCGAACACAACCCTGACAAACGGGATTCGACGATCACAGGCTTCCATCAGGACGAGGACGGTCACTGGGTGGCCGAGCTCTCCTGCGGCCACACCCAGCATCTGCGCCACCAGCCGCCCTGGCAGTCGCGGGCATGGGTGCTGGACGCAACGCAACGTATTGAAAAAATAGGCCAACCCTTTGCTTGCGGTTGGTGCGCTCAAGGCGCGGTTAGCGCTAACCTTGACGCCTGAAAAATCGGTGGAAGGCCAGCCATAGGCCCACGCCCTTGCCATGCACCCTTAGAGAATCCGCATGCAAACTTTTTTTATCGCGCCCACCGATTTTGGTGTGGGTCTGACCTCCATCAGCCTCGGGCTGGTGCGGACGCTGGAACGGGCCGGGCTGAAAGTCGGCTTCTTCAAACCGATTGCCCAGCCGCACCCGGGCGATACCGGCCCAGAACGTTCCACCGAACTGGTGGCCCGCACCCACGGCCTGAAACCGCCGCAGCCACTGGGTCTGGCCCATGTCGAGCGGATGCTTGGCGACGGTCAGCTCGACGAGTTGCTCGAAGAAATCATCGCGCTCTACCAGCAGGCTGCCATCGGCAAGGACGTGCTTGTCGTCGAAGGCATGGTACCAACCCGCAGCGCCAGCTATGCCGCGCGGGTCAACCTGCACCTGGCCAAGAGTCTGGATGCCGAGGTGATTCTGGTCTCGGCGCCGGAAAACGAAGTGCTCACCGAACTGTCCGGCCGCGTCGAGTTGCAGGCGCAACTGTTCGGTGGGCCGAAAGACCCGAAAGTCCTCGGCGTGATCCTCAACAAGGTCAAGACCGATGAAAGCATGGACGCCTTCGCCGCGCGCCTGAAGGAGCATTCGCCATTGCTGCGCAGCGGTGATTTCCGTCTGCTTGGCTGCATTCCGTTCCAGCCCGAACTCAACGCCCCGCGCACCCGCGACGTCGCCGACCTGATGGGCGCCCAGGTGCTCAACGCCGGCGACTACGAAACCCGGCGCATGACCAAGACCATCATTTGCGCGCGCACCATGCGCAACACCGTGGACCTGCTCAAGCCCGGCGTGCTGGTGGTAACCCCCGGAGATCGCGACGACATCATCCTCGCCGTCAGCCTCGCGGCCATCAACGGCGTACCGCTGGCCGGCCTGCTGCTGACCAGCGACACCCTGCCGGATCCGCGCATCATGGACCTGTGCCGTGGCGCGTTGCAGGCCGGTTTGCCGGTGCTGTCGGTGAGCACCGGCTCCTACGACACCGCCAACCTGCTCAATGGCCTGAACAAGGAAATCCCCGTCGATGACCGCGAGCGTGCGGAGATCATCACCGACTTCGTCGCCAGCCATCTGGATGCCAACTGGCTGCATCAGCGCTGCGGCACCCCACGGGAAATGCGCCTGTCGCCGGCGGTGTTCCGCTATCAACTGATTCAACGCGCCCAGGCCGCCAACAAACGCATCGTCCTGCCCGAAGGCAGCGAGCCGTTCACCGTGCAAGCGGCGGCGATCTGTCAGGAACGCGGCATTGCCCGTTGCGTGCTGCTGGCCAAACCGGCGGACGTCGAGGCCGTCGCCCGGGCCCAGGGCATCGTGTTGCCGCCGGGGCTGGAAATCCTCGATCCGGATCTGATCCGCGAGCGCTACGTCGAACCGATGGTCGCCCTGCGCAAGAGCAAAAGCCTCAACGCGCCGATGGCCGAGCAACAGCTGGAAGACACCGTGGTGATCGGTACCATGATGCTGGCGCTGGATGAGGTCGACGGACTGGTTTCCGGCGTCATCAACACCACCGCCAACACCATCCGCCCGGCCTTGCAGCTGATTAAAACGGCTCCCGGCTGCACGTTGGTATCGTCGGTGTTCTTCATGCTCTTCCCTGAAGAAGTGCTGGTCTACGGCGACTGCGTGATGAACCCGCACCCGAGCGCCGCCGAACTGGCGGAGATCGCCCTGCAAAGCGCCGACTCGGCCGCCGCGTTCGGTATCACGCCACGGGTGGCGATGATCAGTTACTCCAGCGGCGAATCCGCCACCGGCGAGGAAGTCGAGAAAGTCCGCGAAGCCACCCTGCTCGCCCACGAGCAACAGCACTCGCTGCTGATCGACGGGCCGTTGCAGTACGACGCCGCCGCCAACGAAACCGTGGCCCGGCAACTGGCACCGAACAGTCAGGTGGCCGGCCGCGCCACGGTGTTCGTGTTCCCCGACCTGAACACCGGCAACACCACCCACAAAGCCGTGCAACGCAGCGCCGATTGCGTCAGCCTCGGCCCGATGCTGCAAGGCCTGCGCAAACCGGTGAACGATCTGCCGCGTGGCGCGCAGGTCGACGACATCGTCTACACCATCGCCCTGACTGCGATTCAGGCTGCCAACCGACCTCTGGATATCTGACCCGATGCTGGCTTTTCTCCCTGCCACCCTGCGCGGCGTGATCGCCGCGCTGCTGTTGGCGCTGAACACGATCCTGCTGTGCTCGTTCCTGTTTCTCGTGGCGCTGATCAAAGTGCTGCCATTCGACCTCGCACGCCGCGCCTCGCGCTGGCTGATGAGCCACACCCACGAAGCCTGGATCAGCAACAACAAAGGCTGGATGAACCTGGTGCGCCGCACCCGCTGGCACCTCAGCGGCCTGCAAGGCCTGGACTATCAACACTCGTACCTGATCACTAGCAACCACCAGAGCTGGGTCGACATTCTGGTACTGCAATACGTGCTCAACCGTCGCATCCAGCCGCTGAAGTTCTTCCTCAAGCAGGAGTTGATCTGGGTCCCGGTGATTGGCCTGGCGTGGTGGACGCTGGGCTTTCCGTTCATGAAACGCTACTCGAAAGCGTATCTGGAGAAGCACCCGGAAAAGAAAGGCAAAGACCTGGAAACCACCCGCAAGACCTGCGCGAAATTCCGCGACAACCCGGTGGGCATCTTCAACTTCGTCGAAGGCACACGCTTCACCGAAGGCAAGCACGCGCAGCAGCAATCACCGTTCAAATACCTGCTCAAACCCAAGGCCGGCGGCATTGCATTCGTGCTGGATGCGATGGGTGAACAACTGGAATCGATCGTCAACGTGACCATCCACTACCCGGGCGGGCGCCCAGGCTTCTGGGATCTGCTGTGCGGTAACGTACGGGACGTGGTGGTGCATTTTGAAGAACTGAAAATCCCGCCACAGTTCATCGGCAAGAACTACGACCAGGACGGCGAGTACCGCCTGCAATTCCAGGGCTGGATCAACCAGCTGTGGCAGGACAAGGATGCATTGCTGGAGCAGATGCACCGCGAGTATCCGAACCAACGCTGATCCAACTGAGGGAGCCCCCGACAGAACAGGCCGGCTGTCAGGCCGCCATCGCCAGCAGGCTGGCTCCCACAGAAAAGCAGTTCGCTTTTAGCTTTTGGCTTTTCGCTTCCCACCACTCAACACGATGAGCGTTAGCTCGAGTACCGCTTTTGACGTGCCGGCCCCGTCGGCAGGCTGAGTGGAGGGATTTATCCGGGGGTGGGAGCGCAGCGACCGTTTGGCGAAGCCAAACACATCGAGAGGAGGTGCAGCGAAGCAAACCGTAGGCGATGCCCCCGGATGAGTCCCGTAACGAGGGAACACCGAGCCAAAGCGAGGTGCCGAACGCCGGGGCCCAGCGTTTTTGGTTACTTTTTAGGCGCTTGTAAAAAGTGACCCGCTGTAAGAGCGGAACCGTCAGCGGCAACACCCGCATAAACGGATATTCACCCAAACCCCAGGAGCCTGGCCGGCCCAAAGGCCGCCACCGCCAGCAGGCCAACCACAAAAGAAAAGCCCGCCGATGATCACTCATCGACGGGCTTTTCATTGGCAGCTAACGCTTAAATCGCGCCACGCTTGCGCAGCAGATCCAGCACTTGCTTCACACCCTCTTCCAGCGACAGCGACTGGGTATCGATCACCAGATCAGCATCCAGCGGCACGTCATACGGGAAGGACTCACCCGGAATGTTATCGCCACCCGCCGCGTACAAACCTTGCGGATCACGCTCGGCGCAAACAGTTGGCGAGGCCTGGACATAGACCGTCAGCAGACGCTCCTTGCCGATCAGGTCCCTGGCCTGTTCACGACCTTCGGCACTCGGCGCGACGAATGCAGCAAGCGTCAGCAGGCCGGCTTCGTTGAACTGACGCGCCACATGCGCGGCACGACGCCAGTTCTCGGTGCGACCGGCGCGATCCTGCGGCAGGCCTTTGTTGAGGTCGTGACGCAGGTTCTGGCCATCGAGTACAAACACCGCACGCCCCATGTCGAACAGCTTGCGCTCGACCGCGTACGCCAGCGTGCTTTTACCCGCGCCCGACAGGCCGCTGAACAGCACGGTGGCCGGTTGCTGACCGAAACGCTGGGCGCGCTCGGTAGTCGCTACATGAGCCAGTTTGCCGTGATGGGTGGCCGTGCCATGAGCCAGCGGCTGGGCGACGATCATGCCGGCGCCGACGGTGCCATTGGTCAAACGGTCGATGACGATGAATGCGCCGGTGGTGCGGTTGCTGTCGTAACCGTCGAGGGCGATCGGCGCATCGAGCGCGATCTTCACCTTGCCGATTTCGTTGAGCTGCAACGCGCTCGCCGGGCCTTCTTCGAGGGTGTTGACGTCGACCTTGTTGACGATGCTGGCGATGGAGCCCGGCACGTAACTGGTGGCGCGCTTGATGTCGTATTTCTTGCCCGGCAGCATCGGCTCTTCAGCCATCCACACCAGCATCGCTTCGAAGCTGTCGGTCACCGGCGGAACGTTGTCGGCGTGTACCAGCAGGTCGCCACGGGAGATGTCGATCTCGTCTTCCATGGTCAACGTTACAGCTTGGCCAGGGCCTGCATGTTCCAGCTCACCTTCAAAGGTGACGATGGATTTCACGCGGCTGCTCTTGCCCGACGGCAGGACCACGACCTCGTCGCCTTTCTTGACGATGCCGCTGGCCAGGGTGCCGGCGAAACCGCGGAAGTTCAGATTCGGACGGTTGACGTACTGCACCGGGAAACGCAGATCGGTGAAGTTGCGGTCGCCCGCCACTTCCACGGTCTCGAGGATTTCCATCAGCGACTGGCCGGTATACCACGGCGAACGCTCGGACTTGTTCACCACGTTGTCGCCCTTCAGGGCGGACATCGGCACGAAGTGCATGCTCGTCGGCTTCATCTTCAAGCCTTCGGCGAACTTCAGGTAGTCGGCCTTGATCGACTCGAACACGCCCTGATCGAAGCCCTTGAGGTCCATCTTGTTGATGGCGACGACGATGTGCTTGATGCCCAGCAACGAGGCGATGAAGCTGTGGCGACGGGTCTGGGTCTGCACGCCGTAACGGGCGTCGACCAGGATGATCGCCAGGTCACAGGTGGACGCACCGGTGGCCATGTTGCGGGTGTACTGCTCATGGCCGGGGGTGTCGGCGATGATGAATTTGCGCTTGGCGGTGGAGAAATAGCGGTAGGCGACATCGATGGTGATGCCCTGCTCGCGCTCGGCCTGCAGGCCGTCGACCAGCAATGCCAGGTCGATGTCGTCACCGGTGGTGCCGACTTTCTTCGAATCGCGGGTAATGGCTTCGAGGTGATCTTCGTAGATCATCTTCGAGTCGTGCAGCAGGCGCCCGATCAGGGTGCTCTTGCCGTCATCGACGTTACCGCAGGTCAAAAAGCGCAGCAGCTCTTTACGTTCGTGCTGGCCCAGGTAGGCGAGGATGTCCTCGCTGATCAAATCAGATGCGTGCGACATGACAGCCCCTTAGAAATAGCCTTGACGTTTCTTGTCTTCCATCGAGCCTGCGCCATCGTGGTCGATGACCCGGCCCTGGCGCTCGGAAGTTCGCGTCAGGAGCATTTCCTGAATGATGTCCGTCAGGCTTTCGGCCTCGGACTCCACCGCGCCCGTCAACGGGTAGCAGCCAAGGGTACGGAAACGCACTTTCTTTTTGACGATGCGCGCTTTGTCTTCGTCGGACAGGTGCTCGAGGATGCGCTCGTCGTCGATCATGATCAGCGTGCCGTTCTTCTCGATCACTTCGCGTTCGGCGGCGAAGTACAGCGGCACGATCGGGATGCCTTCGAGGTAGATGTACTGCCAGATGTCCAGTTCGGTCCAGTTCGACAGCGGGAACACACGGATGGATTCGCCCTTGTTGACCTTGCCGTTGTAGACGTTCCACAGCTCCGGACGCTGGTTCTTCGGATCCCAGCGGTGCTTGCTGTCGCGGAACGAGTAGACGCGCTCCTTGGCGCGGGACTTCTCTTCATCGCGACGGGCACCGCCGAAGGCGGCGTCGAAACCATGCTTGTCGAGTGCCTGCTTCAGGCCCTCGGTCTTCATGATGTCGGTGTGTTTGGCGCTGCCGTGGGTGAACGGGTTGATGCCCTGCGCAACGCCATCCGGGTTGACGTGGGTGATCAGGTCCAGGCCCAGCTCTTCGACCATCTTGTCGCGGAACTTGTACATCTCCTGGAATTTCCAGCGGGTGTCGACGTGCATCACCGGAAACGGCAGTTTGCCCGGGAAGAACGCCTTGCGTGCCAGATGCAGCATCACGGCGGAGTCTTTACCGATGGAGTACAGCATCACCGGGTTGTCGAACTCGGCGGCCACCTCGCGGATGATGTGGATGCTTTCCGCCTCCAGCTGTTTCAGATGCGTCAGTTTGTCGACCATGGCTACTCACGAAAGCTTTCTTATGAACGGCCAGCGGGCCGTGTTCGAGCGGGGAATCCTAGCACAGCGCCCTTCTTCTAATCAGGGCGCGGACTAGAACGAAAGAGCATATGAATATGCCCGCCCGTTCGGGTGCTTTCAGGGGAAAGTCAGATCGGATTCGGGCAGTCGATGAAGATGTGTTCCAGGGCAAACCGCTTCGCCAGATAATCGCCCAACGCCTGCACACCGTAGCGTTCGGTGGCGTGGTGGCCGGCAGCGATGAAGCTGATGTCGTTTTCCCGGGCACTGTGGAACGTCTGCTCGGAGGCCTCGCCACTGATGAACAGATCGACGCCGGCGGCAATGGCGTTGTCGATGTAACCCTGGCCGCCGCCGGTGCACCAGCCGACCCGGCGGATCATCGCGCTGCCTTCGATCAGCAGCGGCTCACGGCCCATGCGTTCCTGCACGCGACGGGCGAAGTCGCGGGCGGTCACCGGTTCATCCAGGGAGCCGACCAGCCCGACGATCTTCAGGTTGTCCGGGGCCAGCGGCCCTTCGACAGTGATGTCGAGCTGCCGGGCCAGTTGCACGTTGTTGCCGACGTCCGGGTGCAGATCCAGCGGCAGGTGATAGGCCAGCAGACTGATGTCGTGTTTGAGCAGGGTCTTCAAGCGGCGCTGCTTCATGCCGGTGATGCACGGATTCTCGCCCTTCCAGAAGTAACCGTGATGCACCAGCACCAGATCGGCCTCGGCTTCGACGGCGGCATCGAGCAATGCCTGGCTGGCGGTGACGCCGCTGACGATGCGCATCACCTGCGGACGGCCCTCGACCTGCAGGCCGTTGGGGCAATAATCGGCAATTTTCGCACTGCCGAGGTAGCGGTCGGCTTCTTCGACCAGGGTACTGAGGGCAACGGCCATGAAAGACTCCTGAAAATCCCGTTCAGAGGCGCGCGCGGCCTCGTATAATGCGCGACATTATGGGCGGTCTGACCCCGCCTGCAACTTTTCCAGGACGTGCTTAATGCTCAAGGCGCTGCGTTTTTTCGGCTGGCCGCTGTTGGCCGGTGTGCTTATCGCTCTGTTGATTATTCAGCGTTACCCGCAGTGGGTCGGGCTTCCGAGCCTCGACGTCAACCTGCAACAGGCTCCGCAGACCACCAGCGTGCAACAGGGGCCGGTGTCCTACGCCGATGCGGTGGTGATTGCCGCACCGTCGGTGGTCAACCTCTACACCACCAAAGTCATCAACAAACCGGCGCATCCGCTGTTCGAGGATCCGCAGTTCCGCCGCTTCTTCGGTGACAACTCGCCGAAACAGAAGCGCATGGAGTCGAGCCTCGGCTCCGGCGTGATCATGAGCCCGGAAGGCTACATCCTGACCAACAACCACGTCACCACCGGCGCCGACCAGATCGTCGTGGCGCTCAAGGATGGCCGTGAAACCCTGGCCCGGGTGATCGGCAGCGACCCGGAAACCGATCTGGCAGTCCTGAAGATCGACCTGAAAAACCTGCCGGCGATCACCGTCGGTCGCTCCGACAACATCCGCATCGGCGACGTCGCACTGGCCATCGGCAACCCGTTCGGGGTCGGCCAGACCGTGACCATGGGCATCATCAGCGCCACCGGCCGCAACCAGTTGGGCCTGAACAACTACGAAGACTTCATCCAGACCGACGCGGCGATCAACCCGGGCAACTCCGGCGGCGCACTGGTTGATGCCAACGGCAACCTCACCGGCATCAACACGGCGATTTTCTCCAAGTCGGGCGGCTCCCAGGGCATCGGCTTCGCGATCCCGGTGAAGCTGGCAATGGAAGTGATGAAGTCGATCATCGAGCACGGTCAGGTGATTCGTGGCTGGCTGGGGATCGAGGTGCAACCGCTGACTCAGGAACTGGCCGAGTCGTTTGGTCTGTCCGGGCGTCCGGGAATCGTGGTGGCGGGGATTTTCCGCGACGGCCCGGCACAGAAGGCCGGCCTGCAACTGGGTGACGTGATCCTCAGCATCGACGGCGAACCGGCCGGCGATGGCCGCAAGTCGATGAACCAGGTGGCGCGGATCAAGCCGACCGACAAGGTCACGATTCAGGTGATGCGCAATGGCAAGGAGCTGAAGCTGACCGCCGAGATCGGTCTGCGTCCGCCACCGGCGCCAGTGAAAGAAGAAGAGTAAGTACAAAAAAAGATGGGAGCACATTCGCTCCCATCTTTTTATCGGCCAGTCACAGGTCGCCGAGACCGTCGATCAACGCCTGATTCTGCTCCGGCGTACCGATCGAGATCCGCAGGAACTGGGCAATCCGTTCCTGCTTGAAGTGGCGCACGATCACACCCTGCTCACGCAGTTTGGCCGCCAGCCCTGCCGCATCATGTTGCGGATGCCGGGCGAAGATGAAGTTGGCCGCTGACGGCAGCACTTCAAAGCCTTTGGCCTGCAACTGCGCAACCACCCATTCGCGACTCTCGATGACCAGTGCACAGGTCTTGTCGAAGTATTCGCGGTCCTCGAACGCTGCCGCCGCGCCGACATTGGCCATGCGATCCAGCGGGTAGGAGTTGAAGCTGTTCTTGATCCGCTCCAGCGCCTCGATCAGGTCCGGATGGCCGACCGCCAGACCGACCCGCAGGCCCGCCAGCGAACGGGACTTGGACAGAGTCTGGGTCACCAGCAGATTCGGATAACGGTCCACCAGACTGATCGCGGTTTCGCCGCCGAAGTCGATGTAGGCCTCGTCGACCACCACCACCGAATCCGGGCTGGCCTTGAGGATCTGCTCGACCGCCTCCAGCGCCAGCAGGCAACCGGTCGGCGCGTTCGGGTTAGGGAAGATGATCCCGCCGTTCGGTTTGGCGTAGTCCGCCGGGTTGATGCGGAACTGCGCATCCAGCGGCACCGCGTCGAACTTGATGCCGTACAGGCCGCAGTAGACCGGATAGAAGCTGTAGCTGATGTCCGGAAACAGCAGCGGCTGATCATGCTGCAGCAGACCGTGGAAAATGTGCGCCAGCACTTCGTCCGAACCGTTGCCGAGGAACACCTGACTGCTCTGCACGCCGTAGTAGTTGGCGACGGCGTTTTTCAGCAGATCGCTGTTCGGATCCGGATACAGACGCAGGTTGTCGTTGAGTTCGGTCTGCATCGCCGCCAGGGCTTTTGGCGACGGGCCGTACGGGTTTTCGTTGGTGTTGAGTTTGACCAGGCGGGTCAGCTTCGGCTGCTCGCCCGGCACGTAAGGCACCAGATCCTTGACGAACGGGCTCCAGAATTTACTCATGTTCAGTTCCCCTTCACTTCGTCTTTGATGCGGTATTCGGCGCTGCGAGCGTGGGCGCTCAGCGATTCGCCACGGGCCAGGATCGATGCGGTCTTGCCCAGTTCCGAAGCACCGGCCTCGGAGCAGAAGATGATCGACGAGCGTTTCTGGAAGTCGTACACGCCAAGCGGCGAGGAGAAACGCGCGGTGCCGGACGTCGGCAGCACGTGGTTCGGACCTGCGCAGTAGTCGCCCAGCGCTTCGGAGGTGTGGCGCCCCATGAAGATCGCGCCGGCGTGGCGAATCTGCGGCAGCCAGGCCTGCGGATCGGCGACCGACAGTTCAAGGTGTTCCGGTGCGATGCGGTTGGCAACCTCGATGGCCTGAGCCATATCACGCACGTGAATCAGGGCGCCACGGCCATTGATCGAGGTTTCGATGATGGTCGCGCGATCCATGGTCGGCAGCAGTTTGTCGATGCTCGCGGCGACCTTGTCGAGGAACTCGGCGTCCGGGCTGACCAGAATCGCCTGGGCGTCTTCGTCGTGCTCGGCCTGGGAGAACAGGTCCATGGCGATCCAGTCCGGATCGGTCTTGCCGTCGCACACCACGAGGATTTCCGACGGGCCGGCGATCATGTCGATGCCGACCTGACCGAACACGTGGCGCTTGGCAGTCGCCACATAGATGTTGCCCGGACCGACGACCTTGTCCACCTGCGGCACGCTTTCAGTACCGTAGGCCAGTGCTGCAACCGCTTGGGCGCCACCGATGGTGAACACCCGGTCAACACCAGCGATGCATGCCGCCGCCAGCACCAGCTCGTTGACCTCGCCACGCGGGGTCGGCACCACCATCACCACTTCAGTGACACCGGCAACCTTGGCCGGAATCGCGTTCATCAAGACAGACGAAGGGTACGACGCCTTGCCGCCCGGCACATACAGACCGGCGCGGTCCAGCGGCGTGACTTTCTGGCCCAGCACCGTGCCGTCGGCTTCGGTGTAGCTCCAGGAGTCCTGCTTCTGTTTTTCGTGGTAGCTGCGCACCCGGGCGGCGGCTTTTTCCAGCGCTTCGCGCTGCGGCACGGTGATACGGGTCAGAGCCAGTTCCAGACGCTCGCGCGGCAGGATCAGGTCCGCCATCGAGGCGACTTCGAGGCCGTCGAATTTCTGGGTGAACTCGACCAGCGCCGCGTCACCGCGCTCGCGCACAGCCTTGATGATGTCCAGCACCCGCTGATTGACCGAGTCGTCAGACACACTTTCCCAGCTCAGCAGATGATCCAGATGATGCGCGAAATCCGGGTCAGCAGCGTTGAGTCGGCGAATTGCAGTCGGTGCGGTCATAGCGAGAGCCTCATAGGAATGGCAAAAACTCAGGCGCCCGAAACTACCATTCGATCCGCTTGGGCACCTGAGATTCTGGCTATGAGGCGGATAGACGGGCGCGACTTAACGTCGCGCAGGTACATCAGCCGCGGTGTCGAGACTCCACTGCCTTGCGCAGTGTGTCGATCAACGCCTGGATTCGGGCGTGTTGCATTTTCATCGAAGCTTTATTGACCACCAGACGCGAGCTGATCGTGGCGATCAGTTCCTGGGGTTCGAGACCGTTGGCACGCAGAGTGTTGCCGGTGTCGACCACGTCGATGATCTTGTCGGCCAGGCCAATCAGTGGCGCCAGCTCCATCGAGCCGTACAGCTTGATGATGTCGACCTGACGGCCCTGCTCGGCGTAGTAACGCTTGGCAACGTTGACGAATTTGGTCGCAACGCGCAGACGGCCCTTGGGCTCGACCGCGCCGACCTTGCCGGCGGTCATCAGCTTGCACTGGGCGATCTGCAGGTCCAGCGGCTCGTACAGGCCTTGCCCTGTGTATTCCATCAGCACGTCTTTACCGGCAACGCCGAGGTCGGCCGCGCCATGCTCGACATAGGTCGGCACGTCGGTGGCACGCACGATCAACAGGCGTACGTCTTCCTGGGTCGTAGGAATGATCAGCTTGCGGCTTTTGTCCGGATTCTCGGTCGGCACGATGCCCGCTTCGGCGAGAAGCGGCAGTGTGTCGTCAAGGATGCGGCCCTTGGACAGTGCGATGGTCAACATGGGAAACGTCAGTCCTTATCAAGGTACTCATGTCCGGTCGCAATCGGCGCCGGACATACATCGAGGGCGTCACCACCCCCGATCAAAACGAATTCAACGGACACTTCCCTGTGTCCCGATGCAGCGACTAGCCCGGAACGCGACGGATTTTGGCGCCCAGCATCTGCAGTTTTTCCTCGATGCACTCGTAACCACGGTCGATGTGGTAGATGCGGTCGATCAGGGTATCGCCTTCGGCCATCAGGGCCGAGATCACCAGGCTGGCAGAAGCCCGCAGGTCGGTCGCCATCACTGGCGCGCCCTTGAGGATTTCAGTGCCGGTGACGATGGCGGTGTTGCCTTCGACCTGGATCCTGGCGCCCATGCGGTGCAGTTCGTAGACGTGCATGAAACGGTTTTCGAAGATCGTCTCGATCACAGCACCAGTGCCTTCGGCGATGGCGTTGAGCGAAATGAACTGCGCCTGCATGTCGGTCGGGAACGCCGGGTACGGCGCGGTGCGCACGTTGACTGCTTTCGGGCGCTTGCCGTGCATGTTCAGCTCGATCCAGTCTTCACCGGTGGTGATTTCTGCACCGGCTTCACGGAGCTTTTCCAGAACCGCTTCGAGGATGGTCGGATCAGTGTCCTTGACCTTCACGCGACCGCCGGTGACCGCAGCGGCCACCAGGTAGGTGCCGGTTTCGATACGGTCAGGCATGACCTTGTAGAAGGCCGAACCCAGTCGCTCGACGCCATCGATGGTGATGGTGTCGGTACCGGCGCCGGAAACCTTGGCGCCCATGGCGTTCAGGAAGTTCGCCAGGTCGACCACTTCAGGTTCGCGGGCGGCGTTCTGCAGCACGCTGCGACCCTTGGCCAGAGCAGCGGCCATCATGATGTTTTCGGTACCGGTCACGCTGACGGTATCGAAGAAGAAGTGCGCACCGCGCAGGCCGCCTTCAGGCGCCTTGGCCTTGATGTAGCCACCTTCGACGTCGATGATCGCACCCATGGCTTCGAGGCCGCGGATGTGCAGGTCAACCGGACGCGAGCCGATGGCGCAGCCGCCAGGCAGCGCGACTTCGGCTTCACCGAAACGGGCGACCATCGGGCCAAGCACCAGGATCGACGCACGCATGGTTTTCACCAGCTCGTACGGAGCGACCAGGGTCTTGATGGTGCGCGGGTCGATTTCGACGCTGAGCTTCTCGTCGATCACAGGCTCGATGCCCATGCGGCCGAACAGCTCGATCATGGTGGTGATGTCGTGCAGGTGCGGCAGGTTGCCGACGGTGACCGGGCCATCGCACAGCAGAGTGGCGGCCAGGATCGGCAGGGCGGAGTTTTTCGCCCCGGAGATGCGGATCTCGCCATCAAGACGAGCGCCACCGGTAATAATCAATTTATCCATAACAATCTCGACGCCCTAGGGCTCAGGTGCGCTCGGCCCAGGCCGCGCTGCTGAAAAATTTCATAGTGACCGCGTGGATGCTGCCATCGGCGATCCAAGGGTTCAAATGGGCATAGATGCTTTGCTGACGCTTGACCGGGCTCAACGCCGCCAGTTCATCACTAATCACGTTCAGCTGAAAGTTGCAGCCTTCGCCTTCGACTTCCACCTGCGTTCCTGGCAGCTTTCCTTCAAGGAAGCTCTTCACTTCTACGGCCTGCATGCTCAACCTCAATCGGCGCCCTGTGCGCACGGGTCGGACATCATACAAAAAAGCCCCGCGCCTGCGAACCCCGCTGCGCAGGACTCTGACGGGGGGCTTCTTTATAGATGCGGGTTCAGGGTTGCGCCAACAGCTCGGTCAGCTCGCTGACCTGAGCAATTTCACGCATGTCTTCCGGCATCCCGCGGATGCTGACCGCCTTGCCGGCGGCTTTCGCATCGCGAATGAAGCACAGCAGCAACGACAGACCGACGCTGCTGGACTTTTCCACCGCCGAACAATCGATCACCAATGCCGGGGCATTGCACGACTTGATCAGCGCCCGGCCCTGTTCCCGAAGGCCGGGACCGGTGCGGTAATCCAGCACACCGGTGAGCTGAAGCTGACTGGCTTCGTCCAGACGAATGGCCGATTCGGTCATTGGGCAGGCTTCTCTTGTTTCTCGGCGGTCTGCTTGGCCTTGGCCACTTCGCCGGCCCAGCCGTTGATGGTCTTGTCCAGGTCGTTGCCGTTGCGCTGCATCGCGTCGGCGAACTGGTCACGGAACAGTTTGCCGATGTTGATGCCGTTGATGATCACGTTGCGCAGCTTCCACTCGCCGTTGATCTTCTCCAGCGTGTACTGAACCGGATAGATCGCGCCGTTGTTGCCCTTGACGGTCATGCCGACGCTGGTGCGGTCGCCCGACTCATCCTTCGGCGCATCGACGGTGATGCCCTGGTTGTTGTATTCCAGCAAGGCGTTGCCATAGAACTGGAACAGGCCACGCTTGAAGTTTTCCTGGAAGGTCTGCATCTGCGCCGGGGTGGCCTTGCGCGAGTACTTGACCGTCATGATGCTTTTGGAAATGCCTTCGGCATCCACTACCGGACCCACAATGGTATTCAGCGCGGTGTAGAAGTCCTGCGGGTCCTGCTTGTACTTCTCTTTATTGGCCGCCAGATCGGCGAGCATCCGGTTGGTGGTGTCCTGGACCAGATCGTGCGCCGACTGGCCGGGCGCAGCGTTCGCCAGCAGTGGCAGTGTCGCGAGCAACACCAACAGGCCACGTCGCAAGGTAGAGATCATTCAAAAGCTCCTCATTTGGCGTCTTTGCTAACGGTATTGAGCAGGAATTTACCGATCAGGTCTTCCAGCACCAGAGACGACTGGGTGTCGTGAATGGTTCCACCATCCTTGAGCCGGGTTTCTTCCCCGCCCACGCTGATGCCGATGTACTTCTCGCCCAACAGGCCAGCGGTCAGGATAGACGCTGTGGAGTCGGTCGGCAGGTTGTCGACCTTTTTATCCACCAGCAGGGTCACCCGGCCGGTAAAGCTGTCGCGGTCCAGATCGATCGCCGTGACCTTGCCGATGGTCACACCGGCCATGGTCACTTTGGCTCTGACCGTCAGACCGGCGATATTGTCGAAGTAGGCATACAGCTTGTAGGTATCAGTAGTCGAAGTCGGAGACAGGCCACTGACCCGCAGGGCCAGCAGCAACAAGGCCAGGATCCCTGCCAGCAGGAACAGGCCGACACCGATTTCCAGGGTGCGGTTTTGCATCAGAAATCTCCAAACATCAAAGCGGTCAGAATAAAGTCCAGGCCGAGCACTGCCAGCGAGGCGAATACTACGGTCTTGGTGGTGGCACGACTGATTCCCTCGGAAGTGGGCTCACAGTCATAGCCTTGGAATACGGCGATCCAGGTCACGACAAAGGCGAAAACAATACTTTTGATCACGCCGTTGAGCACGTCGCTGGAGAAGTTCACGCTGTTCTGCATGTTCGCCCAGTAGGAGCCTTCATAGACGCCCAGCCAGTCGACCGCGACCCAGGAACCGCCCCAGATGCCGACCACGCTGAAGATCATCGCCAGCACCGGCAGGGAAATGAAACCGGCCCACAGACGCGGGGCAATGATGTACTTGAGCGGATCGACACCGATCATTTCCAGGCTGGACAACTGCTCGGTGGACTTCATGTTGCCGATTTCCGCCGTCAGCGCCGAACCGGCACGACCGGCGAACAGCAGCGCCGTCACCACCGGGCCCAGCTCACGCAGCAAGGTCAAGGCAACCATCTGCCCCACCGCCTGCTCCGAGCCATAGCTCGACAGGATGTTGAACCCCTGCAGCGCCAGCACCATGCCGATGAATATCCCCGAAACGACGATAATCACCAGCGACATCACGCCGACCGAATGCAGTTGCTTGACCAGCAGGCCGAAACCGCCGCCTATGCCACCACGCCCCAGCAGGGCATGAAACAGGAACAGCGTCGCCCGTCCGAATACCGCGACGGCATCGATAGCCGATTCGCCGAACCGACGTACGCGTTCTATTAATGAGATTCTGCGCATCAACGTTTCCCCAGAAGATCTGCGCGGTAATCCGTCGCTGGAAAGTGATACGGAACCGGACCATCGGGATCGCCGGTCATGAACTGACGGATACGCGGCTCATCCGAGTTCATCAACTCGTCCGGCGTACCCTGCCCCAGCACCTGACCATCGCCCACCACATAGATGTAATCGGCAATGCTCGCGGTTTCGGCGAGATCGTGGGAAACCACGATACTGGTGATCCCCAACGCATCGTTGAGCAGGCGGATCAGGCGCACCAGAACGCCCATGGCGATCGGGTCCTGGCCGACGAACGGTTCGTCGTACATGAGAATCTGCGGATCAAGCGCAATCGCCCGGGCCAGAGCCACGCGGCGTTTCATGCCGCCGGACAGCTCATCGGGCATCAACTCGATGGCGCCCCGCAGACCGACCGCCTGCAATTTGAGCAGCACGATGTCGCGGATCATTTCTTCCGGCAGCTGGGTATGAACGCGCAGGGGAAAGGCGACGTTCTCGAACACATCGAGATCGGTGAACAGCGCGCCGCTCTGAAACAGCACGCCCATGTGCTTGCGCGCATCGAACAGATCGCTGCGCGACAGCTTCGGCAGGTTCTGGCCGTTGACCCAGACCTCGCCCTGCGATGGCCGCAACTGGGCACCCATCAGGCGCAGCAGCGTGGTCTTGCCACACCCGGAAGGCCCCATGATACCGGTGACCTTGCCGCGCGGGATGCGGATATCGACGTTATTGAAAATGCTCCGCGCACCGCGCTTGAAGGAGACTCCCTTCAGCTCGACCGCGTAGGCGTTATCGGCACTCATCTAAACTCCTTGCGATGCAGCCTCTCACTCGGACGCCTGGCTTTCTGGAGAAAGCCCCTACATCCCGGGCAGGCCGAACTGGCGGCGAACTATATCACTGCAATGGGCAAGCGCCCAAGGCCTCTCCCCGGCCACGTTCAGCGATATGACAGGCCCGAGGCTTCTATAAAAGGGTTTTAGTAACCGGGAATGACAAAGCACGACGAACTTGCGTGAGGCTTTTCAACATAACCGCTATAATCGCCGCCTTTTCATCGGGCTATACGATTTCTGACATGAGCCAAACCAGCGACCTGATTCAATCGGCACAACGCACCATCCGCCTCGAAGTGGAAGCCGTACAAGGCTTGTTGCCCCATATCGACGCCGATTTCGTACGCGCTTGCGAGATGATTCTGGCCAGCAAGGGCCGTGTAGTGGTGGTCGGCATGGGCAAGTCCGGGCACATCGGCAACAAGATTGCCGCGACCCTGGCCAGCACCGGCACCCCGGCGTTTTTCGTACATCCGGCCGAGGCCAGTCATGGCGACATGGGCATGATCACCCGTGACGACGTGATCCTGGCCCTGTCGAATTCCGGCTCCACCAACGAAATCGTCACCCTGCTGCCGTTGATCAAACGCCTGGGCATCCAGTTGATCAGCGTGACCGGCAACCCGCAATCGCCTCTGGCAAAAGCGGCGGAGGTCAATCTCAACGTTCACGTCGAGCACGAAGCCTGCCCGCTGAACCTGGCGCCGACTTCCTCGACCACTGCCGCACTGGTCATGGGCGATGCCCTCGCCGTGGCGCTGCTGGAAGCCCGCGGTTTCACCGCCGAAGACTTCGCCTTTTCCCACCCGGGCGGCGCACTCGGTCGACGCCTGCTGCTGAAAGTGGAAAACGTCATGCACGCAGGTCAAGAGCTGCCGCAGGTTCAACGCGGCACCCTGCTCAAGGACGCACTGATGGAAATGACCCGCAAGGGCCTGGGCATGACCGTCATTCTCGAGGCCGACGGCAAACTTGCCGGGATCTTCACCGACGGCGACCTGCGCCGCACACTGGATCGCAGCATCGATATCCACAGCGCGACCATCGACCAGGTGATGACCGTACACGGCAAGACCGCCCGCGCCGAAATGCTGGCCGCCGAGGCCCTGAAAATCATGGAAGACCATCGAATCAACGCGCTTGTCGTCGTGGATGAGGACGATCGCCCGATCGGTGCCTTCAACCTCTCCGACCTGCTGCGCGCAGGAGTGATGTAAATGAGCACCGATCTGCTGCAACGCGGCAAAGCCATCAAACTGGCGGTTTTCGACGTCGACGGCGTCCTCACCGACGGGCGCCTGTACTTCCTTGAAGACGGCAGCGAGTTCAAGACTTTCAATACACTCGACGGCCAGGGCATCAAGATGCTGATGAATGCGGGCGTACAGACTGCCATCATCAGCGGTCGCAAGACCCCGGTGGTCGAGCGTCGGGCGAAGAACCTGGGGATTCCGCACCTGTTTCAGGGCCGTGAAGACAAACTCGTCGTCCTCGACAGCCTTCTCGAGCAACTGGGCCTAAGCTATGAACAGGTCGCCTATCTCGGTGACGACCTGCCCGATCTGCCGGTGATCCGACGGGTGGGACTTGGCATGGCGGTGGCCAACGCGGCCCCCTTTGTGCGCGAGCATGCCCATGGCGTTACCCAGGCCCGCGGTGGCGAGGGCGCCGCCCGTGAATTCTGCGAACTGATCCTGCGCGCCCAAGGCAGCCTCGATGCCGCCAACAACGCGTACCTGTGAGTCAAACCATGTTTAGCAAAAAGTTTCGCAACATCCTGCTGTTCGGTTGCATCGCCGCCATTTTCGGCGCGGTCGGCTACTGGAACATCAGCCCGGAACGCTTCCTCGACAAGCCTCCTGTCTCGGCAGAAGAGAGCCCGATCGACTGGTACGCGACCAACACTCACACCTTGCAATACCTGGAAGACGGCAAGGTGCAGTACGAAATGACCTCCGACAAGGCCGAGCACGTCAAGGCGACCGACATTACACTGGTCACCAAACCCGACCTGAACATGTATCGCGGCACAGACTTCCCGTGGCACGTGACCAGCGAGCGCGGTGAAGTGAACTCCGGCGGCACCGAGGTCGAGCTGATCGACTCGGTTCGCGTCAAGCGCACCGATGAAAAGAAACGCGACACCCTGATCACCAGCACCCGAATGACGGTGTTCCCTCAGCAGCAATATGCGCAGACCCAGCAACCCGTTAGAATCGACGGCGCTGGCGGTGTATCGACCGGCGTGGGAATGAAAGCGTATTTGAAGGAAAGCAGGATACACCTGCTATCGAACGTAAGAGGACAGTATGAGGCTCGTTAAAACCCTCCCTATTTTGCTCAGTCTGGGCGCAGCACTGGGAAGCGTGAGCGCCTGGGCTCTGCCGAACGATCAGGAGCAGCCAATCCGCATTCAGGCCGACGATGCCCAGCTGGACGACAAAAATGGCGTTGCCACTTACAAAGGCGCGGTGATCATCACCCAGGGTTCGATGATCGTCAAAGGCGACACCGTAACGCTGACACGCAACCCGGCCGGCGAGATCGACGTGGTGACTTCGGTAGGCAACCTGGCCTATTTCGAACAACTGCAGACCGCTGGCGACAAGAAACCCGTCCAGGGCTGGGGCGTGACCATTCAGTACCACGCGCAGCAAAACCGTGTCGTACTGATCGACAAGGCCAAGGTCGTCGACAAGGACAACAACACCACTCAGGGCGAGAAGATCGTCTATGACACGGTGAAAAAACTCGCCAGCGCCGGTCGCGCTACCGGCAACAAGGTCACCGAAACGCGTCCGCGCATCGACATGGTGATCCAGCCGAAGAAGAAAACCGACGAGAAAACCCAGTAATGGCAACCCTGAAAGCTCAGCACCTGGCCAAGGCCTATAAAAGCCGCCAGGTCGTGCGTGACGTCAGCCTGTCGATCGACAGCGGTCAGATCGTCGGCCTGCTCGGCCCCAACGGCGCCGGCAAGACCACCTGCTTCTACATGATCGTCGGCCTGGTGCAGGCCGATCAGGGCCGCGTCCTGATCGACGACCTGGACGTCAGCCACCAGCCGATGCATGGTCGCGCCAAGGCCGGTATCGGCTATCTGCCGCAGGAAGCCTCGATCTTCCGCAAGCTGTCGGTGGCCGACAACATCATGGCCATCCTCGAGACCCGCCAGGAGCTCGACAAGGCCGGCCGTCGCAAGGAGCTGGAAAGCCTGCTGCAGGAATTCCACATCAGCCACATCCGCGACAACCTCGGCATGAGCCTGTCCGGTGGCGAGCGTCGCCGGGTGGAAATCGCCCGCGCACTGGCCACCGCACCGAAATTCATCTTGCTCGACGAACCGTTCGCCGGTGTCGACCCGATCTCCGTGGGCGACATCAAGCAGATCATTCACCATCTCAAGGCCAAGGGCATCGGTGTACTGATCACCGACCACAACGTCCGCGAGACGCTGGACATCTGCGAAACGGCGTACATCGTCAATGACGGCCAACTGATCGCCGAAGGCGACTCCGCGACCATCCTCGCCAACGATCTGGTGAAGGAAGTGTATCTGGGTCACGAGTTCCGCCTGTAAGCGCGACAGCGTTCGATCAGCCGTCCGGGTGCTGTAACGTTGAAGCGCATTTTTATACGCTTTTATTGTTACAGCGCTCTAGGCAAACACGACAGTTTCAGGCATATAATTTGCTTAAGTTTGGCGCCTCGGCGCCCTGTAGTGGATGGCGCATAGCGCCGGCGAATAAGGTGTTAAGCCCCTGCCATGAAACCATCGCTAGTCTTGAGAATGGGCCAGCAGCTGACGATGACACCGCAGCTGCAACAGGCCATCCGCCTGCTCCAATTGTCGACCCTGGATCTGCAACAGGAAATCCAGGAGGCTCTGGAATCCAATCCGATGCTCGAACGCCAGGAAGACGGCGACGACTTCGACAATTCCGACCCGCTGGCCGACAACGCCGAACAGAAGCCCAATACCGAGATCCAGGAACCCTCCTACCAGGAAACCGCGCCGACGGTCGACAATCTCGAGGACGGCGAATGGAACGAGCGAATCCCCAACGAACTGCCTGTCGACACCGCCTGGGAAGACGTCTACCAGACCAGCGCCAGCAGCCTGCCGAGCAGCGATGACGACGAGTGGGATTTCACCACCCGCACCTCCGCCGGCGAAAGCCTGCAAAGCCACCTGCTGTGGCAGCTGAATCTGGCGCCGATGTCCGACACCGATCGCCTGATCGCCGTGACCCTGATCGATTGCATCAACAATCAGGGCTACCTCGACGAAACCCTCGAAGAAATCCTCGACGCCTTCGATCCGGAGCTCGACATCGAGCTGGACGAGATCGAAGCCGTCCTGCACCGCATCCAGCAATTCGAACCCGCCGGCATTGGCGCACGCACCCTGGGCGAATGCCTGCTGCTGCAATTGCGCCAGCTGTCGGCCAAGACCCCTTGGCTGGCCGAAGCCAAGCGTCTGGTCACCGATTACATCGACTTGCTCGGCAGCCGCGACTACAGCCAGCTGATGCGCCGCATGAAGCTCAAGGAAGATGAACTGCGCCAGGTCATCGAACTGGTCCAGAGCCTCAACCCGCGCCCCGGCTCGCAGATCGAATCCACCGAAGCCGAATACGTGGTGCCTGACGTCATTGTGCGCAAGGACAACGAGCGCTGGCTGGTCGAGCTGAACCAGGAATCGGTGCCGCGCCTGCGGGTCAACGCTCAATACGCCGGTTTCGTGCGTCGCGCCGACACCAGCGCCGACAATACCTTCATGCGCAATCAGTTGCAGGAAGCCCGCTGGTTCATCAAGAGTCTGCAGAGCCGCAACGAAACCCTGATGAAAGTGGCCACCCAGATCGTCGAGCATCAGCGCGGCTTCCTGGAGTACGGCGACGAAGCGATGAAGCCACTCGTGCTGCATGACATCGCCGAGGCAGTAGGTATGCACGAGTCGACGATTTCCCGGGTGACCACGCAGAAATTCATGCATACCCCCCGGGGCATCTATGAACTGAAATACTTTTTCTCCAGCCACGTCAGTACCTCCGAAGGCGGCGAATGCTCGTCCACGGCGATCCGCGCGATCATCAAGAAACTGGTCGCCGCGGAAAATCAGAAAAAGCCGTTGAGTGACAGCAAGATCGCTGGTTTACTGGAGGCACAAGGCATTCAGGTGGCTCGCCGCACCGTCGCCAAGTACCGCGAATCCCTCGGGATCGCGCCTTCGAGCGAACGCAAGCGGTTGATGTAAGCCACGTTACAGCGTTCCAGTGGCAGGCTCTTCGGCCTGCCGCTTTATGCACTGGCAACGAAGGAGAAGCTGTATGCAAGTCAACATCAGTGGACACCAACTGGAAGTTACCCAACCTCTCCGTGAATACGTTGAGCAGAAGCTCAAGAGGCTTGAGGGACATTTCGACAAGATCACCAACGTGCAAGTCACGATGTGCGTCGAAAAGCTGAAGCAGAAAATCGAAGCCACGCTGCATATTCCCGGCAACGAGGTCGTCGCAAACGCGGAACATACCGACATGTACGCAGCGATCGACGCGCTGACCGACAAGCTTGATAAACAACTCAAAAAGCATAAGGAAAAGACCCAGAGCCTGCTTCAGGGCGCTACCGGTCGATAACCCCCACCCCCATGATCCGACTTGAAAGCATCCTGACCCCCGGCCGTTCCCTGGTGAACGTGCCGGGCGGCAGTAAAAAGAAAGCCCTCGAACAAATTGCCAACCTGATCGCCCGGGAAAAACCGGATCTGGAGATGCAAGATGTCTTCGAGGCGCTGATTGCCCGTGAAAAACTCGGTTCGACCGGTTTTGGCAACGGCATCGCCATTCCCCATTGCCGCCTCAAGGGTTGTGAATCGCCCATCAGCGCCTTGATGCACCTGGAAGCCCCTATCGATTTCGATGCCATCGATGGCGCACCGGTCGACCTGCTGTTCGTGCTGCTGGTCCCGGAAGCTGCCACCGATGCACACCTGGAACTGCTGCGCCAGATCGCCAGCATGCTCGATCGCAAGGAAGTACGCGAAAAGCTGCGTCGCGCCACCACCAACGAAGCCTTGTATCAGGTTGTCCTGGACGAGCAAAACGGGCACTAAACATGCGCTTGATCATCGTCAGTGGCCGCTCCGGCTCGGGCAAAAGCACGGCCCTGGATGTCCTTGAGGACAACGGCTACTACTGCATCGACAATCTGCCGGCCGGCTTGCTGCCGGAGCTGGCGGAACGCGCCCTGATTCATACGGAACTGTCTCAGCCACTGGTCGCGGTATCGATCGATGCGCGCAACCTGCCAAGTCACCTTTCGCGCTTTCCGGAGTTGCTAGAAGAGGTTCGCAACCGGCACATCCAGTGCGACGTTCTGTATCTGGATGCCGATGAAGAAACCCTGCTCAAGCGCTTCTCGGAAACCCGTCGCCGTCACCCGCTGAGCAGTGCCAATCGCTCGCTGGCTGAAGCCATCAACGATGAAACCGCCCTGCTGGGCCCGATCGCCGATCTGGCCGACCTGAAGGTCAATACCACCAATCTGAACCTGTATCAGTTGCGCGACACCATCAAGCTGCGGCTGCTGAACCAGCCGGAGCCCGGTACGGCGTTTCTGGTGGAGTCGTTCGGTTTCAAACGCGGCATGCCGGTGGATGCGGATCTGGTGTTCGATGTACGCTGCCTGCCCAACCCGTACTGGAAACCGGAACTACGTGCGCAATCCGGACTCGATGAGCCGGTGGCCGAATATCTGGCGGCACAGCCGGAAGTCGAAGAGATGTTCCAGGACATCTATGCGTATCTATTCAAATGGTTGCCGCGCTTCGCTGCGAGCAACCGTGCCTACGTGACCATTGCCATTGGCTGCACCGGCGGACATCACCGTTCCGTCTACCTGACCGAACGCCTGGGTCAGGCCCTGCAGAAAACCCTGAAGAACGTTCAGGTTCGCCACCGCGACCTCAGCTAAAGGATTCACACCGCGATGCCTGCTCTGGAAATCGAAATCATCAACAAGCTGGGCCTGCATGCCCGGGCGTCGGCAAAGTTCGTGGGCGTGGCGGGTCAGTATCCCGACTGCACGATCAGAGTGGGTCGCACCCCGGAAACCACGGTAGATGGCAAAAGCATCATGGCGATGATGATGCTCGCTGCCGGCAAGGGCACCAAAATCCACCTGAGCACCGAGGGACATCAGGAACAGGAAGCCATGGATGCTCTGGTGGCACTGATCAACAACTACTTCGACGAAGGTGGTTGAAAGTCCTTTGTGGCGAGAGATGTGTCTCTCGCCACACTTATCCCAGCGCTGTATCCATCACCATCATCAGGCAGAAGCCGATCAACAATCCCAGGCTCGCCAGCTTGTCGTGACCATTTCGTCGCGACTCCGGGATCACTTCGTGGGTCACCACCAGCAACATTGCCCCGGCCGCCAGCGCCAGTCCGAGGGGCAACAACAATTCAGCCAGACTGACCAGCCACGCACACAGCAGCGCGAACACCGGCTCGACCAGACCTGATGCCGCCCCGATCAGAAACGCCTTGATCCGCGACATCCCGGCCCCGGCCAACACCAGCGCAATCACCAGCCCTTCCGGCACATCCTGCAAGGCGATGCCCATCGCCAGGCTGTCAGCGTCCGGCATGCCGCCGCCCGCAGAGACGCCGACGGCCATGCCTTCCGGGATGTTATGGGCAATGATGGCAAACACGAACAGCCAGATCCGCGGGGGAATCACCGGATGCTCGACGGTGCCGATGAGCATTTCCGGCGAAGCGCCGGACAATTTGCGGTCCACCAGATACAGACCGAAAGCACCGAGCATGATGCCGAAACAGATCAGGCCACTGGCGCCCCAAGGACTCAGCCCAAGACTTTCTGCGGCGGCAATCCCCGGCACAATCAGCGAAAAAGCAGTCGCCGCCAGCATCACGCCGGCACCAAACCCCAGCAGAGTGTCGCCCAATGCCTGAGGCATGTTGCGGATCACCAGCACCGGAACCGCCCCGAGTGCCGTGCCGAGCGCGCAGATTGCACCGCCCTGTAATGCCCGGGACAGTTTCGGCTCCAGGTTCAGCCATTCGAGTCCGTGAGCCACCAGCAAGGTCATGCCCGCCAACAGCAGCAGCGACCCGAATGCGTAACGAAACATACGCCCACTTCCGATCGCCAGTGTTTCAGTGCCCATAGTCAGCCCTGGATTGTTTTTATAGGAGACTTAAACCAGTGCAGCCTGATAACGCTCAGCGACTTCAGGCCAGTTGATCACGTTGTAGAACGCGCTGATGTATTCCGGGCGGCGATTCTGATAACGCAGGTAGTAGGCGTGCTCCCACACGTCGAGTCCAAGAATCGGCGTATTGCCGCCCATCAGCGGGCTGTCCTGGTTACCGCTGCTTTCCACCACCAGTTTCTTGTCCGGGGTGACACTGAGCCACGCCCAGCCACTGCCGAAGCGGGTCAGCGCAGCCTTGGTGAAGGCTTCCTTGAAGCTGTCGAGGCCGCCCAGTTGCTCATCGATCGCCTTGGCCAGCGCACCATCCGGTTTGCCGCCACCACCAGGCACCATCACTTCCCAGAACAGCGAATGGTTGGCATGACCGCCACCTTGATTGATCACCGCCGCACGCAGCTTTTCCGGCAGTTGGTGGACGCTGGCGACCAGTTTTTCCACCGGCCATTCCGCGAATTCGGTGCCCTCGACCGCAGCGTTCAGGTTGTTGATGTAGGTCTGGTGATGCTTGGTGTAGTGAATCTCCATGGTCTGCGCATCGATGTGCGGTTCCAGTGCGTCATAGGCGTAAGGCAGGGCTGGCAGGGTAAAAGCCATTTCAGTGGACTCCATGGTGATGTTGGGCAGGCACGCGGCGCGCATTGCCGGTATCCGGGTGCAGCAAGCGCTGGGTGCGCGGGTATTCGCCGTGTTCGCTGATGAAATTGAGCAGCTCGACATAGGTCTTGCTGCTCTGACGCAGCGCCGCTTCACGCAGGGCCGGGCGCAGGCGCTCGTCCTGCATGGTCTGCAACAGGCGCTGATGGATCGCGCAGAGGTATTCGGCGCTCTCCTCCGGCTGGTTCAGACGCAGATGCAGATCGGCCAGGTTGTGATGGGAAATGACGCAGGCCGCCACCGCTTCGTCGGCATCGGCCCAGCGCTCGAACAGCACTTGCGCCAAAGCGAGGGCCTGCAGATAGGCCTCGCGGGCGTCGATCAACTCGCCCAGCATGAAGCAGCGATTGGCCCGTTCGATCGTGCGTTTCCAGTGCTCCATGATGAGCCTCCAAAGCGGTTGCGGTGTTTACACGCCGCCGGCGGTGAGTTTCTCGGGATTGAGCAACTCTTCCAGCTGGCTGCGCGACAGGTCGGTGTGTTCCAGCGCGACGTCGATTACCGGGCGACCCTGTTTATAGGCCTGCTTCGCGATTTCGGCGGCCTTCTGGTAACCGATGATCGGGTTGAGCGCGGTGACCAGAATCGGGTTGCGCGACAGCGCTTCCTTGAGGCGCGACTCGTTGACCTTGAAGCTGGCGATGGCTTTGTCACCCAGCAGACGGCTGGTATTGGCCAGCAACTCGATGCTGCTCAACAGGTTCTGGGCGATGATCGGCAGCATCACGTTCAGTTCGAAATTGCCCGACTGACCGGCGATGGTGATCACCGAGTCATTGCCGATCACTTGCGCGGCGACCATGGCGGTGGCTTCCGGAATCACCGGATTGACCTTGCCCGGCATGATCGATGACCCCGGCTGCAGGCCTTCCAGTTCGATTTCACCGAGGCCGGCTAGCGGGCCAGAGTTCATCCAGCGCAGGTCGTTGGCGATTTTCATCAACGACACGGCGGTGGCCTTGAGCTGGCCGGAAACGGCCACGGCGGTGTCCTGCGAACCGATCAGCGCGAACAGATCCTTGCCCGGAGTGAATTGCACATTGGTCAGTTGGCTGAGTTGACGACTGAAACGCGCGGCGAATTCCGGATGCGCATTGATCCCGGTGCCGACCGCCGTACCGCCCTGGGCGAGAGATTGCAGGCTTGGCAACAAGTCCTGCAGATGACCGATATTGGCCTTGAGCTGCTGCGCCCAACCGTTGAGTACCTGGCTCATGCGCACCGGCATGGCGTCCATCAAGTGAGTACGGCCGGTCTTGACATGGTGATGCACCTGTTCGGCCTTGCGCTCGATGACTTGCACCAGATGCAGCAGCGCCGGCAGCAGTTGCTCGTGCAGGGCCAGCGCGGCGCTGACGTGGATGGTGGTCGGGATGATGTCGTTGCTGCTCTGCCCGCAGTTGACGTGATCGTTGGCATTCACTGGCTCGTCGAGCAGGCGGCTGGCCAGGGTGGCGATCACTTCGTTGGCGTTCATGTTGGAGCTGGTGCCGGAACCGGTCTGGAAGATATCCACCGGGAAATGCTGCATGAAGTCACCTTCAAGCAGCCCCTGGGCCGCGTCGCTGATGGCCTTGCCTTGCGCGGCGCTGAGCTGATTGAGTTCGACGTTGGCCCGGGCGGCAGCGGCTTTTGCCAGGATCAACGCGCGGATGAACTGGGTCGGCATCGGCATGCCGCTGATCGGGAAATTATCCACTGCGCGCTGGGTCTGCGCGCCGTAGAGAGCGTCCACCGGCACCTGCAGTTCGCCCATGCTGTCGCGCTCAATACGTGTCTTGGTCATCGGTAAATCCTTGGACTAATTCAATGAGAGGAATGGAGGGTTGCAACTCGCAGGTGGCGAGCTGCCAGGTGTAGCTTTGCCAGCGTTTGAGCCGGCATTTGCACAGCGACAGGCGTTCCATCTCACGTAATGGGCGCCAGGCCTGATCGAGACAGAGGCTGCGCCAGTGCCACGGCAACGCGGTGTCGGTGGCCGTGTCGAGCAGCAGACGGAAAGAGGTTTCAGCGACAGTCCAGGGCGAGGTCGCCGTGCAGCAGGCCAGATACCGGCCTTCGGCCAGGTAGTGTTCGATCAGACGCGGTTCGTCGGGATCCATGGCGCAACGGATCTGGCGACTCATCCAGCGCCAGCTTTCGAGGTACGGCTGCTCGTGCAAGGCAGAACTCATGATCCTGGGCTCATCCGATAATGAGATTTATTATTAGATGATAATGAGAACCAAAACAAGAGTGGCTTTTTTAGCTGCCCCGACCAGCTCTAATAAATTCCGGACACAAAAAAGGCGCGCCACCCAATCGGGTGGCGCGCCTTTTTGTATTGGCCCGGGCTTAGCTGCCCGCGACCGTCATCCGCTCGATCAACACCGAACCGGTGCGAATATTGCTGCGCAGCTCCAGATCGTTACCGACCGCGACGATCTGCTTGAACATGTCACGCATGTTGCCGGCGATGGTCACTTCCTGAACTGCGAACTGGATTTCACCGTTCTCGACCCAGAAACCCGCCGCACCACGCGAGTAATCGCCTGTCACCATGTTCAGGCCATGGCCCATCAACTCGGTGACCAGCAGCCCACGGCCCATGCGCCGCAGCAGTGCGGCCTGATCTTCATCACCATGGGTGACGAACAGGTTGTGCACACCGCCGGCGTTGGCGGTGCTCGGCATGCCGAGTTTGCGCCCGGAGTAGGTGCCGAGGATGTACGACACCAGTTCGCCTTTTTCGACGAACGGTTTGGCATAGGTCGCCAGACCGTCACCGTCGTACGACGCACTGCCCATGGCACGCATCAGGTGCGGGCGCTCGTCGATGGTCAGCCATTCCGGGAACAGCTTCTGCCCCAGCGTGCCTTCAAGGAAGGACGATTTGCGGTACAGGCTACCGCCGGAAATCGCCGACAGGAAACTGCCGAACAACCCGCCCGCCAGCTCGGCGGAAAACAGCACTGGAACCTCACAGGTCGGCACCGGACGCGCGCCCAGACGGCTCGCGGCACGCTGTGCGGCACGCTGACCGATGCTCACCGGGTCGGCCAGCAAACTGCCCTGGCGATTCACGTCGTACCAGTAATCACGCTGCATCTGGCCATCGGCCTCGGCGATCATCACGCAGCTCAAGCTGTGCCGGGTCGACGCATAACCACCGATGAAACCGTGGCTGTTGCCGTACACGCGGCAGCCCTGATGAGTGCTCAACGTGGTGCCATCGGCGTTCTTGATGCGTGCATCGGCGTCGAACGCGGCGGCTTCGCAGAGCAATGCTTTCTCGATGGCCTGTTCCGGGGTGATGTCCCATTGGTGGAACAGGTCGAAATCCTGAATATCCCTGGCCATCAGCGCGGCATCGGCCAGTCCCGAGGCTTCGTCTTCGGAAGTGTGCTTGGCAATCGCCAGCGCCGCAGCAACGGTCTCGCGAATCGCATCTGGTCCGGTGGCGGACGTGCTGGCCGAGCCCTTGCGCTGACCGACATACAAGGTGATGCCAAAGCCCTGATCGCGGTTGAACTCGACCGTTTCGACTTCACGCTGACGCACCGACGTCGACAAGCCCTGCTCCAGCGACACCGCCACTTCGCAGGCACTGGCACCCTGGCGCTTGGCTTCGGCGATGATCTGCTCGACCTGTTCCTGCAGTGCCGGCAATGCCTGTGGGCCGACGCTTTCAACTGCACTCATGCTCATCTCCACTCAAATTCTGCTTTCGGCTGGGGCCTTCGAGCGACCGGGCCGGACAAGCGGCCCCCGACTGGTTATCATGGCGGCGTTTCTTTGCGGACTGCCACCATGGTTGATTCTTACGACGACTCCCTCGATACGGGAGAAAAAAGCAAATCCCAGGTCAAACGCGAGCTGCATGCTCTGGTTGACCTTGGCGAGCGCCTTACAACGCTCAAGCCCGACTTGCAGGCGAAACTGCCATTGACCGACGCTTTGCGCCGGGCCCTGGCCGATGCGCCCAAGCACACCGCGAACATCGCGCGTAAACGGCACTTGCAGTTCATCGGCAAACTGATGCGCGATCAGGACACTGACGCGATTCTCACCCTGCTCGATCAACTCGATGCCTCTACCCGTCAGTACAACGAGCGTTTCCACAACCTCGAACGCTGGCGTGACCGCCTGATCGCCGGTGACGATGCCGTGCTGGAGAAATTCGTCGTCGATTACCCGGACGCCGATCGCCAGCAACTGCGTTCCCTGATCCGTCAGGCCCAGCACGAGGTTGCGCACAACAAGCCTCCTGCCTCGAGCCGTAAAATCTTCAAGTACATCCGTGAGCTGGACGAGACTCAACGCGGTCTGCGTTGATATTCGCCACCGGGTGGCCGCACTGCGCGCCACCCGAAGCTCCACCCCTTCTTATGCGCCCGTGCCACCCACGGTGATCGCATCGATTTTCAGCGTCGGCTGACCCACGCCCACCGGCACCGACTGCCCGTCCTTGCCGCATGTGCCCACACCGCTGTCCAGCGCCAGATCGTTACCGACCATCGACACCCGGCTCATCGCTTCCGGGCCGTTGCCGATCAACGTCGCGCCCTTGACCGGCGCAGTGATCTTGCCGTCCTCGATCAGGTACGCCTCGCTGGTGGAGAACACGAACTTGCCGCTGGTGATGTCGACCTGACCGCCACCGAGGTTGGCGCAGTAGATGCCCTTCTTCACCGACGCAATGATTTCCGCCGGATCGCTCTGGCCGCCAAGCATGTAGGTGTTGGTCATCCGTGGCATCGGCAGGTGTGCGTAGGATTCGCGACGACCGTTGCCGGTGCGGGCCACGCCCATCAGGCGCGCATTGAGCTTGTCCTGCATGTAGCCCTTGAGCACGCCATTTTCGATCAGCGTGGTGCACTCGGTCGGCGTACCTTCGTCGTCGACGCTCAGGGAGCCGCGACGACCGGCCAGCGTGCCGTCATCGACGATGGTGCAGAGTTTGGATGCAACCATCTCGCCCATGCGCCCGCTGTAGGCCGAACTGCCCTTGCGGTTGAAATCACCTTCCAGACCATGACCCACCGCTTCGTGCAGCAGCACACCGGACCAGCCCGAACCCAGAACGACCGGCAAGGTACCGGCCGGTGCCGGGATCGCTTCCAGATTCACCAGCGCCTGGCGCAACGCTTCACGGGCATAGCCCATGGCGCGGTCTTCGGCGAGGAAATAACGGTAGTCGGTACGCCCGCCGCCGCCATGGCCGCCACGTTCGCGACGGCCATTCTGCTCGACGATCACGCTGACATTGAAACGCACCAGCGGACGCACATCGGCCGCCAGGCCGCCGTCGGTCGAAGCTACCAGAATCCGCTCCCAGACCCCGGCCATGCTCACGCTGACCTGCTGGATACGCGGGTCGAGGGCGCGGGTGGCGACGTCGATGCGCTTGAGCAGTTCGACTTTTTCGGCGCGGCTCAGCACTTCCAGCGGGTTGTCCGGCGCATACAGCTGGGCGACGTCCTGGGTGCTGAACGCCTGCACGGTGCCGTTCTGCCCGGCGCGGGAAATCGAACGGGCTGCACGGGCCGCCGCGCCGAGGGCTTCGAGGGTGATCGCGTTGCTGTAGGCGAAACCGGTTTTCTCGCCGGACTGCGCACGCACGCCGACACCCTGGTCGAGGTTGAAACTGCCTTCCTTGACGATGCCGTCTTCCAGCGACCAGGACTCGGAAATCTGCCCCTGGAAATACAGGTCGGCCGCATCGATGCCTGGACCCGCCAGATCACCGAGCACGCCTTGCAGGCTCTCGATCGTCACGCCGCCGGGCGCCAACAGGTGATCACTGACTGAGGACAACAACTCGCTCATAGGTTTTACGCCTTAAATTCGTGTTCTGAAGCAGGTCGCTGTGCGCCCTGCGAAAAAAACCGCCGATGACCGGTCACCGGCATTCGCGCCCGGATGGACGCCTGTTCGTTGCTGTCGCGTTCGGCCAGCAACACGGCTTCGCCTTGTTCCTGCTGCGCCAGCACGCGGCCCCACGGATCGACAATCGCCCCGTGGCCAAAGGTTTCCCGCGGCCCCGGATGTGTCCCGCCCTGGGCTGCCGCCAACACGTAGCACTGGGTTTCAATGGCCCGTGCACGGATCAACACATCCCAGTGCGCCGCACCGGTCACCGCGGTGAAGGCCGACGGTGCGGTAATCAGTTCAGCCCCGGCCGCACGCAATTCGCTGTACAGCTCCGGGAAGCGCAGGTCATAACATACCGTCAGGCCGAGCCGGCCAACCGGTGTGTCCGCCACGACCACATGACTGCCATAAGCATAGTCATCGGATTCGCGGTAACGCCCGCGATTGTCCGCCACGTCCACATCGAACAGATGCAACTTGTCATAGCGGGCAACGATTTCGCCCTGATCGTCCACCAGCAACGAGCAGGCATTTGATTTCGCTTCGGGTTGCCCCGCCGGTGGCAACGGCAAGGTGCCGGCCACTATCCATAACTTGAGGTCGCGGGCGGTCTGTTTCAACCACGGCAGGATCGGGCCCTCACCGAGTGCTTCGGCGCGGCCGATATCGGCGATGTCACGACGCCCCATGGCGGCGAAGTTTTCCGGCAGCACTGCCAGCTTCGCGCCAGCGCTGGCCGCCTGTTCGAGCAAACGCCGGGCATCGCGCAGATTGGCCAGCACGTCGCCCTGGCTGACCATTTGAATCACCGCAAAAGACATGGCGAACTCCGCAAGAGGTAGGCAGCCATGCTACTCCATCGGTTTATAGCCTGGCTGATCAAAAAGGCTTGTCGAAGGTGATTTTCGGCTCTTTCCACGGGCCTTTGACCGTGTATTTGACGCTGGCGAACCGCGCCACGCGATCACCGATCAGTTTGTCGATCAGGAACAGCGCGCCGCCGACCGCCGGTGCACCGACGATCAACGCCGCGATCGGCAGGTTATTGGTCACCGGCAGGGTCACCAGCAATTTGGCGTCGACCTGATCGCCGACCAGATCCAGCGTCCCGTTCAGTTCAATATTGCTCGACGGTCCAGTCAGTTTGATCGGCTCCTGCGTCACATACACGCCGTTGTTCGCCACCAGCAATCCCTTGACCCGGTCATAGCTCAAGCCTTTGCCGAACAGGTCGGAAAAGTCGAGGCGCAGACGCCGGCCGATGGAGTTGAAGTTGAGCAGACCGAACACCCGTAATGCCTGGGCGCCGCCCTCGACCTCGACGAACTGGCCCTTGTTCAGCGACGCATCGAGCGTGCCGGAGAAGCGCTTGGTCGCCAGCCACGCCGGCGAGCCCGGCCAGCGGCCATCGACATCCATATGGAATTCTTCGCTGGTCACGCTCGGCGCAAAGCCCCAGCCCTTGAGCACGTCGGCGAGATTCTTGCCGCCGATCCGGCCCTTGTACCAACTGCTGGTAACGCCAGGTGTCCCCTCCCAGCCACCGCTGCCCTGCAACAAAATGCCTTTGAGACCCATGTCCAGATTGTTCAGGGCGATACCTTTGGCCGTTGGCCGGACTTTCAGCGACCAGCCACCGACCAGGTCCTGGCCCTGGAACAGCTGATTGATGGTGATATCGAGCGCCGGGATCTTGGTCGGATCCACCGAGGCCAGAGGGTCAGGTGCGTTCTCGTCTGCCTGCACCGTCGGGTCCGGCGCCGGCAGGCGAACGTATTGCAGGTTCACCACAATCGGCGCGGCCTTGGCGTCTGGAATGGCTGCGGTACCTTTGGCCTGCTGACTGTCGAGGGCCAGGGCCCAGGCGCCGGGCTTGCGATCCAGTTGCACCGCTGCCTGATCCAGCGTCGTGCCGAAGGCCGTCAGTTTGCCGACCTTGAAGTCCGCGCTGCTGAGCAGTTGCTTGGCGCTGCCGCCCGGGTCCTGACCGGCGTACTTGTCCACCAGATCCTGCCAGGGTTTGACGTCCAGCTCCGACAGCACGCCGCGTATGCGCAAGCCTTTGTTGCCCGGCAATACCGCTTCGCCGGCGCCGAGGAACAACTCGCCGCGGCCATCGGCGAAATTGCTCGGCGGCGCGGCGAACGTGAAGTTGGCCAGTTGATCGTAATTGACCCAGTAACGCCGCTCCTGCCCTTGCAACGTCATGCGGAACACCGTGTCACGCCCGACATCGGCGGTCATGCCGAACGGCGCAGGCAGATCCACCGCCACGCCCTTCATACTGGAGCTGACCATCAATTGACTGTCGGCACCGTCCAGATTCACTTGCAACTGGTAAGGAATCGTCCCGGACACCGGCAATGGCTGAGTCACGCCGAGCCAGTCAGTGAGTTTCTTGACCTCGACCTGCCCCGACGCCGCCACCCGGGTCTTGAGCTTGCCGGGGCCGCCGTCTGCAAATATCTGCGCGGTGACCGGTTTGTCGAAGGCCCGGGCGCTGATGTTCTGTCCGCTCAGGCCCTTGGCGCTGTCAAAACGGAAATCCCCCTTGAGCTGACTCAATTCCAGCTTGGGCTCGGCCAGCTTCAATCGCGCATTGGCGGTCTTGAAGTCCACGAGGATCTTCGGTTGATCGCCCTTGGCCAACGGCACATCCAGTTTGAGTTTGCCTTGCAGATCACCCTCGCCTTCCCAGCCGGCGAAGGTGTCGGCGGTGCCGATCGGCGCTTCCTGGAGAATCTTCAAGCCATCGCCCAGGCCGCCGGCAAACCCGCCGTCGAGGAACATATGGCTGTGCTCGCCACTCGGCACATGGGGAATATTGACGAAGACGTCGCTGACCTGAGTATCAAGCAACTGCCCCTTGCTGGCGACGATGCGCACACCGCTGTCCTCGATGAACACATCGCCGCTGACCTTGCTCACGTGCGGCCAACCCGGCTGGAACGCCAGTTCGGCGTCATGCACCTTGAAGAACAGGCTGATGCTGCGATCCGCATCTGCGGCGCCTTTGTTCAGGGAACCCTGATACTGGAAGAACCCTTGATCCACCGCGCCTTTGAGAATCGCCGTGCGCAGCCATTCGTCGAGGGCCGGGCTCAGGACTTCCGGCAGGTATTTGGCGGTGTAGCGACCGTCACCGTCCACCAGGCCGACCCGCAGGTCCATGTAGTCTTCCTGGGTGTGGTCGAAATGCAGGCGAATCAGGAAATCGCCGGCAATCTTGCCCTCTTCGCCGAGCACCTTCAGGTACGGCGCGATCAGGGTGAAACCTTCCTTATCGAGCTTCCAGGTCAACCGGGCGTTGGCCTGAATGTATTGCCATGGTTTGGCGAAGATCGGATCGAGGTGCAGGACGAAGTCCTTGCTGTCCATGCGCAGCTCACCGCCGCCGAGGTTGCCGGTCAGGCTGCCGCTGACATTCCGCGCTGCGGGTGCACCGTGATAGGCGTCGAAACCGACCTGATCGAGGTTGGCGGCGAAACTGAATTTGCTGTCGTCGGTGGCGTTCGGGCGGAAATCCAGCAGTACGTTGCGCAAGCCACCGGTCACTTTCAAATGCTCGACTACGGTGGCAAAGCCTTGTGGCAGCGGGCCCAGCGCATTGAGTAACGGGGTGATCGGCGTCAGATCGAGGCGATCGGCCTGCAGGTGCCAGAGCTCGTCAACCTTGTCGGTGGCGGCGGTCTGCTTGACCTGGACACGGGACTCCCAACGGGTTTCGCCAAAATTCATCGCCAGCGAATCGAGGGTGACGGTCGCGCCCTCGGCACTGCGCTCGAAGTAACCGTTGAGGGCCAGGTTGTTGATCCGGATCGGCTTGCGCTCGGCGTAGGCACCGTTGAGTTGCGGGGCGTTAAGGCGGATGGCGGCGCTTTGCAGCGCGCCCTCGCTCCAGTTGACCCAGAGCTCGCCGCCGGCCTTGATCTCGGAGAAATTCCATTGCTGGGTCAGGCGCTCGGGCAACCATTTCGCCCAGTCGCTTTGCGGCAGGCTGACATAGCCTTCGACCGCACTGTCCTGCAACTGACTGGCGCGAATCCGCGTACGCAGGCTCAGTGCGACGGGTTGACCGTCGGGCAAGGTCAACCGTGCGTCGAGGCGCTGGCGATTGAGGCCGGTCTTGAGGTTGAGTCCGACGTAGGTAAGGGTCAGCGGTGCCTGTTCCAGCGGCTGCAACGTCACCTGACTGTCGAGCACCGACAATTGCTGGACCATTTGCATGCGGTTGAACAGTTGCTCGGGATCCATGGGCTGATCCTTCTGCACCGGCAAGCCTTCGAGCGTCCATTGGCCGTCCTCACCCTCCTTGAGGCTGATCTTCAGACCATTGAGTTCAAGATGCGCGATACGTACTTCCCGGGCCAGCAGACTGGCCCACAGGTCCGGCACTGCGCGCACGTGATCCAGACGCAAAGCATTGGCACCGCTGCCGACAATGACGTCACGAGCCAACAGGATCGGCGCAAAGCCGCTCCAGCTGCCTTCCAGCTCACCGATCTGCAACGGCATGCCCAAGGCAGCGCTGGCCTTGTCTTCGATGTCGGTACGGTATTCGGCCACCAGTGGCGTGAGTTCCCGGCCGAGGCTGACGTACAACGCCATCAAAACCAGAACCAACGCGCACAGGCCCAGCCCCCAGCGAGTCAGTGCAGCCAAAATGCGTGTCAGACGTTCCATGTCAGTTGGCTCCCATGGCAAAAATACTGCAAAAAGCTGAGGCCAGCCGTTTCAGGAAAAAGGTGACGCAGGGGATCAGAGCAGCACCACGTCATATTGTTCCTGGGAATACATGGTTTCCACCTGGAAGCGTATGGTGCGCCCGATAAACCCTTCAAGCTCGGCGACGTTACCGGACTCTTCATCGAGCAGCCGATCGACGACTTTCTGGTTCGCCAGTACGCGATAACCCTCGGCCTGATAGGCCCGGGCCTCGCGCAGGATCTCGCGGAAAATCTCGTAGCAAATGGTTTCCGGCGTCTTCAGCTTGCCGCGTCCCTGACAACTGCTGCAAGGCTCACACAGCACCTGCTCCAGGCTTTCGCGAGTCCGTTTGCGAGTCATCTGCACCAGACCCAGCTCGGTGATGCCGATGATGTTGGTCTTGGCGTGATCGCGCTCCAGCTGTTTTTCCAGGGTTCGCAGTACCTGACGCTGGTGCTCTTCGTCTTCCATGTCGATGAAGTCGATGATGATGATCCCGCCCAGATTGCGCAGGCGCATCTGCCGGGCAATCGCGGTGGCGGCTTCGAGGTTGGTCTTGAAAATGGTTTCTTCGAGGTTGCGATGCCCGACGAACGCGCCGGTATTGACGTCGATGGTGGTCATGGCTTCTGCCGGGTCCACCACCAGATAACCGCCGGACTTCAGCGGCACCTTGCGCTCGAGGGCTTTCTGGATTTCGTCTTCGACGCCGTACAGGTCGAAAATCGGCCTCTCACCCGGATAGTGTTCCAGACGATCGGCGATTTCAGGCATCAGTTCGGCGACGAACTGCGTGGTTTTCTGGAAGGTTTCCCGGGAGTCGATGCGGATTTTCTCGATCTTCGGGCTGACCAGGTCACGCAAGGTGCGCAGGGCCAGACCGAGGTCTTCGTAGATCACGCTGGGTGCACCGATGGTCTTGATCTGTTCGTTGATCTGATCCCACAGGCGTCGCAGGTAGCGGATGTCCATCAGGATTTCATCGGCCCCGGCCCCTTCGGCGGCGGTACGCAGAATGAAGCCGCCGGCCTCCTTGATGCCTTCTTTGGCCACACAATCGCTGACCACCTGTTTCAGGCGCTCGCGCTCGGCTTCGTCTTCGATCTTCAGGGAAATGCCGACGTGAGCGGTGCGCGGCATGTACACCAGATAACGCGAAGGGATCGACAGTTGAGTAGTCAGACGCGCCCCTTTGGAGCCGATCGGGTCCTTGGTGACTTGCACCACCAGGCTCTGGCCTTCATGCACCAGCGCGCTGATGCTTTCCACGGCCGGGCCTTCGCGCAGGGAAATTTCCGAAGCGTGGATGAACGCCGCACGGTCCAGGCCGATGTCGACGAATGCCGCCTGCATGCCCGGCAGTACCCGCACGACCTTGCCTTTATAGATGTTGCCGACGATCCCGCGTTTTTGCGTGCGCTCGACGTGCACTTCTTGCAGCACACCGTTTTCGACCACCGCCACGCGCGATTCCATCGGCGTGATGTTGATCAGAATCTCTTCACTCATGGCAGGGTCTCGTTCAGGCATGTTCACGATAATGGCCGCATCTTGTTCCGTTCGACGCTTACTGCGCACTCAGGTTTTGCCAACAGGGTATGCCGAAATGGCCCAGCAGTTCTGCGCTTTCGCACACTGGCAAACCGACCACAGCCGAATAGCTGCCGTTGAGACCGGCGACGAACACCGCGCCCAGTCCCTGAATGCCGTAACCGCCGGCCTTGTCCCGAGGCTCGCCGCTGGCCCAGTAGGCGGCGGCTTCTTCGCGACTGATCGCCCGGAACCGTACCAGACTGCGCACCACTTGCGACTCGCAGCGCTCACCGTCAAGCACGGCGATGGCGGTCAGCACTTCGTGCTCCTTGCCGGACAACATCATCAGCATGGCGCATGCGTCGGCTTCGTCCACCGGTTTACCGAGAATTTTGCCGTCCAGCACCACAGCGGTATCGGCGCCCAATACGCAAAACGGTTTATCGCTGACGACAGAGCGCCGCCCGGCCTCGGCCTTGCCGCGCGCCAGGCGCTCGACATAGGCCGATGGGGATTCATTGGTGAAAGGGGTTTCATCGATATCCGCGCTGATGGCGGTAAACGGGATGCCGATCTGCGTGAGCAATTCACGCCGACGCGGCGATCCTGAGGCGAGGTATAGCTTTTCCATCAAGACATCTCCCTGTCGAGGTTTGGGCAAATGCCTGACCGAATCAGTTGATTTTGTAGCGCCGGCGCAATCCACGCAAAGCGAAGCTGACCCACGGCCAGAGCAAGGCACTGACCAGTGCCGGCAAAACCAGCGCCAGGGTCGGCTGGCGGTTGCCGGTCAGGGCACTGAGCCACAATTGCACAAGCTGCGCGAGGCCGAAGATCACCAGGATCACCAGGCACTGCTGCCACATCGGGAACATCCGCAGGCGTTGCTGCAACGACAGCACCAGGAATGTGATCAACGTCAGGATCAAGGCGTTCTGTCCCAGCAGCGTGCCGTACAGCACGTCTTCAGCAAGCCCGAGGCAAAATGCAGTGACCATGCCGACCTTTTGCGGCAGGGCCAGTGCCCAGAATGCCAGGAGCAGGGCCAGCCACAGCGGGCGCAGGATTTCCATGAATTGCGGTAACGGCGACACGCTGAGCAGCATGCCGATCAGAAACGTCAGCCAGACGATCCAGCCGTTTCGGGAGGCTTTGACACCGACCATTATTCTCGTCCCCCTGTGGTGGCCGGCGCAGTGACAGGCGGTTTGGCGGCCGGCCGTGCACTGGCAGGCTGAGCGGCCGGCGGCTTGCTCGCTGCCGGAGTCGCTGCGGGTGGTTTCGCTGGCGGCTTGCTCGCGGCGGGCTTGGCCGGCGTAGCAGCAGCGGGTGCAGTGGCAGGGGTGCCCGACGCAGCAGGAGCCTGAGCCGGTGTATTCACCGTTTTCGGCACCGTGGCCGGAATGATCGGGCCACCACCAAACGCATCAAGATTTTCCTGAGCCTGCGCCGCATCGTTGGCACGCTCTTCAGCCGTACGGTTGTCGCTGAACACCAGCAACAGGTAGCGGCTGCGGTTCAGCGCGGCAGTCGGCACGGCACGGACAATGGCGAACGGCTGGCCCGAGTCATGAATCACTTCCTTGACCGTCGCCACCGGGTAACCGGCCGGGAAACGCTGGCCAAGGCCGGAGCTGACCAGCAGATCGCCTTCCTTGACATCGGCAGTGTCGGCCACATGCCGCAGTTCCAGACGCTCAGGGTTACCGGTGCCACTGGCAATCGCCCGCAGACCGTTACGGTTCACCTGCACAGGAATACTGTGGGTCGAGTCGGTCAGCAACAAGACACGGGAGGTGTACGGCATCAGCTCGACCACCTGCCCCATCAGGCCGCGTGCATCGAGCACCGGCTGACCGAGCACCACGCCGTCGCGCTCACCTTTATTGATGATGATGCGATGGGTGAAGGGATTCGGGTCCATGCCGATCAGCTCGGCCACTTCGACCTTCTCGTTGACCAGCGCGGAGGAATTGAGCAACTCGCGCAGACGGACATTCTGCTCAGTGAGGGCGGCAAGCTTTTGCATGCGACCCTGCAACAGCAGGTTCTCGGTCTTGAGTTTTTCGTTTTCGGCGACCAGCTCGGTGCGGCTGCCGAACTGACTGGCGACACCTTCCCACAGCCTGCCGGGCAGGTCGGTGATCCAGTAAGCGTCCATCAGCACCAGCGACATCTGGCTGCGGGCAGGCTTGAGCAGGCTGAAACGGGCATCGACCACCATCAGCGCGACCGACAGCACGGCCAGCACCAACAAGCGCACGCCCAGTGAGGGGCCCTTGGCGAAAAGCGGTTTAATAGGCCGCTCCTCCCAGGCAAATGTTCTGTTTATTCATACGGCATCAAACCGGCCTGGATGAAGACTGACAGAAGATAAACGCCAACAGGCAGCACTGCAAAGTGCTGCCTGCGCGCTCACCCACGTATTGCACCCGGCGACTTATTCGCTGGAGAGCAGGTCCATGGTGTGTTTGTCCATCATTTCCAGTGCACGGCCACCGCCGCGAGCCACGCAAGTCAGCGGATCTTCGGCAACGATCACCGGCAGACCGGTTTCCTGGGCCAGCAACTTGTCGAGGTCACGCAGCAGCGCGCCACCACCGGTCAGCACCAGGCCACGCTCGGCGATGTCGGAAGCCAGTTCCGGCGGCGATTGCTCCAGGGCGCTTTTCACAGCCTGAACGATGGTGGCCAGGGACTCTTGCAGAGCTTCCAGCACTTCGTTGGAGTTCAGGGTGAATGCGCGTGGAACGCCTTCGGCCAGGTTGCGACCGCGAACGTCGACTTCGCGAACTTCGCCGCCCGGGTAGGCCGTGCCGATTTCCTGCTTGATGCGCTCGGCAGTCGACTCGCCGATCAGGCTGCCGTAGTTGCGGCGCACGTAGGTGATGATCGCTTCGTCGAAGCGGTCGCCGCCAACGCGTACGGATTCGGCATAGACCACACCGTTCAGGGAGATCAGCGCGATTTCGGTGGTACCGCCACCGATATCCACGACCATCGAGCCGCGTGCTTCTTCAACCGGCAGGCCGGCACCGATCGCGGCAGCCATCGGCTCTTCGATCAGGAACACTTCACGGGCACCGGCGCCAAGAGCCGATTCACGGATGGCGCGACGCTCAACCTGGGTGGACTTGCATGGAACGCAGATCAGCACACGTGGGCTGGGCTGCAGGAAGCTGTTTTCGTGAACCTTGTTGATAAAGTATTGCAGCATCTTTTCGCAGACGCTGAAGTCGGCGATCACGCCGTCCTTCATCGGACGAATGGCAGCAATGTTGCCCGGCGTACGGCCAAGCATGCGCTTCGCTTCGGTGCCGACAGCAACGACACTTTTCTGGTTACCGTGTGTCCGAATGGCCACCACCGATGGCTCATTCAGGACGATACCGCGCTCGCGCACGTAAATAAGGGTGTTGGCAGTGCCCAGGTCAATGGAAAGATCGCTGGAAAACATGCCACGCAGTTTCTTGAACATGGGAAAGGGACCCTAGGCAACGCGTGGGTAAAAAAGTGCGGCAAACTCTAACAACGACAGGGATTTTGGGCAAGGCGCCAATATGTTAAATTGGCCGCTTTTCTGTGCACCAAGCCCCACAATCGCGGCCTTATGACCGTAGAAGTGCGGTAGTGTTCCGACAATCTAACACACGGACGCCGTCCGTCCTGTTTTCCACTGGAGAAACCCGATGGCGCTAGAACGCTCCGACGTGGAAAAAATCGCTCATCTGGCCAGCCTTGGCCTGAATGACGCCGATCTTCCACACATCACTTCGGCCCTCAACAGCATTCTCGGGCTGGTCGACGAAATGCAGGCGGTCAATACCGACGGTATCGAGCCGCTGGCCCACCCGCTGGAAGCCAGTCAGCGCCTGCGCGCCGACGTCGTGACCGAAAGCAATAACCGCGAGGCTTATCAGTCCATCGCACCAGCGGTCGAAAACGGCCTGTATCTGGTTCCGAAAGTCATCGACTAAAGGGAAAGAGCCTGCAATGCATCAAATGACTCTGGCCGAGATCGCCCGCGGTCTCGCCGATAAAAAGTTTTCTTCCGAAGAGCTGACCAAAGTCCTGCTGGCGCGCATTTCCCAGCTCGATCCGCAGCTCAACAGCTTCATCAGCCTCACCGAAGAGCTGGCCCTCGAGCAGGCGAAAGCCGCCGACGTGCGCCGGGCCAACGGTGAGAGCGGCGCCCTGCTCGGCGCGCCGATTGCCCACAAAGACCTGTTCTGCACCCAGGGCATCCGCACCAGCTGCGGCTCGAAGATGCTCGACAACTTCAAGGCCCCGTACGACGCCACCGTGGTGTCGAAGCTGGCCGCCGCCGGCACCGTGACTTTGGGCAAGACCAACATGGACGAATTCGCCATGGGTTCGGCCAACGAGTCGAGCTGGTACGGCGCGGTGAAAAACCCGTGGAACCTGGAACACGTACCGGGCGGCTCGTCCGGTGGTTCGGCGGCGGCAGTTGCCGCTCGTCTGCTGCCAGCCGCTACGGCCACCGACACCGGCGGTTCGATCCGCCAGCCGGCCGCGTTCACCAACCTCACCGGCCTGAAACCGACCTACGGTCGTGTTTCGCGCTGGGGCATGATCGCTTACGCCTCCAGCCTCGATCAGGGCGGCCCATTGGCTCGTACGGCCGAAGACTGCGCGATTTTGTTGCAAGGTATGGCCGGCTTCGATCCGAATGACTCCACCAGCATCGATGAGCCAGTTCCGGACTACGCCGCCGGTCTGAACGGTTCGCTGCAAGGCCTGCGCATCGGCGTGCCGAAGGAATACTTCGGCGCCGGTCTCGATCCGCGCATCGCCGACCTGATCCAGAACAGCATCAAGGAGCTGCAGAAGCTCGGTGCCGTGATCAAGGAAATCAGCCTGCCGAACATGCAGCACGCCATTCCGGCTTACTACGTGATCGCTCCGGCGGAAGCTTCTTCCAACCTGTCGCGTTTCGACGGCGTGCGCTTCGGCCACCGCTGCGAAGATCCGAAGAACCTGGAAGACCTGTACAAGCGCTCCCGTGGCGAAGGCTTCGGGCCTGAAGTACAGCGCCGGATCATGGTCGGTGCCTACGCGCTGTCCGCCGGTTACTACGACGCCTACTACCTGAAAGCGCAGAAGATCCGTCGCCTGGTGAAGAACGACTTCATGGCTGCCTTTAATGAAGTCGACATCATCCTCGGCCCGACCACGCCAAACCCGGCCTGGAAACTCGGCGCCAAGAACAGCGACCCGGTCGCTGCCTACCTGGAAGACGTCTACACCATCACCGCCAACCTCGCGGGCCTGCCGGGCCTGTCGATGCCGGCCGGTTTCGTCGACGGTCTGCCGGTCGGCGTGCAACTGCTCGCTCCGTATTTCCAGGAAGGTCGCCTGTTGAACGTTGCCCACCAGTATCAGTTGAACACTGACTGGCACACCCGCACCCCAACCGGCTTCTGAGGAGACACACATGCAATGGGAAGTCGTGATCGGGCTGGAGATTCACACCCAGCTCACCACCCGGTCGAAAATCTTTTCCGGTAGTTCCACCCAGTTCGGTTCCGAGCCGAACACCCAGGCCAGCCTGATTGACCTGGGCATGCCCGGCGTGCTGCCGGTGCTCAACCAGGAAGCGGTGCGGATGGCGGTGATGTTCGGTCTGGCGATTGACGCCGAGATCGGTCAGCACAACGTGTTCGCCCGCAAGAACTACTTCTACCCGGACCTGCCGAAGGGCTACCAGATCAGCCAGATGGAATTGCCGATCGTCGGCAAGGGCCACCTGGACATCGCCCTGGAAGACGGCACGGTCAAACGCGTCGGCATCACCCGCGCGCACCTGGAAGAAGACGCCGGCAAGAGCCTGCACGAAGAGTTCAGCGGTGCCACCGGCATCGACCTGAACCGTGCCGGCACGCCGCTGCTGGAAATCGTTTCCGAGCCTGACATGCGCAGCGCCAAGGAAGCCGTGGCCTACGTCAAGGCGATCCACGCGCTGGTGCGTTACCTGGGCATCTGCGACGGCAACATGGCCGAAGGTTCGCTGCGTTGCGACTGCAACGTGTCGGTACGTCCGAAAGGCCAGGTCGAGTTCGGCACCCGCTGCGAGATCAAGAACGTCAACTCGTTCCGTTTCATCGAGAAGGCGATCAACTCCGAGATCCAGCGTCAGATCGACCTGATCGAAGACGGCGGCAAAGTGATCCAGCAGACCCGTCTGTACGATCCGAACAAGGACGAGACCCGTCCGATGCGCAGCAAGGAAGAAGCCAACGACTACCGTTACTTCCCCGATCCGGACCTGCTGCCGGTGGTCATCGAGGATTCGTTCCTCAACGACGTGCGCGCCACCCTGCCGGAACTGCCACCGCAGAAGCGCGAGCGTTTCCAGAGTGCCTTCGGTCTGTCGGCCTACGACGCCAACGTGCTGGCCACCAGCCGTGAACAAGCGGACTACTTCGAGAAAGTCGCGAGCATTGGCGGCGACGCCAAACTGGCGGCGAACTGGGTGATGGTCGAGTTGGGCAGCCTGCTCAACAAACAGAACCTGGACATCGAGGATTCGCCGGTTTCGGCCGAGCAACTGGGCGGCATGCTGTTGCGCATCAAGGACAACACCATCTCCGGCAAGATCGCCAAGGTTGTGTTCGAAGCGATGGCCAACGGCGAAGGCAGCGCAGACGAGATCATCGAAAAGCGCGGCCTGAAGCAGGTTACCGACACCGGCGCGATCTCGGCGGTGCTGGACGAAATGCTCGCGGCCAACGCCGAGCAGGTCGAGCAATACCGTGCGGCAGACGAAGCCAAGCGCGGCAAGATGTTCGGCTTCTTCGTCGGTCAGGCCATGAAAGCCTCCAAGGGCAAGGCCAACCCGCAGCAAGTGAACGAACTGCTGAAAAGCAAGCTCGAAGGCTGACGATGGCCCCGCGCCCGAGGATCGTTCCCACGCTCTGCGTGGGAATGCCGCCTCGGACGCTCCGCGTCCATTGCGGTGTGACGCAGAGCGTCACGGGGTGCATTCCCACGCCGGAGCGTGGGAACGATCACTTGGGAGCTTTTGAATGAAACGTCTGCTCGGCGCCTGCGCCCTGCTCTCTTTGCTGGCCGGTTGCGCCAGCACCGATGTCATCGACCCGCACGGTTACGACCAGACCGGCGTCGCCTCCTATTACGGAGCCAAACACCACGGTAAACGCACCGCCAGCGGCGAAGCGTTCAACCAGAACTCCCTGACCGCCGCCCACCGCCAGTTACCGTTCGGCACCCGGGTGAAGGTCACCAACCTGAAAAACGACAAATCCTGCGTGGTGCGTATCAATGACCGCGGGCCGCACACCCGTGGGCGCATTATCGATGTTTCACGGGAAGCCGCCGAACGCCTCGGCATGATTGGCAGTGGCACGGCACGGGTTCGCGTGCAGGCCCTCGACGACTGATGGAGCGCCCGCCATTTTCGGACTGACCGATTTACCGCTGATCAACGTGATCGAACTGCTCTGTGGGCTGTTCCTGCTGATCGCCGGTGCCGAACTGATGGTGCGCGCCGCCGTGCGCCTGGCCGCGCGCCTGCATGTGCGGCCGCTGATCATCGGTCTGACCATCGTCGCCCTCGGCAGCAGCGCCCCGCAAATGGCGGTCAGCTTGCAAGCGACCCTGACACACAACCCCGACATCGCGGTCGGCAGCGTGATCGGCAGCAGCATTTTCAACATCCTCGTGACCCTCGGCCTGTCGGCGCTGATCATCCCATTGCGCGTCTCACGGCAACTGGTGCGCCTCGACATCCCGCTGATGATCGGCGCCAGCCTGCTGGTGTTCGTGCTGGCCTGGAACGAAGAGATCGGCCGTTTCGACGGCATCCTGCTGCTGGCCGCACTGGGACTGTATCTCGGATTGCTATTGCGCCAGTCGCGCCACTCTGCCCGCCCACATTCAGATCATCCACAGACTCAGCCGGCCCCCTGGTTCACCAGCCTGCTGATGATCGTCGCCGGTCTGGCCATGCTGGTGTTCGCCGGGCATTTGCTGCTGGGTGCCGCTGTCGCAGTGGCCACCGATCTCGGGTTCTCCGAACGGGTGATCGGCCTGACCGTGGTCGCGGTCGGTACTTCGCTGCCGGAACTCGCCACTTCGTTGATCGCCGCATTGCGCGGTCAGCGGGACATTGCCGTAGGCAACGTGATCGGCGCCAACCTGTTCAACCTGCTCGGGGTCCTGGGCATCACCGCGCTGATCGCCCCGACGCCACTGTCGGTGTCGCCCAACGCGCTGGATTTCGACCTGCCGGTGATGCTCGGCGTCGCCACGCTGTGCCTGCCGGTGTTCTACTCCGGCTACCGCGTGACCCGGGCCGAAGGTTTGTTACTGCTCGGCTTGTACCTGGCGTATGGGCTGCACGTGGTGTCGTTCACCACCGGCATGCCGCTGGCCGGCAAGCTCGAACGGTTGATGCTGTTTTATGTCCTGCCGGCGCTGCTGACGTTTCTGTTTTTCACGTCGGTGCGTGCCTGGCGCCGCCAACACCACAAGAGGGATGTGCCATGACCGAATCGAAGAAATCCGGGGTCGAAATCCGCCGCCAGGTAATGGGCGATGCGTTCGTTGATCGCGCTTTGGGGAACGCCACCGAATTCACTCAACCCTTGCAGGACTTCGTCAACGAACACGCCTGGGGAGGTGTGTGGAATCGCGAAGGTCTGCCGCTGAAGACCCGCAGCCTGATCACCCTCGCCGCGCTGACCGCGTTGAAGTGCCCGCAGGAATTGAAGGGCCACGTGCGCGGTGCGTTGAACAATGGCTGCACGGTCGATGAGATCCGCGAGGCGCTGCTGCATTGCGCGGTGTATGCCGGCGTACCGGCGGCGATCGATGCGTTTCGGGCGGCGCAGGAAGTGATCGACAGTTACCAGAAGCCTGAGTAACGGCCAGCCTCAGATCCACCCGCCCCACTGCAACAGAAATATTCCGACGTTGGTGGTCACCGCCGCCATCAACGTGGTCAACACAATGATCGCCGCCGCCAGTTCATGATTGCCCTGGGCCGCCCGGGCCATGACAAAACTGGCGGCTGCCGTCGGGCTGCCGAAGTACAGAAACAGAATCCCCAGCTCCGCCCCGCGAAAGCCCCACAGCCAGGCACCCAGCGTGGCGAACACCGGCAGGCCGATCATCTTCACCAGGCTGGAACTGAGCGCCATGCTCCCGCTCTTGCGCAGCGCCGCCAGCGACAGCGTGCCGCCGATGCAGATCAACGCCAGTGGCAGCGTGGTTTGCGCCAGGTACTGGCCCGACGTTTCCAGCCAGCCCGGCAGACCGATCTTGAACCAGGCAAACGGCGCCGCCGCGATCACGCTGATGATCAGCGGATTGCTGAACACGCTTTTGCAGATGCTCCACGGATCGGACTTGATCACCGGGCTGTACACCGCCAGCACAATGGTCGACAGGGTGTTGTAGAACAGGATCACCAGCGCCGCGAGAATCGCCCCGAGGGAAATCCCGTAGTCACCGTACATGCTCGCCGCCAGCGCCAGACCGATCACTCCGTTGTTGCCGCGAAACGCACCTTGCGTGTAGATGCCGCGATCTTCACGTGGGCAACGGAAAATCGCCCAGCCCCAGGCCAGGGCGAAACTGGCCAGCGTGGCGACGGCGAAGTAGATCAGCAGCGCCGGTTGCAGCGCGGCGTGCAGGTCGGCATGCAGGATGCCGAGAAACAGCAGCGCCGGCATGCTGACGTTGAACACCAGCGACGACGCCGTGTGGATGAAGTTGTCGTTGATCCAGTCGATGCGCTTGAGCAGCACCCCGAGAAACAGCATGGCAAACACCGGCGCGGTGATGTTCAGGGTTTCGAGGAAGATTGCCAGCATGCCGGGGAGCCTTGAAGGTGAGCGTCGTTAGGGGGCTAATGATAAGCCACTTTCACCCCGATCGTTCCCACGCAGCGCGTGGCAACGATCAACCATCAAGTAATCGGCGCCGGATTGAACAACGTAATGTCGTTATGCAGCTTGTGCTTCTCGGCCCACGTCTGCTGCTTGCCGCTCGCCACATCCAGATAGTAGTGGAACAACTCCCAACCCAACTCCTCGATGGTCGCGCGACCGGTAGCAATCCGCCCGGCATCGATGTCGATCAGGTCCGGCCAGCGCTGCGCCAGTTCGGTCCGGGTCGACACCTTCACCACCGGCGCCATGGCCAGACCATAAGGCGTGCCACGCCCGGTGGTGAACACATGCAGGTTCATCCCCGCCGCCAGTTGCAACGTACCGCAGACAAAATCACTCGCCGGCGTTGCACAGAAAATCAGCCCCTTCTGCTTGAAGCGTTCCCCAGGGCCGAGCACACCGCTGATCGCGCTGCTGCCGGATTTGACGATCGAGCCCAAGGACTTCTCGACAATGTTCGACAATCCGCCCTTCTTGTTGCCCGGCGTGGTGTTGGCGCTGCGATCCGCTTCGCCCTTGGCCAGGTAACGGTCGTACCAGTCCATCTCGCGCACCAGCTCTTCGGCAACGGTTTTGCTCTGGGCCCGAGAGGTCAGCAGGTAAATCGCGTCGCGCACTTCGGTGACTTCGGAAAACATCACCGTCGCCCCTGCGCGCAGCAGCAAGTCCGAGGCATAACCCAGCGCCGGGTTGGCGGTGATCCCGGAAAACGCATCGCTGCCGCCGCATTGCATGCCGAGGATCAGCTCGGACGCCGGCACGGTTTCCCGGCGGCGCTGGTCGAGTTTCTTCAGACGGGTTTCGGCCAGTTCCATGATCTGCTCGATCATCTCGGTGAAACCGTGACTGGAATCCTGCAAGCGATACAGCCAAGGCTCGCTCAGATCCACCGACGCATCGTCCTCGTGCATCACCTGCCCGGCCTGCAACTTCTCGCAGCCGAGGCTGATCACCAGCGCCTCGCCACCGAGGTTCGGGTTGCGCGCCAGATTGCGCACGGTGCGGATCGGGATGTAGGCGTCGGTGGCTGTGATGGCCACGCCGCAACCGTAACTATGGGTCAGCGCCACCACGTCATCGACATGTGGATACTTCGGCAACAGTTCATCCTTGATGCGTTTGACCGCGTGATCCAGCACCCCGGTGACGCATTGCACGGTGGTAGTGATCCCGAGGATGTTGCGCGTGCCGACGGTGCCGTCAGCGTTGCGATAACCCTCGAAGGTGTAACCCTCCAGCGGTGCCTGGGCGGCCGGCACCTCGGTGGACAGCGGCAGGCTGTCCAGCGGTGGCGCGGTCGGCATGCGCAGTTGATCTTCCTTGACCCAACTGCCACGGGGAATCGGCTGCAACGCGTAGCCGATGATCTGGCCGTAGCGAATCACCGTGCCGCCCTCGGGGATATCCACGAGGCTGACCTTGTGGCTCTGCGGCACAAAATCCACCGTCACCAGGCCATCTGCGAACGCGGTGCCGGCCGGAACGCCCTGGTCATTGACCACGACCACTACGTTGTCCCGCTCGTGCAGGCGGATGTAGCGCGGCGAGTCGGAATGTTCAATCAACTGCATGGCGCCGCTCCTCAGGAATGCGCTTGAGACAATTTACCGGTGGCTTCGGAACCGCCATTGGTTGGCGGCTCTTTCAGTACCACACGTTTGATCGGGCCGACGATCACCAGGTAGCTGAACACCGCCACCAGTGCGTTGGCACCGACGAACACCAGCGCCCACTTGAACGAACCGGTGGAGCTGATGATGTAGCCGATGACAATCGGCGTAGTGATCGAGGCGATGTTGCCGAAGGTGTTGAACAGGCCGCCACTCAGACCGGCGATCTGTTTCGGCGAGGTGTCGGAGACCACCGCCCAGCCCAGTGCGCCCACGCCTTTACCGAAGAACGCCAGGGCCATGAAGCCGACCACCATCCATTCCACTTCAACATAGTTGCACGCGACGATGCTGCTGGAGACCAGCAGACCGGCAATGATCGGCGCCTTGCGGGCGAAGGTCAGCGAGTGGCCCTTGCGCAGCAGGTAATCGGAAATCACCCCGCCGAGAACTCCGCCGATAAAACCGCAGATCGCCGGCAACGAGGCTATGAAACCCGCCTTCAGAATGGTCATGCCGCGCTCCTGCACCAGGTACACCGGGAACCAGGTCAGGAAGAAATAGGTGATGCCGTTGATGCAGTACTGGCCCAGATAAACGCCGAGCATCATGCGGTTGGTCAGCAACTGGCGGATGTAATCCCATTTCGGGCCGTCAGCCTTTTTGCCTTGCTTCTGATCCATGTCGACCATGCCGCCGTTGTCGGCGATGAATTTCACTTCCGCTTCGTTGGCCATCGGGTGCTGGCGCGGGCTGTGGATAACCTTCAGCCAGATCAGCGAGAACAGGATGCCGAACACGCCCATGACAATGAACACGTGTTCCCAGCCGAAGGCATAGACGATCCAGCCCATCAGAGGCGCGAACAGCACGGTGGCGAAGTACTGTGCCGAGTTGAAGATCGCCGAAGCCGTACCGCGTTCGGCGGTCGGGAACCAGGCCGCGACGATGCGTGCGTTGCCGGGGAACGATGGCGCCTCGGCCAGCCCGACCAGGAAGCGCAGCATGAACAACGCGACGATGGCCGTGGACATGCCGAACTCACCGACGAAGCCTTGCAGCACGGTGAACAGCGACCAGGTGAAGATGCTCAGGGCATAGACTTTTTTCGAACCGAAGCGATCGAGCAGCCAGCCGCCAGGAATTTGCCCGGCCACGTAGGCCCAACCGAATGCAGAGAAGATATAGCCGAGGGTGACCGCGTCGATGCCGAGGTCTTTTTGCAAACTGGAACCGGCGATCGCGATGGTGGCGCGGTCGGCGTAGTTGATCGTGGTCACCAGGAACAGCATGAGCAGAATCAAATAGCGGACGTGAGTCGGCTTGGACGATTGCATGTAGATGTACTCCCACTGATTATTTTTATGCGGGTAAAACATTCTTTGGTCTTGTGCCGCGCAGGGCCTTGGCAATAACCCTGCGCGGGTGCAGCGACTTACGAACCGATGTAGGCGGTTTTCACCACGGTGTAGAACTCTTGCGCATAACGGCCTTGCTCACGTGAGCCATAGGATGAACCCTTACGGCCCCCGAACGGAACGTGGTAATCGACGCCGGCGGTCGGCAGGTTGACCATCACCATCCCGGCCTGGGAATGACGCTTGAAGTGGTTGGCGTACTTCAGCGACGTCGTGGCGATGCCCGCCGACAGACCGAATTCGGTGTCGTTGGCCATGGCCAGTGCAGCCTCGTAATCCGCCACGCGGACGATGTTGGCCACCGGGCCGAAGATCTCTTCGCGGCTGATGCGCATCGAGGCTTCGCTGTCGGCAAACAGCGTCGGCGCGAGGAAATAACCTTCGGTGTCGCAGGTCACCAGACCACCGCCGCTGACTACGCGGGCACCTTCGGACTGGCCGATGTCGATGTATTTCAAGTCCTGTTCAAGCTGCGCTTGCGAGACCACCGGACCGATGTCGGTGCCGGCCTTCAGCGCGTGGCCGACCTTGATCGACTTCATGCGCTCGGCCATGGCTTCAACGAACTTGTCGTGAATCCCGGCGGTGACGATCAGTCGGCTCGACGCGGTGCAACGCTGGCCGGTGGAGTAGAACGCGCTCTGTACCGACAGCTCCACCGCCTGCTTGAGGTCGGCGTCGTCGAGAATGATCTGCGGGTTCTTGCCGCCCATCTCCAGCTGAACCTTGGCCTGGCGCGAGACGCAGTTGACCGCGATCTGACGACCGACGCCGACGGAGCCGGTGAAGCTGATGCCGTCGACTTTCGGGCTGTTGACCAGCGCTTCACCCACTACGCGACCGCTGCCCATCACCAGGTTGAACACACCGGCCGGGAAACCTGCGCGGGAGATGATTTCGGCCAGCGCCCAGGCGCAACCCGGCACCAGATCCGCCGGTTTCAACACCACGCAGTTGCCGTAGGCCAGGGCCGGGGCGATTTTCCACGACGGAATCGCAATCGGGAAATTCCACGGGGTGATCAGGCCGACCACACCGAGGGCTTCGCGGGTGACTTCAACGTTGACGCCCGGGCGCACCGACGGCACGTAGTCGCCGGACAGACGCAGGCACTCGCCGGCAAAGAACTTGAAGATGTTGCCGGCGCGGGTCACTTCGCCGATGGCTTCCGGCAGGGTCTTGCCCTCCTCCCGGGCCAGCAGGGTGCCGAGTTCTTCGCGACGGGCGAGGATCTCGGTGCCGACCTTGTCCAGCGAATCGTGGCGAGCCTGAATGCCCGAAGTCGACCACGCCGGGAACGCAGCGCGCGCGGCGTCGATGGCGGCGTTGACCTGAGCCAGGTCAGCCTTGGCGTAGTCGCCGATGGTGTCGCTCAGCTCGGACGGGTTGATGTTGACCGAGTAATCGTTGCCGGCGACCCATTCACCGTTGATGTAGTTGTCATAGCGCTTGGTCACGAATCATTCTCCTGACGCAAAAAGCCGCTGATTGCTCAGCGGCCTTGTTTATAGGGTTGTGTTACTGCGCACCTTGCTTGTCGATCAGCGCGGCGAGCATTTCGTACTCTTCGCGGGTCAGGTCGGTCAGCGGCGCCCGCACCGGGCCTGCGTCATAGCCGGCGATCTTGGCGCCTGCCTTGACGATGCTCACGGCGTAACCGGCCTTGCGGTTGCGGATGTCCAGGTACGGCAGGAAGAAGTCGTCGATGATCTTGCCGACGGTGGCGTGATCTTCGCGGGCAATCGCGTGGTAGAAGTCCATCGCGGTTTTCGGGATGAAGTTGAACACCGCCGACGAGTAGACCGGCACGCCCAGTGCCTTGTAGGCAGCGGCATAGACTTCTGCGGTCGGCAGGCCACCGAGGTAGCTGAAGCGATCACCGAGGCGACGACGGATCGACACCATCAGCTCGATATCGCCCAGACCGTCCTTGTAACCGATCAGGTTCGGGCAGCGCTCGGCCAGACGTTCCAGCAGCGGCGCGGTCAGGCGGCAGACGTTGCGGTTGTAGACCACCACACCGATGTTCACCGATTTGCACACCGCTTCAACGTGGGCGGCAACACCGTCCTGGCTGGCTTCGGTCAGGTAGTGCGGCAGCAGCAACAGGCCTTTGGCGCCCAGACGCTCGGCTTCCTGAGCGTATTCGATGGCCTGGCGGGTCGAACCGCCGACACCGGCGAGGATCGGCACGCTGCTGGCGCAAGTGTCGACGGCAGTCTTGATGATTTCCGAGTATTCGCTGGCGGCCAGGGAGAAGAACTCACCGGTGCCACCGGCGGCGAACAGGGCCGAAGCACCGTACGGGGCCAGCCATTCCAGGCGTTTGATATAGCCCGCGCGGTTGAAATCGCCCTGGGCATTGAAATCGGTGACCGGGAACGACAGCAGGCCGGCAGAGAGGATGGACTTCAGTTCTTGTGGATTCATTATTCGAACACCCTGGTAGCAACGTTTTTTTGTGAGTGGACCGTTCAGCCTTCGCCGAAGTTGTAGGTCATCGTACAACTTAAAAGATAACCGTCAACTGCATTTCATCGCTGGGAGGCATTTTTTGTCGGACAAGATTTCTTTTTGACGTAGGAGATTTCTCGACTAGGCTCGAATTTACTGTATATGCATACAGCAAAATAAGAACCCACCGACGACATATCAAGGAGAAAGAAATGTCCGGTCTACAACCAAAATGCCTTGAAAAACCCACACCGGTCATCGCCCGTTTCGATGATCTGTTTACCCCCGGCGGCATCGACTTCCCTGCCGAAAACCCACACCTGATGCTGCATATCGCCGACTCGCACAGCGATGTCGAACCCTCCCCCGCACTGACCGGCAAAGCCATGAAAGGCAAACCGCCGCTGCGTTTCGAAGGCGCGGAGCACACCGCGATCGGTGATAACACCCGGCTGCGCTTCGTTGAAAACGCCGAGCCGGTGCTCGCGCAAAACGTGCCCCTGCATCTGCCGAACGGACTGGCGCTGACCTATGGCCAGGTGCTCGCGCTGGGTGGCGATTTCTACGGAATCGCCGACCGGCCAATCAACGAAGGTGCGACTCCGGCGGATCGCCTTCAGCGCTTTTCAGCGGCGTTCGACACCCTCGATGCCCTGCCGACATCGAAGGCTGAAGCGCCACAAATTCTGGCGATCATGCAAAAAGAGATCGATGCCGTTAAACAGGCAATCAAGGACGGCAAACCACCCCACGAAGCCTATGACGCGCTGGGAGATACGTTGTCGGAAGAGTGGAACAAAATCACCGGCGGCGGCAGTTTCGTCTCGGCACTGTTCCCCCTCGGACGCTACCTGAAACTGGCGGCGAACAACGCCGACCACTTCGGCGAATGGGCCCGGCAGGCCTACATCGCCGGGCACACCGTCGCACTGCAAACCGCCGCAGCCGCCCACGCCAGTCAGGACGAGCTGCAACTGGAACGGGCCTACGCGATGAATGCGTTTGCCGACCACTACCTCACCGACCTGTTCTCCTCCGGGCATTTGCGAGTGCCGCGCAAGGCCATGGCCGCCGTCGTAACGCCGAGCGATCTGGGTTCGCTGATCACCCGCTTCATGCATGACGAAGACAGCAAGTTCGGGCTCAAGGTGCGCAACGGACATGGCGAACAATGGCGCGCCTTCGGTGACAAGCGCTACTTCGACGCCACGGACGCCGACAATCGCAATCAGGTGAATCTGGCGGTGCAGGATTCGGCGGACGAGGTGTATGCCGCGTATTCAAGCGGCAACGTGCCGACCACCTTCAACGCGCTGCAACGGCTGCCGGACCTGACTGCCGTGATGAACCTGGCCAACAACTTCTCGCCACTGTTCCGCCTTCAGGGCAACAAAGTCCTGCGCCGCAAGGACGTGAACAACCTCAACGACACCGCCACCGTCGACGACTGGTGGGGTTGGAGCACTTACCTGCTGCTCAAGGACTATCACCCGACCGGCAACACGAATTAAGGAGCAATTCGATGAGCATAAAATTGAAAGTGGAACTGGCCTCAGGCCAATCGTTGAAAGGTGCGCCGCTGCAATTGCTGCGCGACGGCGTGGCCATCGCCCGGACGTCAGTGGACGCTCAGGGGCACGCAACATTCGACGTCAGGCCGGGCCCGGGCAAACTGGCGGTCAGGGTCGATCGTTCGATTCTGCCCCAGAGCTGAAATGCCCGGACAAGATTGCCCCGGCGCGCCTCATCAATTCGCCGGGTAAAGTGCGACGACTGCCGCGAAGGATCGCGGCAGATCTTTCAAGGAGAACGAGCCATGACGTTTGCCGCTGCACACCTTCCGCAATTTCCCGATCACGCCAGCGACTCGATCATCCTGCGGCTGTCGGCCCTGGATGATGACCTGATCGTCCGCGTACCCGACGGCCAGAACACCTCGCCGAACTGGGATGTGTACCCGATCCTCGGCGAGGATCCGGAAGAGCCTGAATGGCAGGGCTTGTCGGAGCCGACCGGCGTCTGGGATGACGCACTTGACGATATGGTCGGCTTGACCGGAATTGAATTGAGCATCCCCCGATTCGAGCTGGAAAAGTACCTGAACAGCACCGTCGAGCTGCGCTACAAGTTCGCCGATGAGTCCAGTCTGGAACCGTGTTCGGAGCCGCTGAAGCTCTACATCGAAGCCTGACTCCTCAACCCTGGGCCTGCGCCTCTTCGTGCGCCTGACGCAGCCGTTCGCGGCTGTTGGTCAGGTGCAGGCGCATGGCCGCGCGGGCGGCATCGGAATCCTGGCGGGCGATGGCCTCGTAGATTTCTTCGTGCTCGCGGCTCAGGCGATTCATGTAGTGCTGCTGGTCGTCATGGGCCAGGCGCGCCGAATTCAGGCGCGTGCGCGGAATGATACTGGTGCCCAGGTGGATCATGATGTCGGTGAAGTAGCGGTTGCCGGTGGACAGCGCGATTTGCAGGTGGAACTGGAAGTCCGACGCCACCGCATCGCTGGCATGGGCCACGCTTTCGTTCAGCGCATCGAGGGCGGCGCGCATCGCGGCCAGTTGTTCGGCGCTGCGCCGCTGTGCAGCGAGGCCGGCGGATTCGACTTCCAGGCTGATACGGAATTCGAGAATCGCCAGCACGTCACGCAAGGTGACCACGGTGGCCGGGTCGATCCGGAAACCGCTCGGGCTCGGGGTGTCGAGGACGAAGGTGCCGATGCCGTGTCGGGTTTCGACCTGCCCTGCAGCCTGCAGCCGGGAAATCGCCTCGCGCACCACGGTGCGGCTGACGCCATGGGCTTCCATGATCGCCGACTCGGTGGGCAACTTGTCGCCACGCTTGAGCAGACCGTCGCGGATCTGCTCGGTCAGCACCGTCACCAGTTCCTGTGCCAGGCTGCGGCGCTTGCGAGGGAGGCGCGGGGTGTCGATCGGGGTTTCCATGGTCTGCGTTTGTCTCGAAAATTCGGTAAGAGGGGCATCATAGCCCAAGGGAGTTGTACGATCACCGTCCTCTGTGGGAGAGGGCTCCCACAGAGGACGGTGCACATCAGGCCGTGACGGTCTGTTCGACCAGATGCCCGCTGTCGATCCGTACATGCCGTGGATGGAAGCGCTTGAGGCTGCTGCGATGGCCGACGCTGACGATGCTCAGGCCCGGCAACTGATCGATCAGGGCCTGATACAGCGTGGCCTCGTCTTCTTCGTCCATCGCCGACGTCGCTTCGTCCATGTACAGCCAGTGCGGTGCGTAGAGCAGCGCACGGGCGAAGGCCAGACGTTGCTGCTCACCCGGCGAGAGCATGCGTTGCCAGTGATTGGCTTCGTCCAGTCGCGCCACCAGATGCGGCAGACGGCAGGTTTCCAGCACTTGTGCATAACGTTCCGGCGCGTAGGTGTCGCCCGGTTGTGGATAACTCAAGGCGTCGCGCAGGGTGCCGATCGGCAGATACGGTTTCTGTGGCAGGAACAGATAACGGGCGGACGGCAAGCGGATACTGCCGTGACCCGACGGCCACAGATGCCCCATAGCCCGGAACAGCGTGGACTTGCCGCTGCCGGAGCGGCCACTGAGCATCACCCGGTCGCCCGGTTCTACGGTCATCGTGGCACTGGTCAGCAGGTGACGACCATCGGCCAGATCGAGCCCGAGGTTGTGCACCTTCAATTCGCCGCCCTGATTCTGCACGTCGATGGCCGGTGCACGCTCTTCGTTGCTGGTCATGGCCTGATGGAAGCTCAGCAGACGATCGCACGTGGCACGCCAGGAAGCGAGGTTCTGGTAAGCACTGATGAACCAGCTGAAACTCTCCTGAACGTTGCCGAATGCCGAGCTGATCTGCATGAGTTCACCGAGCTCGATCTTGCCGGCGAGGTAACGCGGCGAGGCGACGATGAATGGGAAAATGATCGCGGCCTGGCTGTAACCGGCCGTGAAAAACGTCAGGCGCTTGGAGACTTTCATGATGTCCCAGAAGTTGTGCCAGACATTGCCGAAGCGGCCGCTCAAGCGACGATTCTCATTCGGTTCGCCGTTGTACAGAGCAATGCTTTCGGCATTTTCCCGAATCCGCACCATGGAAAAACGCAGGTCGGCTTCAAAGCGTTGTTGTTGGTTGTTCAGACCGATCAAACGACGACCGATCAAGTGCGTCAGCCAACTGCCCACCACCGCGTAAACCAGCACGCACCAGAACATGTAGCCGGGAATGGTGATGCCATAGACTTCGATGCTGCCCGAGACGCCCCACAAAATAATCGAAAACGACACCAGGCTGACGATATTGCGCAGCAGCCCGATACCCAGCTCAAGGGTATTGGAGGTGAAATTGTTGAGGTCTTCGGAAATCCGCTGGTCCGGGTTATCGGTGTAACCACCCTGCTCCAGCTGGTAGTAATTCTTGTCGGCGAGCCAACGGGAAAAATGCTTTTCAGTAAGCCAGGCCCGCCAGCGGATCGTCAGCATCTGAGTCAGGTAGAGCCGATACACCGCACCGACAATCGCGACCGCAGCAATCGCGCAGAAGTACAGGATCAGATGCCAGAACGCCGCTTCATCTTTCTTTTGCAGCGCATTGTAGAAATCCTTGTACCAAGTGTTGAACCACACCGAGATGCCCACGCTGAGCAGCGAGAGTGCAATCACGGCAATCAGCAACGTCCAGGCCTTGCCCTTCTCTTCGCTGCGCCAGTAAGGCGTGGTCATGGCCCACACCTTGCGAAAAAACTGCCCGCGCACAGCATCGTTGACCGCGGAATATTCAGCGTTCTGATTCATGGAAAAGGCTCGATAAAGAAAAGAACAGACACGCACCGATCATAGTTGATCGGTGCGCTTTATCGCGAGGGCTGGCGATGGCCGTTCAGCGCAGGTTCAGCGACGAACCGGGCGCTTCTGCAGCTTGCGCTGCAGGGTACGGCGGTGCATGCCCAGGGCGCGGGCAGTGGCGGAGATGTTGCCTTCGTGCTCGGTCAGCACGCGCTGGATGTGTTCCCACTGCAGACGGTCCACCGACATCGGGTTTTCCGGCACCAGGCTGTCGAGGTCGGCGTGTTCGGAGAGCAGCGCCGCCAGCACGTCGTCGGCGTCCGCGGGCTTGCACAGGTAATTGCAGGCGCCGCGCTTGATCGCTTCGACCGCGGTGGCGATGCTCGAGTAACCGGTGAGGATCACCACGCGCATTTCCGGGTCCAGCTCCAGCAGCTTGGGCAGCAAGACCAGACCGGAGTCGCCGTCCATTTTCAGGTCCAGCGCGGCATAGTCCGGCAGATCGGCCTGGGCGATGGTCAGGCCTTCCTCGGCGGAACCGGCGGTGCTGACGCGAAAACCACGGCGAGCCATGGCACGAGCCATCACCCGGGTAAAGGTCGCGTCGTCATCGACCAGCAGCAAATGCGGCAGTTCTTCACCTTCGACTTGGATTTCGTCACTCATGTTGCTCTCCTCGGGCGCCGTGGGGCAGGCGCAGCTCGGTGAGCGTGCCGCCTTCCTCATGACTATAGAGTTTCACTGAGCCGCCGGCGCGTGTCACGCTGGCCTTGCTCAAAAACAGGCCCAGGCCGAAACCTTTGCCCTTGGTGGTAAAAAACGGTTTGCCGATCTGTTCGGCGATGGCCAGCGGCACACCGGCCCCATGATCGCGGATGCTGATGGTCAGGTCTTCGGCGGTCCAGTCCAGGGTCACCTGAAGGTTTTCCGGGCAGGCGTCGGCGGCGTTGTTTAACAGATTCAACAGCGCCTGGGTCAGATCCGGCGGCGGCGCCACACGCGGTAGCGTGCCCTGGCCCAGGCGCTGGAAGCGATAACTGGCCTCGGGGCGCATCAAGTGCCAGCGGTTGAGCGCCTCGTCGAGCCACTCGGTGACGTCCTGCATCTCCACTGCCATCCGGCGATTGGCCTCGGCGGCGCGCACCAGTTGTTGCAGGGTCTCCTTGCAGAGCTTCACCTGATCCTTCAACACCTTCAGGTCTTCCTGAAGCATCGGGTCGTGATGATCCTGCTGCATTTCGTTGAGCAACACGCTCATGGTCGCCAGCGGCGTGCCCAGTTCATGAGCGGCACCGGCGGCCTGAGTCGCCACGGCCAGCAATTGCTGATCGCGCAGACCTTCTTCGCGGCGGATTGCACGCAACTCTTCCTGACGGCGCAGCTCTTCGGCCATGCGCGCGGCGAAGAACGTAATCACCGCCGCTGCGAGGGCGAAGCTCAGCCACATGCCGTAGATCTGCAGGTTCTCCCGGGCCACCGGCAGGGTTTCCAGCGGATAGAAATGCGTCAGCATCAGGGTGTACAAGGCCAGCGCAATACCGGACAGCACCACCGAATAACGCCACGGCAGTGTCACCGCAGCGATGGTCAGCGGCACCAGATAATAAGAAACGAACGGGTTGGTCGAACCACCGGAGAAATACAGCAAGGCACTGTGGATAACCAGGTCGCAGGCCAGTTGCAGCGCGTATTCGAGTTCGGTGACCGGCCACGAAGTGCGCAGGCGCACGGCGGTGAACACACACAGCAGAATCGAACAGCCGAGGGTCATCACCAATTGCACCCACGGCAACGGCAACAGCTCCAGCCAGTAGGCCAGGCCCACGGAACCGGCCTGCGCGGCCAGCACCAGGGTGCGGATGAAAGTCAGCCGCCAGAGGTTCTGGCGAGTGGCGGAAGTCAGTTGTACGGGGGCGAGCATGAGCTCTCCTGATGAGCGCTCCAGGCGGATCGCACGGAGTATAACCAAGGCGCGGGCTTGAGAGGCGAAAGTGCGGCAAACGACCACATGGCAAAAAGCGTCGCGGCGGCTATAAGGCCCATCTGTATAGAAGTTGTAACTGGGCGAACCGGATCACAAAAGCTAGAGTCTGATGGTTTCACGCAGGCCCCCCGAACCATCACCTGCGCCCTCATCAAGGAGCTTTCATGCACACATTTCGCCGCAGCGCCGCCCTTCTCGCCCTGACCGTCGGCAGCGTCGCCAGCCTTCCGGCCCTGGCCGCCGATGAGCTGCACTACAACCAGATTTCCCTGCGCGCCGAAGTCAGCCAGGAAGTGGCCCGCGACCTGATGATCGTGACCCTCTACACAGAAGAACAGAACACTGACCCGGCCAAACTCGCCGCCGACGTCAGCACCACCATGAACAAGGCGCTCGCCCAGGCCAAGCAAGTCAAAGACATCACCCTGCGCCAGGGCAGCCGCAACAGCTACCCGATCTACGACACCAAGGGCCAGAAAATCACCGGCTGGCGCGAACGCGCCGAACTGCGCCTGGAAAGCACCGACTTCGCCGCCCTGTCCAAACTCACCGGCGAGTTGCTGACCGACCTGAAAATGGGCGGCATGGACTTCGCCATCGCCGACCCGACCCGCAAGGCCAGCGAAGACAAACTGCTGAAAGAAGCCGTCACCGCCTTCAAGGCCCGCGCCCAACTGGCCACCGACGCCCTCGGCGGCAAGGGCTACAAAATCGTCAACCTGAACCTCAACAGCAACGGCTACCCACAACCGTACATGCGTGCCCCGATGATGATGAAAGCCGCCGCGGGTATGGATGCAGCGCCAGTGACACCTGAAGTCGAAGCGGGCACCAGCCAGGTCAGCCTGACGGCCGACGGCTCGATCGAAGTGTTGATGCAGTGATTGAATGACGGCTGAATGAAAAACCGGCGATCAGTAATGATCGCCGGTTTTTTTTGTGCCCGGGATTTGCGTTGTCAGGCTCGCGGATCAACCCGATCCAGCGCCCGGTTCACCGCAAGCTCGGCCAGCATGATGATCTGCTGGATGCCGAGCGCCGTACTACGCTGCGAACCGCTGAGTTCATTGGCGAAATTGCTGGCGATGGTACTGGCCGACGCCAGGGACTCGCAGGCGTTGGCCAGCAGGCTTTCGGTGTCGACGTTGGGCGTGACCATATACATCGTGCTCGGGCGCGGTCTGGAAGGATTGGGGCACAGGTAATAGTCGAGGGCGCGTTTGATGGCTTCGCGGTTGCGGGCGAGGTCTTCGGCGCGCATGGCTTCTTCGAGGGGGGTGGGTGATTCAAGTGGCGGATCGGGTACTGGCTTGTTCATGGAGCATTTCCTTATGAATGTGCGCCACTCATTTCCGATCTCACTCGCGAAATGAGGTGGCAACTATGTACGGAGTGAGATTACCGGTAAGGAAACCAACCCGGCCGGACCGAAGTCCGCCCGTACATAGCCGCCATAAAGAACTGCCGACAGCATGAACTGGCGGCGATTATGGGGCGGCTTGCGCTGGTTTCCAAATTCAGTAACCGGGAATCTCACCTCCCGATCGCAGAATCTTCTGCGACAACCAAAGACTAGAGAGCGTGCTTCCGACGGACAACCTGAAAACATTGTGGGAAGGATCCGGTGTTGTTGTTGAGATTTAAACAGCTTCAGAAGCAGCCCTCACCCTAGCCCTCTCCCGGAGGGAGAGGGGACTGACCGCGTTGTTTAAATGGAATACGCCGACGTGAGATACCGAGGTGAACTCGAGTTCTAAAACGCATACAACTCCACTCTGGCTTTGGCTTCCACCACTCAACAGGATGAGCGTTAGCTCGGCTGCAGCTCTTGATCTTGATCCACGGGCGACGTCGGAAGGCTGAGTGGAGGGATTTATCCGGGGGTGGGAGCGCAGCGACCGTTTGGCGAAGCCAAACACATCGAGAGGAGGTGCAGCGAAGCAAACCGTAGGCGATGCCCCCCCGGATGAATCCCGGAGCGAAGGAACCCCGAGCCTCAGCGAGCGGGCCGAACGCAGGAGCAAGCGTTTTTGGTTACTTTTTAGGCGTTTGTAAAAAGTGACCCGCTGTAAAAGCGGAACCGCCAGCGGCAACACCCGAAGAAACGGATATGTTCACCCCCCCCAGATATACCGAGATAGACACCTAACCTAGAAAAACGATATTTCCGGCCCCCCTCAAATCCCCGCTAACCTCAAGGAACAACCACCTCCAGACCCACGGGCCAGACATGCATAGATTCACCCTAAAACCACTTCTAATAACCCTGGCCCTGACCGCCATAACCCCAATCGCCAACGCAGCAACAACCCTGGTCTACTGCTCCGAAGCCAGCCCCGCAGGCTTCGACCCCAGCCAATACACCAGCGGCACCGACTTCGACGCCTCCGCCGAAACCGTCTTCAACCGCCTCACCCAATTCAAACGCGGCGGCACCGAAGTCGAACCCGGTCTGGCCACAAGCTGGGACGTAACCCCGGACGGCCTCCAGTACACCTTCCACCTGCGCCAGAACGTAAAATTCCACACCACGGATTACTTCACCCCGACCCGCACCTTCAACGCCGACGACGTGCTGTTCACCTTCCAGCGTCTGCTCGACCCGGACAACGCCTTCCGCAAGGCCTATCCCGCCGAGTCCCCCTACTTCACCGACATGGACCTGAACACCACGATCAAGTCCGTGGAAAAACTCGACGAAAACTCTGTGCGCTTCAACCTGAACAACGTCGACGCCGCGTTCGTGCAAAACCTCGCCATGAGCTTCGCCTCGGTGCAATCGGCCGAATACGCCGCGCAGTTGCTGAAGGAAGGCAAGGCAGCAGACATCAACCAGAAACCGGTCGGCACCGGCCCGTTCGTGTTCAAGCGCTACCAGAAGGACTCGCAGATCCGCTATGCGGCGAACAAGGACTACTGGAAACCCGAAGATGTGAAAATCGACAACCTTGTGTTCTCGATCACCCCGGACGCCGCCGTCCGCCTGCAGAAGCTCAAGACCGGCGAATGCCAGGTCAGCGGCTACCCGCGCCCGGCCGACATCGAAGTAATGGAAAAAGACCCGAACCTGCGCGTCTTGAAGCAGGCCGGTTTCAACCTCGGTTTCCTTGCCTACAACACGACTCACCCGCCGCTGGACCAATTAAAGGTGCGTCAGGCTCTGGACATGGCCATCGACAAACCGGCGATCATCAAGGCCGTTTATCAGAGTGCCGGGCAGTTGGCGCAGAACGCCTTGCCGCCTGCGCAATGGTCCTATGACCCGAATATCAAGGACGCCCCGTACGATCCCGTAAAAGCCAAGGCGCTACTCAAGGAAGCCGGGGTTGCACCGGGTACAACCATCAACCTCTGGGCGATGACCGTGCAGCGTGCGTCCAACCCGAATGCACGGATGTCGGCACAGATGATCCAGCAGGATTGGGAGAATATCGGCATCAAGGCCAACATCGTCAGCTATGAGTGGGGCGAGTACATCAAGCGTGCCAAGAATGGCGAACACGACGCGATGATCTACGGCTGGACCGGTGACAACGGCGACCCGGACAACTGGCTGGGCGTGCTTTACAGCTGCGCGGCGGTGAAAGGCAGCAACTACGCCAAGTGGTGCGATCCGGCCTACGACAAACTGGTGCAGCAAGCCAAGGTGGCCACCGATAAATCACAGCGGGTAAAACTGTATCAACAGGCGCAACTGATCCTTAAACAGCAAGTGCCGATCACGCCGATCGCCAACTCCACGGTGTTCCAGCCGCTGCGCAAGGAAGTCACCGACTTCAAGATCAGCCCGTTCGGTCTAACCCCGTTCTATGGCGTGGGTATAAATAAGTAACACCCGGCCCCAAGGCGGCGCGCAAATCGTGACCAATGCACCGTTTTGGGGCTTCATTTGCACCGTAAAAACCGACCGCAAACGGTCAAATGCGTCAGAAGTTATACAGATGCGACATTAAGGTACGTTCGTGCCACCGTTTGATGCCGCCGGGCGCTCTGGATCTTGCATTGGGTATGGGCCCTGCATAAGTATCCGCAGGCACGACTCACGAGGTCGTACCTCAATATTAAAAAATGACAACAAATCATGAGGCCAACATGCTTAAACACGCGGTCATTCCGTTTTTAGTCGGCGCAGGCTTGTTAGCCTCCGCACCTTTCGCTTCCGCTGCGACTAACCTGGTGTTCTGCTCCGAAGGCAGCCCGGCCGGTTTCGACCCAGGCCAATACACCACCGGAACCGACTTCGACGCCTCAGCCGAAACCATGTTCAACCGTCTGACCCAGTTCGAGCGTGGCGGCACCGCCGTTGTTCCTGGGCTGGCGACCAGCTGGGACATTTCCCCGGACGGCCTGACCTACACCTTCCACCTGCGTGAAGGCGTGAAGTTCCACACTACCCCGTATTTCAAGCCGACTCGTGAGTTCAACGCCGACGACGTGCTGTTCACCTTCAATCGCATGATTAACAAGGATGACCCGTTCCGTAAGGCGTACCCGACCGAATTCCCGTACTTCACCGACATGGGGATGGATACCAACATCACCAAGATCGATAAAGTCGACGACCACACCGTCAAGTTCACTCTGAAAGAAGTCGACGCCGCGTTCATCCAGAACATGGCCATGAGCTTCGCGTCGGTTCAGTCCGCCGAGTACGCAGCCCAGCTGCTGAAGGAAGGCAAGGCGGCCGACATCAACCAGAAGCCGATCGGCACTGGTCCGTTCGTGTTCAAGAGCTACCAGAAAGACTCCAACATCCGTTACACCGGCAACAAGGATTACTGGAAGCCTGAAGACGTGAAGATCGACAACCTGATCTTCGCCATCACCACCGACCCGTCGGTGCGTATCCAGAAGCTGAAGAAGAACGAGTGCCAGGTCACCCTGTTCCCGCGTCCGGCCGACCTCGCCGCATTGAAAGCCGACCCTGCGCTGAAGATGCCTGACCAGGCCGGTTTCAACCTGGGCTACATCGCCTACAACGTGATGGACAAGGTCAAGGGCAGCAACGAAGCCAACCCGCTGGCCGACCTGCGCGTTCGCCAGGCGCTGGACATGGCCGTCAACAAGCCACAGATCATCGACTCGGTTTACCAGGGCGCAGGCCAACTGGCCGTCAACGCCATGCCGCCGACCCAGTGGTCCTACGACACCACCATCAAGGACGCCAAGTACGATCCCGAGAAAGCCAAGCAGCTGCTCAAGGAAGCCGGCGTCAAGGAAGGTACCGAGATCGTCCTGTGGGCGATGCCGGTTCAGCGTCCGTACAACCCGAACGCCAAACTGATGGCCGAAATGCTCCAGTCCGACTGGAAGAAGATCGGTCTGAACGTGAAGATCACCAGCTACGAGTGGGGCGAGTACATCAAGCGCTCCAAAGGTGGCGAGAACCAGGCCATGATCATTGGCTGGAGCGGTGACAATGGTGACCCGGACAACTGGCTCAACGTGTTGTTTGGTTGCGACTCGCTGAGCGGCAACAACTTCTCTAAATGGTGCGACAAGAAATTCGACGGCCTCGTGAAAGAAGCCAAGCGCACCACTGACCAGGCCAAGCGCACCGAACTCTACAAAGAGGCGCAGCACGTCCTCAAAGATGCAGTCCCTATGACACCTATCGCTCACTCGACGGTGTATCAACCCATGCGCGCCAACGTGCAGGACTTCAAGATCAGCCCGTTCGGCTTGAACTCCTTCTACGGCGTCAGCATCAAGTAAAAAAACCGGCGCCGACGTTTTCAGCGTCGTCGCCGTTTTTTTCTGCCGAATAGTCAGGAATTTGCCTACATCCTTTTCCACTTGGTCTGACCAGGTTGGTTTCGGACGTGTCGCCTTTTCCTACGAGTCTTTAGGACTCAGCGCATTTACTGCCAGACCTGCGGCCCCTACCGTCAGGTTCTGACCAGTGACTGCGTGGGCTATCGGTTTGCTGCTGGATTGAGCTCAATGCGGCCACAACTTCCCTGGAAGGGATCGCGGCGCATTGAAAAACACTGAGACAAGAGGGAGCGTCATGCGCCACACCTTGGTTTTTTCCGCATTGCTGGGCGCCGGCCTGTTGGCCGCCACGTCCGCGAGTTTTGCCGCCAGCGACAGTCTGGTGTTCTGCTCCGAAGGCAGCCCGGCCGGCTTCGATACCGCGCAGTACACGACCGCGACCGATAACGACGCCGCCGAACCGCTGTACAACCGTCTGGCCGAGTTCGAAAAAGGCGCGACCAATGTCGTACCGGGCCTGGCAACGAGCTGGGATATTTCCGAGGACGGCCTCAAGTACACCTTTCACCTGCGTGAAGGGGTGAAATTTCATACAACGGCGTACTTCAAACCTACCCGCGATTTCAATGCTGACGACGTGCTGTTCACGTTTAACCGCATGCTCGATCCGCAACAGCCCTTCCGTAAGGCTTATCCGACCGAGTTCCCGTATTTCAACGGGATGAGCCTCAACAAGAACATCGCCAAGGTCGAAAAAACCGGGCCGCTGACCGTGGAGTTCACGCTCAACAGCGTCGACGCCGCGTTCATCCAGAACATCGCCATGAGCTTCGCCGCCATTCTGTCCGCCGAATACGCCGACAAGCTGCTGGCCGAAGGCAAGCCGAGCGACATCAACCAGAAGCCGGTCGGCACTGGCCCGTTCGTATTCAAGAGCTATCAGAAAGACTCGAACATCCGCTACACCGGCAACCCGCATTACTGGGATCAGAGCCGGGTGAAGCTGAAGAACCTGATTTTCGCGATCAATACCGACGCCTCGGTTCGCGTGCAGAAGCTCAAGGCCGGCGAATGCCAGGTCACGCTGCATCCACGCCCGGCGGATGTGCCGGCACTGAAGAACGATCCGAAACTGCAACTGATCGAAAAACCGGGTTTCAACCTCGGCTACATCGCCTACAACGTGCGCCACAAACCGTTCGACCAGCTCGAAGTGCGTCAGGCGCTGGACATGGCGGTGAATAAACAGGGGATTCTCAACGCTGTTTACCAGGGTGCCGGCCAACTGGCGGTCAACGCCATGCCGCCGACCCAATGGTCCTACGACACCACGATCAAGGACGCCGCCTACAACCCGGAAAAAGCCAAGGCACTGCTCAAGGCTGCCGGCGTCAAGGAAGGCACCGAGATCACCCTGTGGGCCATGCCGGTGCAGCGCCCATACAACCCGAACGCCAAGCTGATGGCCGAAATGCTCCAGGCTGACTGGGCGAAGATCGGTCTGAAAGTGAAGATCGTCAGCTATGAATGGGGCGAGTACATCAAGCGCACCAAGAATGGCGAACACGACGTCAGCCTGATCGGCTGGACCGGTGACAACGGGGACCCGGACAACTGGCTCGGCACGCTGTACAGCTGCGACGCCATTGGCGGCAACAACTATTCCATGTGGTGCGACCCGGCTTACGACAAGCTGATCAAAGAGGCCAAGGTCGTCACCGACCGCGACCAGCGCACCGTGCTCTACAAACAGGCCCAGCAGTTGCTCAAGCAGCAAGTGCCGATCACGCCTGTCGCCCACTCGACGGTCAACCAGCCGCTGAGCGCCAGGGTTGAAGGGTTCAAGGTCAGCCCCTTCGGCCGCAACGTGTTTTCGGGTGTCAGCATCGATTAAACCCATAACCGATTAGCCGCAATGCTGAGGAGGCTGTCTACCTCCTCACGCAAGCGCTTTGCCGAAATTTGCCGATCAGGCCTTTTGCAAACGTTTGCGATGTGTGAATGAGTTCTAAAACCAAAAACCGGCCCAACAAAAAAAGCCGGCATAAAAAGAAAGTAAAGGAGCTTCACCCATGAAACTGAGCAGCACCGCGATACTGGCCTTGGCCATCAGCAGCATCACCGCCACGGCGTATGCAGAACCTGCGAGCCAGGAGTTCGTCCCTACCACATTGGCCGGCAGCAGCGCCCAAAGCGAGGCCAAAGGCTTTATCGATGGACAAAGCCTGGGCGGCACAACCCGTAACTGGTATGCCAACGAACTGAAACGTCGTGATGACACTTTCAGCTACGTCAAAAACAGCGACAAAAACACTTCGCCTGTCGTCAAGACCGCGACCCCGCGTCGAATCAACTGGGTTCAAGGCACGATAGTCAACTACACCTCGGGCTTTACCCAAGGCACCGTTGGCGTGAGCACTGAAGTGGCGGCCTACAACGCGATCGTTCTGGATCGAGATCGCAAGGATATCGCCGGCGGTTCCAACCGTACCCTGGCGCACTCCGACGGCGATGCTGTCGACCAGTGGAGCAAACTGGGTCTGGCCAACGTCAAATTCCGCGTTTCGAACACCACCCTGACCGCCGGTCGCCAGAACTTCAGCACGCCAATCGTCGACGTCATCGGCAACCGTCCGCTGCCTTCCAGCTTCGAAGGTATCAGCCTGCACAGTGAAGAATTCAACAACCTGTCGTTCGACCTGGCCGGTTTTGACCGTGTTTCGCCACGTACCGAGCAGAGCCTGTCGAAGTTCCGTACCGAATACGGTGCCAACGGCGCTGAAACCGACAAGGTCTATACCGGCGGTGTCAACTACCAGCCACTCAAGAGCCTGAAAACCAGCCTGTACGTGGCCAACGTCGAAGACTTCTGGAACCAGTACTACTTCGGCGCTACCCATGAACTGGGTGACAGCCAGGTCCTGAGCCTGACCACCGGCCTGAACTACTACAAGACCGTCGACGAAGGTAAAAAGTTGATGGGTAACATCGACAACGATACCTACTCGCTGTCGTTCGGCCTGACCCACCAGGCCCACAGCCTGACCTTCTCGTACCAGCAAGTGAACGGTGACGAGTACTTCGACTACCTGCACGAAACCAACGGCATCTACCTGGCCAACTCCCTGCTGTCGGACTTCAACGGCCCGAACGAGAAATCCTTCCAGATCGCCTACGGCATCAACATGGCCGAATACGGCGTGCCTGGCTTGAAGTTCAACATTTACCAGGCTCGTGGCTGGGGCATCGACGGTACTCACTACACCGGTACTGCTTACACCGATCCGGGCGCCAAGCGCGGCGACCTGAGCCTGATGGACGGCGAAAGCCACTACGAATATGGCATCGGTGCTTCGTACGCCGTGCAGAGCGGCCCACTCAAGGCCACCGCCATCCGCGCGACCTACACCACTCACCGCGCCAGCGAACACCAGGCTGATGGCAACATCAACGAGTTCCGTCTCGTGACTACCATTCCGTTCAACATTCTGTAAAAAACGCGTGCCGGCGGCTGACTCAATGACGAGTCGGCCGCTCGGCTTTTTGTCTTCAACCGATTGCAGAGGGTTCTTGATGAAAATGCTTCCCCTACGTGCGGCCATCGCTGCCGCCCTGTTGAGCGCCGCCATCGGCGTCTCGGCCAAACCCTTGGTGGTCTGCACCGAAGCCAGCCCGGAAGGCTTCGATATAGCCCAATACACAACTGCAGTCACAGGCGATGCAGCTTCCGAAACCATTTTCAACCGCCTGGTGGGCTTCGAGCCCGGCACCACCAAAGTGATCCCGTCGCTGGCCGATTCCTGGGACATCAGCGATGACGGCCTGACCTACACGTTCCATCTGCGCAAGGGCGTCAAGTTTCACACCACCGAATACTTCAAGCCCAGCCGCGACTTCAATGCCGATGACGTGGTCTGGAGCTTCCAGCGCCAGTTGGACCCGAATCACCCATGGCACAAACTGTCGGCAGTAGGCTTCCCGTACTTTGAAAGCATGGGCTTCAAGGAACTGCTGAAAAACGTCGAAAAAGTCGACGACAATACGGTCAAATTCACCCTGACCCGCCGCGAAGCGCCGTTCCTGGCCGACATCGCCATGGCGTTCTCCTCGATCTATCCGGCCGAATACGCCGACCAGTTGCTCAAGGCCGACAAGACTGGCGACCTGAACAACAAGCCGATCGGCACCGGCCCGTTCATCTTCCAGCGCTACAACAAGGACGCTCAGGTTCGCTTCAAGGCCAACCCGGACTATTTCCGTGGCAAGCCGCCGGCCGATGCACTGATCCTGGCCATCGCCACCGACAACAACGTGCGCCAGCAGAAACTCAAGGCCAACGAGTGCCAGATCGCGCTTTACCCCAAGCCTGATGATATCCCCAGCATCAAGCAGGATCCGAACCTGAAGGTCGCCGAACTGGACGCGATGACCGTGTCCTACATGGCCATGAACACCCAGCACAAGTACATGAGCGACGTACGGGTGCGCAAGGCCATCGATATCGCCTTCGACAAGGAAGCCTATGTCAACGCGCTGTTCGGCAAAGGCAATGCAACCGTCGCGGTCAACCCGTACCCACCGACGTTGCTGGGCTACAACCACGACCTGAAGAACCCTCCCCGCGATCTCGACAAGGCCCGCGCCCTGCTCAAGGAAGCCGGCGTACCGGAAGGTCATGTGTTTACCCTGTTTACCCGTAACGGCGGCGGCCCGACCAACCCCAATCCGATGCTCGGCGCACAAATGATGCAGGCCGACCTGGCGAAAGTCGGGATCAAGCTCGACATTCGTGTGATGGAGTGGGGCGAGATGCTCAAGCGCGCCAAGAACGGCGAACACGACATCGTGTCTGCCGGATGGGCGGGCGACAACGGCGACCCGGATAACTTCCTGACGCCTATGCTCAGTTGCGAAGCCGCCAAGAACGGCGAAAACTACGCTCGCTGGTGCAACGAGAAATTCCAGGCCCTGCTCGACGAAGCACGGGCTAAAGTAGATCCGGCCGAACGCGCCAAACTGTACGAAGAAGCCCAGGTCATCTTCAACCAGGACCAACCGTGGATCAGCATGGCCCACACCCGGATGTTCACGGCAATGCGCAACAACGTAGAGGGTTATCACATCAGCCCTCTGACAACCAATAACTTCGCCACCACCCAGGTGAAGTAGATAAGAAACTCCCGGCCTCCCTGACCCCAGGGTCGCCGGGCACGCCTAACCGGCTGATGAGGTACCACACAAGATGTTTAGTTTTATTGCCCGCCGACTGGGGTTATTGATCCCCACGTTTTTCGGCATCACCTTGCTGACTTTCGCGTTGATTCGCATGATTCCCGGCGACCCCGTGGAAGTGATGATGGGCGAACGTCGGGTCGACCCCGAAATGCACGCTCAGGCAATGGAACGCCTCGGTCTGAACAAACCGTTGTATGCCCAGTACCTGGACTACATCGGCAAACTGGCCCACGGCGATCTCGGCGAATCCCTGCGCACCCGTGAGAGCGTATGGACCGAGTTCACCTCCCTCTTCCCGGCGACCCTGGAATTGTCCATGGCCGCCCTGCTGTTCGCCGGCGTCCTGGGCCTTCTGGCCGGGGTGATCGCGGCTCTCAAGCGAGGATCCCTGTTCGACCACGGGGTGATGGGCATCTCCTTGGCGGGGTATTCGATGCCGATCTTCTGGTGGGGCCTGATTCTCATCATGTTCTTCTCGGTGAGCCTGGGCTGGACCCCGGTTTCCGGGCGGATCGACCTGCTCTATGACATCGAGCCACGCACCGGTTTCATGCTGATCGACACCCTGCTGGCCAATGACACCGGCGCTTTCCTGGATGCGCTGCATCACCTGATCCTGCCGGCCATCGTCCTCGGCACCATTCCGCTGGCGGTGATCGCGCGGATGACCCGTTCGTCGATGCTCGAAGTGCTGCGTGAAGACTACATCCGTACCGCCAAGGCCAAAGGCCTGTCGCCGTCGCGCGTGGTGTTCGTGCACGGTCTGCGCAACGCCCTGATCCCGGTGCTGACCGTGGTCGGCCTGCAAGTCGGCACCCTGCTGGCCGGTGCGGTACTGACCGAGACCATCTTCTCGTGGCCCGGCATCGGCAAATGGCTGATCGAAGCCATCGGCGCCCGGGACTATCCGGTCGTGCAGAACGGCATCCTGTTGATCGCCTGCCTGGTGATCCTGGTCAACTTCGTGGTGGACATCCTCTACGGCTTTGCCAACCCACGCATCCGTCATCAGCGCTGAGGTCAATACCCATGAGCACTCCAACATCCTCAGTAGTCACCGCTGCACCTGGCGCGGATCAAAGTCTGCTGTACCCGTCGCCGTACAAAGAATTCTGGCAAGCCTTCGCGAAGAACAAGGGCGCCGTTGCCGGCCTGCTGTTCATGCTGCTGGTGATTTTCTGCGCGATCTTCGCGCCGTGGGTCGCCCCGCATAACCCGAGCGAGCAATACCGTGACTTCCTGCTGACGCCGCCGGCGTGGCTCGAAGGCGGACAGATGCAATTCCTGCTCGGCACCGATGAACTGGGTCGCGACCTGCTGTCGCGTCTGATCCAGGGTTCGCGCCTGTCGCTGCTGATCGGTCTGTCGTCGGTGGTGATGTCGCTGATCCCGGGGATCCTGCTGGGTCTGTTCGCCGGTTTCTTCCCGAAAGTGGTCGGCCCGACCATCATGCGTCTGATGGACATCATGCTGGCCCTGCCGTCGCTGCTGCTGGCCGTGGCGATCGTCGCCATCCTCGGCCCAGGCCTGATCAACACCGTGATCGCGATTGCCGTGGTTTCGCTGCCGTCCTACGTGCGTCTGACCCGTGCTGCGGTGATGGGCGAACTGAACCGCGACTACGTGACCGCTGCGCGCCTGGCCGGTGCCGGCCTGCCACGCCTGATGTTCATCACCGTGCTGCCGAACTGCATGGCACCGCTGATCGTTCAGGCCACCCTGAGCTTCTCTTCGGCGATCCTCGACGCCGCCGCCCTGGGCTTCCTCGGCCTCGGCGTCCAGCCGCCAACCCCTGAGTGGGGCACCATGCTGGCCTCGGCCCGCGACTACATCGAACGCGCCTGGTGGGTCGTGAGTCTGCCTGGTTTGACCATTTTGCTCAGCGTGCTGGCAATCAACTTGATGGGCGACGGCCTGCGCGATGCGCTGGACCCGAAACTCAAGAACGCCGCCTGAGGAGATTCCCATGTCACTGCTAGAAATCAAGAATCTCAACGTTCGCTTCGGCGACAAGAACGCCACACCGGTGGTCGACGGCCTCGACCTCAAGGTCGACAAGGGCGAAGTCCTGGCCATCGTCGGCGAATCGGGTTCCGGCAAGTCCGTGACCATGATGGCGCTGATGGGCCTGATCGAGCACCCGGGGATCGTCACTGCCGACTCTCTGAGCTTCGACGGCAAGGACATGCTCAAACTGAGCAATCGCCAGCGTCGGCAGATCGTCGGTAAAGACCTGTCCATGGTGTTCCAGGACCCGATGACCGCGCTGAACCCGAGCTACACCGTCGGTTTCCAGATCGAGGAAGTGCTGCGCCTGCACCTGAAAATGTCCGGCAAGGCCGCCCGCAAGCGCGCCATCGAACTGCTGGAAAAGGTTGAAATCCCCGGCGCTTCCAGCCGTATGGACGCTTATCCGCACCAACTGTCCGGCGGCATGAGCCAGCGTGTGGCAATTGCCATGGCGATTGCCGGCGAGCCGAAACTGCTGATCGCGGACGAGCCGACCACCGCGCTCGACGTAACGATTCAGGCGCAGATCATGGACCTGCTGCTGGCGTTGCAGAAAGAGCAGAACATGGGCCTGGTGCTGATCACCCACGACCTCGCCGTGGTGGCCGAAACCGCCCAGCGCGTCTGTGTGATGTACGCCGGCCAGGCCGTTGAAGTCGGCCAGGTGCCGCAACTGTTCGACATCCCGGCGCACCCGTACAGCGAAGCGCTGCTCAAGGCGATTCCGGAACACAGCCAGGGTGCCGAGCGCCTGGCGACCCTGCCGGGCATCGTTCCCGGCCGTTACGACCGTCCGCAAGGCTGCCTGCTGTCGCCGCGCTGCCCGTACGTGCAGGACAGCTGCCGCGCGCAGCGTCCGACCCTTGATCCGAAAAGCCACAGCCTCGCCCGCTGCTTCTACCCGTTGAACCAGGAGGTGGCGTAATGGCCGTCGTACTTACCGCCCGCGACCTGACCCGTCACTACGAAGTCTCCCGTGGCCTGTTCAAGGGCCATGCGACCGTACGCGCCCTCAACGGTGTGTCGTTCGAGCTGGAAGCCGGCAAGACCCTCGCCGTAGTAGGCGAGTCGGGTTGCGGCAAATCCACCCTGGCCCGCGCCCTGACCCTGATCGAGGAGCCGTCGTCCGGTTCCCTGAAAATCGCCGGGCAAGAAGTGGCCGGCGCCGACAAGGCTCAGCGCAAGCAACTGCGCAAAGACGTGCAGATGGTGTTCCAGAGCCCGTATGCCTCGTTGAACCCACGGCAGAAAATCGGTGATCAACTGGCCGAGCCGCTGCTGATCAACACCAACTTGTCGGCCGCCGAACGTCGCGAACGCGTCCAGGCGATGATGAAGCAGGTCGGTTTGCGTCCCGAGCACTACCAGCGTTATCCGCACATGTTCTCCGGCGGTCAGCGTCAGCGTATCGCGCTGGCCCGCGCCATGATGCTGCAACCGAAAGTGCTGGTGGCGGACGAACCGACCTCGGCACTGGACGTGTCGATCCAGGCGCAGGTGCTGAACCTGTTCATGGACATGCAGCAGGAGTTCAACACCGGTTACGTGTTCATCTCGCACAACCTGGCGGTGGTGCAGCACGTGGCCGATGACGTGATGGTGATGTACCTCGGACGTCCGGTGGAAATCGGTCCGAAGCACGACATCTATGCCCGTCCGCTGCACCCGTACACCCAGGCGCTGCTGTCGGCGACACCGACCATCCACCCGGATCCGGACAAGCCGAAAATCAAGATCGTCGGCGAGTTGCCCAACCCGCTGAACCCGCCACCGGGCTGCGCGTTCCACAAGCGCTGCCCGTACGCGACCGAACGTTGCAGCGCGGAAGAGCCGGCCCTGCGCCAGCTCGACACGCGTCAGGTAGCGTGCCACTACGCCGAGCAGTTCCTCGACGGTGCGGCATAAAACCCCGCCCCATTACCGGGGCGGGTTGTTGATGAGTTGACCAAACCCCTTCTCCTTCGATTGCGCATCAGTCGAGGCAGAAGGGGTTTTCCTTTACGGGCAAAGCCCACGCAAAATGTCGCGACCACCGCCATACTGGCTCACTCGTGCCAGACAACGCCGCTAAAATGCAGCCTCAAAAAACAAAAGGAGCAAGACATTGGACAAGGAACTTCCAACGGATTTCGAGCAGTTCGTCGAGACGCTGACGCGTTTAAGCAACAAGAACGGTTTGACCCTGGGCCGTTTGAATCGTCAGGAGCTGGCGGTCATGCTCTTTTACATCAGTTCTGCGCTCGAGCCCGGCGAACGCTATAGCGAACGTGAGGCGACCACGCGGCTGGACCAATGGAAAACCCGGTTCGCCCCCATGCTGCGAAGCGATGTCGTGGAGTTGCGGCGGACGCTGATTGATAGCCACTACTGGATACGGGAACCCGATGGGCGCGGTTATGAACTCGACCTGGCCATTACCGGCCATCCGCTATTCATCCGGCTGGTTGAAGAGCAACTGCCAATGCGCATCGCCGAACAGTTGCTGGAAGCTGCCCGCGCGCGCGAAGAGCGCAAGAAAGCCGCGCTGCAAGGCTGAAACGGATCAGGGAGGAGAGCTAATGGCGCTCTCCTCCCTGATCTGACCTATTGCACCCTGACGAACACGACCTGCTCGGCAAGCGCGCTTTGCGCGTTCGCTGCGTGAAGCTCCGGGGCCCATCGGACAAAGTTGCTCAGTACCCGCCCCTGTCCGGAACTCGTCAGTGACAGGTGCATGTAAAGCCCGCTGTCTGACGAAGGGGCGACGATACCCTCGGCGTACACACGAAGAACCGGCTGATGCAAAACGATGCCGCATGCCCTCAACCGCGAATTGCGCGACAGCAGATAGCTGTCGTGGCTGTCGAGCACTGGCGCCCGGGCAAGGGATGCCGCCACGCGATCATACAGAGCAGCCTCGCTGCACCGATCGACATCGTCGACCGCAACCAACCGAGTGCCTTCTTCGACGACGTATTGCAAAAGAAATCGATCACCCTGCAGAACGCTTGAAGCGTGCTTCAAAAAGGCCGCGATCCAGACAACGGCCTGATCGCCGCAACTGACCATGCCCTCGGGCCGGCTCAACACTGTTTGTGTCTGCTCGCCGGTGTGCACCGGCATCGACCCGATGCACTGCGGATCCAGCCACTCGGAGAAGGTCTGCAAGCGTGCTTCGGCTGCCTTGAAGTGCGCTGCCGACTCCATCGACAACCCGGGCTGCGGCACGACTGGACTCTGCGCCGGCAAGCGGGCACTGAACGTGAAGCGGTCAATGATCGGGGCCGGCAATTGAGCTTCATCACCGTGCAACAGTTGATGCTTGACGGCCGCATTGAAGCCGTCCAGATAACCGAGGATATTGCCCTGCTCCATGCCCTGACGATGCAGGTAGAACAGACTCCACTGCTCAAAGCCGAACTGCGGCAACCATGTAGAGTTTCGGGCAGTGAGAAAGAACCGCTCGGTGATGGATGCCGCCAGTTCGCTGTCCATCGTGTCGTGCGACCAATCGAAGCCTGAGCCGGTAATGCCGTATTTTTCCCGGTCATTCCAGATGGGTGTCAACGGGTCGCAGTACCAGACCTGCGCACGGAAGGTATCCGGTCGAATGGTTTCGATGAAATCCAGGCTCTCCTGCACCGTGTCGAGGGTTTCCCCCGGAAAGCCGATGATGAACGAGGCGTGAGTCGCAATCCCTACCGAGCGGAAAGCGCTGATGGCCTGTTCATAGTTCTTGCGGCGTGAGGTCTTGCGCATCAGCGCAAGCATCTTGTCGGAGGCCGACTCGATACCCAGAAAAACCCCTTCGCACCCTGCGCGCGCCATCAGCGCGATGGTTTCCGGATCACCCTGATCAGAACGGTAAAAGGAGTTCCACTTAAAGTTGTACTGGTTGTCGATCATCATCTGCATGATTTCCCGGAAGCGCTGCTTGGGCACATTGAATGTGTCATCCAGGAACGTCAGCGTATCCACGGTGCCGATCGCCTTTACCGCATCCAGTTCGCGTTCTACATCGCTGGTGGACAAGTAACGGTACTTACCGGCCCGTTGGGGAAACCCGCAGAATGCACAGGAATACGGACAGGATTTGGCTGTGCGCGTGGACAGGAAACGTCCGATGCCACGCGGTTCGAACAACTTGTAATTGACGAAGTTTTCCTTCAGTTCGTTGTATTCCGGCTCATCCGCACCGAACACCCACGTGTCGCCGTCGAACACCGCCGTGCGATTCAACCCGATGACCGAGCGGTTCTGATTGAGCGCCTCCAGTACCTGGCGCAGCGTGTCTTCGCCCTCATTGCTGTTGATGTAGATATCGCCGCCAAGAACACTCAGGTAATCACCGAGCATTTCCTGATCATGGGCCTTGAACAGACCACTGATGTAAGGGCCACCGATGATGATCTGCACCTGAGGCGCGCAGTCGCGCACAAAGTCCACAATCTCCTGCACCGGATGCGGCATGACATAGAGGGTCGTGGTGATGACCACGGAACTGATCGTGCCGGACGCCAGTTTTTGCGCCAGAACATCCTTCTCGTTCTGAAACAGATTGACGTAGTCAAAGGCGATGCCGTGCTTTTCCAGATACGTACCCAGCACCATCACAACCGGCCACAGAAAATCGGCATTGTTCAGGTTCAGGTCCGCCAGCCCCTGCACTTCACGTGTCTTGTTCAGCACACCCAGTGCATGAAACCGCGAGCCTTCATAATTGACGAACGCCAGGCGTAAATCACGTTTCGCTGCCGCTTCAGGTGCAAGTTGATCGAGCATCTGACAATAGTCGTCAAACGAAAAATCATTGAAGCCGATGATCATGCATTTTTTGTTTTGCATCGGGTCACTCCTCCCTGGAATGGAACGTGCGAAGGCTCGCGTCAGTGCTCCTTGAATGGTTCAGCCGTGGGACGTGGCCCAGCGTCGCGTATCGGGAATGAAGTCCGCGATATTGGTGTAGGACCCGGCTTCCAGGCACTTGTCGACGAACAGTTGGCCAACGACGAGATCAAGAACCCCCAGTCCGAAGGGTGAAAAGATCAGTGGGCGCGAACGGTCGATCAAGCTCGGGTTGTTGAGAATGTGCGCAAGCGTGCCGTGCACGAACGAGCGGTCGCCGTATTTCTGCTCCGCCAGATGGGGCGAGGTATTGGCCTTCATGCAGTGCTCCACATCATCGAACACGTTGAACGCGTGCCAGATAATGTCCGGGCTGATATCGCGCAGAGAGACATTCAGAATGATTTGACCGGGGGCAAAGACGTCGTCACCCGACACATAAGGCGTCCCGGCGTTGGTGGCGAAAACAACGATGTCGGCAGTGCTGATCGCCGACTTCCAGTCCTCGTCGAAAAGCGCTTGCCGCCCCGTCCCGGCGGTGACGTGATGACGAAGTTCAGTGGCCGACGCCGGGTCCAGATCACAGACGGTGACCTGATCGAACGTCCAGCCATCGGCCAGGAAAAAATCAAAGATCGCGCGGGAGATCACGCCGGCACCGACGAATGTGATCTTCAGCGCTTTCTGCGGATCCGCCGCCAGCGCCCTGGCGGCGACCACCGCAGAAGCCGCGGTTCTGGCCGAGCTGATTTGCGAAGCTTCAAGGCATGCCACGGGATAACCCGTTTCGTAATCGTTCAGCAGCAGGACGGCCGAGGCGCGTTGCAGATTTCGCTCGATGTTCTTCGGATAACTGGCAATCCACTTGATGCCCGAAATGGGTGTGTCGTTGGCAATGGCAGCCGGCAAGGCAATGATCCGGTCCGATTGACGCTCTTCGAACCTCAGGAAATAGCTGTCGGGATTGTTGGTCAGGCCGGCGTCGTGCTGCAGGTAGGTCTCTTCGACCAGGCGCAGAATGTCCCTGCGCAGCGAAGGCATCAGGTTGGCGATCTGCGAACCGGAAACAACGGTCAATGCGTGGGATGGCAGGTTCTGGGTGTCGTTCATGGAAGGTCTCATTGCATGGCTTCGTGTTTTAAAACCGCTGTGTCACGAGCGCTTGCTTCGGCCTCCAGGAGACAGAATTGATCTAACGTTTCGTTCAGCAGGCGTTTTAGTTTCAGCATGTTTTCAGGGGAAATCCGGTCGGCCTGGTACTGCAGCTTGATAAAGCAATGGTCAGCGGTGACAGGCACCCACATGAACAATGGCCAGGGCTGATAGTCGGGCAACTGGACTTGAGAGACGGTGACGCCATCAAGATCCCAGCCTTCGAACGGGCTCTCGGCACCGATATGAATGGGCAGGCTTTGGCTGACTTCGGACTCGGCCATGATTTCGCCGATCGAAAGCCCGACGCTGTCGAAGGTTTCGTAGAGTGAATCAGCGACATTGAGGATGTGGGCCTGCAACGACAGTTTCGAATCGACGCGTACCCGCAATGGAATGCGCGCAGACAGGTAGGCGACCACCGTTTGCGTACCTTCCGTCCAGCGCGGCGTCACGTTGGTCTGGATCAGCAAGTCGTCCGAGGCGCAAAGATGTGCGAGCGCGATAGACGCCGCGGCGGTGTAAACCACAAAAGGTGTGACATCCAGCGAAGCACAGAGTCGGTTGATGGCCCCGTGAATCTCCTTGCCGGGGGTCATCACATCGAAGGTCGATTTGGCCTGTGCGCTCTCACCGACGAGCAAATCCGGAATCTGCGGAATCTTCGCGTCCTTGAGATACGCTCGCCAGAACTGCGCCTGACGCTGATGCTCATCATGTTCCAGAGGCATTGCCAGCGTTTCATGATCGAAGGTGAGTGGCTCCAGCAACGGTTCCGGCGCGGCGGACATCGCACCGTTGTAGGCCGTCGCCAGATCATCGAGGATCACCTCCAGCGACCATGAATCGACAACGATGTGATGAATGATCAGTGCAAACAGATGACGATCATGTCCGAGTTTTTTCAGGTAGGCCCTGAACGGTATATCCACTTGCAGATCAAGCGGCCGCCGACACAGGGCCTCGATGCAGTCCTCCAGCCGGGACAACTCGAACGGCTCGTCGTCGACACTCAGTACACCGTGCACCAGTGGTCCGGGGAAACGTCGCGCACCATCCGGCGTTTCGTGGAAGTGCGATCGCAGCTGCTCGTGACGATTGACCACCGCATCCACCGCCTGGCTGAACCGGGCGATGTTCAATGGCCCGTCCAGCAGGAAGCCAATGCTCACGCAGGCCGTTTCGGCAAGATCGTAGGCGCTCGACGCGCTCCAGTAATACCGTTGATAGGGGTTCAATCCTTTACCCGCCATCACCTACTCCTCGATCAGACAGGCCATTTGCGCCAGGGTCGGAGCGCCAAACACGCGCTTGAGATTGATCTGAATGCCACTGCGCTTCATCAATGCGACAAGACGCATTGCCAAGAGGGAGTTGCCGCCCAACGCAAAGAAATTCGCCTCACGGTTTTCAATCGGACGGCCAAGAATCTGTGCCCAGATCAACGCAAGGGTCTCTTCCCTGGAGGACATTGCCTCGGCACCCGCCCCATCGTCCGTCACGTCGCCCAGCCGCGCGATCAACGCTGCCCGATCGACTTTTCCCGCCGGGTTGCGCGGCAACTCATCCAGCACAAGGATCTGCGCAGGCATGAAATAAACCGGCAATTCGGCGCTGATCCTCGCTCTCAGTCCGGCTTCCAGCTGCGCACTGTCAGCCGTATCCGACGGGGTCACGAAAAGCGCGATCCTCGCGCCCGATGTGCCGTCATCGACGGAGCACGCGTGGCAACTTCTGATTTGCCGCGAAGCCATGGCGCAGGCCTCGATCTCCGCAAGCTCGACGCGGTTTCCGTTGATCTTGACCAGATCGTCCTTGCGCCCCTCGAAAAGGATGTCTGCATTCACATCGCGCCTGGCGAAATCACCGGTACGAAAGCTCAGGCTGTCATCGCCGTCCAGGCCCCGGACGAACCGCGCATCGCTCAAGTCCGGATTGCCCAGATAGCCCAAGGCAACGCTCACCCCGCTGATGTAGATTTCACCGAGCTCGCCAGCCGGTACTTCCTCCAGCGTCTCGTCGAGCAGACGCACCGTGACGCTGGAAATCGCCTCGCCGATATTCGCCGGTGAGGTATCCAGGGTGCACAGCTTCACCGTCGCAGCGACTGTTGCTTCGGAAGGCCCGTAGGCGTTGATCAGACGGGTTCTGCCCGCCCAGTTGGCAATCACCTCCCTGCTGCACCTCTCGCCGGCCACGATCAATGTGCTCAGGCTGATCGGCAGCTCGGGTGGCAACAGCGACACCAGTGACGGCGGCAACGTGACGACATCGATCCGACGATTGCACAGCAGGTCTTGCAGGCAGTCGAAATCCCGCAGCTCGTGGTCGGCCACGGCCACCAGACAGCCGCCGGCAAACAGGGTCATGGCGATTTCTGCAATGATCGCGTCGAAACAGACCGGGGAAAACATCAGCACCCGACTGCCCTGGGTAATGCCGTACGTCAGGGCATGACGTGCAAGATTAGGGATGCCCCGGTGTGAAACCATCACCCCTTTGGGCTGCCCGGTAGAGCCGGAAGTGAAGATGATGTACGCAAGATCCTGTGGCGTTATCCGCGGTTGTTCGAAATGCAGGGACTGCGCGGCATCCCGGACCTGGCCAAGACTCACGACCCTTTCGGAGGCCAGGGCGAGGTTGTCGCCGACGATGTAGCCATCGGGGACAAGGACCAGTTTCGCAGTGGCTGCGTCCAACTGGATGGACAGGCGTGCCGGGGCAGTCTCCAGATCCAGGAGGACGAAGGCTGCGCCACTTTTCATGACGCCCAGCAAGGCGGCCAGCAGATCCTTCCCGCGCGGACAGCCGATGGCAACGATTGCACCTGTTCCAATCGCGTTGTGGGCCAGATAGGCAGCGATCCGCTGACTGTCTGCGTCCACTTCGGCATAGGTATACAAAACACCGCCATCTTCTATCGCAGGTGCATCCTTGAGATCGTGGCTGACGCGGGCCCATTGATCGAGAAAGATCTGTGTTTGCGCAATCCCGCTCGGGGGAAATTGTAGTGGTGACAAGCTAGGCTCCTTCCGCTCTGAGAAAACATCGACCAACGTACCGCCGAGACTCAACCCACCATCGCGTGCTGGTACATCTGGCTGCCAAAGTTGGCGTCACACCACTGATCCGAATAGATCGTTTCGAGATACCGTTCGCCCATATCGGGACTGATCACGACCACTTCATCGCCTGCCGGAATCTGTTTCCAGAGGCGCTTGACCGCCACCAGCACAGTCCCCGTAGAACCACCGACCAGCAGGCCGTAGTCCAGCGCGACACTGCGGCACATGCGGATCGTCTCGACCTCATCGACGAACTCGATATGCCCGACCAGATCCCGGTCGAGAATTTCCGGACGCCGACTCGTTCCCAACCCTGGAATCAGGCGCTTCTTCGGCACCTCCTGAAAGTTGATCGAGCCCACGGTATCGACAGCGATCAGCTTTACGTGCGGCGCGTTATCACGCAGATATTGCGCGCAGCCGACCAGCGTCCCGGTGGTACCGGCACCGACAAACAGCCATTTGCAGTTCGGATGCTGCTGCAGGATTTCCGGTGCCGTCCTGTTGTAGTGCGCCAGCGGATTAGCCGGGTTGGCATATTGGTTGGTCCAGAAATACCTCGGATCCTGGCGGATCATTTCCTGAATCAGCGCAATGCGCGCCCCGAGAAAACCGCCATTGCGGTCGCGGGTGTCGCAGACAATGACTTCGGCTCCATAAGCTTTCATCAGGTTGACACTGACCTGGTTGACGTTGGGGTCGGTTATGCAGGTAAACGGATAACCGCGCTGCGCACAGATCATCGATAACGCAACACCGAGGTTTCCCGAACTGGATTCGATGACTTTCCGCCCGGGCGAAAGCAGCCCCAGGCGCTCGCTTTCCTCGATCAGCGAAATCGCGGTCTTGAGCTTTATCGAGCCGGCCGGATTCAACCCTTCTATCTTCAGGTAGACCGGCACATTGCCGATGAAGTTATCCAGTTTGTGATACTGATTCGCACTGTAGTTTTGCATCATGCTCGAGGTATCCATTTCCAAGAGAAGACATTCGGCGCGCATGGAAAACAATCCGTTGTTGAAGATCGGCCATTTGCGCAACGCAGAATTTTTCGGGGTTGAAGTTGAGTTCGATCAGAAAATCGTCTGCCGGAACCAGACCGAAAACCAAAGCGAACTCTGACTTCTCGACCCACTGCAGATTGCTGAGCCGGTAGCGATCACCGACCGGCAGGTTGTCCTGAAGCTCGAAGTTCTCGACCACCAGAACGGTATTGAACAATTGCTCCAGGCCAAGGCCGGCGGCATTGCGGAAATGGCTCATCGAGACATGCCCTTCGTCCTGCAGGGCTGCACTGCTGCGCTGCAACTGCCGGAGAGCCTCGGCAGAGAGCGGTGCCTGTACATCAACCTTGCACGGAACGATCGAAGTCATCAGTCCGATGATGTCTTGCGACCCCTCGAGATCTGCAGGCCGTCCGGAAATCGCCCAGCCGAATACCGGTGTGTGGTTTTCGGTGTGCTCCGCCAGGATCTGCGCCCAGATGCGCTGGAAGAGAACCGCAACGGTCACGCCCAGACCGGTACAGAACCGCTCGATACCACCTGAAAGATCGCGCCCGAGGTTGAAACGGTAGACGTTGTGATCCGCACTCGAGGACGGCTGAAAGGCCACCGGGCTGGAGAACAGACTGGGGCTGACGCCCGCCAGATAACGTCGCCAGAACGGACGTTTTTCCCGTTCGGATTGATTGGCCAGCCACTCGATGTAATCGCGATAGACGTGGCTGAATGCCGGCTCGGGCTGAACGCCGCGAACCATCTGGTCGTAGAGGCTAAACAGTTCCTTGATGACTCTGGCCACACACCAGCCATCCAGAAGGATGTGGTGGTAGGTCCAGATCAACTTGTGCACCTGCGAGCCATCTGACAACAACGTGAAGCGTGTCAGTGCAGGAGTCGCCAGATCAAAGATCCGTGCGCGATCTTCATGCATCAGGCGCTCATACTGCGTCGGCTCGCTGCTGTGCGCGATGACCTGCCAGGTGCAGGTGGCCTTGGGCACCACATATTGCACCGGTCCCGCCACCGCATCCCAGAAGAACCCCGTACGCAGGATCGGATGACGCTCGGTCAGCCTTTGCCACGCCGTTTCCAGCACGTCGATATCGACTTCCCCGTTGATGTCCATGACGTATTGCAGGGTATAAGTGTCGTCATCGCTCATCAGGTGCTGGAACAGAATCCCTTCCTGCGTCGGTGACAAGGGATAGATATCCACCGGTATGGCTGCGGCGCTGGCAATCAGCGACTGCAACTCATCGTCAGTCAGATCGACATCCGGATAGTCGCCGGGCACGCGTACCACGGCACCTGCCGTGCAATGCTCAATGATTTCCGTCAAGGCATCGACGTAGCGCGTCGCGAGATCCTCGGCCTCGCCGGGGGAGAGAATCCCGTCGTCGTAATACCAATCGATTTCAAATCGACCCTGAGCAATCCGCGCCTCGATCTCCAGTGCATGCTGGCGTCCGTTGCGCGGGTCCACCGACACCTGATCGACGAGACTCAAGACCCGGGCTGACGGCATCGACACGTCCGGATCGTCGAACGACACATTGTCCCACTGCCCGAGATAGTTGAACTGCACCATGGGTTCGGCAGCAGGAATCACCCGGGACTCATTGAACAGGTAACGCAGCAGTCCATATCCGACACCCCGTTCCGGGATATCCGCCAGTGTGCGCTTGGTCGCCTGGATCAGACTCCCCAGCCCCTCTTGAGGATCATGCAGGCACACCGGGAACACCGATGTGAACCAGCCGACCGTGCGGGATACATCGACGCCTTCCAGGACACTTTCTCGACCATGTCCCTCGAGATTGATTGCAATGTCCGGGCTCCCCCGCCAGGCGGAAAACGCCCGGACCAGCGCCGAGACCAGGATGTCATTGATTCGGGTGTTGTAAGCCGCAGGCACCTCTCGGATCAGCGCGGTGGTGGCCGTGCTGCTCAGCCCTCGGGACAGTATTGCGGTGTGACCCGACGGTCGCCGGTTCTGCGCAAAAGGCATTGCGGCCGGAATCGCTTCGATGACCTGTGACCAGTACGCGGTCTGCAACAGCACATTCTTCTTGAAAGCCTGCCCGTCACTTGCCAGTTGCTGTGCCCAACCGCGAAACGCGGTGGCCTGCGCAGGAACCGACGTGCCTGCATGCAAGTGCAGATAGTCCTCGACAAGAATACGCAGGGACACCGCATCGACCACCAGGTGATGCGCCACCAGCACCAGCAGATTGACATCGGGATCCGGGGTGCGGAACAACACCGCGCGAAACAGATCGCCCTTTTCAAGATCAAGACCGGCAAGGGACTCTTCCAGCACCGCCCGGACAGACTCCAGCGATTGATCGATCGGTGCAGCCAGTTGCACCGTCAGGCAACTCGATTGCGCGTCGACGGGGCTGGCCGGAATGGTCTGGGCGTACCCTTCGTCGACCTTGAACTGCGCACTCAGTACCGGATAACGCTCCAGTATCTTGCGCGTGGCCATGATCAGCGTATCGGCTGCGACTGGACGGTGTATCTCGATTGCCGTGCCGAGGCACCAATGGTCAGCATTGACCAGTTGCTGTTCGACGAACCAGCACTGTACGGGCACCAGTGCAGTTGCACCGGTGGGCAAATGGATTTCCCCGATGGCAGCACTCTGCAGCGGCCGCACGGCCTGGGCGATTTCGGACAGCGATCGACTGGCGAAGATGCGATCAAGATCAATCGTCATGCCTTCGCTTCTCAGACGTGCAATGAGTTGCAACGCGCTGATCGAGTCACCGCCTGAAGAGAAGAAGTTCTGTTTCAGGGTAATCGTGTCGTTGCCGATGATCGCACGCGTCGCGGCCAGCACCACGGTGTCGAAAGGCGTGTGCTGCGAAGAAGCCGGGGGCAAATCCGTTGCGACCGAAGTGTCATCCCCGATCACAGGCGCACCTTGCCAGTTCTGCCACTCCTGCAAGGGGCGATGTGCCTCACAGATATACGCCAGTGCACTCAGGAAGTGTTCGCACAGCGTTTCTGCCCGCTCCCTGGAGACAGACTCGGGATCACGGATGAAATCCACCGTAATGGCATCGCCGCTGCTGAGGACTTCAACGGCAAAGGCAAACTCGGTGAGGTCAGTCACCTGCGTGAGTTCGACAGTGACACCGGGGGCCTCGAGCGCAGCCCAGTCTGCCAGCGTCTCGACGTTCAGCACCGTATCAAAGGCATTGTTGGCAAAGCGCGAGCGCGTACTGAGCAACGCCTCGTTCATTGATATCGACTCGAAACGAAGCAGCTCGGCAATCCTTCTGCTGACGGCCTGCAAGCTGACTTCGGGATTCTGCGCCGGCGCCAGTGCCAAGGGTATCGGCAAGGTATTGGCATACATCCCGACATCATCCAGACCAACCCCGGTGTCGGCACGCCCCGAGACGATCATTCCGAACAACTGGTGCTGCCCGCCGTTCACTGCATTGAGCGCCATGCCCCAGGCTGTTGCCGCAACAGAGGCAATCGTGACACCGGTACGACTGCACAGCCCCATGATGGCCTGCTCAAGCGCCGCAGGCAGACGTCGTTCGAAAACCTGATGCTCCACCGGATTCTGGGACGGTTCGGCAACCTTGTCGGCTACGCAGACCGGCACATCGAATGGCTCGAGAAGATCCGCCCAGAGTTGTTGCTCCTCCGGTTGCAGGTGGAATTTTTCCTGGCCATCGATATAGGAGGGAAACGCATCCGGCGCCGCCGGGGTACCCGAAAACACTTCACTCATCAGCGCAAAGACCGATGCACCATCAAGCACGAGATGGTGCGCGCTGAGAACAAACTGATAGTCGTTGCCACCCAGATGGAACAGATGCAGTCGATAAAGCGCGGGGTGATCCAGCTCGAAACCGGTCTGCTTGTCCTGGACGAGGAAGTCTTCCACGAACTTGCGCTGTTGCACTTGATCGAGGTGCGCAAGGCGGGTCCGGGACCATCTCAACGGCGCGTCTTCGGCAACTACGCGCGCCGGCTGGCCCGACGGCGCCAGGACAAACGCGCTACGCAACAGCTCATGATGTCGATGGACCTTGCGCCATCCTTCCTCCAGAGCAGCGCCGTCATCGGACAGCACCATGCGAAACGAAAACTGCAGAACGTAAGTCGTGCGATGGCGGGCTCGCAACGATTGAACGTAGATGCCTTTCTGGGCCGGAGAAACCGGTTTGAACGATGACGAATCACCCTGGGCCTGTTGCCGATCGAGGTGCTTCAGGTTTTCGGCAGCGACGTTGCCGGACACCGCAGCCTGGGCCCGGACCACCTTGAGCAGCCCCTGTATGGTCGGGTTCCGAAAGATATCGCCCAGTGTGAACGCGTGTCCCAGAGCTTTCACCCGTGCAATGAACTGCAAGGCGAGAATCGAATCGGCACCTTGTTTGAAAAAATCGTCGGTGGGTTGCAGCGCCGGGTTACGCAGCAAATCGCGCCAGGTCTCGAGCAACTCCTGACCGACTCCGGTCGGTGTTGCCGCAACCTTCTGTACGGTGTCAGGCGCCGGGGTTTCATTGGCAATGGCGGTGAGTTTTTTCTTGTCGATCTTGCCATTGGGTGTCTCAGGCAGAGACAACTGAATGCGGAACTCGGATGGAATCATGTGTTCCGGCAAAAGGTCACGCAGGTCAAGACGCAAACTGTCGAGATCGGTTGCTGCCCCCTCTTGTTCGACGAGAAAAGCCGTCAGAAAAGCGCGGGTGTGCGACGTGTTGAGTACCACCGCCGCCTGTTTGATGTAGTCCAGTCGCAGGATGCCGAATTCGACCTCGCTCAACTCGATCCGGTGACCACGCACCTTGACCTGATCATCGGTTCGACCGTGATAGTGAAAGACACCTTCGTCATCGCAACTGACGAGGTCGCCGGTCTTGTAGGCTCGCTGGCCGTCGACCGTGACAAACGCCTTGGCGGTCAGGTCGGGGCGACCGATGTAACCCAATCCCACCGCAACGCCTTCGACGTAGAGTTCGCCGACTTCACCCACGGACAAGGCCGCCTGATCGGCGTCTCGCACCACCAGCCGAACACCGCGTACCGCCCGCCCGATCGGAATTGCGTGATCGGCAGAAGGCATCCGGGAAATCACCTGGTGGGTCACATCGTCACTGCATTCCGTCGGCCCATAGGCATTGACCAAAGGCACGTGAGGCTTGGTCGCCAACCAGCGTCGTGCCAGTGAAACGGGTAGCACCTCGCCCGTAGCGACGAGACAGCTCAGACGATCGAAGCGCGCATTCTGCGCATCCACGGTGATCGCATCCAGAATGGCCAGCAAGTGGCTCGGAACTACCTGCAGGATATCGATTTCGTCGTACACGATCCGCGCACCCAGACGATCAAGATCCAGAAACTCTGAACGGGTCAGGATTGCCGTGCGCCCGGCGCAGATCAGCGGCGCGAGGAATTGCCAGACGGAGATATCGAAACTCTGTGGCGCTGTTTGTGCCACGTTGGGGGCCTTGTGCATCCCCAGGTCTTCGATTTTGGCCAGCAGATGATTGAGCATCCCGGCGTGATGGACCATTGCCCCCTTGGGCATTCCCGTCGAGCCGGAGGTAAAGATCACATAAGCGAGACTATCATCCGTCAGTGCGCAACGTTCGAACGCCCCCCCGCCCTTGAGGTCGTCGAGCCGGTCCGGCATTGCCAGAAGGCCAACACCGTCGAACACCAGTTGGCCGTCGCTCTCTGCGATCAGCCAGCGGCAGTTGCATTGCTCCAGCATGTAGGCGCGCCGGTCCAGCGGCAGCGTGCGATCCAGCGGCAGATAAGCGGCTCCCACCTTGAACAGGCCGATCATCGAAACCAGAAATCCGAGCCCTCGCTCCAGGCCGATGGCGACAATATCACCCGGCTTGACGGATGCCGCACTCAGCCTGCGGGCGAAGCCATCGGATACCTCGTCAAGATCTTGATAACTCAGGCTGTTACAGCCATCCGAAGCTGCAATGGCGCCAGGCGTACGCCGAACCTGGTCGGCGAATAAATCCAGAAAGTTGTCCATATCATCCATGTCTTATGGTCTAAATTTCGGTGTTTCTGTGTATCAGGCGCCCTCTCGAAGGTATTTCCTGACCCCCCGGTGCCAGAGAAACCGAGACAACAGCAAGAAGGCCAGGGTCGCCAGCACAGCGCCCGCCAAAGACCGCCCCGTCGTCATCCCCATCGCTGATTGCGCGGGCACTTCCATGATGAAAAAGACAGGCACTACGGTCATGATCACGACCTGGATCCACTCGGGATACGCGCCGGACGGGAACCGGCCGGTGGTCAAAAACATGAACAGCAGGTGGGAAATGTTTCCGGTCTTCTTGGTCCAGAACGCCAGGCTGGCAATACTGAACCAGACCGAATACACCAGCGCGCACGCCAATAACATGAAGACGAAGAAGGCGCCGACCGTCTGAAGCGTCAGTTGCCCTTGTGCATGGCTTCCGCCCAGCATCAATCCCAACCCCAGAATGACGCCGAAGATATGCCAGAGGCGCAACTGCCCAAAGGCCAGAATGGTTTGGACATCTACCGGCTTCGACAGATAAGTATCAATGGATTTGCTGATGATCAACTTCGAGGCGGCCTCGCAGTTGGGCAATACCACCATCTGTACAAAGGAGCGAATAAGGATGAATGCGCCGTACAGCACAATTGACTGTTGTTTGTTCCAGCCGCCAATCGTCTCGACATTGCCAAAGAAGATCTCGATCACGACATAAACGGACAATCCCAATAAAGCAGTATTGAGCAGACTGACAAAGACCGGAACGCGATCTTTCATGTTGGCCTGCAACCTTGCAGTTAGAAGCGCCTTGACTGCGCTCAGCGTCTTCATTATCCGAACACCGAATAACGTTTTACACCTTTGGCCCAAATCAGATGAGCCAACAACGAAAGTGCAACAACCAGCACAACTTGAAACATCAACCCGCTGACCAGCTGTTCGCCAGTCAACTCGCCCATAATGATGCGAATGGGGAAGTTGATAATATAAGGAAAGGGTGACCACTCAAGTACCGATTGCATCCATCCAGGATAAAGCGTCAAGGGCGCGAGAACACCACCAAACAAAGTAAGCATGTAAGTCAACACCAGGTCGAAAGCACTTGCCTGGTCGGACCAGAACGCCGCAAGCCCGCCAATAAAATAGAGCAAATAGTTGATCGCAAACCCAAGTATGACCCCGAGCATTGCCGGAAGCAGATAGCTCAAATGCAGATAGTTACCCGCTTCGGAAAACAGGAATACTCCAGCCACCAGGAAAAATATGGGAATGACCCTGACCATCGCCGAAGCCATTTCACTCAGAAAGTAATAGAGGGCGATATTGAACGGTTTCAACAGAAGACTGCCGATATCCCCTGAATGAATGTCATTTTCTACTTCTTCGGCAGCGGTACTGGAGACGATTTCACCGACCAGAAACACCAGCGCAAAGTAGGCAGCAAACTTTGCCGGTGTGAATCCTTCCAGTGCGGCATCTTTTGCAATCCCCATCCAGATGACCATCATGAACAACGGCACCAGAGAAGCCAGCACCAATACAAACAGCTCTGCGCGATGGGCAACCTTGCGGCGAATGGCCGTGCGTGCAACTCCCGCAACTTTCATGGCAAACCGGCTCACGCGACACACTCCCCGGGTGCACCCTCGACCTTTTGACCGGCATCGGCCCGGGAGGCCATGAACAACTTCAGCAGAGCCTCTTCGATCGGTGGATCACCAATGGAAATATCGATGACCGGTTGCTCGGCCAGAACCCGCGAGCAAACGCCCACCACCTCTGCGCCCGGCACCAGCAGCTCGTGCACAAAACCGTCCACAGAGCGCACCAGACCGTATTGACCAAGTGCCGAAGCCATGATTGCTTCGGACAATTCCACGGTGATGATACGGTGGTCCGACATGCGTTTGCGCAGGGACTCCAGGGTGTCATCGAAGGATATCCGGCCATCGGATACGACAACGACTCGCTCACACAGGGCTTCGATATCCTGCATGTAATGAGAGGTCAGCAATACGCTTACATTGCGCTCGCGACTGTAATCCCGAATAAATGACCTGACTATTTTCTGCACACCGACATCGAGCCCGATAGTAGGCTCATCGAGAAAAAGAACCTTGGGATCGTGCAGTAACGATGCGACCAATTCACACTTCATTTTCTCGCCAAGCGACAGGGTTCGCACCGGCGCCTGGGCCAGCTTCGACACTTGAAGCAACTCATCCAGATAACCGTAAGTCTGTTTGAACTGCTCATCGGGGATTTCAAATATCTTCTGATTCAGCCGAAAAGTTTCCATCGCCGGCAAGTCCCAGATCAACTGTTGACGTTGCCCCATGATCAGCGAGATAGACTTGAGAAATTCCTTACTACGCAGCTGCGGCTTATAACCCAGAACCGATATTTGCCCGACAGTTGGATAGAGCAGGCCCGACAGCATTTTCAGGGTCGTGGTTTTACCCGCACCATTCGGACCGAGAAAACCGACAACCTCACCCTGCCTGACAGTAAATGAAATATCGTCGACTGCAGTCTTTTCGGAAGTCCTGGGAGATACAAGAGTTGTCAACCAACCCAACGGCCCCTCGGAGCGCTCTTTTATCAGGTAAGTCTTGGACAAGTTTTTTACACTAATACAATCCATTGCGTGCGAGACCTTGAAGAAAATGAGCTATCCATTGCGCATATCGTTTCAACGCCGGCTTGAATATCACGCACCGATCCGAGCCGTCAAGAAACGTTATTACACATTTAAAATTTGAATTCGCAGCGCCGGCTTATCAATGAGCCAGCAAACGCGGAACTAACTGTCCCGTGCAAAGTTATGGCCTAAAGACATCAGCGTCGATGAAAGTAGCGCGCAACGCTCTAGTCCGCGGTTCTTTGCTTTTTCAAGTATTGGCCGGCGGCTTGAAACTAATCGATTGTGACTTGAGCGTCGAGAGCAAAACACCTGGTCATGCAAAAGAAGAGTGGAACTACGAATGACAGGGAAAAGCCGGACAGATAAATCCTACGACATGATTTTTCGATCCCCTGATACCCCCCTTCTCCCTCGTTTGTGCATCGATCAGGGGAGAGGGGGGGGCTTTGGCCTGAGATCTATGTCTGGCTGTCGCCATCGTCCGGATCATCGGTGTCCGGCTCGTCGGTGGTCGAGTCGTCATCGTCCTTGCTGCCACCCTGATCCTGATCACCGGGTTCGGATTCGGACTTGGCGAGCATGATCACACCCGCGTGCCCCTGGGCCGCATTGAAGCCCTGTGCAGGCGCCGCGCTGCTCGCCCACGCCGCCGTGGTGCCAAGCGTCAGCATCACCAAAACCTTAAGCAACAACACTATGCGTTGAAAAATGCTCATAAGCGTTTCCATCCTTTCGTGGTTGAAGCCAGAGTGCCGGTCCGGCGCTGAATAAAATCTAGTTCCGATCAGCCGGGTTCACCAGATAGGACGCTAACCAATGCCTGGAAATGCCATGGCTGGACAGACCGCTTTCGAATAATCCCCATAACCGGATCAACTAAGCGAGGCGGCCTTGCGGGTTTGCACGGGCTGGCTGGCCGAGACGCGCAAACGGGTCGCCAGACAAACCAGCGGGACCGACAGCAGTGCCAGCGCCGCACTGGCCACCCAGACGCTGTGCCCTCCGAATTGCCCGTAAAGCTGTCCGCTGAGCACCGGCGACAGCAGCGCACTCGCGCTCCAGGCCATGAAGAACAGACCGAAGTACTGGCCACTTTTGCCGCTTTGCGCATGCTGCATGACCAGCACATTCAGCGGCGGCATGAACAGCGCCTCCCCCAGCGTCCAGACCACCGTCGACAGGCACGCATAAAACAGCCCGGAACCCAGTGGCAGCATGCCGAGCCCGAGCGCCAGCAGCACACAACCGGCGATCAAGGGCCGCCGCGAGCCCCAGCGTTCGCCCCAATGCGAGATTGGAATCTGCAACGCCACGACAAGGACCGCGTTGATTGCGAACTGCCAGCCGATGGCCTCGGTACTCAAGCGATAGTAGTCGCGCAGATAGTTGCCGAGGGTGCTGTAAACGGTGTCGAACGCCATGCCGAGCAGGACGGTCGCCGCCAGCAGCCAGAGAAAGGGTTTGTCGCGGTATGGCAGGCCTGAGCCGGTCTGCGCCTCTGGCGCTTCGTCCGCGATCAGCACCGTTCGCCGCCAGGTCGTGCGGACAAACCAGAGCAGCGCCACCAGCGTCAGCGCCGCACTGATGAAGAACACCCAGCGAAAATCCGTCTGCGCCAGGACACCGCCCGCGATGCCGGCGGCGGCCATCCCGAGATTTCGCGCGATACGGCTCAGGGCCTGGGCGCGCGGGCGCTGGGCAACCTCGCAATATTCCATGATCAGGCGTTGATGCAGCGTCCGGATCGCGCCGTCGATCGTACCGCTGAGCAACAGCAAGCCGGCCAGCAACCACATCTGTGTCACCAGCCCGAGCCCGAGCAGCACCCAGGCTGAAACGAAGAACAGCGCCGCCGTCAGCCGCGCGGTGCGGATATGGTCGCTGAGCAAGCCGCCCAGCATCGAACCGATCAACAACCCGCCGCCATACGCCGCCAACAGCCAGCCAACGGTCTCGATGGCGAAACCCAGCTCCTGACGCAGATACAACGCCATGAACAACTTGACCATGCTGCTCAGGCGATTGATGAACAACAGCGCCGCGAGTACCCAGGCCATCAGGCTGAAATAGCCATTCGGACGAAGCAGATGGACGAGCCGCCCCATCATCGATTGATCCCTCCTTGATCAGCCAGGCACGCGACCTGAACCAAAAGAATCTGCCCATACTCAATCAACAGGCAAAAAAAAGCCCACTGTTTTCACAGTGGGCTTCGGGTGTCACCAATCAGCGCTTAGTGGTGCTCACGGGTCGCACGGAATTTCACGTCCGGCCAGCGCTCTTCCATCAGGGCCAGGTTGACCCGGGTCGGGGCGAGATAGGTCAGGTGACCGCCGCCGTCCAGCGCGAGGTTTTCCACAGCCTTGTTGGAGAATTCCTCAAGCTTCTTCTTGTCGCTGCATTCGATCCAGCGCGCGGAGTACACGGTGATCGGCTCGTAGGAGCACTCGACCTTGTATTCCTCTTTCAGGCGGCTGGCGACCACATCGAACTGCAGCACACCGACGGCGCCGAGGATGATGTCGTTGCTGCGCTCCGGGAAGAACACCTGGGTCGCGCCTTCTTCGGCCAGCTGTTGCAGGCCCTGGCGCAGTTGCTTGGATTTCAGCGGATCGCGCAGGCGTACGCGGCGGAACAGTTCCGGGGCGAAGTGCGGGATACCGGTGAAGCCCAGGGTTTCGCCTTCGCTGAAGGTGTCGCCGATCTGGATCGTGCCGTGGTTGTGCAGACCGATGATGTCGCCGGCGTACGCCTCTTCCAGCTGTTCACGCTCGGAGGAGAAGAACGTCAGGGCATCGCCGATGCGCACGTCCTTGCCGGTACGCACGTGGCGCATCTTCATGCCTTTCTCGTACTTGCCGGAGCAGATACGCATGAAGGCGATGCGGTCGCGGTGTTTCGGGTCCATGTTCGCCTGGATCTTGAAGATGAAGCCCGAGAACTTCTCTTCCACCGGCTCCACGGTGCGCTCGTTGGCCACCCGTGGCAGCGGACGCGGCGCCCAGTCGACCACGGCGTCGAGGACGTGATCGACACCGAAGTTGCCCAGTGCGGTACCGAAGAACACCGGGGTCAGCTGACCGTCGATGAACTCCTGCTGGTTGAACTCGTGGCAGGCGCCCTGCACCAGTTCCAGCTGTTCGAGGAAGCGGTCGTACTCGTCACCGAGGTGGGCGCGGGCTTCGTCGGAATCAAGCTTCTCGATGATCTTGGTTTCGGTACGTTCGTGACCGTGACCGGCGGTGTAGACAATGATGTAGTCGTCCGCCAGGTGGTACACGCCCTTGAAGTCACGGTAGCAACCGATCGGCCAGGTGATCGGCGCAGCCTTGATCTTCAGAACGGCTTCGATCTCGTCGAGCAGTTCGATCGGGTCGCGGATGTCACGGTCGAGTTTGTTGATGAAGCTGACGATCGGCGTGTCACGCAGACGGCAGACATCCATCAGGGCGATGGTCCGTGGCTCTACACCTTTACCGCCGTCGAGAACCATCAGGGCCGAGTCCACCGCGGTCAGTGTGCGGTAGGTGTCTTCGGAGAAGTCTTCGTGGCCCGGGGTGTCGAGGAGGTTGATCATGTGTTCGCGATACGGGAACTGCATGACCGACGTGGTAATGGAAATACCCCGCTGCTTCTCCATCTCCATCCAGTCGGATGTCGCATGGCGGTCGGATTTACGGGATTTCACCGTACCGGCCACTGCAATCGCCTTGCCCATCAACAGGAGCTTTTCGGTGATCGTGGTTTTACCGGCATCGGGGTGGGAAATAATGGCGAAAGTGCGGCGTTTCGCGACTTCGGCGGCCTGTCTGGTCATGGGAAATCGCCTGGCGGTGATTCAAAAAAGGGCCGCGATTATAGCCCAAGTCAAGACAATAACCGAACCGTTGAGCACATTAAGGGTGGCCAAATGCTGCCTCAGATGGGAACCTTTTAAAGCACGGAGACGTCCATCCCCTGTTACGACTTTTCGTCAGGGGCTGAAAAATCAGCAAGTTAGCCTGACGAGGCTGCGCTCATGGCTCGCTTTCAGACCGCTTTTCGCCGGTGCTGGGGGAGCTGCTTCTCGCGAACGTTCACTCCCGGCAGCCAGGCATGGCATGCCACTCGGGACAGCGTCCGCCGACTATAAAAAAGGAGTCCGCCTGTGGCTATCCGCTATGGCAAAGGGCTGATGGGAGGTGCGGTGGTGATCGCGCTCCTGGCCCTGCTGGTCCACTGGATCGGCATCAACACGATCGAACACTACCGCGACGATTTGTTGTTTTACCTGCAAGCTCATCTGATTCTCGTCCTCGCTTCAATGCTGGCCGCCCTTGTCGTGGGCATCCCCGCCGGTATCTTCCTGAGCCGCCCGACCATGGTCGGCCGCGCCGAACGCTTCATGCAGATCTTCAACATCGGCAACACCGTACCACCGCTGGCCGTACTGGCGATTGCCCTGGGGATTCTTGGCATCGGCAGTGGTCCGGCGATCTTCGCTTTATTCCTCGCCTCGCTCTTGCCGATTGTGCGCAACACCTACGAAGGCCTGAAAAACGTCCAGGGCTCGCTGAAAGAAGCCGCCACCGGCATCGGCATGACCCCGCGCCAGGTGTTGTGGCAGGTCGAATTGCCCAACGCCGTGCCGATCATCGTCGGCGGTGTGCGGGTGGCTTTGGCGATCAATGTCGGTACGGCGCCGCTGGCGTTTCTGATCGGCGCCAACAGCCTCGGCAGCCTGATCTTCCCCGGCATCGCCCTGAACAATCAGCCGCAACTGCTGCTCGGCGCTGCGTGCACCGCGCTGCTGGCCCTGCTGCTCGATGGCGTGGTCACCCTCGCCAGCCGTCTCTGGCTGGAACGCGGTTTGCGCCCGTCTTAAGGCTTCGGCAAAGGAATATTCATGAAACGACTTAGCTTGATTCTGGGCTGCGTTCTGCTGTTCGCAGGATTGGCGCAAGCCGCCGAAAAACCGGTGATTCGCCTTGGCGCCCGGGTATTCACCGAGCAGACCTTGCTCGCGGAAATCACCGCCCAATACCTGCGCAGCAAAGGCTACGACGCGCAGATCACCGGTGGTCTGGGCAGCAATCTGGCCCGCAGCGCCCACGAAAGCGGGCAACTGGACATGCTCTGGGAATACACCGGCGTGTCGCTGGTGGCCTACAACCATGTCACCGAAAAACTCGACAGCGAACAGTCCTACGCCCGCGTCAAAGAACTCGACGCGAAAAAAGGCCTGGTCTGGCTGACCCCGTCGAAATTCAGCAACACCTACGCCCTCGCCCTGCCGAAAAAAGTAGCCGAGGAATATCCGCAGATCAGCAACATCAGCCAGTTGAACGATGTGCTGCGCAGCGAGGCCAAGAGCAATCACCTGGTGGCGCTGGACACCGAGTTCGCCAACCGCTCCGACGGCCTTAACGGCATGGTCAAGCTCTATGACATGAACCTGACCCGCCAGAACATCCGACAAATGGACGCGGGGCTGGTCTACACCGCACTGCGCAACGGCCAGGTGTTTGCCGGTCTGGTCTACACCACCGACGGTCGCCTCAACGCTTTCGGCTTGAAGCTGCTGGAAGACGACAAGCATTACTTCCCGGACTACACCGCCGCGCCCGTCGTGCGACAGGCCTACCTCGACGCTCACCCGCAACTGGCCGAGCAACTCAAGCCGCTGGCGGAACTGTTCGACGACGAAACCATGCGTCAGCTCAATGCGCGGGTCGACGTCGATCACGAAAGCCCATCGAAAGTCGCTGCCGATTTCCTGCGCCAGCACCCACTGAACTAAAGGAGGAAAAGTCATGGAATTTTTGAACGCCTTTTCCCACCTCGACTGGCAGCAGGTGATGCACCTGACCTGGCAGCACATCACCCTGGTCGGCATCGCCGTCAGCCTGGCGATCCTCATCGGCGTGCCGCTGGGCATCCTGATGACGCGTTTCCCGAGCCTCGCCGGTCCCTTGCAGGCCAGCGCCACGGTGCTGCTGACCGTGCCGTCGATTGCCCTGTTCGGCCTGCTGCTGCCGTTCTACTCAAAGTTCGGCCAGGGCCTCGGCCCGATGCCGGCGATCACCGCTGTGTTCCTTTATTCACTGCTGCCGATCATGCGCAACACCTACCTCGCCCTGACCGGCGTCGAACCGGGCATTCGCGAAGCCGCACGCGGCATCGGCATGACCTTCGGCCAACGCCTGCGCATGGTCGAGTTGCCGATCGCGGTGCCGGTGATCCTCGCCGGTGTGCGCACGGCCGTGGTGATGAACATCGGCGTGATGACCATTGCCGCAACCATCGGCGCCGGCGGCCTTGGCGTGCTGATCCTCGCCTCCATCAGCCGCAGTGACATGTCGATGCTGATCGTCGGCGCGCTGCTGGTCAGTCTTCTGGCGATCTTCGCCGACCTCATTTTGCAGTGGCTGCAACGTTCGCTGACTCCAAAAGGACTCCTGAAATGATCGAACTTCAAAACCTCAGCAAGACCTTCCAAAGCAACGGCAAAGATGTGAAAGCCGTGGACTCGGTAAGCCTGACCGTCAATGAAGGCGAAATCTGCGTGTTCCTCGGGCCATCGGGTTGCGGCAAAAGCACCACGCTGAAAATGATCAACCGTCTGATCAAGCCGACCTCGGGCAAGATCCTGATCAACTGCGAAGACACCACCGACCTCGACGAGGTGACCCTGCGCCGCAACATCGGCTACGTGATCCAGCAGATCGGTCTGTTCCCCAACATGACCATTGAAGAAAACATCGTGGTGGTGCCGAAACTGCTCGGCTGGGACAAACAGAAATGCCACGACCGCGCCCGTGAGCTGATGAGCATGATCAAGCTGGAACCCAAGCAATATCTGCATCGTTATCCCCGTGAACTGTCCGGCGGCCAGCAGCAACGGATCGGTGTGATCCGCGCACTGGCGGCGGATGCGCCGCTGTTGCTGATGGACGAGCCCTTCGGTGCGGTCGACCCGATCAACCGCGAGATGATCCAGAACGAGTTCTTCGAGATGCAGCGCGCGCTGAACAAGACCGTGATCATGGTCAGCCATGACATCGACGAGGCGATCAAACTCGGCGACAAGATCGCCATCTTCCGCGCCGGCAAGCTGCTGCAGATCGACCACCCGGACACCCTGCTCGCCCATCCGGCAGACGACTTTGTCAGCAACTTCGTCGGCCAGGACAGCACGCTCAAACGCCTGCTGCTGGTGAAGGCGGAAGACGCAGCGGACAACGCTCCATCCGTGAGCCCGGAAACTCCGGTGGCCGATGCGCTGGAATTGATGGACGAGCATGACCGTCGTTACGTGGTGGTCACCTGCGCCGAGAACAAGGCACTGGGTTATGTGCGACGTCGCGACCTGCATCGTCAGACCGGTACGTGCGCGCAGTTCCTGCGTGAGTTCAACGCCACGGCTGCGTACGACGAGCATTTGCGCATCCTGTTATCGCGCATGTATGAGTTCAATCGTGCCTGGTTGCCGGTAATGGATGCCGAGCGAGTGTTCCTCGGCGAGGTTACCCAGGAGTCGATTGCGGCGTACCTGAGTTCGGGTCGTTCGCGTGGAATGAAGACCAATATCGTGTCGCCGGCCGAAGCGATGGCCTGATCAAAAGCAAAAGGGCTGTTCGACAGCCCTTTTTTTCGACCACCGGATCCTCAAGGCCGGGATTTTTTCGCCGACGATGGGCCGGCAAGAAATATCAACACACCAGAGCGCCGAACCCGGCCGTTCTTGTCAGCTTCAACCGGCAAATCCCCCCTCACCTGCCCTTCTCGCGGCCAACGTCGCCGATGTTGAAGTGATCGTAGTTATCTGAGAGTTGGCGCACATCAGCATCGAACGTGCAGGTATTTTTAACACCTGAAAATTATTGTGGAACATCTGACCGTCATCTCGGTCGGCTACAAAGAGTGATATCCGCGACGCACGTCAGAAGCGTGCAAAAACGCGACATTTTTAGTTGATCTCAGGCCCCTCACGCCCTAAAGTTCGCGCCGAACGTCCATGCTGGAAACGATCCATCCGGCTCAAGTACTGACGACGAGACAGCAAGGCCAAGGGCAACGACCCATGGCCTTTTTGCTTTCGGCGACATGCCTTGGGAAGTAGGCGAACCAAAGTGGGGATACGGAGGACGTTCATATGCACCCATTGATTAACGACGTTTGCCACTAGGAGTCCCAAGTATGTCGATCCAGGTCGAAGACTATTTCGCGCGCGAAACCTTTCAGAAGATGAAGGCGTTCGCCGACAAACAGGAAACCCCGTTCGTGGTGATCGACACCGCGATGATCGCCCAGGCCTACGATGACCTGCGCGCCGGTTTCGAATTCGCCAAGGTCTACTACGCGGTCAAGGCCAACCCGGCCGTCGAGATCATCGACCTGCTCAAAGAGAAAGGCTCGAGCTTCGACATCGCCTCGATCTATGAGCTGGATAAAGTGCTGAGCCGTGGCGTCAGCCCGGACCAGATCAGCTACGGCAACACCATCAAGAAATCCAAGGACATCCGCTACTTCTATGAGAAGGGCGTGCGTCTGTTCGCCACCGACTCCGAAGCCGACCTGCGCAACATCGCCAAGGCTGCGCCGGGCGCCAAAGTCTACGTGCGCATCCTGACCGAAGGCTCGACCACGGCCGACTGGCCGCTGTCGCGCAAGTTCGGCTGCCAGACCGACATGGCCATGGATCTGCTGATCCTCGCCCGCGACCTGGGTCTGGTGCCTTACGGCATCTCGTTCCACGTCGGTTCGCAACAGCGCGACATCAGCGTCTGGGACGCGGCGATCGCCAAGGTCAAAGTGATCTTCGAGCGCCTGAAGGAAGAAGACGGCATCCACCTCAAGCTGATCAACATGGGCGGCGGCTTCCCGGCCAACTACATCACCCGCACCAACAGCCTGGAAACCTACGCCGAAGAAATCATTCGCTTCCTGAAGGAAGACTTCGGTGATGACCTGCCGGAAATCATTCTGGAGCCGGGCCGTTCGCTGATCGCCAACGCCGGTATCCTGGTCAGTGAAGTGGTACTGGTTGCGCGCAAATCCCGCACCGCCGTCGAGCGTTGGGTGTACACCGATGTGGGCAAGTTCTCCGGCCTGATCGAAACCATGGACGAAGCCATCAAGTTCCCGATCTGGACCGAGAAGAAAGGCGAGATGGAAGAAGTCGTGATCGCCGGCCCGACCTGCGACAGCGCCGACATCATGTACGAAAACTACAAGTACGGCCTGCCGCTGAACCTGGCGATCGGTGACCGTCTGTACTGGCTGTCGACCGGTGCGTACACCACCAGTTACAGCGCCGTAGAGTTCAATGGCTTCCCGCCGCTGAAGTCGTTCTACGTGTAAGCGTCGATGCCGTAATGCAAAAAGCCCATGACGAGTCATGGGCTTTTTTGTGCCTGCGATTCAGGTGTTCTGTAACTCGGCGCAGCGGCGAGCGTAGGCCTGCGCCAGTGTCTGGATTCTCGGATCGGTTGCGCTCGCCAGTGTCTGGCTCGCCACTCTCAGAAAGTTCAGGTTGCCGCCGGCCAGCGCTTTCTCCAGCCAGACAATCGCGTCATCGACGCGCCCCTCAGCCGCCAACACCGCCGCATGACTGAACTGCCCGCGAAAATCCCCGCCCTCGGCCGAACGTCGATACCAGTCACGGGCCGCTGCGGGATTGGCCGGGCACACTTGCCCTTCCTCCAGATATCGCCCGAGCAGGTTCATCGACTTGGCATGCCCGGCTTCGGCCGCACGTTGATACAACGCCATGGCCTGAAGATGATCGACCGCTAGACCGCGTCCGGTCGCGAGCAGATTGGCGAGGTTGTACATCGCCCAGTCCAGCCCGGCTTCGGCAGCGACCCGATAGTGCTGCGCGGCAATCGACGCATCTGCTGCACAACCCCATCCGTGTTCATGACAACGGCCGAGCATGTTGCGCGCCATCAGATGCCCTTGCCCTGCCGCGATTCCAAACCAGCGCAGTGCCAGCGGCTGATCCTGAGCGATCCCGTGACCATCGAGCAGAATCTGCCCGAGCAGCGCCCGTGCTTCCAGCACGCCCTCACCCGCCGCCATCAGAATGGCCTGGGCCGCACGGGCCGGGCTTTCTTCAAGCATCGCGGTGAGGCGTTCGCCGTCGAGGACTTCCTCGCGGCGCAAACGAAAGTCCGCCACTTACACCTCTACCCAGCGACGCAGCAGGTTGTGATAGGTGCCAGTGAGGCGGATCAGCGAAGGGTGATCGGGCATGTCCTGGGTGAGTTGCTGGATCGCACCGTCCATCTCGAACAGCAAGGCGCGCTGGCTGTCCTCGCGCACCAGGCTTTGGGTCCAGAAGAACGACGCATAACGTGCGCCGCGCGTGACCGCGTTGACCTTGTGCAGGCTGGTGCCGGGGTACAGGACCATGTCGCCGGCGGGCAGTTTCACGCGCTGGGTGCCGTAGGTGTCCTGGATCTCCAGCTCGCCGCCGTCGTAATCCTCGGGCTCGCTGAAGAACAGAGTGGCCGACAGGTCGGTGCGCACCCGCTCTATGCTGCCCTTGGGCTGACGCACCGCGTTGTCGATATGAAAATCGAAACTGCCGCCCGCCGTGTAGCAATTGAGTAACGGCGGGAATACTTTGTGCGGCAGCGCAGCCGACATGAACAGCGGATTTTTCCACAGGCGTTCAAGCATCGCGGCGCCGATTTCCTTGGCCAGCGGATGGCCTTCGGGCAGTTGCAGATTGTGCTTGGCCTTGGCCGATTGATAGCCGGCGGTAATCTTGCCATCGGCCCAGTCGGCCTGTTCCAGAGCCTCGCGGATGCGCCGCACTTCGTCTTTCTCGAACAGAGCGGGGATGTGCAGCAGCATGTCGAAGTCACCTGATGGCAAAGAGGCGGCAATGGTATTGATTCTTATTGGCTGTGTAAAACCCGCTAGACGAATGAATCGGCAAAAACCGTAAGGTTAAATTGTAAAGAATGTAAATTCGTCGCGAATAACAATGTTTCGCAATTGATACGAATACCTGTTTACCCTATATTCCGCCGCCTCAAATCCTTGGGGAGGGGAATAAAAATGTCACGTCAACACGCACAATTACCCGTCAGCTCACCACGTCTGCTCGCCTCTGCCATCGGCGTCGCACTGACCGCCGGCTCCGCAGGCCACATGGTGTTCGCGGCCGAAAAGACCGACAGCAAAGCCTCCGGCAATGCCATTGCCCTGGACGCCACCGCCATCACCGGCGAAGCCCAGGACTCGACGTCCTACCAGGTCGAGAAAGCCTCCTCGCCCAAGTACACCGCGCCGCTGGTCGATACGCCGCGCTCGGTCACCGTGATTCCGCAACAAGTCCTGAAGGACACCGGCGCCCTGAACATGCAGGATGCGCTGCGCACCGTACCGGGCATCACCTTCGGTGCCGGTGAAGGTGGCAACCCGCAGGGCGACCGTCCGTTCATCCGTGGTTTCGATGCCCAGGGCGACACCTACCTCGACGGCGTACGCGACACCGGCTCCCAGAGCCGTGAGATCTTCGCCGTGGAAAACATCGAAGTCAGCAAGGGCCCGAACTCCGCCATCGGCGGTCGCGGCGCGGCTGGCGGCAGCATCAACCTGGTGAGCAAGAAAGCCCACCTGGGCAACTCGTTCGACGGTGGTTTCACCTGGGGCTCCGACCAGACCCAGCGCTACACCCTGGACGGCAACTACCAGTTCAGCGACACCGCTGCCGGCCGTCTGAACCTGATGAGCCACGAGAGCAACGTCGCCGGTCGCGACAGCGTCGACTACGACCGTTGGGGCATCGCGCCGTCCCTGGCCTTCGGCCTGGGCACCGACACCCGCGTCAACCTCGACTACTACCATCTCGAAAGCAACGACACCCCGGACTCGGGCATCCCGTACACCATTCCGAAGGCAGGCTCAGCGGCACGCACCAAATCCAACCCGGACAAGCCGTACTCGGGTGGCGATCACAGCAACTTCTACGGTCTGGACGGTCGCGACTTCCGCAAGGGTCGCACCGACACCGCGACCTTCGCCATCGAGCATGACCTGAGCGACTCGCTGACCATCAAGAACACCCTGCGTCACGGCACCAGCATGCAGGACTACATCCTGACCCAGCCGGACGACAGCAAGGGCAACGTCAACAACGGCAGCGTCTGGCGTCGTGCGAACACCCGCGTGAGCAACACCGAGACCACCACCAACCAGACTGACCTGTTCGGCAACTTCTACGTTGCCGGCTTCAAGAACAGCTTCTCCACCGGTGTCGAGTACACCCGAGAGGAAAGCCGCAAGTCCTCGTACAACGTCAACACCGACACCACGCCGCGCACCAGCGCCGCGACCACCAACTGCACCCCGTCGATGATCGGCGCGTCGAGCGGCTACAACTGCACCTCGCTGTCGAACCCGAACCCGAACGATCCGTGGAACGGCGCGATCTCGCGCAACTACGCCGGCACCGACACCCAGTCCGATACCTACGCGCTGTATGTGTTCGACACCCTGGAACTGTCCCCGCAATGGCTGGTGAACATGGGCCTGCGTTACGACCACTTCGAAACCGGCTACCACACCTACACCAACGCGGGCACCACCACCGCCAAAGGTGCTGACACCAGCGAGTTCGTCACCGGCCAGTTCGGCATCGTCTACAAACCGGCAGAAAACGGCAGCATCTATGCGTCCTACGCCACCTCCGCCACGCCACCGGGCAACACCCTGGGCGAGGGCATGGACGGCAACCCGCTGGGCGGCACCACCGATCGCAGCGGCAACCTGCTCAAGAGCGACATGGAGCCGGAAACCACCAAGAACTACGAAATCGGTACCAAGTGGGATCTGCTGAACGATCGCCTGTCGCTGACCGCCGACATCTTCCGCACCGAGAAAGAAAACGCTCGTGTCCAGGTTGATACCACCTCGTACGAAAACGCCGGCAAGACTCGTGTACAAGGTATCGAGTTGTCCGCCAGCGGCAAGATCACCGACAAGTGGCAAGTGTTCGCCGGTTACGCCTACATGGACAGCGAACAGGTTGATGGCGGCCCGCTGAACCGTGCCACCGACGGCAACGAACTGCCTAACACGCCGAAAAACAGCGCCAGCCTGTGGACCACTTACCAGGTCACGCCGAAGCTGACCATCGGTGGCGGTGCGTTCTACGTGGATGACGTGTACGGCAGCGTGGCCAACACCACCATGGTCGATTCCTACGTTCGCTACGACGCGATGGCTGCGTACAAGCTGACCAAGAACGTCGACCTGCAATTGAACGTGCAGAACCTGACCAACGAAACCTACTACGACAAAGCCTTCTCGACTCACTTCGCCAACCAGGCGGCGGGCCGTACGGCATTGCTGAGCACCAACTTCCACTTCTGATCGAAGCCGGAAGTCTCGAGCCCCGTTCATTCACTTGAACGGGGCTTTTGTGCGTAATAAAGAACGTTTCTCGATAACCCACGGCATAATGCACGCCGTGAACACCACTTTCGAACGGACAAGGCTAGCGACGTGTTGAAGAAAACCCTGTTCCAGTTGCACTGGTTTTTTGGCATCACTGCCGGGCTGGTGCTGGCCCTGATGGGCATCACCGGCGCTGCCTATTCGTTTCAGGACGAGATCCTGAAAGCCCTCAACCCCTCTGTTTTGCAGGTGGAGAAACAGGTCGCCGGCGTCCTGCCGCCCGCCGAGCTGGTGGCGCAGATCGAAGCCGCCTCGGGCAAGAAAGTCTCGATGCTCTCGGTCGAGACCGAGAGCGGCACCGCCGGGCGCGTCTGGTTCACCCCGCCGAAAGGTGAGCGCCGTGGCGAGATGCGTTACTTCGATCCCTACACCGCCGAGTTCAAGGGCGAGGCCACCGGCCAGGACTTCTTCGGCCTGATGCTGCAGTTGCACCGATTCCTCGCCATGGGCGATACCGGCCGCAACATCACCGGCGCCTGCACTCTGATGCTGCTGTTCTTCTGCCTGTCCGGCCTGTACCTGCGCTGGCCGCGCCAGTGGAACAGCTGGCGCGTGTGGCTGACCCTGGACTGGAAGAAAAAGGGCCGCAGCTTCAACTGGGACCTGCATTCGGTGTTCGGCACCTGGTGCATGCTGGTTTACCTGATGCTGGCACTGACCGGATTGTCCTGGTCCTACGAGTGGTACAACAAAGGCCTGACGAAACTGCTGTCGGATGCGCCGCAGAACGAGCGCGTGCGCGGCGGCCGTGGCCCGGCTCCCGAAGGTCCGGCGCCGACTGCCGATTACGCAGCCATGTGGATCAGCATCTACAGCGCCGCCGGCCCGGGCCTCGCTTCCTACAACATCCGCATGCCGCCAGTGGCCGGCCAACCGGCGACCGTGTTCTACCTGCTCGACAACTCGCCCCATGAGCGCGCGCTGAACCAGATCACCCTCGACCCGGCCACCGGCGTCGTCAAACGGGTCGACCGCTACGCCGACAAGAGCTTCAAGGCGCAATTGCTGACCAGCATTTATGCGCTGCATGTCGGCAGCTATTTCGGTCTGGTCGGACGAATCATCGTGACCGTCGCGGCGGTATTGATGCCGCTGTTTTTCATCACTGGCTGGCTGTTGTACCTGGACCGCCGACGCAAGAAAAATCAGATCAAGGATGCCCGTCAGGGTCTCGAACAACCGGCCGGCGATGGCCCGGCGTGGCTGATCGGTTTCGCCAGCCAGAGCGGTTTTGCCGAACAACTGGCGTGGCAGACCGCAGGTCAGTTGCAGGCTGCCGGCCTGCCGGTGAAGGTGCAGCCGCTGGCGAATGTCAGCGAACAGGATCTGCAGGAATCAAACAACGCGCTGTTCGTGGTCAGCACCTTCGGTGACGGCGAGGCGCCGGACAGCGCTCGCGGTTTCGAGCGCAAAGTCCTGAACCGTGCCTCGGCTCTCGACAACCTCAACTACTCGGTGCTCGGTCTCGGCGACCGCCAGTATCAGCACTTCTGCGGTTTCGCCCGACGCCTGCATCAATGGCTGGGCGAGCATGGCGGCAAGACCCTGTTCGCCCCGGTGGAGGTCGATAGCGGCGACCCTTACGCGCTGCGGCACTGGCAGACCCAGCTCGGCCTGATCACCGGCCAGGTGCCGGTCGATACCTGGCAGGCACCGAGCTACGGCAACTGGACGCTGGTCCGTCGCGAGTTGATGAACCCTGACAGCAGCGGTTCACCGGTTTTCCTGCTGGGGCTTTCGGCACCGGATACCAGCAGCTGGCTGGCCGGCGACCTGGTGGAAGTGTTGCCGCGCAACTGCCCGTGGGCCATCGAACATTTCCTCGACGGCCTCAGCATTCGCGGCGAAACCAGCGTGAAGGTCAACGGTCTGGAGGAATCGCTGGAAGTCGCTCTCGCCACCCGCCAGTTGCCCGAGCACCGCGCGCATCTGGTGGGCCTGCACGCTCAAGCGCTGGTGGATGCGATGGTGCCGCTGGCGATGCGCGAATACTCGATCGCCTCGATTGCCGCCGACGGCGTGCTGGAACTGATCGTGCGTCAGGAACAACACAGCGACGGCACCCTCGGCATCGGCTCCGGCTGGCTGACCGAGCATGCTCCAGTGGGCGGCAGTATCAGCCTGCGAGTACGCCGCAACAGCGGGTTCCACCTGCCGAACCAGCCTGTGCCGATGATCCTGCTGGGCAACGGCACCGGCCTTGCCGGTTTGCGCAGCCTGCTCAAGGCGCGGATCGCGGACGGGCAGCAGCGCCAATGGCTGCTGTTCGGCGAGCGCAATCGGGAACACGATTTCCTCTGTCGCGCAGAACTCGAAGAGTGGTTGATCAATGGTGATCTGGCGCGTCTGGACCTGGCGTTCTCCCGGGATCAGGCCGAGAAGATCTACGTGCAGGACCGCTTGCGCGAATCGGCTGGCGAACTGAAGAAGTGGCTGGCGGACGGTGCCGTGATCTACATCTGCGGCAGCCTGCAAGGGATGGCGTCGGGCGTCGACCTGGCGCTGCATGACATCCTTGGCGCCGAAGAAGTCGAACGCCTGATCGAACAGGGTCGCTATCGTCGCGACGTTTACTGACCATAAATAACAACTGTGGGAGCAAGTTCGCTCCCACATTTTGTTTGCGCTGAACTCAGGTCGGCTGCAACTTCTGCTCAAACACCGCCACCCCGTTCAGATCCCGCAACACCACACTCATCTCCCCGCTCTGCCCCTCGATATTCACCTCGCCAAAAAACTGGAATCCGGCAAACGGTGAGGCGTTTTGCGTCGGCGGCGCTTTCTGGAACACCACTTCCGGGCCAAAGGTCTTGTCCAGCGGATTGGGCCCGAAACTCCCGGCGTTCAACGGGCCTGCGACAAACTCCCAGAACGGTTCGAAATCCTGGAACGCGGCGCGATCCGGGTGATAGTGATGCGCCGCGCAGTAATGCACATCCGCTGTCAGGAACACAAAATTGCGCACCTGATGTTTACGCAGGAACCCGAGCAATTCCGCGACTTCCAGCTCGCGCCCCTGAGCCGGGCCAGGATCGCCGTTGGCCACCGCTTCCCAACGCGGCACGCCGGGGCTGACTTCACCGTCCGGCACGCCAAGGCCGATCGGCATATCGGCAGCGATGACTTTCCACTGGGCTTTCGAGGCCTTCAATCCGCGCTTGAGCCAGTTCAGTTGCTCGCGCCCGAGGAACGGCTTTTCCGCGCCGAGATTGTCGTCGTTGGCGCCGCGATAGCTGCGCATGTCGAGCACGAACACATCGAGCATCGGCCCGTAGCTCAACTTGCGATAAATCCGCCCGCCACCGTCCGCTGCCTGACGGCGCATCGGCGAATATTCAAGCCAGGCCTGACGCGCGCGCCCGACCAGGGTGTGGATATCTTTTTCCTGATAGCGCTCGTCGAGCTGTTTGCCCGGTGACCAGTTGTTGACCACTTCATGGTCGTCCCACTGCCAGATCTGCGGCACTTCGGCGTTGAAGCGGCGGATGTTTTCATCCATCAGGTTGTAGCGGTAATTACCGCGATAATCGTCGAGGGTCTGGGCGACCTTGCTCTTGGCTTCCGTGGTGAGGTTGCGCCACACGCGGCCACCCTCGGTGGTCAGTTGTGCCGGCACCGGGCCGTCGGCGTAGATGGTGTCGCCGCTGTGGATAAAAAAGTCCGGCAGGCGCAAACGCATGGATTCGTAGATGCGCATGCCGCCGATATCCGGGTTGATGCCGAAGCCCTGGCCGACCGTGTCGCCGCTCCAGACGAATCGGATATTGCGCCGTGCGGTCGGTGCGCTGCGCAAATGGCCGAGCCACGGCTCACTGGCGACGCCGGTCTGGGCGTCCTTGAAATACACGCGGTAGAAAATCGCCTGATCGACGGGCAACCCGGTGAGTTCGACGCGGGCGGTGAAGTCGCTGCGGGCATCGGCCAGCGCGGAGATGACGCGGCGCGGATGGCGGAACTGACTGCGGGTATCCCACTCCACCACCATCCGCGCCGGGCGGTCGCTGCGGCTCCAGATCATCGCCCGATCGCCCTGCAGGTCGCCGGACTGCACGCCGTCGGTGAGTTGCGGTCGATCCTTGACCGAGGCGATCACGGCCGGGGCCAGCCCCGGCATCAGCAAACCGGCGCCGACCACTTGCATCACGCGCCGGCGACCGAGGTTGAAATCGCTCATGCTGTTCTCCCTGAAAAAAGGAAAACTTAACCATCACCAGATGAAGCGGGTGTGACACCTCAGGCGTTGGCCGGCTCCAACGCCAGCTCGACCGCTTCCGGCCGCTTGACCAGCGCATACACCAGCGCCGTCAGCAGGCTGCCCGCAACGATGGCCAGCAGGTACAGCAGCGCATGGTTGATCGCGTTCGGAATCGCCAGCACAAACAGGCCACCGTGGGGCGCCATCAGCTTGCAGCCGAAGTACATCGACAGCGCACCGGTCAGCGCACCGCCGGCAATGCTTGCCGGGATCACCCGCAACGGGTCTTTCGCGGCAAACGGAATCGCCCCTTCGGAGATGAAGCACAAGCCCAGTACCAACGCCGCTTTACCAGCTTCGCGCTCAGTCTGGGCAAACTTGCGCCGGGCGATGAAGGTGGCAATGCCCAGACCAATCGGCGGCACCATACCGGCGGCCATGGTCGCGGCCATCGGTGCGTAACTCTGCGAGGCCAGCAGCCCCACCGAAAACGCATACGCAGCCTTGTTGATCGGCCCGCCGAGATCGACGCACATCATGCCGCCCAGCAGCACACCGAGCAGGATCGCGTTGGTGGTGCCCATGCTGTCGAGGAAATGTGTCAGCGCCGCAAGCATCCCGGCCACCGGTTTGCCGACCACGTAAATCATCACCAGCCCGGTGATCAGGCTGGCGAACAGCGGGATGATCAGAATCGGCTTCAGCGCTTCCAGACTCTGCGGCAACGCCACATAACGACTGATCAGCTTCGCCGCATAACCGGCGATGAAACCGGCAACGATCCCGCCGATGAAGCCGGCGCCCAGGGTGCTCGCCAGCAAACCACCGATCATTCCCGGCGCCAGCCCCGGACGGTCGGCAATCGAATAGGCGATGTAACCGGCCAGCAACGGCACCATCAATTTGAACGCGGTCTCGCCACCGATCTGCATCAGCGCCGCCGCCAGCGTGCCTTCTTCCTTGAACGCGGTGATGCCGAACACGAACGACAAAGCGATCATCAAGCCGCCCGCCACCACCATCGGCAGCATGAACGACACACCGGTCAGCAGGTGTTTGTAGACGCCGGTTTTCTCTTGTTTGGCCGGGGCCTTGCCGTCGCTTGCGGCACTTTCCTGTTTGCCTTCGGCCAGGGCTTTTTTCAGCGTGGCTTCGGATTGCTTCAACGCGATCCCGGTGCCGCAGCGGTAGATTTTCTTGCCGGCGAAACGCTCGGTGGCGACTTCGATATCGGCTGCCAGCAGCACCACGTCGGCCTCGGCAATCGCCGTTGCGCTCAGGGGATTTTTTGCCCCGACCGAGCCTTGGGTTTCCACCTGAAACGCATAGCCCAGACGCTTGGCGGTTTGCTGCAAGGCTTCGGCCGCCATGAAGGTGTGGGCGACACCGGTCGGGCATGCAGTGACGGCGACGATGCGCGGCACGCGCTGCTCGACGGCAGTCGGGGCAACTTCGCTGGCGACATGAATTTCGGCTTCCTCGGCACCGCGTCGCAGCACCGCTTCGACATCCTGCAGCGCTTGCGCCGGCGCGATGCGGAATACGCGCTTGCCGATGAAACGCGTCATGTCGATGTCGCCGGTGGCCACCAGCAACACCCACTCCGCCGCCTCGATGGTGGCCGCCGACAACGCGCGTTCCGGATGCGCCGCATCCACCACTTCGACGCTGGTGCTCCAGCCCTGACGCTGGGCCGCGGCATCCAGCAGCCGGGCGCACAGCACACTGGTGACCATGCCGTTCGGGCAGGCCGTGACAATGGCTAACTTCATGACAAACCCTCTTATTGTTCTGTCAGGGGACGCACGCGCACGCCCTGTTCGAGCTGCGTCAGTTGCGCAGCATCGTGAATACCGAAACCGATCTGGGTCACCGCCTGCGCCGCAATCGCCGTGGCCGTGCGCAGGGTTTGTTCCGGCGTATCGGCGCTGAGCAGACCGTGGAGCATGCCGGCCAGCAACGAGTCGCCAGCACCGACCGTGCTGGCGACGCTGACCTTCGGCGGCGTGGCATGCAGCGCCGAGCCGACGCTGAACCAGTTCACACCGTCGGCACCGTGGGAAATCACCACGTGCTCGATGCCTTGGGCGTGCAAGCGACTGGCCGCTTCTGCCTCTGCGACGTGGGACAGCACTTCACACCCCAGCGCGTCGGCCAGCTCTTCGGTGTTCGGTTTGATCAGCCACGGGCCGGCCTTCAGTGCAGTGCGCAACGCTTCGCCGCTGGTGTCCAGTGCCACTTTCAGGCCCAGGGCTTTCAGGCGCTCGATCAACTCGCGCAACCACTTCGCACTGACCCCACGCGGCAGACTGCCGGCCACCACCACCGCGTCATGCCCCGGCGCGATCTGTACCAGTCGATCCAGCAACGCCTGTTGCGCCACCGCGCCGACCACCGGCCCCGGGCCGTTGATGTCGGTGATGCGTCCGTCCTGTTCCGCGACCTTGATGTTGCTGCGGGTCTCACCCGGAACGCGGATGAAGGCGTCGACGAAGCCGCGTTTGGCGAACAGGTTTTCGAACGCCTGCAGATTGTCTTCACCGAGAAATCCGCTGACAGTCAGTTGATGACCGAGATCGGCCAGCACCTGCGCGACGTTTACGCCTTTACCGGCGGCATGGGTGTGCATCTCGTCGCTGCGATTGACCTGACCGGGTTCCAGACGCGGCAACTGCACCGTGAGGTCCAGCGCCGGGTTGAGGGTCAGGGTAAGAATCTTGGCCATTACAGGGCCTCCACTAATGCGCGCACTTCGTTGGCGCTGCCCACGGCCAGGGCTTGTTGAGCAAGGTTTTGCGTTTGCGTCAGGCTGAGTTCGCGGATGCGCGCCTTGACTTCCGCGATGCTGCGCCCGGAGACGCTCAGTTCATCCACGCCAAGGCCAACCAGCACCGGCACCGCCAGCGGATCCGCCGCCAGCTCACCGCAGACGCCGACCCATTTGCCGTGGGCATGGGCTGCGCGCACGGTGATGTCGATCAGTTGCAGCACCGCCGGGTGCAGGCCGTCCGCCTGGGCGGACAGGGTCGGGTGACCACGGTCGATGGCCAGGGTGTATTGGGTCAGGTCGTTGGTGCCGACGCTGAAAAAATCCACTTCCTTGGCCAGCACCGGCGCCAGCAACGCGGCGGACGGCACTTCGATCATGATCCCCAGTTGCAGGTCGGCGACCGGGATTTCCAGGCGCAGACGCTCGGTCATGTCCCGGGCCTGACGCCACTCGTCGACGCTGCCGACCATCGGGAACATGATGCGTAGCGGACGGTTGTCCGCAGAACGCAGCAAGGCGCGCAACTGCGCTTCCATGATCTGCGGACGCTGCAGGGTCAGGCGAATCCCGCGCACGCCGAGAAACGGGTTTTCTTCCTTGGCGATCGGCCAATACGGCAGCGGTTTGTCACCGCCGACGTCGAGGGTGCGCACCACCAGCGGTCGGCCGGCGAGGCCGTCGAGGACGCGGCGGTATTCGGCTTCCTGAGTCGCCTCGTCCGGCGCCTGCGGGTGGGCCATGAAAATCAGCTCGGTGCGCAGCAGACCGATGCCTTCGGCGCCTTGCTCGACTGCACTGGCGACGCCGGCGCTTTCGCCAATGTTGGCGAACACTTCCACGGCGTGGCCATCGGTGGTGTGCGCCGGTTGATGGCGTTGCTCGGCGGCGGCTTTCAGGCGTTGTTCGCGGGTGTCACGCTCTTCGCTGGCGCGTTGCAAGGTCGCGGCATCCGCATCGACATGCAGGCGACCGCGCTGGCCGTCGAGCAGCAACGGCGTGCCCGGTTTCAGCAGCAACACCGCTGCGCCCGCACCGACCAGTGCCGGAATCCCCAGAGCGCGAGCCACGATGGCGCTGTGAGCGGTGGCGCCACCCCGGGCGGTGAGAATCCCCGCCACCCGCGCCGGATCAAGACGCGCCACATCGGACGGGCCGACCTCATCCATCACCAGAATGTACGGTTGCTCAGGCTCGGCAGGCGTCTGCACGCCGCACAGTTGCGCCAGCACCCGACGCCCGATATCACGCAGATCGGCAGCTCGTTCGGCGAGCAAGGCGTCCTGCAACGATTCCTGTTGTTTCGCGGCGGCTTCGATCACGGCCATCCAGGCTGCCTCGGCGCTCTCGCCTTGCTTGAGGCGGGTGTCGACCTCATCGGTGAGTTCCGGGTCGTCGAGCATTTCCTGATGGGTGATGAAAATCTCGCGGATCGCCTTGGCCTTGCTGCGTTCGATCAGGCCTTGAATGTCCTGACGCACATCGGCCAGCGCTTGCTTGAGACGTTCACGTTCGATGGAAGCGGACTCGCCACGCAACGGGTAATCGATGGTTTGCTGGACCTGAATGTGCGCCGGGCCGATGGCAATGCCGGGGGCGGCAGGAATCGCTTGCAGCAGGCTGCCGGAGGCCGGGGCGCTCAAGACTTCGGCGATGTCGACGATGACTTCGCGCTGCTGGCTCACGGCCGGCAACGGTTCGACTTCTTCGCCGAGGCCTTCTTCAATAGCGGCGAGCAAGGCCGGCAAGGCATCGGCGGCGATGCTCGGCTCGGCGATGACTTCCAGCACCTGACCGCGACGGGCGCCGAGGCTCAGCAGTTTGCTGAGGCTTTTCACCGACACTGCGCTGTCCTGACCGTCGACGATGCGGACACGGATTTCACCGTCAAAGCTCTTCGCCAACTGCGCGAGGATCTTCGCCGGCCGCGCATGCAAGCCATGAGCGTTGGCCAGCGCAATTCGCGCACTCGGCCAGTCGGCAGGCAACTCACCGCCAAGCACTTCGAGGACTTTGCGGCTGCTGGTGGCGCGGCCCAGTTCATGGCCGCGACCTTCGATCAGCAACGCGCACAAACGCTCGAGCAACGCCTGATGCGCTTCGCCGAGGCTGGCCAGACAGAACAGACCGCTGAGGGGCTGGCCGAGGTAGCGCATCGGTTTGTCCGGCGTGACGAAGGCAAGACCCGGACGCTTCACGGTCTGCTCGCTGTGCAACCACCACAGGCCATCGCCCAGTGGCAGTGCTTCGACTTGCTGCAGCACGCCGGCAAAACCGTTGCTTACGCAATCGGCCTGACGCAGCAGACGCGCACCGCGCCAGACCAGCTCTTCGAAATCGTCGGCGGATACGCCGAGGCCGATCATCTGTGCATCCAGCGCCAGCTCCTGTGGCGCGCCCTGCAGCAGCTTCAGCAGCGCTTCGGGCGAACTGGCGCGGCGCAGGGCCTGGCCCAGATCGGTCTCGCCGAGGGCGCGGGTCAGCAATTGCAGCAGGCGCAGGTGTTCGTCGGATTTGGCCGCGATGCCGATGGCCAGGTAGACGATCTGGCCGTCGCCCCAGTCCACGCCGTCGGGAAACTGCATCAGCCGTACGCCAGTGGCAAATACCTGATCGCGGGTTTCGGGCGTGCCATGGGGGATCGCAATCCCCTGACCGAGAAAGGTCGAGCCCTGGGCTTCCCGCGCCTGCAACCCGGCCAGGTAACCGTCGGCGACCAGACCATCGGCCACCAGATGATTGGCCAGCAATTGCAGGGCGGCGGGTTTATCCACAGCCGATTGGCCCATGGATATCTGCTCTACAGTGAGCTCGAGCATGCGATCTCCTTTTTGACGCGTTGGTGCGCCAGGTATTGTTTTGAATGGTTGCAGCTTAGGCGCTTGTAGGCTTCCCTTTCAGGAGGCAGTTTTGGCGGTTTCACGGCAGAACCGGCCAAAGGCGTCTAAAACGTAGAAAATACGCCTGCTGAAACGTTTAATCTAGATTGATCGGCACGTTACTCGATAATGTCTCATCCTTGAAGTCCAACTTGTCGGATGCGCTGCGACAATGGTCGCCTGCCTGAATCGGGTAGGATTGGCGAAAATGTGGCGGCAAGCTCGAAAAAACAAGGAAATCCCGGGTTGAAACTCAGTGATATCGCGCGGTTGGCCGGAGTGTCCGTGACCACCGCCAGCTACGTCATCAACGGCAAGGCCGAACAGCAACGCATCAGCACCGCGACCGTCGAGCGGGTGCGGGCGGTGGTCGATCAGCACGGCTTTACTCCCAATCCACAGGCGGCCGGGCTGCGCAGCCGGCATACCCGGACCCTGGGCTTTATCCTGCCGGATCTGGAAAACCCCAGCTACGCGCGGATCGCCAAGCTGCTGGAACAAGGCGCCCGGGCGCGGGGCTATCAGTTGCTGATCGCCAGCTCCGACGATGCGCCGGACAGCGAACGGCAATTGCTGCAGCTGTTCCGCGCCCGACGCTGTGACGCGCTGATCGTCGCCAGTTGCCTGCCGGCCGGTGACGACAGCTACCGCCAGTTGCAGGCCAAGGGCTTGCCGGTCATCGCCATCGACCGGGTGATGGATCCCGAGCATTTCTGCTCGGTGGTCAGCGACGACCGCGAAGCCAGCCTGCACCTGACCGAAAGCCTGCTCGACCCGCAGCCGAAACAGATCGTGCTGCTGGGCGCCCGCCCGGAACTGAGCATCAGCCAGGAACGTGCCGCCGGCTTCAAACAGGCCCTCGCCGGCTTCAAGGGCGAAGTGCTGGTCGAGCACGCCGAGTCCTTCAGCCGCGAGTGCGGCAAGCAATTGATGGAAGAACTCCTGCAACGCCTCGGGCATTTGCCGGATGCGCTGGTGACCACGTCCTACGTGCTGTTGCAGGGTGTGTTCGATGCGCTGCATGACTTCCCGCTGAAAAACCGTCCGCTGCGTCTCGGCACGTTTGGCGACACCCAGTTGCTGGACTTCCTGCCGCTGCCGGTCAACGCCATGGCCCAGCAACACCAGTTGATTGCCGACAAGGCGCTGGCACTGGCGCTGGCGGCGGTCGAGCAATCGGATTACCAGCCTGGCGTGCAAGCCATCGCCCGTACCTTCAAGCAGCGTATTCACCGGGACTGAGCCGTGGAGCTGATCGACAGCCACACCCATCTGGACTTTCCCGACTTCGACGCCGACCGTGCGGCGTTGCTGGCGGAAAGCCGTGCCCTCGGGGTGCGGCGGATGGTGGTGCTGGGAGTGTATGAAGGCAACTGGCAGCGGGTGTGGGATCTGGTGCAAAGCGATGCCGATTTGTACGCGGCTTTCGGCCTGCACCCGGTTTATCTCGATCAGCATCGGCCGGAAGACTTGCCTGCGCTGGGCGATTGGCTGACACGGCTGCGCGGTCATCGACAGTTGTGCGCCGTCGGCGAAATCGGATTGGACTATTTCATCGAAACCCTCGACCGCGAACGCCAGCAGGCGCTGTTCGACGCGCAACTGCAACTGGCAGCGGATTTCGAGTTACCGGCGTTGATTCATGTGCGGCGCAGCCACGCGGCGGTGATTGCCACGCTCAAGCGTTTCAGGCTCAAGCGCGGAGGCATCATCCATGCCTTTGCCGGCAGCCGTGAAGAGGCGCGGGAATACATCAAACTCGGTTTCAAACTGGGTCTCGGCGGCGCGCCGACCTGGCCCCAGGCCTTGCGCATGCATCGAGTACTGGCGGATTTACCGCTGGGCTCGGTGGTGCTGGAAACCGACTCACCGGACATGGCGCCCGCCATGTACCCCGGCGTGCGCAACACACCGGCGCATCTGCCGGCGATCTGCAACGCGATTGCGGGATTGATGAATATCAGTGCAGAACAACTCGCCGAGACCAGCACCGCCAACTGCTGTGAAGTGTTCGGCTGGTAGTCATTCGCCGTGGGCCTTCACCGCGTCGAGCGTCAGGGTCATGTGCTGCCGGTGGTGAACAAAACGCATCAGCGCGAAGTACACGAAAACCACGATCAATGAAGCATTCAACTGCTCGGTCACGTTGAGCAGCCCGATCCATTCCATCACCAGCGCCACCAGCAACGCGGTGCACACCGTCAACGAAGCACTGAAGCGTAACCAACCCAACGAATCGAGGGACTTGAAGCGTCTGATCTGTTTCGGGCAGCGCAGCTCCAGGGTTTTCTGGCAGTGAGCGCAGGTGAACGGTTCATTGATCGCGATGGCATTCAGTTGCCAGGGTTTGAGCAGCAGCGTGGTCTGGCAATGGGCACAGCGGCCCTGGACTCCCAGGGTTGCAACAGACATGTGTGGCCTCCTCCAAACGGTCAGTTGATGTGATCTTGATCCATTGAAGACGAAAAATCAGAGCACGGAGGAAATCAGGAAATTGCTTACAAACGTAAGCAAAGAAGTACTACAAATTATTCCGACATACCTGCCTCCGGAGAGGCAGGCTGCTTAAACCCGGAAGGCGCTGATCAACTGCTTCAACTCCACCACCTGCGCAGACAGTGCCCGACTGGCATTTTCGGTCTGACAGGCACCTTCGGCCGTGCGCTCGCCGGCGCGGTTGATCTCGACGATGTTCTGGTCGATGTCATGGGCCACGGCCGTCTGCTGCTCCACGGCAGCGGCGATCTGCTGGTTCTGATCGACGATCATGCCTACCGCACCGAGGATGTTTTCCAGCGCCTGCTGGACCTTTTCCGACTGTCCGACGGTGCCGCTGGCCATCGAATGACTGACGCCCATGGCCTTCACCGCCGCGCCGACCCCGCCGTGCAGCTTGGCAATCATCTGCTCGATTTCTTCGGTCGATTGCTGAGTGCGTTTGGCCAGCGTCCGTACTTCGTCCGCCACCACCGCAAAGCCCCGGCCCTGCTCACCGGCCCGCGCCGCCTCGATTGCCGCGTTGAGCGCCAGCAGATTGGTCTGCTCGGCGATGCTCTTGATCACCTCCAGCACGCTGCTGATCGACTGACTGTCGCTGGCCAACTGATTGATCACCCGCACCGACTGGTCTATTTCGCTGGCCAGTGCCGCGATGCTGCCCTGCTGCGACTCCACCAGGCCACGTCCGCTGATGGTTTCGTCATTGACGCTGTGGGCGCTGCTCACCGCAGCCGCCGCACTGCGCGCGACTTCCTGCGAGGTCGCCGACATCTGGTTCATAGCCGTGGCCACCTGCTCGATCTGGCTACGCTGACCGGCCACGGCCTGGTTGCTTTGCGCTGAGACATCTTCCACTTGCCCGGCCTGACGCTCGACTTCGCCGACCGTATGACCGACCCGCTCGATCAGGTCGTGGATCTTGCGCACCGTGCCATTGAACACCTCGCCCAGCTCGCCCAGTTCATCGCGGCTATGGGCCACGAAGTTGACCGTCATGTCCCCGGCCGCGACTTTGTCCATCATCGCGCCAAGACGTTTTAGCGTATTGCGGGTCGAGGCATAGAAGCCGCCGTAAAGATAGAAAATCAGTACGAACACCACCGACAGCGCCACAGCCTGCAACACCATGTGCGTGCGGTTCTGCGTCAGGCGTTGTTGTAATTGGGTATCGAGGAATTTCAGGGTGGCTTCGTTGAGCTGATACGTGCGGTCCATCAGCCCGGTGACCTGATCGTAAAAAGCCTGCCACGGCGCATCGAGGGTCTCGGCAACCACCACTTGCTCTTCGAAGATTTCGCTGGCCTGCTTCAGCGAGGCCTTGCTGGCGTCTGCCGCCGCACTCAGCGAATCCCGCGCGGTCTTGCTCGAGCCCAGCGCGTCCTGCAATTTCAGCCCGTACTCGCCCTGAAGCTTTTCGATCTGTGCCAGCAACTCATCGAAGCGGGTGCTGGAGGAACTGTTGAGAAAACCCTGCCCCAACGAAAAAGATCCCATGGCCCGGCCTTCGCCAAGAGTCTGGGTGATGGCTGGCGTGATCGCGGTGACCAGTTCGCTGAGTTGGCGAATATCGCTCTGAGTGTCGCGGCTCAGACCGGCCTGGCTGGCGACGATCTGGCTGAAAATCTGCGCACTGCCCAGCAGTTTTCCGATCAGCGCGCTTTTGCTTTGCAGAGAATTCTCCGCTTGCTGGGCCTTGAACGCGGCAATCATTTCATCGCGCTTGGCATCGAAGACCTTGATCTGTTCCGGGTCCTCGGTCATGGCCGTCAGCCCTTGCAGGCGCGCCAGAACGTTTTGTTCGAGGCTGGTGATTTGCGACTCGACATTGCCGGCCTTGCCCGACTGGCCGAGGGTGACGTTGATCTGCACCAGGTTGTTCAGGGTTTCCAGATCCCGACGCAGGATCAGGCTGCTGCCCAGCAGGTCGAGGCTTTGCAACTCCACCCGGGTGCCCTGGAATTCGCGATAGGAATCGCGCACCAGATAGAAGTTGGTCACCAGCATCGGTACCAGGAACAGCACGCTGATCAGGCTGAACTTCATGCCGAAGCTCAGGCGGTTCATCAGCGAGACAGCGGGATAGAGCAAGCTCTTCACTGGAAGTCTCCCTTGGTTTTTTCTTGTTTTTATTGGCAGGCGCGGGACGACAGCAGATAGCCACTATCGGGCGCTATCTCTGTATAGCTCAAATCGAAGGGAGGTTTTGTAACTTAAGGTTAACGGCAGAGGATCGCCCGAACGCTGGCTGCGTTCGGGCGAGATTTTGATCTTCAGGCAGGCATCAGTGGATCAGGACGGTCCAAAGGGCAAACCCGGCGTACCACAACACCGCTGCACGCAGCAGCAGCTCCCACAGGCAATCGAGGGTGTTGATGCCTTCCGGGCCAACGACGGCGGGCGGAATTTCTCCGGCGGCCAGGCCGACCCTGTTGATCAATTGCGCGGCGCTGATGTTCCAGTTCAACAGTTCATGCAGCATGATCCGGCTGACCGCGACGAAGTTGCCGACCAGAGCCAGACTCGCCGCCAGCAGGCGCACCGGCACCCAGTCGAACGCGTGCCGCAGCTGCCCTGCCCGCTCGGCCAGTGCCGGGTTCTGTGCATTTTCTTCAGCCAGCGCCAGCAGGCGATAGCTCAGCGCGGCAACCGGGCCAAGCAGGAAGTACCAGAAAATCACCGCGAAAAAGCTCTGGTAGGCCTGCCACAACAGATGCCGCTGCACTTGTTCCAGCAATTGCTCGCCACTCTCGGCGCAGATATCCAGATCGCGCTTGGCCACGTGAGCGGCGGCCTGCAAGTCTTCCCGACGCCAGGCATCACGGAACGGGCCGAGACCGCCGAGCAGATCGCCGCGCCCCAGGCTGTAAATCACCACCAGCAAATGCACCGGCAGGGCCAGCAGGCCATAGGCAACCGGCTCCAGCACCAGCAGCAATAACCCGAGCAATGCCACCGGCAGCAGCACCAGAATGACCAGCACCAGCCACGGCCGTTTTGCCAGGTTGCCGCTTTCAAGCTTGTGCAGTTCGCGGATCCATCCGCCATCGCGTTGAACCCGATGGCGCAGGGCCGAGAACTTCTCGATCCATACCGCCAGCAGTAACACCAGAAAACTCATTGTCCTTCCTCTTGTGCCAGGGCGGCGCGGTAGCGTGCCCAGTCGAATGCGGGTCCAGGGTCGGTCTTGCGTCCGGGTGCGATGTCGCTGTGTCCGCAGATACGTTCGACAGTGATCGCTGGAAACGCTTTTTGCAAATGCCGGGTCAGCACGATCAACGCCTGATACTGCGCCTCGGTGAACGGCAGATCATCGGTGCCTTCGAGCTCGATGCCCACGGAAAAATCGTTACAGGTTTCCCGCCCTTCGAACACCGACACGCCGGCATGCCAGGCACGCTCAAGGCAGGAGACAAACTGGGTGACCTTGCCGTCACGTTCGATCAGGAAATGCGCGGAAACGCGCAGGTCGGCGATCCCTGCAAAATAGGGATGCTCCGTGACATCCAGACGATTCTGGAAAAACTCCTGCACCTTGCCGGTGGCGAACTGCGCCGGCGGCAGGCTGATGTTGTGGATGACCAACAGGGAGACTTCGCCCGCCGGGCGTTCATTGAAGTTGGGCGAGGGGCAGACCTGCACCCCGTGACACCACCCGCTTGCGGGATCCAACTGCATACCGATTCCTTCAACGCCGACTGTGTTGCGCCCAGTATGCCGTGATCGGCCCCCGGCGCGCGATCACTTGCCGCGATTGAGCCGTCGCAGATTGCCGAGCACAGACTCCAGCGCCCGATCGAAGAGCAGGGTGTCATCCAGCGCCCGCAACGTCCCGCGACGGAACTCCATGGCCAGGGCGATGCGGTTGCGCTCCTGCACTTTCGTTCCGGTGCGGTCGACAAACACATACTTGCCGGTCGCCTCGATAATCGCCGCCAGTTTGCAGCGCAAGGTGTGTTCCTCATCCTCTTCGAACGCCACCCAGCTGCCCAGGCGCAACTGGTCGACCTGACGCAGGCTGGCGTCATCGGCCGGCAAACGCTCCGGGCCCAACATCGGATGACCTTCGTCGGCGGTCTTCAAAACGATGGCCTGAGACACTTGGATCATCGGCGGCGACTCGGCCTGATCCGGCTCGGCGGAAGGCTGAAGCAAACGAACGTGCAACGCTTCCAGCGCACTGAAAAACTCGCTGGTGGCGAACGGATCGAACGCCGAGCTGCTCAGCCCGTCACGCAGCGATTTGAGCAGTCCCGGCACCAGCGACAGCAACCGCAGGCCCGACTCGGCATCCTCGTGACGCTGCACGCTCCAGATCAACTGCTCCATGGTCTGCACGTCGGCTTGCCATTCGGCGGACTGATCGCCGTGCTTGAGGCACGTCAGCAACAACACCTTGCCCCAGGCTGTCTGGACGAAGGTCACCACCGTCGGCGGCAGGACTTTGCCCAGCATCGCCTGGTTCAACGCCTGTTCGACACGCAGGCGCGCGAGTTCGGTTTTCGCCCGGCCCTCTTCGGCATCGCGCAGACGCTGCTCAAGCAGTTCGCTGCGGCGGCGCTCGTCGCTGGTGAAGGTGAGAAAATCCGCCAACAACTCGGAGAAAATCGCCGGGTCATCGACGAAATCCGTCAGCAAACGCTGCACTACTTGCTCGATGCGCAGATAGAGGCTGTCGCGCGCATCGCCGTCGCATTCGCCCCAGCCCATGGCCGCTTCGGCGATTTCATTGAGCAGGCGTCGTGCCGGATGGCTGCTGCGACTGAAAAAACTCTTGTCGATCACCGCGACCTTCAACATCGGGATCTGCAACCGGGCGATCAGCGCCTTGAGCGAGTCCGGCAGGTTGCGGTCGTCGAGAATGCAGTCGAACACCATGGCGACCAGGTTGATCACATCCTCATCCGCACCGCCGACGATCCGCGACTTGCCGCTTTTTACGCTGACCCGGGTCAGCAATTGCTCAAGCTGATTGCGCAGATCGAAATCTTCCTGCCCCGCCAGCGCCGGCACGTATTGCTGCAAGTGCGAGAGCAGACGCAGCAGGTCGCGGGTGGAAATCGGCTGGGGTGCCGCACTCGGTTCAAGGGTCGGCGCGACGCTGCCGCGCACGTGCAACAGCAACTCCTGAAGTGCGGCGAAAACTTCCTGCACGCCCGCGTCCGCCGGCGATTGATCGTGTTCGTCGAACTCGCTGTGCACGCTGGCCGAGGCGTGATCCCTGGCCCGGCGAGCCGGTGCAGGCTTCAGCTCGGGCAACACCCCGGTGGCGACCAACAGTTGGTTGGCCTCCGCGAAAAGTTGGTCGGTGTCGGCCAGCACATAGCGCTCGAACAGTTTAAGCAGGATCAGCTTGACCTTGATCTCCACGCCCAGATTGCGCCCGGCCTGGAGGAAATACTCACACAGCATCGCCGGGCCCAGCGGGTTGTGTTGATCGTCCAGGGATTTGCCGAGCAGCGCATTGAATCGCGCGGTCAATTGATCGAGGGCGAAACCGTCGCGATTCAGTACGCGCCCCACCATCGTCTCGATCGCGACGCTGCGCTCCATGTCGTCGGTGCGCGCCGTGGTGTCCTCGTACTGCAACGCGTGAGGCACGACGTTCGGTACGGGATCATATTGAGTGAGGCCGACAAAGGCCTCGAAGAATTGTTCGAGAAAGCCGCGCTCGATGTTCTTGCGCTTGAGGCGCAGGTCGCGCATGGCTTCAAAAAAGATGTTCTGTTCGACGTCGTTGCGGGCCCGGTCGGCCATTTCGAACAGGGTGTCGTCGGCGTTATCGAACAGCTCCTGCAGGCCGTTGCGCAGGCGTTGTGCAGCCTTGTCGCGAACCTGAAGCAGAATCACAGGCAGGCGGGCGAGCGGCGAGTGAGTCGCCTGATCGGTAGCAGCCTTGTGCAAAGGCACTACGTTCCCGTCGTTGTGCATCCAAGCCTCCTGAAACGGTGATTTGCCGACGTCAAAGTCATGGCGTCAAATGCAAGGCGGATTATCTTGCAAAAGTTGTCTCCGGCGCCAGAGCCGTCAGGGTTTCCCCTATGCGCGATACCTTTCAATGACCACGCCGGAATCGGGTTTGCTCAAAGAAAATCGACCGGATGCAGCTCTACGGGGAGGTTCTCGCCTTGGGTTGGCCGGTGCCATGCCCCTATAATCGGGCCACTTTGTTTGTGGAGCCCGTTATGCCGAATCTACGTCTCGCCGATTTGACCGCCGAAATCGAAGCCAATGTGCGCCGTGCGTTGCTCGAAGACATCGGCAGCGGCGACATCACCGCGCAACTGATCCCGGCCGAACGCCTGGCCAAAGCCACCATCATCACCCGCGACGCCGCCGTGATCTGCGGCACAGCCTGGGTCGATACGGTGTTCCGTCAGCTCGACCCTCGGGTGGCGGTGCACTGGCAGGTGCGCGATGGCGAACGGGTTTCGCCGAACCAGCCGTTGTTTCACCTGGAAGGCCCGGCCCGCTCCCTGCTGACCGGCGAACGCAGTGCCCTGAACTTCCTGCAGTTGCTGTCCGGCGTAGCCACCCGTGCGCAATACCTCGCGGACTTCGTCGCCGAAACCGACGTGAAACTGCTCGACACCCGCAAGACCCTGCCGGGCCTGCGCCTGGCGCAGAAATACGCGGTCACCTGCGGTGGCTGCCATAACCATCGCATCGGTCTGTACGACGCGTTCCTGATCAAGGAGAACCACATTGCCGCCAGCGGCGGAATTCCGCAGGCCATTGCTGCCGCGCACAAGATCGCGCCGGGCAAACCGGTGGAAATCGAAGTGGAAAGCCTGGATGAACTGAAGGAAGCGCTGGCAGCCGGTGCCGACATCATCATGCTCGACGAACTGAGCCTCGATGACATGCGCGAAGCCGTGCGCCTGAACGGCGGCAAGGCAAAGCTGGAAGCCAGCGGCGGCATCAACGAAAGCACGTTGCTGCCGATTGCCCAGACCGGGGTGGATTACATCTCGATCGGTGCGATGACCAAGGATGTGAAGGCCGTGGACCTGTCGATGCGCCTGAGCCTCTGAATCGAGCGCGCAATAAAAAACGCCAGCCCTTTCGAGGCTGGCGTTTTTGTTTCAGACCACCAGATTGTTCATCTCGCAGTATTCTTCCCAATCGACACCCAGCACTTCGGCCGCCTCCTTGTGCAGCTCCAGGCGCTTGGCCTCAAACTCTTCAGGGGTACTGGTGTACTTGAGCGTCAGTTCCCACGGCTGCAAACCCTGGGCTTCGGCTTCATCTTCGAACGCCCACTGGATCTGGTCCTTCTGCTCATCGGGACTCAGGTCCTTGATCTCGTCCATCAACTCCGGCGCATCAAGTTTGTACTTCTCCAGCGCTTGTTCGTGGCGTTGCTCTTGGGTCAATTCAGTCATGGCGTTCTCGCTGATCGTAAGAATGGAAGATGGATCTGGATCTGGATCATCAAGGATCTCTCTGACGCGGATTGTCCGGCCTTCGGAACCATTCGGGATCATCTGAAAACTGCTGGGCGATGCTCATGCAGACAGCGAATATAGGACGTTTGGCGAGCGAATTACACGGGTCTTTACATCTCTCCCACAAAAAGTTGACCGGGGGAACATAAAACCGGATTTCGGGGGAGGAGCGAGAATGTGGGAAAAGCGAAGTGGTGCCCGAGACAGGAATCGAACCTGCGACCTTCGCGTTACGAGTGCGCTGCTCTACCGGCTGAGCTACACGGGCGGTGGGCTAAACCTAGCACCGGTATTGAAGGTCGGCAACTTCGTAGAATGACTCGATATTTCGCAGGCAAAAAAATGCCCCGCCGTTTTCACGGCGGGGCATTTTTATTGCGCTAATGCTGCGGGGAAATTAAACGCCCGAAGCCTTGGCCGCTGCCACGTCTTTGATGGACAGCTTGATACGGCCGCGGTTGTCCACGTCCAGTACCAGCACTTCCACTTCCTGGCCTTCTTTCAGGATGTCGGTCACTTTCTCTACGCGAGCGTCGCTCAGCATCGAGATGTGAACCAGACCGTCCTTGCCAGGCAGGATGTTGACGAATGCGCCGAAGTCGACGATGCGCTCAACCTTGCCGACGTAGATCTTGCCGATCTCGGCTTCTGCGGTGATACCCAGAACGCGCTGGCGTGCTGCTTCAGCCGCTTCCTTGGTTTCGCCGAAGATCTTGATCGAACCGTCGTCTTCGATGTCGATCGAAGCCTTGGTTTCTTCGCAGATCGCACGGATGGTCGCGCCGCCTTTACCGATAACGTCACGGATCTTGTCGGTGTCGATCTTCATCGCGATCATGGTCGGAGCGTTGGCCGACAGCTCGGTACGCGACTGACCGATGATCTGGTTCATCTGACCAAGGATGTTCAGGCGCGCTTCCAGGGCCTGGCCCAGAGCGATTTCCATGATCTCTTCGGTGATGCCCTTGATCTTGATGTCCATCTGCAGCGCGGTAACACCTTTGGCGGTACCGGCTACTTTGAAGTCCATGTCGCCCAGGTGGTCTTCGTCACCCAGGATGTCGGTCAGGACGGCGAATTTCTCGCCTTCTTTAACCAGACCCATGGCGATACCGGCAACCGGTGCCTTCATCGGAACACCAGCGTCCATCAGGGCCAGGGAAGCGCCGCAAACGGAAGCCATCGAGCTCGAACCGTTGGATTCGGTGATTTCCGAAACCACACGGATGGTGTACGGGAACACGTCAGCGGCAGGCAGCATGGCCGAAACCGAACGACGGGCCAGACGGCCGTGACCGATTTCGCGACGACCGGCGCCACCCATGCGACCACACTCGCCCACCGAGAACGGAGGGAAGTTGTAGTGCAGCATGAACGGGTCTTTTTTCTCGCCTTCCAGGGTGTCCAGCAGCTGTGCGTCACGGGCGGTGCCCAGTGTCGCGACGACCAGAGCCTGGGTTTCGCCACGGGTGAACAGTGCCGAACCGTGGGTCTTCGGCAGAACGCCGACTTCGATGTTCAACGGACGTACGGTGCGGGTGTCGCGACCGTCGATACGTGGCTTGCCGTTAACGATGTTTTCGCGAACGGTGCGGTATTCGATTTCGCCGAAAGCGGCTTTGACGTCGGAAGCCGAAGGCTGGCCTTCTTCGCCGGACAGCTTGGCAACAACTTGATCCTTCAACTCACCCAGGCGAGCGTAACGGTCGGCCTTGATGGTGATGGTGTAAGCCTGGGAGATCGCTTCGCCGAACTCGGAACGGATGGCGGCCAGCAGCTCGGTAGCTTCCGGAGCCGGTGCCCAGGTCCAGGTTGGCTTGGCCGCTTCGGCAGCCAGTTCTTTAACGGCGTTGATCACGACCTGGAACTCGTCGTGAGCAAACAGTACCGCGCCCAGCATCTGGTCTTCGGTCAGCTCTTTGGCTTCCGATTCAACCATCAGTACGGCGTCCGAAGTACCGGCAACGACCATGTCCAGGCTCGAAGCAGCTTGCTGCTCGTAGGTCGGGTTCAGCAGGTAGCCGGTGCTTTCGTGGAAAGCAACGCGGGCGGCGCCGATCGGGCCGTCGAACGGAATGCCCGAGATCGCCAGGGCAGCCGAGGTACCGATCATCGCAGCGATGTCCGGATCGGTCTTCTTGCTGGTGGAAACGACGGTGCAGACAACCTGCACTTCGTTCATGAAGCCTTCAGGGAACAGCGGACGGATCGGACGGTCGATCAGTCGGGAAGTCAGGGTTTCTTTCTCGGAAGGACGGCCTTCACGCTTGAAGAAACCGCCAGGGATCTTGCCGGCAGCGTAGGTCTTTTCCTGGTAGTGAACGGACAGAGGGAAGAAGCCCTTGCCCGGATCGGCTTGCTTGGCACCGACTACGGTCACCAATACGCTGACGTCGTCGTCAACGGTGACCAATACTGCGCCGGAGGCCTGACGGGCGATACGGCCAGTCTCGAGGGTAACGGTCGACTGACCGAACTGGAATTTTTTGATTACCGGGTTCACGGTGTCCTACCTTCTTTGTGGCTCTTGGGGGAACTGGTTTCTTGCGAAATTCTTGGGCAACGTCGGGAATCGGCCCGCTGATTGTCCGGGTAAAACGGTAGTTCAGATAAAACTTGAGGCTGGGAGCCTGCCATGCGCCAGCGGGAAACCCGTTGACGCACGACAGACAACCAACCTCTAGCGCAATCGCTGATTAGCGACGCAGACCCAGGCGAGCGATCAGAGCGCTGTAACGGCTCAGGTCCTTGCCTTTCAGGTAGTCCAGCAGCTTGCGACGCTGGTTAACCATGCGGATCAGACCACGACGGGAGTGGTGGTCTTTACCGTTGGCCTTGAAGTGACCTTGCAGTTTGTTGATGTTGGCGGTCAGCAGTGCAACTTGCACTTCTGGCGAACCAGTGTCACCAACAGCTTGCTGGTAGTCAGCTACGATTTGGGCTTTTTCTTGAACGTCGAGAGCCATGAGGCAATCCTTTTATCAGGAAACCGTTACAAAAACGGTTTCAACAGGCCAGGGACAAATCCCTGTATCTATAAATGAGTAGTGACCGTGCCTGTTAACAGCCACACTCGTTCGGTCATTCTGACCGAATCAGTCGACGCGGCGCGATGCGCCCGTCTTCGCTCACTTCACCGATACCGATGAAGCGACCGTTATGATCCTGTACCCGCACCATACCGAACTTCGGAGCATCCGGGGCACGTACCGGCTGGCCGTTGAGCCAGTAGAACGCGCTCGCTTCCGAGAACTGCAGCAGTGGCCAATCCTGCAGGCCGCTGTCCGATGGCATCAGGAAGCGGTCGACCGCTTCGTTGCCGCCTTCGGCATGTACCGCTTCCAGCTCTTCGAGGGTCACCGTCTGCGCCAGGGTGAAAGGCCCGGCCTGGGTACGACGCAGTTCAGCGACGTACGCACCACAACCGAGTTGCTCACCGATATCCTCCACCAGGGTACGAATATAGGTGCCCTTGCTGCAATCCACCGCAAGACGCGCAGTATCGCCTTCGAAGGCCAGCAATTCCAAGCGCGCAATAGTAACAGAACGCGGTTCGCGCTCCACTACTTCGCCTGCACGGGCCAGCTTGTACAGCGGCTGGCCATCACGCTTGAGAGCCGAGTACATCGGCGGTATCTGACTGATTTGACCGCGAAATTTCGGCAGGACCGCTTCAATGTCGGCCTGACCAACGGTCACCGGACGCTCCTGCAAAACCTCACCTTCGGCGTCTGCCGTGGTGGTGGTCTTGCCCAGTTGCGCCAGGGTTTCATAACCCTTGTCGGAATCGAGCAGGTACTGCGAGAACTTGGTCGCCTCGCCAAAGCACAGCGGCAGAACGCCGGTGGCCAGCGGGTCGAGACTGCCGGTGTGACCGGCCTTCTCGGCGTTGAGCAGCCAGCGAACCTTCTGCAACGCGGCGTTGGAGGTGAACCCCAACGGCTTGTCGAGCAGGATGATGCCGCTGACATTACGACGGATACGTTTGACCTGAGCCACCGAGTTACTCCTTGGAGTCTTCGGGTGCAGCAGTTTCGTGCTGACTGTCTTCGGCCACCGCGCGCTCGATCAGAGCCGACAGGTGCGCACCACGGGCGACACTTTCGTCGTAGTGGAAATGCAATTGAGGCACGCTGCGCAGCTTCATTTCACGGGCCAACTGCATGCGCAGGAAACCGGCGGCAGCATTGAGCACCTTGATGCTTTGCGCGATGTCTTCGGCGTTGTCCTGCCCCATCACGGTGATGAAGATCTTCGCGTGACCCACGTCACGGCTGACATCAACAGCGGTAATGGTGACCAGGCCGACACGCGGATCTTTGACTTCACGACGGATCAGCTGGGCCAGCTCACGCTGCATCTGATCGCCGATACGTTGGGTACGGCTGTATTCTTTTGCCATGATTTGTTACCTGTTACTGCCCCGCGGTGAAACCCGCAAGGTCTGAAAGCGGCAAACGCCCGGCCTGACAAAAAGCCAGACCGGGCGTTGCGTTTAGAGTCCTGACGCCGTGCCGCGCATTTTCATGCGACGGCCCGACGTGGCCCTTGAAGTGCGCGAGTCAGAGGCTGCGAGCAACCTGAACCTTCTCGAAGACTTCGATCTTGTCACCGACCTTGACGTCGTTGTAGCTCTTCACGCCGATACCGCATTCCATGCCGGCACGTACTTCCGAAGCGTCATCCTTGAAGCGGCGCAGGGATTCCAGCTCGCCTTCGAAGATCACGATGTCTTCACGCAGTACGCGGATCGGACGGTTACGGTGAACAGTACCCTCGATCACCATGCAGCCGGCGATGGCGCCGAACTTAGGCGAACGGAACACGTCACGAACTTCGGCCACACCGAGGATGTTCTCGCGAACATCGCTGCCAAGCATACCGGTCAGGGCTTTCTTGACGTCTTCGATGATGTCGTAGATCACGTTGTAGTAACGCATGTCCAGACCTTCCTGCTCGACGATCTTCCGTGCGCCGGCATCGGCACGCACGTTGAAGCCGAACAGTACAGCGTTGGAAGCCAGTGCCAGGTTGGCGTCGGATTCGGTGATACCACCGACACCGCCACCGACCACGCGCACTTGCACTTCGTCGTTGCCCAAGCCGTTCAGAGCGCCCTGCAGTGCTTCCAGCGAACCACGGACGTCGGATTTGAGGACGATGTTGAGCGTCTTCTTCTCTTCCTGACCCATGCTTTCGAAGATGTTTTCCAGCTTGCCGGCGTGAGCGCGAGCCAGTTTGACTTCGCGGAACTTGCCTTGACGGAACAGAGCCACTTCACGGGCTTTCTTCTCGTCGGCAACCACGCTCATCTCGTCGCCAGCATCAGGCGTACCGTCCAGGCCGAGGATCTCGACCGGAATGGCCGGACCTGCTTCCTTGATCGGCTTGCCGTTCTCGTCGAGCATGGCGCGCACGCGGCCATAGTTCGAGCCGACCAGCACCATGTCGCCTTGACGCAGCGTACCGTCCTGAACCAGAACAGTCGCTACCGGGCCACGACCCTTGTCCAGACGCGATTCAACCACGACACCACGGCCAGGAGCCGATGGAGTGGCAGTCAGCTCGAGAACTTCGGCTTGCAGCAATACCGCTTCAAGCAGTTCGTCGACGCCGGTACCCATTTTCGCCGAGACCGGAACGAATGGAGTGTCACCACCCCAGTCTTCGGAAGTCACGCCGTGGGCCGACAGTTCGCTACGGATGCGATCGAGATCAGCGCCTGGCTTGTCGATCTTGTTCACTGCAACTACCAGCGGAACGCCAGCCGCCTGAGCGTGCTGAACGGCTTCGATGGTTTGTGGCATCACGCCGTCGTCCGCCGCAACCACCAGGATCACGATGTCGGTCGCCTTGGCACCACGGGCACGCATTGCGGTAAACGCGGCGTGACCCGGGGTGTCGAGGAAGGTGACCATGCCGCGTTCGGTTTCAACGTGGTAGGCACCGATGTGCTGGGTGATACCACCGGCTTCGCCAGCAGCTACCTTGGCACGACGGATGTAGTCGAGCAGCGAGGTCTTACCGTGGTCAACGTGACCCATTACGGTCACAACCGGCGCACGAGGAACAGCCTCACCTTCAAACTTCAGGGACTCGGCCAGGGAATCTTCCAGGGCGGTGTCGCTGACCAGGGTCACTTTGTGGCCCAGCTCTTCGGCTACCAGCTGAGCAGTTTCCTGATCAAGCACCTGGTTGATGGTCGCTGGAGTACCCAGTTTGAACATGAACTTGATGATTTCAGCAGCCTTCACCGACATCTGCTGAGCGAGATCGCCAACAGTGATGGTTTCGCCGATCTTCACTTCACGCACGACAGGGCCGGTCGGGCTCTGGAAACCGTGGGCGTTGCGTTTCTTCAGCTTGGCCTTGCCGCGACCGCCGCGACGGAAGCCATCGCTTTCTTCGTCGGTAGTGCGTGGCGCCACACGTGGAGCCGGTGCCTTTTCCTTGACCGAAGCGCGATGCGGAGCGTTCTTGCGCTCGCCATCGCCGCTGCCGCGACGGTTGTTGTCGTCGGCGCGAGGCTTGTCCGGACGGCGCTGTTCGTCACGCTTGCGAGTGTCGGCAGCTGGCGCAGCAGCCACAACCGGTGCAGCTTCGCGCACGGGTTCAGCGGCTGGCGCAGGCGCAGCAACAGGCTCGGCGGAAGCGGTCGGTGCAGCAGCAGGCTGGCGACGCGCTTCTTCTTCGGCGCGAACGCGGGCTTCTTCTTCAGCCTTTTGACGGGCAGCATTTTCTACTGCGCGACGCTCATCCAGTTCACGCTTGCGCTCGGCTTCGATTTCTTCCGGGCTACGCTGTACGAAAACTTTCTTCTTGCGGACTTCAACGCTGATGCTTTTGCTGCCAGCCACACGCAGGGTGCTGGTGGTTTTACGCTGCAGCGTGATCTTGCGTGGTTCTTCCACTTTCGCCTTGTGGCTGCTCTTCAAGTGAGTCAGCAGGGATTGCTTCTCACTGTCAGTCACATGTTCTTCGGCGGCGGTGTGCGGCAGACCTGCCTCACGCATCTGCTGCAACAGGCGCTCTACCGGTGTTTTGACCTCATCGGCCAGTTGTTTCACCGTGACTTGCGTCATGCATTTCTCTCCTCAGGCCGCGCCTAATTACTCGAACCAGTGGGCTCGGGCGGCCATGATCAACTTGCCGGCACGATCATCGTCAATGCCGTCGATGTCGAGCAGGTCGTCAATAGACTGCTCGGCCAGGTCTTCGCGGGTAATTACGCCGCGCACCGCCAGTTCCATCGCCAAATCCTTGTCCATACCCTCAAGCGAGAGCAGGTCTTCGGCCGGATGGGCGTCTGCCAGCTTTTCCTCAGTAGCGATGGCTTTGGTCAACAAGCGATCCTTGGCACGAGCGCGAAGCTCGTTGACGATGTCTTCGTCAAAGCCGTCGATGTTGAGCATTTCTTCCAACGGTACGTAGGCAATCTCTTCCAGGCTGGTGAAGCCTTCGTCGACCAGCACCTGAGCCAGCTCTTCGTCGACTTCCAGCTCGTCGATGAAGTTGCGCAGGATGTCGCCGGTTTCCGCTTGTTGCTTAGCCTGGATGTCCGATTCGGTCATCACGTTCAGGGTCCAGCCAGTCAACTGGCTCGCCAGACGCACGTTCTGACCACCACGACCGATGGCCTGAGCCAGATTGTCTGCGCCAACGGCGATGTCCATGGCGTGGGCATCTTCGTCAACGATGATGGCCGCCACTTCTGCCGGCGACATGGCATTGATCACGAACTGCGCCGGGTTGTCGTCCCACAGGACGATGTCGACACGCTCGCCACCCAACTCGCCCGACACGGCCTGGACGCGCGAACCGCGCATACCGATGCACGCGCCCTGCGGGTCGATGCGTTTGTCCTTGGAGCGGACAGCGATCTTGGCGCGCGAACCCGGATCACGGGAAGCGGCCATGACTTCGATGAGGCCTTCAGCGATTTCCGGCACTTCAATACGGAACAGCTCGATCAGCATTTCCGGCGCGGTACGCGATAGGATCAGCTGCGGGCCACGGTTCTCGGTGCGGATTTCCTTGAGCAGCGCACGCAGACGCACGCCAACACGGAAGGTCTCGCGAGAAATGATGTCTTCACGGGCCAGCAACGCTTCGGCGTTATTGCCCAGATCGACGATCACGTTGTCGCGGGTCACTTTCTTGACGGTGCCGGAGATGATCTCTCCCAGGCGCTCGCGATAAGCGTCGACCACTTGAGCGCGCTCGGCTTCGCGCACTTTCTGCACGATGACCTGCTTGGCGGTCTGCGCAGCAATGCGGCCGAATTCGATGGATTCGATCTTTTCTTCGACGACGTCACCGACCTTGGCACCAGGATGCGTTTCAGCAACCTTGCTTGGCCAGGTTTCGATGGCCGGATCATCGAGATCATTCTCTTCGACGACCGTCCAGCGACGGAAAGTTTCGTAAGAACCGGTGTGGCGATTGATTTCCACACGCAGATCAACTTCGTCTTCAAAACGCTTTTTGGTAGCAGTGGCCAGAGCCAGCTCCAGCGCTTCAAAAATTACGCTTGCCGGTACGCCCTTTTCATTGGATACCGACTCAACAACCAGCAGTACTTCTTTGCTCATCGTACGCCTCGCCTTTCGCAAGCCATTGGATCCGCGGGATCCGCGTCTCAGTCAAAACTGGGAATAATGTTGGCCTTGTCGATCATATCGATCGGCAACAGGAACTCATGGTCATCTACCTGCACCACGACATCCTGTTCTTCTACACCGCGCAGAAGGCCCTGAAAGTTGCGTCGACCTTCAAAAGGCGAGCGCAGCCTGATCTTTACTTGTTCACCGGCAAATTTGGCAAACTGCTCAAGAGTGAACAGTGGGCGCTCCATGCCAGGCGAGGAAACTTCAAGGGTGTATTCAACGGAGATCGGATCTTCAACATCCAGCACACCGCTGATCTGACGGCTGACGATGGCGCAATCGTCCACCAGTACGCCGCCTTCCTTATCGATATAAACGCGCAACATTGAGTGACGACCTTGAGCCGAGAACTCAATACCCCAGCATTCATAGCCCAGGGCCACGACCACCGGGGCCAACAAGGCCTGCAACTCTTCTAGCTTGCTCGACACCTGAACCCCCTCGTGCATGTATGTGCATGCTTTGCAAAATAAAAAAATGGGCGAAACGCCCATCCTTGAAACGCCGTCGAACAGCGGCGTTGAAAGTGTCCAGCTAACAAAAAGCCCCTTAAAAGGGGCTCCTTAAACTGGTTGCGGGGGCCGGATTTGAACCGACGACCTTCGGGTTATGAGCCCGACGAGCTACCAGACTGCTCCACCCCGCGACAAAGCTGGGGCGGAAGTATACGACCGATCCCCAGTAGGGTCAATGTAACCTTCCACCTGCAAGAAAGCCCGCAACAGCGGGCTCTCCTGACTAATTGGTACCGAGAAGGGGACTCGAACCCCTACACCCTATGGGCACAACCACCTCAAGGTTGCGTGTCTACCAATTCCACCACCTCGGCAATACTACGTTTGAAACCCTTCTTACTTCTGCTCTTGAGCTGGAGGCACATCAGTCGCTGGAGTAGCCGACTTTTGCTCTTGAAGCACCGGGACATCATCAGAAGCCGGTTGTTGCTTTGGAACTTCCAACACTGCCGGATTTGGCAAACCTGCTTGAGTCAGCTGATGAGCCTTCTCTTTAGCAAAGTATCCTAACCCCAAGCTGGTTATGAAGAAACCGGCGGCAAGTATAGCAGTAAACTTACTAAGAAAGGTAGAGGAACCTTGGCTTCCGAACACAGTATTTGAAGCACCTGCTCCGAAAGACGCGCCAGCGTCCGCACCCTTACCCTGCTGCAGCAAAACCAGAGCAACCACGCCCAATGCACCCAGCAGATGAAAAACGACTACGACTGTTTCCAGCATTTTTTCAGTTTCCCGCGGCGCGACAGATCGCACCGAACTCATCTGCATTCAGGGAAGCTCCACCAATGAGCCCCCCATCGATATCCGGCATGCCGAACAGTTCGACCGCATTGGCCGCCTTCACGCTGCCGCCGTATAGAAGCCGTACATTTCGCGCGACTTCAGAATTCTCTGCCGCCAGCTGCTCGCGAATGGCTTTATGCACATCCTGAGCCTGCTGCGGCGTTGCAGTCAGCCCGGTACCAATGGCCCAGACCGGCTCGTAAGCGATCACTGCATTGGCAAAAGCACCGACACCCAGCTCCTCGATGATGCTGCCCAGCTGACGCCCGACAACCTCAAGAGTCTTTCCGGCTTCGCGCTGCTCCAGGGTTTCCCCTACACACAACACCGGAATCAAGCCACATGCCTGTGCCGCTGCGAACTTGCGATTCAGCATTCCGTCTCGCTCGCCCATGATCTGGCGGCGTTCGGAGTGCCCGACAAGCACCAGGGAACAACCTGCATCCACCAACTGACTCGGTGCAATTTCACCGGTCAACGCACCTTGCATCGATTCCACCGCAGAATTCTGCGCGCCGACCGAAATCGACTTTCCTTTCAAGCCATCAATCACTTGATTGATATGCAGGCAAGGCGGGAATACCGCGACATCAACACCGCTTGGCAAGGCCAGATGACGAAGGCCGTTGATCAGCTCAGCGACGCTGGCGCGGGTACCGTGCATCTTCCAGTTACCAGCTACCATAGGGCGACGCATGCTGTACCTCGTCGGTCAAAGTGGGCGCAGATGTTACCCAACACAATCATGGCTGGCAAGCCGTATCAGGCAGAAACTTCAGTTACCAGTTTTGCCAGTTCTTCGGCATAGCTGCGAACCTGGGTTTCGTCCTCGCCTTCGACCATGACACGCACCAGAGGCTCTGTGCCGGACTTGCGCAGAAGCACACGCCCACGACCCGCCATCGCCTCGGTCACACGCTTGCTGGCTTCCTTGACAGCCGGGTGATCGAGCGGACTGTCGCCGCCGCCGAAACGGACATTGATCAGCACTTGAGGGCACTTGCGCAGAGCCTGACGGGTTTGCGCCAGACCTTCGTTTCGGGTTTTCAGTGCCATCAACACCTGCAGGGCCGCGATGATCGCATCACCTGTCGTGGTGTGATTGAAGCAGACAACATGCCCCGAGTTCTCGCCACCCACCAGCCAATCGCGCTCGAGCAGCTCGGCAATCACATAACGGTCGCCCACATTGGCACGCACGAAAGGAATACCGAGATCCGCCAGCGCCAGCTCCAGGCCAAGGTTGCTCATCAGCGTACCGACCACGCCACCCTGCAATTTGCCACGCTCATGCAGGTCACGGGCAATGATGAAGATCAGTTCGTCACCATCGACTATCGCACCGGTATGGTCGACCATCAGTACGCGGTCACCGTCGCCATCGAAAGCGATCCCCAGATCGGCGTGCTCGGCAAGCACCGCCGCCTGCAACGGCCCCATATGAGTGGAGCCGCAGTTGTCGTTGATGTTCAGCCCGTTGGGTTGCGCGGACAACACCACAACTTCAGCGCCCAACTCGCGGAATACACTTGGCGCGACTTTATAGGTCGCTCCGTGTGCACAATCGATCACGATCTTGAGACCGGCAAAACTGGTGTTGGTCGGCACACTGCTCTTGCAGAACTCGATGTAACGGCCGGACGCGTCGTTGATTCGCGACACCTTACCGATCTTGCTCGACTCGACAACAGTCATTGGCGCATCGAGCAACTCCTCGATCATCAGCTCCAGCTCATCCGGCAACTTGGTGCCTCTGCCGGAGAAAAACTTGATGCCGTTATCGTCGTGAGGGTTGTGCGATGCACTGATCACAATGCCGGCTTCAGCCTGGAAAGTTCGCGACAAGTAAGCGATAGCCGGCGTCGGCATCGGACCGAGCAGCATCACATCAGCACCCGCCGACGTCAGGCCGGCCTCCAGCGCCGATTCGAACATGTAACCGGAAATTCGCGTGTCCTTGCCGACGAGCACCTTGCAGGCACCCATTTTTCGGAATGCCATACCCGCAGCCCAGCCGAGCTTGAGCATGAAGTCAGGAGTAATCGGGTATTCACCGACACGACCACGAATGCCGTCGGTACCAAAGTATTTCTTGCTCATAAGTGCTCCATCATTCTTATTCGGCTGATTCCACGGCCGCGATCATGCGCACGACATCCACCGTTTCTGCTACATCATGGACGCGCAATATACGTGCGCCTTTGACCGATGCCAGTGCGGCCAGCGCCAGACCACCGTACAGACGCTCGCCCACCGGGCGATTCAGGGCCTGTCCGATCATGCTTTTTCGCGAAACGCCCACCAGCAGAGGTCGCCCCAATGCATGGAGGGCTTCCATGTGCCTGAACAAGCTTAGATTGTGCTGAAGGGTTTTGGCGAAACCGAAGCCAGGATCGAGGATGATCCGCTCGGCGGGTATGCCGACCGAGGCGCACCGCTCCATACGCTCGGCGAGAAACTCCCCCACTTCACGAGTCACATCCTGATAGTGCGGATTGTCCTGCATGTTGCCGGGCTCTCCCAGCATATGCATCAGGCAGACTGGCAACCCGGTGGCCGCAGCAGCATCCAGCGCACCATCACGCTGCAACGATCGCACATCATTGATCAGGCCTGCCCCCAGACGCGCAGTTTCCCGCATGACAGCCGGAGTGGATGTATCGACCGAAATGATCACATCGAGTTCGCGATTGATCAGCTCGACGATCGGCGCCACTCGCTCAAGCTCCTCGAGAGGAGAAACCGCACGAGCGCCAGGACGGGTTGACTCTCCGCCAACATCGATCAGCGTCGCACCGGCCAACACCATTGCCTCGGCATGACGCAGGGCCGCATCAAGCTGGCTGTATCGGCCACCATCGGAGAAGGAATCGGGAGTGACATTGAGAATGCCCATGACATGCGTCCGGGCCAAATCAAGAACCCGGTTGCCGCAAGGCAACCGGGTCAGGGACTGTACAGAAGTCATTTCAAACCTTAAACGTCAGCAGCCGGACCGCCAATCGGTGTTTCCGGACGCTCATCCTGAACCACCGGAGGAGGCGTGCCAGTGCCGGTGCCGCCCGACCAGTCACGAGGTTCGCGAGGCGTGCGACCCGCCATGATGTCGTCGATCTGCTCGGCATCGATCGTCTCGTACTTCATCAAGGCATCTGCCATGGCATCGAGTTTGTCACGATTGTCGGTCAGGATCTGCTTGGCGGTGCCGTAGCACTGATCGATGATGCTGCGCACTTCCGAGTCGATCAGCTTGGCCGTTTCGCCCGAGAAGCTGGCGTTCTGACCGCCACCGCCACGACCGAGGAACACCTCGCCCTCTTCTTCTGCATACATCAACGGACCGAGTTTTTCAGACAGGCCCCACTTGGTCACCATGTTCCGTGCAATCTGGCTGGCACGCATGATGTCGTTGGAGGCGCCAGTGGTCACACCGTCGAAGCCCAAGGTCATTTCTTCCGCGATACGGCCGCCGTACAGCGAGCAGATCTGACTGATCAGCGCGCGCTTGGACAGGCTGTAACGATCTTCTTCCGGCAGGAACATGGTCACACCCAACGCACGACCGCGCGGGATGATCGACACTTTGTAGACCGGGTCATGCTCGGGCACAACGCGACCAACAATGGCGTGGCCTGCTTCGTGATAAGCGGTGTTCTGCTTTTCCTTCTCGGACATGACCATGGATTTGCGCTCGGCGCCCATCATGATCTTGTCTTTGGCCAGTTCGAATTCCTTCATCTCGACGATGCGCTTGCCGGCACGGGCAGCGAACAGCGAAGCCTCGTTGACCAGGTTGGCAAGATCGGCACCGGAGAAACCCGGAGTACCACGTGCGATAACGGCCGGAGCAACGTCGTCACCCATTGGCACTTTACGCATGTGCACCTTGAGGATCTGCTCGCGACCACGGATGTCCGGCAGACCGACCACTACCTGACGGTCGAAACGACCCGGACGCAGCAGAGCCGGGTCCAGTACGTCAGGACGGTTGGTTGCAGCGATGACGATGATGCCGTCATTCATTTCGAAGCCGTCCATCTCCACCAGCAACTGGTTGAGAGTCTGCTCGCGCTCGTCGTGACCGCCACCCATGCCGGCGCCACGATGGCGACCAACAGCGTCGATCTCGTCGATGAAGATAATGCAGGGTGCGTGCTTCTTGGCCTGTTCGAACATGTCGCGAACACGGCTGGCACCGACACCGACGAACATTTCGACGAAGTCGGAACCGGAAATGGTGAAGAACGGTACCTTGGCTTCGCCGGCAATCGCCTTGGCCAGCAAGGTTTTACCGGTGCCCGGAGGACCAACCATCAGCACGCCGCGAGGAATGCGGCCACCCAGGCGCTGGAACTTGCCCGGATCACGCAGGAACTCGACCAGTTCGCCAACTTCTTCCTTGGCTTCGTCGCAACCGGCAACGTCAGCCAGGGTGGTTTTCACCTGATCTTCGGACAGCAGACGCGCCTTGCTCTTGCCAAAGCTCATCGGCCCGCCCTTGCCGCCCGCACCGCCCTGCATCTGGCGCATGAAGAACATGAACACCGCGATGATCACCAGGATCGGGAAGCTGGCCACCAGAAGCTGGGTCCAGATGCTTTGCTGCTCAGGCTGCTTGCCTTCGACCACAACGTGATTGTCGACCAGGTCGCCGATCAGGCCATTGTCCTGGATTGCCGGACGAATGGTCTTGAAGCTGTCGCCATCGTTGCGCTTGCCGGTAATCACGTAGCCGTCGACGGCCACGCGCTCGACCTTGCCATCCTTGACCTGCTGGATGAAGTCGGAATAGTTGAGGGTCTGCGGCTCGTTAGGGCTGGAGAAGTTGTTCATCACCGTCACCAGGACAGCCGCGATGATCAACCACAGGATCAGATTCTTTGCCATATCGTTCAATTAACTACCCTCTGAAGCAAGCTCCGCTACTGGCGCGCGCTTCGCATGATATTCACCGGCCTAACTTACTACATTACCTACAGCTCTGGCAGGCGCCGTCTGTAACCCTTTGTGAAACACTTTCTACACAATATTCGCTTATGCACGCGGGGCGAAATACGAAAAACCTATCACCCCGCCAAAAAACCTCGTTTTACTCGCTGCGACCGCGATAGCCCCAAGCCAGCATGTATTGCTCCCGGGAACTGTCGCGGGAAGAGTCCGGCTTGATCATCTGGACCTTGTCGAATTTCCGACGAGCGTCCTTCAGGTAAACATCGAACCCTTCGCCCTGAAATATCTTGATCAGGAAATTACCACCCGGCTTGAGAATCCGCTCCGCCAGGTCAAGCGCCAGCTCGCAAAGGAACATGGCTTTCGGCATATCTACGGCAGGCGTACCACTCATATTGGGGGCCATATCGGAAATCACAAGGTCCACCTGCGAATTACCTACCGCCTCAAGAATTTGAGCGAGCACTTCATCCTGAGTGAAATCCCCCTGAATGAAGGTCACGTCCGGAATGCTGTCCATTTCCAGGATGTCCGAGGCGATCAGACGCCCCTGGCCACCGATCAGCCGGCTGGTGACCTGAGACCAGCCGCCGGGCGCCGCGCCCAAGTCGACCACGCTCATGCCTGGGCGGATCAGTTTGTATTTCTCCTGGACTTCCAGAAGCTTGTAACTCGCACGCGAGCGGTAGCCATCCTTCTGCGCCTGCTTCACATAAGGATCGTTGACATGTCGTTTCAGCCAACCAAGGCTTGTCTTGGAACGCGCCATTGGGCACCTCGTTGATTAGGGTCGTGATTAATTGGGCGGATCCACGAGCCCTCGGGTAAAATGGCCGCCATTTTACAGAATCCAGACGAAAGGGTCAGATTATGCCGCTCACTCCAGAGCAGAAGAAACAGTACAAATCCATTGGCCACCACCTCAAACCAGTTGTGACGGTAGCTGACAACGGTTTGACTGAGGGTGTTTTAGCCGAACTCGAACGCGCATTGGCGGACCACGAGTTGATCAAGATCAAGCTCAATATCCTTGATCGCGAGGCGCGCCTGGCGTCCGTTGCAGAGCTGTGCAAGGTCGGCAAGGCCGATCTGGTTCAGGTCATCGGCAAGATGGCACTGATCTACCGCAAGAACTTCAGCGTGAACAAGCAGCTGTCGAACGTCCATCGCTTCAAGTGATGACAAGGGTCAAGGGTGTGCTTCGCGCACCCTGCCACTCCATCCCGGCACCGGCTGCAACACCAGTACCAGCCCGGAAAAGCCCAGAACAAGATAACTGAACACCTGCCAGCGCTGCGCATCCGGCCAGCCGACACGCACTGCGACATACATCGCACTCGCATACAACGCCATCAGCAGCACTTGCCCGCGAAAATCCCGCCATAGACTGGCAAGGCCTTCGGCCCGTACCAGCACCAAAGCCTGAAAAACCACACACACGGCAGCGAAACCCACCACCGGCATTTCAAACGCACTGGCGACTTCGTCGATCAGCAGCGGCGCCAGGCCAATCTGTCCCAGCACCGGCCGCAGACCGAGGTGCACCAGCCATAAACCGCCGACCCACAACATCTGGGTCAGCTGCCAGAGCAGGGCGCCCGCCTGCAGCGGGCGCCCTGTTTCAGATGTGACGGACTTCGACAATCTCATACTCGATATCGCCGCCCGGCGTTTTCACGACGACCGTGTCGCCCTCTTCCTTGGCAATCAAGGCGCGAGCGATCGGCGAGCCGACCGAAATCTTGCCGAGCTTGATGTCCGCCTCGTCTTCACCAACGATCTGGTAAGTCACGCTTTCATCAGTCTCGACGTTGGCGATTTCGACGGTAGTGCCGAAAATCACCTTGCCGGTGTGCGGAATGGTCGTCACATCGATGATCACGGCATTCTGCATGCGACCTTCGATGTCACGGATCCGCGCCTCGACCATGCCCTGCTGTTCGCGGGCGGCATGGTATTCGGCGTTTTCCTTCAAGTCACCCAACTCGCGGGCCGTACCGATGTCCTGGCTGAGCTTCGGACGAACGACCTTGGTCAGATGAGCGTGTTCCTCTTCCAGGGCTTTCGCGCCCTGGACGGTCATTGGGTATTTATTCATGCCTTCAATCCTGCGTGTAGATCCTGCAAGCGGCGCACGGTCTTCTCGGGACCGAACTTCAGCGCTTCGCAGATGGCTTCGCCAGCAGCAATGGTGGTGGTGCAGTAGATCTTGTGCTGCAAGGCGTTACGACGAATGGAGTAAGAGTCCGCGATCGACTGACGTCCTTCGGTGGTGTTGATGATCAGCGTGACTTCGTCATTCTTGATCATGTCGACCACGTGCGGACGACCCTCGGTCACCTTGTTCACACGACGCACTTTCAGGCCTGCAGCCTCGATCAGCTTGGCAGTGCCGGCAGTGGCGACTACTTCGAAGCCCAAGTTGATCAGATCACGCGCCACACCTGCAACCAGCGGCTTGTCGTCATCACGTACGCTGATGAATGCGGTACCGCCGGTCGGCAGTACTTCGCTCGCGCCCATCTGGGCTTTGGCAAAGGCTTCGCCGAAGGTGTCACCGACGCCCATTACTTCACCGGTGGACTTCATCTCTGGGCCGAGGATCGGGTCAACGCCAGGGAATTTGGCGAACGGGAATACCGCCTCTTTCACGCTGTAGAAGTTCGGGATGATTTCCTTGGTGAAGCCGATTTCCTTCAGGGTTTTACCAGCCATCACGCGAGCCGCGATCATGGCCAGGGAAACACCGATGCACTTCGACACGAACGGTACGGTACGGGAAGCACGCGGGTTGACTTCGATGACGTAGATGTCTTCGCCTTGCAGCGCCAGCTGAACGTTCATCAGGCCGACCACGCCCAGCTCCAGGGCCATTTTCTTGACCTGCTCGCGCATCTCGTCCTGGATGTGCGCCGGCAGCGAGTACGGCGGCAGCGAGCACGCGGAGTCACCGGAGTGAACGCCAGCCTGTTCGATGTGCTGCATGATCGCGCCGATCACTACGTCCTTGCCGTCGCAGACCGCATCCACGTCCATCTCGATGGCGCAGTTGAGGAAGTGGTCGAGCAGCACAGGGCTGTCGTTCGACACTTGCACCGCGTCACGCAGGTAACGCTTGAGTTCTTCTTCCTTGTAGACGATTTCCATCGCCCGACCGCCCAGTACGTAGGACGGACGAACCACCAGCGGATAACCGATCTTCGCGGCAGCGCGAACGGCTTCGTCTTCGCTGCGCACGGTAGCGTTTGGCGGCTGACGCAGGTTCAGGCGCTCGACCATCTGCTGGAAGCGCTCACGGTCTTCGGCACGGTCGATGGCGTCAGGGCTCGTGCCGATGATCGGCACGCCGGCCGCTTCGAGGGCACGAGCCAGTTTCAGTGGAGTCTGGCCGCCGTACTGGACGATCACGCCTTTCGGCTTCTCGACGCGGCAGATTTCCAGCACGTCTTCCAGGGTCACCGGCTCGAAGTACAGACGGTCGGAAGTGTCGTAGTCAGTGGAAACGGTTTCCGGGTTGCAGTTGACCATGATGGTTTCATAGCCGTCTTCGCGCAGGGCGAGAGCGGCGTGTACGCAGCAGTAGTCGAACTCGATGCCCTGGCCGATACGGTTAGGACCGCCACCCAGAATCATGATCTTGTCGCGGCCGGACGGCGCTGCTTCGCACTCTTCCTCGTAAGTCGAGTACAGGTAAGCGGTGTCGGTGGCGAACTCGGCGGCGCAGGTGTCGACGCGCTTGTAGACCGGGAACACTTCCAGCTTTTGACGGTGGGTACGCAGGTTCTTCTCGGTCACGCCCAGCAGCTTGGCCAGACGCTGGTCGGAGAAGCCTTTACGCTTGAGCTTGAACATCAGGTCGCGGTCGATAGCCGACAGACCGAGGGTCTTGACCTTCTCTTCGTCCTTGATCAGATCTTCGATCTGCACCAGGAACCACGGGTCGATCATGTTCATGCCGAAGATTTCTTCGACGGTCATGCCAGCGCGGAAAGCGTCCGCCACGTACCAGATACGCTCGGCGCCCGGCACGGTCAGCTCGCGCTTGAGCACGCTCATGCTTTCCGGATTGCTCAGGTCGACTTTCTCGTCCAGACCGCAAACGCCGACTTCCAGACCGCGCAGGGCTTTCTGCAGGGATTCCTGGAAGGTACGGCCGATGGCCATGACTTCACCAACCGACTTCATTTGAGTGGTCAGGCGTGCGTCAGCGTTGGCGAACTTCTCGAAAGCGAAGCGCGGCAGCTTGGTCACGACGTAGTCGATGGACGGCTCGAAGGACGCCGGAGTCTTGCCGCCGGTGATGTCGTTCGACAGTTCGTCGAGGGTGTAGCCGACTGCCAGTTTGGCCGCGACCTTGGCAATCGGGAAACCGGTGGCTTTCGAAGCCAGGGCCGACGAACGCGATACACGCGGGTTCATTTCGATCACGACCATGCGGCCGGTGTCCGGGCAGATACCGAACTGAACGTTGGAACCGCCAGTCTCGACGCCGATCTCGCGCAGTACCGCCAGCGAGGCGTTACGCAGGATCTGGTATTCCTTGTCGGTCAGGGTCTGGGCTGGAGCCACGGTGATCGAGTCACCGGTGTGCACGCCCATCGGGTCGAAGTTTTCGATCGAGCAGACGATGATGCAGTTGTCCTTTTTGTCGCGGACAACTTCCATTTCATATTCTTTCCAGCCGATCAGCGATTCGTCGATCAGCAGCTCCTTGGTCGGCGACAGGTCCAGACCACGGGCGCAGATTTCTTCGAACTCTTCACGGTTGTAAGCGATACCGCCACCGGTGCCGCCCATGGTGAAGGACGGACGGATGATGCACGGGAAGCCCAGGCGCTCGAGCACCGCGTTGGCTTCTTCCATGCTGTGGGCGATACCGGAACGCGGGCATTCCAGGCCGATGGCTTTCATCGCCTTGTCGAAACGCGAACGGTCTTCAGCCTTGTCGATGGTGTCGGCGTTGGCGCCGATCATCTCTACGCCGAACTTCTCCAGAACGCCTTCGCGCTCCAGGTCCAGGGCGCAGTTCAGAGCGGTCTGGCCGCCCATGGTTGGCAGCACCGCATCCGGACGCTCTTTTTCGATGATCTTGGCAACGGTCTGCCACTTGATCGGCTCGATGTAGGTGGCGTCGGCCATGTCCGGGTCGGTCATGATGGTGGCCGGGTTGGAGTTCACCAGGATGACGCGGTAACCCTCTTCGCGCAGGGCTTTGCAAGCCTGGGCGCCGGAGTAGTCGAATTCGCAGGCCTGGCCGATAACGATCGGGCCAGCGCCGAGAATCAGGATGCTTTTAATGTCTGTACGTTTTGGCATGGGTTTGTCACTCAAATCCGCAGGTCAGTCGGCAAGCCGTCTTGATCGATTTCTGAAGTCCCGAGGGGGCCGCCGGTTCCGGGGCCGCCCTCGAGGGGCTTCTCGCTACAGTCTCAAGGCGAGCGCTTAGCGTCGCTTGGCCATCTCGTTGATGAAGCGGTCAAACAGAGGGGCCACATCGTTCGGGCCCGGGCTCGCTTCAGGGTGACCCTGGAAGCTGAACGCGCTCTTGTCGGTGCGCTCGATGCCTTGCAGGGTGCCGTCGAACAGCGATTTGTGGATCGCGCGGACGTTGGCTGGCAGGGTCGCTTCGTCAACCGCAAAACCGTGGTTCTGGCTGGTGATCATCACGACGCCAGTGTCCAGATCCTGAACCGGGTGGTTGGCACCATGGTGACCATGGCCCATTTTCAGGGTCTTGGCGCCGGAGGCCAGGGCCAGCAGCTGGTGACCGAGGCAGATGCCGAACACCGGAATTTCGGTTTCCAGCACTTCCTTGATCGCCTTGATCGCGTAGTCGCAAGGCTCCGGGTCACCTGGGCCGTTGGACAGGAACACGCCATCCGGATTCAGGGCCAGCACGTCGGCAGCCGGGGTTTGCGCCGGAACGACAGTGACACGGCAACCGCGCTCGACCAACATGCGCAGGATGTTGACCTTGACGCCGTAGTCGTAGGCAACCACGTGGTATGGCAGCTCGGAGGCTTCGATGGTCGCGTGGCTGTCGGTTTTCAGATCCCAGACAGTGGAGCGCCATTCGTATTGGGTCTTGGTGCTGACGACTTTCGCCAGGTCCATGCCCTTCAGGCCCGGGAAGCCTTGCGCAGCGGCGATGGCCGCTTCTTCGGAGATGTTGTCGCCGGCCATGATGCAGCCGTTCTGGGCGCCTTTTTCACGCAGGATGCGGGTCAGGCGACGGGTGTCGATACCGGCGATTGCCACAACATTGTTGGCTTTCAGGTAGTCGGACAGGGACATCGTGTTACGCCAGTTGCTCGCTACCAGCGGCAGGTCACGGATGACCAGGCCAGCGGACCAGACGCGATTGGACTCGGCGTCTTCCGGCGTGGTGCCGGTATTGCCGATGTGCGGGTAAGTCAGGGTAACGATCTGTTGGGCGTAGGAAGGATCGGTAAGGATTTCCTGATAGCCGGTCATTGCGGTGTTGAACACCACCTCACCAACGGTCTGACCGTCGGCTCCAATGGCTTCGCCGCGAAAAATGCTGCCATCAGCAAGGGCGAGTATGGCTGGCTTAGTCAAGAAGACCTCCCGTAAATAACGCATGAAAGGGCAATCGCAGGTTGTAAAAAAGCGGAGTGACGTATGGACACGTCACCCCGCTTCTTCACTGAATTATTCTGCGCGCTTTTAGTGGACACACTAAAGCTGTAGCTTACAGAAAAAGGGATTTTTGGTCTACCGCCAATGAGCCTGAAAGGCCGGAGAATGCGACAGGGCGTCGCCAGGCGGAGCAAAACCGGCGCAAACAGGGCGTTTGCGCCGGGTTCAAACAAGGCTCAACGCAGGTCGAGCACGTCTTGCATGTCGTAAAGACCCGGTTCGCGAGCATCCAGCCACAACGCCGCACGCACGGCACCCTTGGCGAATGTCATGCGGCTCGAAGCCTTGTGGGTGATTTCCAGACGCTCGCCCTCGCAGGCGAACAGCACCGTGTGATCGCCCACCACATCACCGCCGCGAACAGTGGCGAAACCGATGGTTTCACGCTCACGCGCACCGGTGTGGCCTTCGCGACCATAGACCGCGACCTTCTGCAGATCACGATCCAGTGCACTGGCAATCACCTCACCCATGCGCAGGGCTGTGCCCGATGGCGCATCGATCTTGTGACGGTGATGGGCTTCGATGATTTCGATGTCTGCGTCTTCACCCAGCACGCGGGCCGCCATGTCGAGCAATTTCAGCGACAGGTTGACGCCGACACTGAAGTTGGCCGCAAACACGATCGGAATATCCTTGCCCGCTTCGGCCAGCAACTGCTTCTGGGCAGCATCCAGCCCGGTCGTGCCGATCACCATCGCCTTGCCGGCCTTGCGGCAGAAGGCCAGGTTTTTCAGCATGACTTCCGGCAGGGTGAAGTCGATCAGGACATCGAACTCTTCCGCGACCGATTCCAGATTCCCGGACAACGGCACGCCGATTCGCCCGAGCGAAGCCAGTTCACCGGCATCCACCCCGATCAGCGTACTGCCAGGGCGAACGATGGCCGCCGTCAAACCGGTCAGCGGCGCGCGCTGCTGCACGGCCTCGACCAGAATCTTGCCCATGCGCCCGGCGGCGCCCATCACAGCTATACGTCGCATGCCGACTCCTTACAGATCGCCGAAGAAGCGCTTCACGCCATCGAACCAACCGGTGGTTTTCGGCGAGTGGCTGTTGTCATCCGCCAGAGAGCTGCGGAATTCTTCGAGCAATTCACGCTGACGACGGTTCAGATTGACCGGGGTCTCGACCGCCACACGGCACATCAGGTCGCCCGCACCACCGCCACGCACCGGCGCCACGCCTTTGCCGCGCACGCGGAACTGCTTGCCGGTCTGAGTCCCTTCCGGAATCTTCAGCTTCACGCGACCGTCGAGGGTCGGGATTTCCAGCTCGCCACCCAGCGCCGCATCGACAAAGCTGATCGGTACTTCGCAGAACAGATGCTTGCCGTCACGCTGGAAGATCGCGTGCTCGCGCACGTTGATCACAACGTAAAGGTCGCCGGTCGGGCCACCCTGAGTGCCCGCCTCGCCTTCGCCGGATAGGCGAATGCGGTCACCGGTATCGACACCGGCCGGCACTTTGACGGAGAGGGTTTTGTATTCTTCAACGCGGCCGTCACCGTGGCAGGAGTCGCACGGGTCGGAAATGATCTTGCCCTGGCCATGGCAGCGCGGGCAGGTCTGCTGCACGGAGAAGAAGCCTTGCTGCATGCGCACTTGGCCGATGCCGCCGCAAGTCGGGCAAGTCGATGGCGACGAACCTTTCTTGGCGCCCGAACCATCGCACGGTTTGCAATTGACCAATGTCGGAACGCGGATATTCACGGTGGTACCGCGTACCGCTTCTTCCAGATTCAGCTCCAGGGTGTAGCGCAAGTCGCTGCCACGCTGGGCGCCGCCACGGGAGCCGCCGCGACCGCCACCGAAGAAGTCACTGAAGACATCACCGAAAATATCGGAGAAGTTCTGACCGCCGAAGCCTGCACCGCCGCCGCCCATGCTCGGGTCGACACCGGCATGACCGTACTGGTCGTACGCTGCACGCTTGCTGGAGTCGGAGAGCACTTCATAGGCTTCGTTGGCCTCTTTGAACAGCTCTTCCGACGCTTTGTCATCGGGATTACGGTCCGGGTGATGCTTCATCGCCAGACGGCGATAGGCCTTTTTCAGGTCCGCTTCGCTTGAGCCCCGCTCAACACCCAACACTTCGTAATAGTCACGCTTAGCCATAAGTTCTTCATACTCTTGAGGACGTTCGGCAAACCCCTCCTGAGCTTCGCCAAACTCGTTGAGCCCCAATACAGGCCCGGACCCAACTCACGTCAATTCAACGATCCTGGTCTTTGATTCATGCGGCACTTTCAGCTCGAAAAGCAGGAGCATTTCCGGCCATACCGCCAACACGCGAAGCTTGTCGCATGCTGTAAAAATTCGCGTATTCCAGATACGCCAACGCGGGAGCAAGCTCCCGCGCGGCGACATCCTACCAGTCAGTGCCCAAAGGCAGTCAACCGGCCGACCAACAACTTACTTGTGGTCTTTGACTTCTTCGAACTCGGCATCGACAACATCGTCAGCCTTTTCAGCTTTCTCTGCGTGCGGTGCCGCGCCTTCGGCAGGCTGAGCCTGTTCGGCGTACATCTTCTGAGCAACCGGCGCAGAGACTTTCGACAGCTCTTCAACCTTGACGTCGATGGCAGCCTTGTCGTCGCCTTTGACGGCAGCTTCCAGGGCAACCACGGCCGCTTCGATTGCAGTCTTCTCTTCTGCAGTCACTTTGTCGCCAGCGTCAGCGATCATCTTGCGAGTCGAGTGGACCAGTGCATCACCCTGGTTACGGGCAGCGGCCAGCTCCTCGAACTTGCGGTCTTCCTCGGCGTTCAGCTCGGCGTCACGCACCATCTTCTGGATTTCTTCATCCGACAGACCGGAGTTGGCCTTGATGGTGATCTTCTGCTCTTTGCCGGTCGCCTTGTCTTTCGCGCCGACGTGCAGGATGCCGTTGGCGTCGATGTCGAAGGTCACTTCGATCTGTGGCACACCGCGTGGCGCTGGTGGAATCTCGGCCAGGTCGAACTTGCCCAGGGACTTGTTCTGTGCGGCTTGCTTGCGCTCACCTTGCAGGACGTGAATGGTCACGGCGCCCTGGTTGTCATCGGCAGTCGAGAACACTTGCGATTTCTTGGTAGGAATCGTGGTGTTTTTCTCGATCAGCGCGGTCATCACGCCCCCCATGGTTTCGATACCCAGGGTCAGCGGGCTGACGTCGAGCAGCAGAACGTCTTTCACGTCACCGGCTAGAACAGCGCCCTGGATCGCAGCACCCATGGCAACGGCTTCGTCCGGGTTCACGTCTTTACGGGCTTCTTTACCGAAGAAATCGGTAACAGCCTTCTGCACCAGAGGCATACGAGTCTGGCCACCGACCAGAATCACGTCGTCAATTTTGCTGGCGTCGATGCCGGCGTCTTTCAGAGCGATGCGGCATGGCTCGATGGTACGGTTCACCAGGTCTTCGACCAGCGACTCGAGCTTGGCACGAGAGATCTTCACGTTCAGGTGCTTAGGACCGGTCGCATCTGCTGTGATGTACGGCAGGTTGACGTCGGTCGACTGCGAAGAAGACAGCTCGATCTTGGCTTTCTCGGCGGCTTCTTTCAGACGCTGCAGAGCCAGTGGATCGTTCTTCAGGTCCATGCCGGACTCTTTCTTGAACTCGTCGACGAGGTAGTCGATCAGACGCATGTCGAAGTCTTCACCACCCAGGAAGGTATCACCGTTGGTGGCCAGTACTTCGAACTGGTGCTCGCCGTCAACTTCAGCGATTTCGATCACGGAAACGTCGAAGGTACCACCACCCAGGTCGTAAACGATCACGGTGTGATCGCCCTTGGCCTTATCCATACCGTAAGCCAGAGCAGCTGCGGTTGGTTCGTTGATGATACGTTTTACGTCCAGACCGGCGATGCGACCGGCGTCTTTGGTCGCCTGACGCTGGCTGTCGTTGAAGTAGGCCGGAACGGTGATCACCGCTTCGGTCACTGCTTCGCCGAGGTAGTCTTCGGCGGTCTTCTTCATCTTCTTCAGGACTTCGGCGCTGATTTGCGGCGGAGCCATCTGCTTGCCGGAGGCCTCGACCCAAGCGTCACCATTGTTGGCCTTGACGATCTTGTAAGGCACCAGCTTGATGTCTTTCTGCACGACTTCTTCGTCGAAGCGGCGGCCGATCAGGCGCTTCACCGCGAACAGTGTGTTGTGCGGGTTGGTCACAGCCTGACGCTTGGCGGACTGGCCGACCAGGATTTCGCCATCGTTGGCGTAAGCGATGATCGACGGCGTGGTACGCGCGCCTTCGGCGTTTTCAATAACTTTGGCTACGCCGTTTTCCAGCACGGAGACGCAGGAGTTGGTAGTCCCCAGGTCGATACCGATAATTTTGCCCATGTTCACTCTCCCGAAACTTTGGATTTGGTTGCCGCAGCAGTGGTGGCTAACTGCGGTAATACTTAAACGCTTGACTTCTAAATGGGGGCCTTGCGGCTAATTTCAAGCCTTCTCGTCAATCGAAGGCGAAACTGGCGCCGGCGCCTTGCTGACCACGACCATCGCCGGACGCAGCAGGCGACCGTTGAGCTGGTAGCCCTTCTGGAACACTTTCAGAACGCTGTTCGGTTCCAGGTCAGCACTTTCCTGCATGGCCATTGCCTGATGTTCCACGGCGTTGAACGGCTCGCCTTCCTGCGGACTGACAGCTACAAGCTGATAGCGCTTGAGGGTGTCCTGGAACATTTTCAGGGTCAGCTCGATACCTTCACGCATCGGACGGATGCTTTCGTCGTCCGGGCTCGACAGCTCAAGGCCGCGCTCCAGGCTGTCGACGATCGGCAGCAGGTCGCCGGCGAATTTTTCCAGTGCAAACTTGTGAGCCTTCTCTACGTCCTGCTCGGCACGGCGGCGGACGTTCTGCAGATCGGCAGCTACGCGCAGAGATTGATCCTGCGCGGCGGCCAATTGCTCTTCGAGCACTTGTACACGGGTCGCCAGGTCATCACCCGAAGCCTCGGGCGCCTGATTGGCTTCTGGATTTTGCGTATCTACTGTCTGTTCGTCAGCCATAGAATTCTCCTTTCAATATCGTCCGCGAGTTCGATTCGCGCTTCTGCCCCGGTATATGGGGCCGCAAAATCAGGCTTCAAGGGCTGACAATGATTAACCCTACAAAAAAGTGCTGCATTGTCATTCCCGGGCGCGATAAGCATTTGATCGGGTCAAGCCAATCGAGCTAAGCGAGGGCATTGTCAGGCCGAAACAAAACACTGTATAAATAAACAGACCTAAAGCCTGGGAGCGGCCTTTATGCTGGTGCACCTGTCCGTACACAACTACGCCATCGTTGAACATCTCGATCTCGAACTCGATCGCGGGATGAGCGTGATTACCGGGGAAACCGGCGCCGGCAAGTCGATCATGCTCGACGCCCTCGGCCTGACCCTGGGCGACCGCGCCGACAACGGTGTGGTGCGCCCGGGCGCCGACAAGGCCGACATCCTGGCGACCTTCGACCTGGCCGACATCCCCGAAGCCAGCGCCTGGCTGGCCGAGCGCGACCTGGAAATCGACGGCCCGTGCATCCTGCGCCGGGTCATCACCTCGGAAGGCCGCTCCCGTGGCTATATCAACGGCACGCCCTGCCCGCTCGGCGACCTCAAGGCCCTCGGCGAGCTGCTGATCGACATCCACAGCCAGCACGAACATCAATCCCTGCTCAAGACGGATACCCACCGTCGCCTGCTCGACGAGTACGCCGGCGCCACCGATCTGGCCCGACAGGTACAACTGGCGGCCCAGCGCTGGCGCCAGACCCGCCAGGAGCTGGAGCGCCTGTCCAATTCCGGCGACGAGCAACGTGCCCGCCATCAACTGCTCAGCTACCAGCTCGAAGAACTGGAAAACCTCGGTCTCGGCGAGAACGAACTGGAAGACCTTGAGCAGGAACACAAGAACCTGACCAACGCCGAAACCCTGCTGGGCATCTGCCGGCAAGTGGTCGAGCAATGCAGCGAAAGCGATTCCGGCAATGTGCTGAATGCGCTGACCGCCAGCCTCAATCGCCTGTCCAGCGTGAACAACTCGATCGGCGCCCTGGGCGAAGCCAGCAGTTTGCTGACCAGTGCGCAGATCCAGGTCGAAGAGGCTGTCGGCGAACTCAATCGTTTCCTCGACAACTTCGACGCCGATCCGGCACGCCTGCAGTATCTGGAAGAACGCCTTGATGCCATTTACACCCTGGCGCGCAAGCACCGAATTCAGCCGACCGAAGTCGCCGAGATGCAGCAAAAACTGCTGGATGAAATCGAAACCCTGAATGCCAACGATGAATCCATCGAACGACTGGGCGAAGAGCTTGCTTCGTATGCCCGTCATTATCAGGAAAAGGCTCGTGAGCTGAGCGATCTGCGCCATCAGGCTGCGGGCAGTCTGGCCAGCGCAGTCGAACAGGAGATTCAACGCCTCGGCATGCCTGGAGGACGCTTCACCATCGAGTTGCGGCCCAACGCCAGCGGTGAGCTCCTGCCCAACGGACTCGAACAGGTCGAACTGCTGGTCAGCGCCAACCCTGGCCAGCCATTAAAGGCCTTGGCCAAAGTAGCCTCCGGCGGCGAACTCTCGCGGATCAGTCTGGCGATTCAGGTCATCACCGCCCAGACCTCGCGCGTGCCGACACTGGTATTCGACGAAGTGGACGTCGGCATCGGCGGCCCGACCGCCGAGATTGTCGGCCAGTTGCTGCGACGCCTGGGCGAACGCGGTCAGGTCCTGACCGTTACGCACTTGCCGCAAGTGGCCGCGCAGGGCCATCAGCATTTGTTCGTGCACAAGGTGCGAGGCGAGCAGGCGACCCACACTGCCGTCTCGAAGCTGAGCAAGAATGACCGTATAGAAGAAGTCGCACGGATGCTCGGTGGCATTGATCTGACCAAAGAGTCTCTGGCGCACGCCAAGAAGATGGTCGTTACCGCAAAGGTTTAAGCACGACAGAAAGCACGAAGGCGACCCTTGGGTCGCCTTCGTTCGTTTCGCGAACCTGAAATTCGCGCGACATGCTTACTTTTTCTTGCGGACGTACAGCACCAGGTTGTGATCCACCAACTCGACACCGTGCTCTTCGGCAATTGCCTTCTGGAGCTTTTCGATTTCGATGCTGACGAATTCGACAACCTCACCGGTTTCCACGTTGACCATATGGTCGTGGTGGCCACCGTCGGCCAATTCGAATACCGCGTGGCCACCGTCGAAGTTGTGACGGACCACGAGGCCAGCCGCTTCGAACTGGGTCAGAACACGGTAAACCGTGGCCAGACCGACGTCCTCGCCAGCTTCCATCAACGCCTTGTAGACGTCCTCGGCACTCATGTGACGCTGCTCGGTAGAGTCGAGCATTTGCAGGATCTTGACCCGTGGCAGGGTCACTTTGAGGCCGGCTTTGCGTAGTTCGCTATTTTCAACCATGGTCAGCTTTCTCGCGATGCTGCTTCGCAGCTTCTCTTAATGCGGGTATGATCGGCGTTTACGTTGTCCCAGCCAAGATAGTGGAAGTCGCCCACCGATGCAAAACACCAAGCTCTTGCTAACCAGTTTCACCTTTGTGGGACTGCTCGCACTCGCCGGTTGTTCATTCCCCGGGGTTTACAAAATCGACATCCAGCAGGGCAATGTCGTCACGCAGGACATGATAGACCAGTTACGCCCGGGAATGACCCGGCCGCAAGTACGGTTTATCATGGGCAACCCTCTGCTTGTCGACACGTTCCATGCCGATCGCTGGGATTATCTGTACAGCCTGCAACCTGGTGGCGGTGAACGCCAGCAGGAACGCATGAGTGTCATTTTCGACTCTAACGACCGCCTTGTCAGCCTGTCCGGTGACTTCATGCCGGGCGTGAGCCGTGACGAAGCCATTCTCGGCAAGGACAGTGGCACCAGCGTGACCGCTCCTGCCGAAAACGCCGAGAAGCCAAAACCGGAAAAACCGGTCAAGCCAGGTTCCTTGCTGGATCAGATCCAGAAGGACGTCGATGGTGTGGAAACCGTTCCGGTTCCGACACCAGAGCCGCTGGACACCTCGCCGCAATAATTTGCGACGCAATAAAAAACCCGGAAATTCCGGGTTTTTTATTGCCAGCAGATCGGCGCAATCACTGTTTTCCGGCTTTGGCCTCGGCAGCCTTGGCGGCCCGCAATCGGCGCACCTCTTTCGGATCAGCCAGAAGGGGTCGGTAGATTTCGAGCCGATCCCCCGCCTGAACAACCCGCACATCCGGATCGGCAATCACTTTGCCGAAAATCCCGACCGGGCAACTCGCCAGATCCAGCTCGGGAAAGTCGGCATCGATGCCGCTGGCCGACAGCGCAGCACGCACCGTCGAACCCTCTGCCACGCTGATCGTACGCAACACCTGACGATCAACCGCCGCGTACACCACTTCTATTTCGATCACCGGCTCAACCATGCATCTGCTTGGCGCGCTGGCAGAAAGCATCCACCAGAGTGTTCGCAGCCTGATTGAACAGCGGCCCGAGCGTGGCGCGTACCAGCGGGCCGGCATAATCGAAGGACAGATCGAGGCTGATCTTGCAGGCCTTCTCGTTCAGCGCCTTGAACACCCAGACCCCGTGCAATTGATTGAACGGACCTTCCTCAAGGTTCATCTCGATCGACTGCCCCGGCACCAGCGTATTGCGCGTCACGAAGTGCTGGCTGAGGCCGCCCTTGGCCACACCGACACTGGCACGCATGTGTTCAGGCGAGCTTTCCAGGACTTCCGCGGACGAACACCACGGCAGAAACTCCGGATAACGCGCCACGTCATTGACCAGGTCATAGAGAAATTGCGCCGGATAGGGCAGCAGCGCTGATCGTTGAATATGTGTCGTCATGTAAGCGTCACTTCCAGAGCTGGGTGGCAAACACTACAAGAATGCCGATGGGCGCCACATAGCGCATCAAGAACAGAGACAGGGCGAACAGCGCCGGGCTGCGAATCGACAATTCGTCACGCACCGCTTCACGCCCCATCACCCAACCGGCAAACAGCACAAAGCACAGCCCGCCGAGCGGCAACATGATCCGCGAGGTGAAGAAGTCGATCACACCAAAGAAGTCCAGACCGCCTGCGGCACCCCATTGGTAGAGATGGAACATCCCGCCTTCGTTCACGAAAAATTTCGCTTCCTTCCAGATATTGAAGGAAAACACCGTGCCCAGGCCGACAAACCAGCAGGTGAACGCCAACCAGAATGTCACCCACGCACGACTGATTTTAGTCCGCTCGACCAGATAGGCGACCATTGGCTCCAGCAGGGAAATCGCCGAACTCCACGCAGCAATCGCCACCAGAACGAAGAACACCACGCCCATCAACTGGCCGAACAATACGTTACCAAACGCAAATGGCAGGCTGACGAACATCAGCCCCGGACCTTCGCTCGGGTTCAAACCGCCGGCAAACACAATCGGAAACAATGCCAGACCGGCCACCAGCGAAACGAAGGTATCGAGCAGCGCCACACCCACGACGGTGCCGGACAGCGAGGCTTCCTTGGTCATGTAGGCGCCGTAGATCATGATCGAGCCCACGCCCACGCTCAGGGAAAAGAACGCATGGCCCATGGCCGGCAGCAAGCCATCGAGGACTTTCTCCGGGTGGAAGTCGAACATGAAATGCACGCCTTCCATGAAGTGCCCGGTGGTCATGCTGTAACCCAGCAACACCAGCACCATCACGAACAGCAGCGGCATCATGATCCGCAGGCTGCGCTCAAGCCCGGCGACCACGCCCTTGGCGATCACCACCGCCGACAGCAGCATGAACACCGTGTGCCACAGCGTGATGCGCCACGGATCGGCGATGACATTACCGAAGTAGGCGCCCACCTGATCGGCCGTCGCCCCCTGGAAGTCCCCGCGCCCCATATCGATGATGTAATCCAGCGACCAGCCGCCGACCACACTATAGAAAGACAGGATCAGCAACGCCGTGATCATCCCGGCGAACGCGCCCCACGACCACTTGCCCGAGTGTCCGGCTTCGAGCGCCAGCACCTTCAAGGCATTGGCCGGACTCTGGCGTGCACGCCGGCCGATCAGGGTTTCCGCGAGCATCACCGGAATGCCGATCAGGGCGATACACGCCAGAAACATCAGCACAAAGGCGCCGCCACCGTAGACCCCGACCATGTAGGGGAACTTCCAGATGCTGCCCAGTCCCACGGCCGAACCGGTCGCGGCGAATATGAAAACCCAGCGGCTAGCCCAACTGCCGTGGACAGAAACCTTGTCTGTCGACATCGTTTATCACGCCCAAGCGTTAGAAAAAGAGGCCGCATTGTCCGGGATTCACTCAACCTGCTCAAGCACGCAGCATCACCGTAGCCGACAGCCGTTTATCTCCATATAATGCCGCCCCTATGGCTAAACAGAAGAAACACCCAACAGGGACCATCGCGCAGAACAAAAAGGCGCGACACGATTACTTCATCGAGCACAAGTTCGAGGCTGGTCTGGTCCTGGCCGGCTGGGAAGTAAAAAGTCTGCGGGCAAGCAAGCTGCAACTGGTCGACAGTTACGTCCTGCTCAAGGACGGCGAAGCCTGGCTGCTCGGCAGTCACATCACGCCGTTGATGACTGCCAGCACCCACGTCATCGCCGACCCGGTCCGCACCCGCAAGCTGTTGCTCAACCGCCGCGAGCTGGACAAGCTGGCCGCCGCCGTACAGCAGAAGGGTTACGCCTGCGTGTGCCTGTCCTGGTACTGGAGCAAGCACATGGTCAAGTGCGAAATCGCTCTGGGCAAGGGCAAGAAGGAATACGACAAGCGTGATACCGAACGCGAACGCGACGCTGGTCGCGAGCTGCAGCGTGCGGTGCGCAACAAGGGCAAGGAAGACTGATTCTTTTGCCTGAATGACCGTTCCCGCGCCCGGCACGGGAACGGTCATGCTTACATCCCTTTGCGCCGCTCGGCCCGAGCCATGCGCTGCACTTCCTGACGCACTTCTTCCAGCACTTCCTGCACATACAGAATGTGTCGGCTGGACACCTCACGCGCCTGCTCCGCACGCCCTTCGATAATCGCCTGATACAGTTCCCGATGCTGCGTGATCAGCATGTCGCGGGTTTCCGTGCGCTGCTTGTACATGCCGCCGATGTTGGTCACCACGTTGCGCTTGAGCAGGTCGAACAACCCGCGAATGGTGTGCAGCAACACAGCGTTGTGGCTGGCCTCGGCGATGGCCAGGTGGAATTTTGCGTCCGCCGCGCCCTCTTCCGCCCGACTTACCTCGTCGTGACGCGAGTAGCAGTCCTGTAATTCTTCAAACGCTGCCGTCAGCCGCTCGCGATCCACATCCGTGGCACGCAATGCTGCGTAATAGGCACACGATGCCTCCAGTGTGTGGCGAAATTCCAGCAGATCGCGCTGAGCTTCCGGATTGCTTTCCAGCAGTTGCAGCAACGGATCGCTGAAGGTCGAGCCCAGGCTTTCCACCACGTAATTGCCGCCGCCCTGCTTGCTGACCAGCAGCCCCTTGGCCGCCAGTTTCTGGATCGCCTCGCGCAACGAAGGTCGGGAAACACCGAACTGCTCCGCCAATGTGCGCTCGGCCGGCAGGCGCTCGCCAGACTTCAGCGTGCCTTCGAGGATCATCCCCTCGAGCCGCTCGACAATATCGTCAGACAAACGGCGCTGACGTATCTGATCAAACCCCATCACTCAATTCTCCACGAGCCCGACCACTCGCCGGGCTCTCTATTCTGGCCTATCGGCGCCTTGCCGACACCTGCCAGATGAAACGCCCCGGACCGGATCAGATCGAGTCTGCACCGGTGATTCGACGAAAGTTTCAGGGCGGCAAATTGACACACCGACATCAAGGCTTTTACCCTAGCCAACAGCGATTGTAAATTGGTCTTACCAATTAACCAAGAACGCTGACAGTGCCTGACCAACAACAATTAGGGGCCACCCCATATGCAAACCTGGCAACAGCTCTACAGCCCGCTCGGCAGTCTCGGCGTATCCGCACTCGCGGCCGTCATCCCCATCGTGTTCTTCTTCCTCGCCCTGGCGGTGTTTCGCCTCAAAGGTCATGTCGCCGGCAGCATCACGCTGGCCCTGGCGATTCTTGTGGCGATCTTTGCGTTCCAGATGCCGGTGGACATGGCGTTCGCCGCCGCCGGGTATGGTTTCGCCTATGGTCTGTGGCCGATTGCCTGGATCATTGTCGCGGCGGTGTTCCTGTACAAACTGACGGTCAAGAGCGGTCAGTTCGAAGTCATCCGCAGTTCGGTGCTGTCGATCACCGATGACCAGCGTCTGCAGGTGCTGCTGATCGGTTTCTGCTTCGGTGCGTTCCTCGAAGGTGCGGCCGGTTTCGGCGCGCCGGTGGCGATTACCGCAGCATTGCTGGTAGGACTGGGCTTCAACCCGCTGTATGCCGCCGGCCTGTGCCTGATTGCCAACACCGCGCCGGTCGCGTTCGGTGCCTTGGGGATTCCGATCATCGTCGCCGGGCAGGTCACCGGTATCGACGCGTTCAAGATTGGCGCCATGACCGGCCGCCAACTGCCACTGCTGTCGCTGTTCGTGCCGTTCTGGCTGGTGTTCATGATGGACGGCCTGCGCGGCGTGCGTGAAACCTGGCCAGCCGCGCTGGTTGCCGGCCTGAGCTTCGCCGTGACCCAATACTTCACGTCGAATTTCATCGGCCCGGAACTGCCGGACATCACCTCGGCCCTGGCCAGCCTGATCGCGCTGACCCTGTTCCTGAAAGTCTGGCAGCCAAAACGCACTGCGGGCGCACAGATTGCCGGCGCCACCTCGAACGTGGCGGTCACTGCCAGCGTCGGCGGTTTCGGCCAGAAACGTACCACCATCGAATCCCCCTACAGCCTCGGGGAAATCTTCAAGGCCTGGTCACCGTTCCTGATCCTCACCGTACTGGTCACCATCTGGACCCTCAAACCGTTCAAGGCAATGTTCGCCGCTGGCGGCTCGATGTACGCCTGGGTGTTCAACTTCGCGATCCCGCACCTGGATCAACTGGTGATCAAGACCGCACCGATCGTCGCCACGCCGACAGCCATCCCGGCGGTGTTCAAACTCGACCCGATCTCCGCCACCGGCACAGCGATTTTCTTCTCCGCGCTGATCTCGATGGTCATCCTGAAGATCAATTTCAAAACTGGTCTGACCACTTTGAAAGAGACCTTCTACGAACTGCGCTGGCCAATCCTGTCGATCGGCATGGTGCTGGCGTTTGCCTTCGTCACCAACTATTCCGGCATGTCTTCGACCATGGCTCTGGTGCTGGCAGCGACCGGCGCAGCGTTCCCGTTCTTCTCGCCGTTCCTCGGTTGGCTGGGGGTGTTCCTCACCGGTTCCGATACCTCGTCCAACGCGCTGTTCAGTTCGCTGCAAGCGACCACCGCGCACCAGATCGGGGTCAACGACACCTTGCTGGTGGCGGCCAATACCAGCGGCGGCGTGACCGGCAAAATGATTTCGCCGCAGTCGATTGCCGTGGCCTGCGCCGCGACCGGACTGGTGGGCAAGGAATCCGATCTGTTCCGCTTCACCCTCAAGCACAGCCTATTCTTTGCAACGATTGTCGGCCTGATCACCTTGGCTCAGGCCTACTGGTTCACCGGCATGCTGGTGCACTGATAACGACAAGAAGACTACAAGAAGCATGGAAATAACCGACGCCGGTTCGTGATTCCGGCGTCAGCAATTCACGACCCGGTCTGTAAGGCTGCTGAAAGCAACACGCTCTATATTCGGCAGCCTCACAGACGGATAACCGGGCCCACCCGGAGACACGCCTGATGAGCGAGCTTTTTTACAACGCAGTGCCCAACGCCACTCGCGTCGCACCGCCACTGCCCGAACCCCGGCAATACCCCGGCGAGAAACCGTCGCGGGTCTACCTGTTCGGCACTTGCGTGGTCGACCTCTTCTACCCGGAAGCGGGGATGGATGCGATCCACTTGCTGGAGCGCGAAGGCATTCGGGTCGAGTACCCGCAAGGGCAGAGCTGCTGCGGACAACCGGCCTACACCTCGGGTTACACCGAGCAGGCGCGGACGGTGGCGCGCTCGCAACTGGCGCTGTTTGCCGGTGATTATCCGGTGGTGGTGCCGTCGGGTTCGTGCGCCGGGATGATCCGTGAGCATTACGCCGACTTGTTCAAGGACGAGCCGGAAACGTTGAAACAGGTTCAGGCCCTCGCGGCCCGCACCTATGAGTTGGCCGAATTTCTGCTGTTCGTCTGCAAGGTGCAGCTCAAGGACAGCGGCGAGCCGGTCAAAGTGGCGCTGCACACTTCGTGTTCGGCGCGACGGGAAATGAACACCCACCTGCACGGCCGCGAGTTGTTGGCGCAGTTGAGCAACGTGGAACGTGTCAACCATGACCATGAAAGCGAATGCTGTGGCTTCGGTGGGACATTCAGCGTCCGTATGCCAGACATTTCCGGCGCGATGGTGGCTGACAAGACCCGGGCATTGAAGGAATCCGGCGCGCATCAGGTACTCAGTGCCGACTGCGGCTGCTTGATGAACATCAACGGCTCGCTGGAAAAACAGCAGGAAGCGCTGCGCGGGCAACACCTGGCGAGCTTCCTCTGGCAACGAACCGGAGGTGCGCGATGAGCACCTCCACGATTATTCCTACGGTTGCCGTAGAAGAAGACTTCCGCGCCCGGGCGCACAACGCCCTGGGCGACCAGCAGTTGCGGAACAACTTCCGCACTGCGATGGATTCACTGATGACCAAGCGGGCAGCGGCTTTCAGCGATGCCCACGAAAGAGAACACCTGCGTGAACTGGGCAATGCGATTCGTGCCCGCGCGCTCTCCAAGTTGCCCGACCTGCTCGAGCAACTGGAACAGAACCTGACCCGCAACGGTGTGAAAGTGCACTGGGCGGAAACGGTGGACGAGGCCAATGGCATCGTCCTTTCGATCATCCGCGCTCACGAGGCGCGGCAAGTGATCAAGGGCAAATCGATGGTCAGCGAAGAGATGGAGATGAACCATTTCCTCGAGGCTCGGGACATTGAATGTCTGGAGTCCGACATGGGGGAGTACATCGTCCAGCTCGACCACGAGAAGCCTTCTCACATAATCATGCCGGCAATCCACAAGAATGCCGGTCAGGTCGCGTCCTTGTTCCACGACAAACTTGGCGTGGAATACACCAAGGACGTTGACCAACTCATTCAGATCGGTCGCAGGGTCCTGCGGCAGAAATTCTTCGAAGCGGACATCGGCGTCTCCGGCGTCAACTTCGCCGTGGCCGAAACCGGCACCCTGCTGCTGGTGGAAAACGAAGGCAACGGCCGCATGACCACCACTGTGCCGCCGGTGCACATCGCCGTTACCGGCATCGAAAAAGTCGTCGAGAACCTGCGTGACGTGGTGCCGCTGCTGTCATTGCTGACCCGCTCGGCGCTGGGCATTCCGATCACCACCTACGTCAACATGATCTCCGGCCCGCGCAAGGAACACGAACTCGACGGCCCGCAGGAAGTGCATCTGGTGCTGCTCGACAACGGTCGCAGCCAGGCCTTCGCCGACAGCGAACTGCGTCAGACCCTGAACTGCATCCGCTGCGGCGCGTGCATGAATCATTGCCCGGTCTACACCCGCGTCGGCGGCCACACCTACGGCGAGGTTTATCCCGGCCCGATCGGCAAAATCATCACCCCGCACATGGTCGGCCTGGCGAAAGTCCCGGACCACCCGAGCGCGTCTTCGCTGTGCGGCGCCTGCGGTGAAGTGTGTCCGGTAAAAATTCCTATCCCCGCACTGCTGCGCCGCCTACGCGAGGAGAACGTCAAAGCCCCCGACAGTCCTCATCAAGTGATGCGCGGCCAGGGCAGCAAGTATTCGCGCAAGGAACGCTTTATCTGGAACGCCTGGGCGAAGCTCAACAGCTCGCCGACCTTGTATCGGCTGTTTGCGTTTTTCGCCACGCGCCTGCGCGCCCTGGCGCCGAACAATGTCGGCCCGTGGACGCAGAACCACAGCGCGCCAAAACCCGCCGCCCGCTCACTGCATGACATGGCTCGCGAGCATCTGGCCAAACAAGGAGACCGTTGATGAGCGCCAAGCAAAACATCCTCGGCAAGTTGCGTAAAAGTCTGACGGGCACCACGCCGATTGCCGACAACTTTGACGTCGACCTGGTGACCCAGCCTTACACCTACAGCGCAGAACAGCGCATCCCGCAATTGCGCAAACTGATGGAAGCGGTGCACACCGAAATCCACCTGACGTCTGCCGAAGCGTGGCCGGCGCTGCTGGCGCACTTGCTGCGCGACCGTCAGTTGCCGAGCCTGTTGATCGCACCGACTACTCCTCACGGACAGCGCATCACACAGCACTGGGCGAATAATCCTGATCTGCCGACGCTGAAATCCTACGACCGACCGATGGAAGACTGGAAAGCCGAGCTGTTCAACGACACCCCGGCCAGCCTCACCGGCACCCTCGGTGCCATTGCCGCCACCGGCAGCCTGATTCTGTGGCCGACCCGCGAAGAACCACGGCTGATGAGCCTGGTGCCGCCGGTGCATTTCGCCCTGCTCAAGGCCAGTCAGATCCGCGACAACTTCTATCAGGTGCAACAGGAATTCGAGTGGGCACAAGGCATGCCGACCAACGCGTTGCTGGTGTCCGGCCCGTCGAAAACCGCCGACATCGAACAAGTGCTGGCCTACGGCGCCCACGGCCCGAAAGACCTGGTGGTGTTGATCCTGGAGGACCAATGACCTTACCGGCGACTTTCCTGCGCGATGCGCAGAAACTGATCCCTAGCGAACGCCGCTTCGACGATCCGCTGTCGACACTAGCCTTCGGCACCGACGCCAGCTTCTACCGACTGATTCCGCAACTGGTGATCCGCGTCGAGTCCGAAGATGAAGTGGTCGCGCTGCTTAAACTGGCCCAGCGTGACCAGGTCCCGGTGACCTTCCGCGCCGCCGGCACCAGCCTGTCCGGCCAGGCGATCAGCGATTCGGTGTTGATCGTGCTTGGGGATAACTGGAACGCTCGTGAGATTCGAGGGCAAGGCACGCAAATCCGCCTGCAACCGGGCGTGATCGGTGCCCAGGCCAACGCCTGGCTCGCGCCATTCGGGCGCAAGATCGGTCCGGACCCGGCCTCGATCAACGCCTGCAAGATCGGCGGCATCGTCGCCAACAACGCCAGCGGCATGTGCTGCGGCACTGCACAAAACACCTATCACACGCTGGCCGGAATTCGTCTTGTTCTGGCCGACGGCACCCGACTCGACACCGAGGACGCTTCCAGTGTCGCGGCGTTTCGAACGAGCCACGGTAAATTGCTGGAACGCTTGGCGACATTGGGCCGAGAGACTCGCGCCAATGCCGAACTGGCCGCACGAATTCGCCACAAATATCGTCTGAAAAATACCACCGGCCTGTCGCTCAATGCCCTGGTGGATTTCGATGATCCTGTGGATATCTTGAGTCACTTGCTGGTGGGCTCCGAAGGCACCCTCGGCTTTATCAGCGCGGTGACTTACGACACGGTGATCGACCACCCGAACAAGGCCTCGGCGCTGATCGTGTTCCCCGATGTGGAAACCTGCTGCAACGCCGTCACCGTGCTGAAAAGCCAACCGGTGTCCGCCGTGGAACTGCTGGATCGACGCAGTCTGCGCTCGGTGCAGGACAAACCCGGCATGCCGGATTTCGTACAGCACCTGTCGAACAATGCCTGCGCGCTGCTGATCGAATCCCGCGCCGCCTCTTCCACGTTGCTGCAGGAGCAACTGGCGCAGATCATGGCGTCGCTCAGCGATTTCCCGGTGGAAAAGCAGGTCGACTTCACCGAAGACCCGGTCGAGAACGCCCGCCTCTGGGCCATCCGCAAGGACACCTTCCCCGCCGTCGGCGCCGTGCGCAAGACCGGCACCACGGTGATCATCGAAGACGTGACCTTCCCGGTGGAACAACTGGCGATCGGTGTGAACCGCTTGATCGAGCTGTTCGACAAACATCACTACGACGAAGCGATCCTTTTCGGACACGCGCTGGAAGGCAATCTGCACTTCGTCTTCACCCAAGGCTTCAACAGCCCGGAAGAAGTCGCACGCTATCAGGCGTTCATGGACGACGTGGCGCAACTGGTGGCCGTGGAGTTCGGCGGTTCGCTGAAGGCCGAACACGGCACCGGGCGCAACATGGCACCGTTTGTCGAACTGGAATGGGGCAGCGATGCCTATCAACTGATGTGGCAGCTCAAGCGCCTGCTCGACCCTCAGGGCATTCTCAACCCGGACGTGGTGCTCAGCGAAGATCCGCAGATCCACCTCAAGCACCTGAAGCCGCTGCCAGCGGCCGACAAGATTGTGGACAAGTGCATCGAGTGCGGTTTCTGCGAGCCGGTTTGTCCATCGAAGGGACTGACCCTGAGTCCGCGGCAGCGCATCGTGATCTGGCGCGACATTCAGGCGCGAAAACGCGCCGGGATCGACACCACCGAACTGGAAAAAGCCTACGAGTACCAAGGCATCGACACCTGCGCCGCGACCGGTTTGTGTGCGCAACGTTGTCCTGTAGGCATCAATACCGGTGAGCTGGTGAAAAAGCTCCGCTCCCGCAACGCCACGCATGCGAAAACCGCCAACTGGATCGAAGGAAATTTCGCCACCACCCTGCAAGGAGCGCGCTTCACCCTGCACGTGGCCAACGGTGCGCGGATGTTGCTGGGGGCATCGCGTCTGGCGAAGCTGTCGGCGACGCTGACGCGCCTGTCCAAAGGCCAGGTGCCGCAGTGGACCAACGCGATGCCGCAACCGGAAAAAGCCATTCGCCTCAGTCCGGCAGTCTCGGACGAGCGCCCGCGTGTGGTGTATCTGGCGGCCTGCGTATCTCGTGTGATGGGACCGGCAGCCGGCGACAAGGAACAAATGTCGCTGTACGACAAAACCCGTGGCCTGCTGGAAAAGGCCGGTTATCAGGTGGTGTTCCCGGACAACCTGGACAACCTCTGCTGCGGCCAGCCGTTCGCTTCCAAAGGCTACGCCGAACAGGCCGAGCACAAGCGTCAGGAACTGATCGGCGCCTTGCTGCACGCCAGCCGTGGCGGGCTCGATCCGATCTATTGCGATACCAGTCCCTGCACCTTGCGACTGGTGCAGGACGTGGGAAATGTTCGCCTGGATCTGTATGACCCTGTGCGTTTTATCCGTACGCATCTGATGGATCGTCTGGATTTCACTCCGCAGGAAGCACCGATTGCCGTTCATGTGACCTGCAGCACGCAGCACCTGGGGGAAAGCCAGGCGCTGATCGACCTGGCGCGCAAGTGCAGCAAGAACGTAGTGATCCCGGAAGGCATTCATTGCTGCGGCTTTGCCGGCGACAGGGGCTTCACCACGCCGGAGCTGAACAACCATTCCCTGCGCACCCTCAAGGATGCGGTGCAGCATTGCAGTGAAGGGATTTCCACCAGTCGCACCTGCGAGATCGGTCTGACGCAACATGGCGGCATCGACTACCACGGGCTGGTCTATCTGGTGGATCGAGTGACCCGGGCCAAACCCCGAGAAACCGCCAGCTGAAGAAAAATAGAACCCCTGCGAACGACCGCAGTCCACAGAACAGGCCCCGAACAATCGGGGCTTTTCCTCCATTCGGTTGCCCGTCCTGACGGCCAGCGAAGTCGGGATCCCTCAGTTCAAGGAGATTCATATGAAACGTTCTGTACTGTTAGGTCTGTTCGTTACTGCCTCGATGATGGCTTCCACGTCCTTTGCTGCAGACAAGCCTGCCGACCTGTGCGATGCCAATATCCAGACCATCAACAACGCCAAGGGGCAGCTGTCATCGTCGCCCGAACTGAGCCAGCGTGCTGAAACCAGCGTGCAAAAGGCTCAGGCGCTCAAGGCCCAGGGCAAGATCGATGACTGTGTTGCGGAAACCTCGCAAACCATTCTGGAACTGCGCAAATCCAGCGGCACCAACAATTGATCCAGGCCCGGCCAACCTTCGGGTTGGCCTTGCGGGCCGTTTGGCGTACACTGCGCGTGCTTGTTGCTCGAACAGATGTACCGGGCAATGAGTTCGGGGCCGTTTAGGATTCGACGCCGGTTGCGAAACTCTAGGTGCATGCCGACTTGGTAACAGAAGTCGTAAATCCACTGTTGCAACTACTTATAGTTGCCAATGACGACCAATACGGTGCTGCTCTCGCTGCTTAATTGCTGCTGACATGCACTCCTGGTGCCTTCGGGCCCAGCAATCATCAGGGGATGTCTGTAAACCCGAAATGATTGTCATATAGAACAGAATCGCCGTGCAGTACGTTGTGGACGAAGCGGCTAAAACTTACACAACTCGCCCAAAGCACCCTGCCCGTCGGGTCGCTGAGGGTTAACTTAATAGACACGGCTACGCATGTAGTACCGACAGCGGAGTACTGGCGGACGGGGGTTCAAATCCCCCCGGCTCCACCAACTCTCAACGACAAGGCCCGCCAAGTGCGGGCCTTGTCGCATCTGGGGATTCATATCCGGAGAGCTCATGCGCCAGGCACTGCTGATCATCGACGTACAGCCCTGCTTTTCCCCGCCGCAATGGCTGGTCGAAGGCATCCGGTCGCTCATCGGCACGCTGCCCAGCGTCGCCACGGTCGAACGTCACGACGAAAGCCGCACACCGTTCCAGCGCCAGCTCGGCTGGCATCCGGCGGCGGACGATGACAGCCTGATCGCCGCAGACCGTATCTTCATCAAATATGGCTACGCGCCTTCCCCGGACACAATCGAATACCTGAAAAGCCTGAATCTGGATCGCGTGCTGGTCTGCGGCCTGCAAACCGAAACCTGCTGCCTTGCTGCCGGGTTTGCGCTGTTCGATGCCGGTTTGCAGCCGACGTTGCTGACGGATCTGACAGTGGGCTCGTCGCTGGATCGTTCGGGCGGGTTGGGTGTGCGGTTATGGGAACATCACTTCAGGCACACGCTGACGTCGAGTGAACTTCGCTCCTGTCTGCAGGTGTCCTAGGAAATTTTCCGCAACCCGCGTCGACTTTCATGAATTGGTTCAAGATGCTTCCCGGCGCTAGTCTTCGCGCTCCGCTGCGACCCGGCAGATGGTTTACCAAAGGAATTCGCCGGGAGCCTGACACCATAGTGCGTTGTCATGAAAAGACACTCGAAGCCAAATGAAAAAGGGGGACTGATTGATTTTCTTCAAAATAAATCTGTCCCCTTTTCACTAGTCCCCTTTTCACTACTAGCGTCTACATGCACCATGCGAAGTTCTTTTGGGCTGCTGCGCGCGGAGAGCGCACCGAGGGGCATCCTAATTATCGTCCGCCAGTGTATTGAGAGGAAAAAAGCTTTCCACGCGGATAAACACCTGTTTTCATGGCACGGTGTTCAGCTTTTCAAGCGCGACACAACAGGCACAGCCCGACTGTCGGGCATTCTTCTTGCTCGAAAGGATTCAGCTCGTGGAATACACCGCATCGACTCTAGCCGCCGAATTGAAGCATCAGATCATCAAGCAGTTGCCGTCCAGGCCGCTAGTCGGCGGCGGATTTCGTCATTTTGAACTCAAAGCATCGGTCGAGGCCGAGGTCAGTCCCGAAGTGTCCTACGAAGCATTTGAAGCAGTGCTGTTGGATTTGAGCGCCGAATGCCCAGAATGGGAGATAGAGCTTGAAGGCAGTCATGATAACTTGAAGGCGACCTTCACTAGATAATTCGTGTATTTTGGTTGAAGCTCGCAACGTAAAACGGTGCTAATGTCCGCTAGGTCGAACCTGACACAGAAAACGCATGGAGTTGTCTATGGAGACTGCCTCAGATTACGAAAACCAATTGCTCTTGGCGATCAGTCGATCTACTGAGCATGGCCCTGTGGGCATTGCCATCGAGCGTAACCCTTCGCCTAAAGATAAAGCGCACTGGCATAGGCTGAAATCATGCTTGAGCGATTTGGTTGAGCGCGGACTTCTCAAAGCCTTCACATGCTCGCTTTCTCACTCTCTTAGGCATGACATCACTCGGTCTGGGTGGATGCACCTGCGAGCGTTGCGCAAGTGCAAATGAGTTGCATAAGATCGCCCTATCATAAGCCCAGCCATTCCGCTGGGCTTTTTTGTGGATGCGAATTTACTTGTGATGCTTGAGGTAGTAGTTCATGGCGTCGGAGACCGGTTCGTTGAACTCAATCTGAATCAAGTTTTCGCCTCGCTGCTTCAAACGGTAGAAGTTCAACCCGCCCTGAAAGATTATCTCTGCGTCCCTTGGCTCTCTGTTTAGTGCGTCAAGCAACTCGCCAACAGTGATTTTTCGTCCGTCGTTCATAGCGCGCTCCAAAAAGTAGAGGCGCTATTTTGTCATGTCTGGAAAATCAGCGTTTTTCATGGTTGCCGTGACTGTCACGGTAGCTCTACACCTTTCTGAGCCTTGGCATTTGTCGGGTTTTTTTCGTTTTCGGCCTCATGCCTGACTCTTTGCTCTGAGCAACAAAACGTTGAGCAACATCCAGAGTTGCCTACGCTCCGCACTCAACGACGCCACTGAAGAGGAGCTGATCGAGCAAAATCCACTGGCGGGCTGGACGTACTCTCGGAAGGCTGCGCCGGCGAAGGAGGATGACGTCGACCCGTTCAGTCCGGAGGAACAGCAGGCGGTGCTGGGCGACATTGACTGGCTGCGAGAAGAGGTGATGGTGAGCCGAGCGATGACTCAGGCAAGCAAGGGCACGGCGGAAACTACGAAGACTGCCGCCGGGCGCCGAAGCGTGAAACTGCTTCGTCCGGCGATGGAGGCGTTGAAGGCGCAAAAGGCGCACACGTTCCTCTCAGATGCCGAGGTGTTTCAGAATCCGCGCACGCTTGAACGCTGGGCGGGTGACGGCCCGATCTGCAAGACAATGTGGGTGCCGGCGATGAAGAAGGCTGGCGTCCGCTATCGCAGGCCATACCAGACCCGCCACACCTACGCCTCGATGATGCTGTCGGCTGGCGAGCATCCGATGTGAGTTGCCAAGCAAATGGGGCATAGCGATTGGACGATGATTGCGCGTGTTTACGGGCGATGGATGTCGAACCCGGCTGAAGATGTCGGTTCTAAAGCAGTAGCACTGTGGGCAGGCGAAGCAGAATCCGACCAGACTGATTTACATAGAAGATCTCAAAATGCCATTATCAAGACCTAATTCCTCAGAATCAAGGAAGGAAAAAGTGGCTTGGGTTATTCCGATTTATAGCAAGGAGCGAGTAAAAAGAGCAGGAGCAACTCTCTTCAATGAAAACGCTACCGATGAAGAATACGAGGAAGCGTTGCAAATATTAAACAATTGGCGCTCAAGCCATAGTTATCCAGTCAACACTTTTCAAGCTGGACTAAGAACAAAGCTAAATGCTATGGGCATCAATGGAATTGTCGCTCAAAGATTAAAGCGCATCCCGTCGATCATGGCTAAACTTGAAAGGTTTAAAAACATGAGCCTTTCGAGAATGCAAGACATAGGAGGTCTTCGGGCGGTTGTTTCCACAGCGAAGCAAGTGTACGAGCTGCGAGATTCTTACGTAGAAAAAAGCAAATTCGAACACGTTCTAGTTTCGGAAAATGATTACATAAAGGAACCCAAAGATTCGGGATACCGAGGGATTCACTTAATATACAAATACAACAACCGAAAAGGTGGAGCAAAAGCGTATGAAGGGCTACAAGTTGAACTACAAATAAGAAACGATCTCCAGCACGCTTGGGCCACAGCGGTAGAAACCGCCGGAGTATTTCTGAATCAAGCGCTGAAGTCCAGCATGGGCAATGGGCGATGGCTCGAATTCTTTCGTTATGCATCTTCATGCTTCGCATTAATCGAAGATTGCGCAGTTATGACCGCACATAAAGCTCAAACCCCAAAAGAAATTTTCGACACCATGCTTATGCTGGAAACAGAGCTTGAGGTTGTAAATAATCTAGGAATGTACAAGACCTTGGTAGAGCACTTGAAAGATACAGCGGGTGAGAAAACGCATTATTATCTTTTGGAACTCAACGCTACAGCTATGAATGTTAGTGTTAGCGGCTATACCAGGGAAGCACTGCCCTTAGCTACGAATGATTACCTGGATCGCGAAAAGTGGGCGAAAGGTAATGAAGGCGTTCAGGTAGTGTTAGTAGCGGCGCAATCACTAACGTCCTTGCGCAAGGCTTATCCGAACTATTTCCTAGATACCGGAAAATTTGTCAGCCAAATCAGCCGAATTCGAGGTGTTGTTGAACGATGGGATGAATCGACATCCATGAATGAGCTTAGAAGTCCACGAAGAAAAGTCCGCAGGGTTCCCACTATCGCCGAATAAAAATGACAGCAATATCGCAGCTCAGAGGCCGAAAGCCTTTCAATAGAAGGGTCAGACGGGGGGGGGGGGCAAATCCCCCCGGCTCCACCAACTCTCAATGACAAGGCCCACCAAGTGCGGGCCTCGTCGCATCTGGGGATTAAGATCCGGAGAGCGAGCTTCAATTTTTCTCCGCTTGCATCCTAGGAAATTTCCCTCAACCCGCGTCGACTTCCATGAACTATCCCCCCGCCCCCCACCCGGTTACTCTCCACCCCTCGCAACAAACAGGTGAACGGCACTACCCCGCCGAAGCGCAAGGATCACCCCTCACATGGAGTCCGGTCATGAAAAAAGACACCCCCGATCCATCCGAAAATTCCCCGGTTGCCGAGTCCAGGACGATCTCGACTTCCGAACGCCCCATCACCGTTGCCCGCAGGCGCAATTCCCGGCTTCTTCCGGTCGATCAGATCTTCAGGGTGCGTCCCGACGTCGACCTGGTCACGCTGTTGACCCACGCCAGCCAGAATCTCGCGGCGCTCAATATGATGGCGCATGATCTCGTCCATCGACCGGATGAGGTGCAACGGGCGCGGATCGTTGCGATGCATCAGTTGGCGGGGTTGGCGGAGATGCTGGTCAGCAGCGCCCTGAGCAAACTTGACCCACTGCAGCAGGCGGCCGAGTCGAAGCCGGTTATCTGCCACTGATCCTCTTGAAAGAGCCGAAATCATGGGCTCTGGCGTCTTGAGCGAAGGTGCAGCGAGATGAATTTTTCTTCACTGCCCCGCCTCCGCCAAAGCTGTAAAGTCCGCTCGCTCATTCAAGAAACTACGGTTCGCCCGCTCTCCTGCGGGCTTTTTTTTGCCCGGGATTTGGCCACGCGTTTGTATTTTCCCGCCCACCGCGCAATTCTGGCGATCACCCCCGATCCCCGGAGCCCCCAATGCCGCTGTTGACCCTCCCCTGCCAACGCCTGACGCTCGCGGTGCTCGACCCGGAGCAGGCGTCTCTGGAAAGTGATTTCTACCAACGCAACCAGCGTCATCTCGCCCCGTGGTCACCGATCCGCACCACCGACTACTTCTCCACCGAACAGATCCGCCGACGCCTTGAAGTCCAGGCCAGCGCTTTCGAAGCCGGGCTGGCGGTGCATATGGCGTTGCTGACCCCGGATGGCGAGCAAATGATCGGCGCGTGCAACTTCAGCGGGATCATTCGTGGCGCGTTCCAGGCCTGTTATCTGGGTTATCACATCGATGCAGCCCATCAGGGTCAGGGTCTGATGCAGGAGGCGCTGGAGTCCGCGATCGCGTACATGTTCGAGGCCCAGAATCTGCACCGGATCATGGCCAACTACATTCCGGGTAATGAACGCAGTGCACGGTTGCTTGAGCGCCTGGGGTTCGAGAAAGAAGGCTATGCCAAGGCGTACTTGAACATCGCCGGGCGCTGGCAGGATCATGTGCTGACGGCTCTGGTCAACCCGGGGTTTGAGGCGCCGGATCAGCGCTGGTCGCGACGACTCGCGTGAGTTTCACAATTTGTTAAGCATTGACGAAGTATGCTCACGCCTCTCGCCCCTTCCGGTTAACTGAAACCTATGTCGTCGCGTGCCGTCACTTCCCTGTTCCTGCTTGCCGCCCTGCTGTTTTTCTTCGCGTTGGGTAACCATCAATTGCAAGGCTCCACCGAGGCCCGCGTCGCCGGGATCGCCATGGAGATGCACCTGGACGATGACTGGGTGACGCCCCGTCTGTTCGGCGAACCGTTTCTGGAAAAACCACCGTTGAGTCTGTGGCTGGACGCCGGCGCCATGCGCGTGTTCGGCGTGTCGCCGTGGGCGGTGCGGCTGGCGTCGGCGGTGGCCGGTCTGCTCAGCGTGATGATTCTGTACGGCATGCTGCGGCGCTTCGGACGGCCGAAAGCGATCGCGTGGACGGCAGGGATTCTGCTGGCGACCATGGCCAGTTACTGGAGCAACGTGCGCGGGGTTGGCGAGGATGCGTTGCTCGCACTCGGCGTGACCACGGCGTTGCTGGCGTTTTTCCAGGCGCAGCGCGCTTCGACGCCGGGTAATTCGTTGCTGTTTATCGTCGGGATTGCCATCGCCACCCTGAGCAAAGGCGTGCTCGGTCTGGCGATGCCGGGGGTGGTGATTTTCGCTTACCTGCTGGCCGACAACCTGATGGACAAGCGCTTCAAGCTGACCGAGTGGCTGCGGCCCGGTTTGTTGACCGCGCTCGGGCTGATTCCGCTGCTGATCTGGCTCGCGGTGCTCTATCAGCACGGTGGCGCACAGGCAGTCAGAGAAGTCTTGCTGACCAACAGCGTCGGGCGCTTCAGCGGCTCCTTCGTCGAAGCCGGGCACTATGAGCCGTTCTACTACTACATCGCCAAACTGCCCGAAGCATTCCTGCCCTGGAACATTCTGGTGTACCTGGGGCTGTGGCACTTCCGCAAACAATTGAAGGCCAATCGTTACCTGCTGTTTTTCAGCCTGTGGATCGTTGCGCAGTTCATCATGCTGACCCTGGCCTCAAGCAAGCGCACGGTGTACCTGATGTCGATGACGCCGGCAGCAGCGGTGATTGCGGCGGAATATGCGAGCGTACTGTTCGACAGGTTGAAGGACCGTAACAGCGGGTTTGTCGGATGGGTCGCCCGTCATCGTCAGGCATTGGCGGCCGGTATCCTGACTGTGGTGATCGCCAGCTACCTCGGTGCCGCGCAATGGGCACTGCCGAAGGCGGACAAGGAATTATCTTTCCTGCCACTGACCGAACATATCCAGAGCCTGCAAGCCAGCGGCCACCAGGTCGCGCTGTTCCAGGCCAACGAACGGGTCGGCGGCGCCAGCGTGTTCTATACCCAGAGCGTCCTCAAGGGCCTGGATACCGATGCGCAACTGAAAGACTTCCTCAGCGCCTCGCCTTCGAACATCGCGGTGATGTCAGGCGACAGCGAGCCCGCCGCCCCGCTGAAAGTGCTCAAGACCATGATGGTCGGGCGCCAGGCGTACTACTTCGTAGGCTATTGATACAGTGATGCACAAACGAAAAACCCGCCGGTGATGGCGGGTTTTTCATTTCAATGGAGACGCTTCAGAGAGCAGCCTCGGGCTGTGCACTGAACACCTGTCGCTCACGCTTGCTCAACACCGGCAGCTCCAGACGCGCCCGCCCATAAAACGCCAGCGCCGTCAGCAGACACGCCAGCCACACGAAGATACCGGCCCAGAACGTGTGGGACATGTAGTGCCAGCCCTGCAGGACGCGTGTGGTGCCGTAGACGAAACCGAGCAGCAGCGAGCCCCACAACAAGGCGCTGGAGAAGCGCCACTGATAACGCCGCGCCACGAAATACAGCGCCAGCATGGTGAACCCGCCGGAAGCGTGCCCACCCGGCCAGCAACGGCCGTCACCGGCTTCATGGAACAGCTGGAAATTGTTGTACCACTCGATGTGCTCCATCTTGCCGCCGTACAGCGTCGTCTCGATCGGGCAGTAAACGCTGGTGTGGGCCTTGAGGAAGTGAATCACGCCGGTACACACCGCGAACGCCACCACCACAAACAGAAAATCCCGCCGATGGTCAGCGGCAAAACGCAGCACAGGCGCCACTTTGCTGCGCTCGAGAAATCCGGCGAGGCCCGGGCGCTTCTGTGGATTGACCAGCGGCCAGACCACCGACAGCATCGCGCCGACCAAGGCAATTTCAGCGGTCCAGTTCGGAATGATCCGCGCCCACTTGTGGGTCAGTTTTTCAAAGAAGTGAATCTTGTCGAGCGGGAATGTGTGAGTCAGCGGATCGAACAGCAGATTACTGAAGGCAATATCGATGTTCGTCATGTCGAACATCAGAAACACCACAGCAGCACAAAACAGCGGGATACCAAAGTTGTAAGCGTAAAAACGAGCACTCATCGGGTGGACACCGTGCGCCAGTCGGAGGCCTCGATGAAGCCGAGCATTTTCGGAGCCGCCGGGTTGGCAGCGGAAACGAACAGCGAGGATCCATAACCGAGGGTCGAGGTTGGCACCTTGAGGTCTTTTTCCAGCTGCGCCATGCATTCGCTGTGAGTGACCAGGATCAGGTTGCGCCCCGGGACCTTGTGCGCGAGCGCATCCTGCAACATGCGCCCCTTACAGCTGATCAGCCAGTCTTCGCCGGTCGTCGCGTGGTTGAACATGTAACCGGCGGTCTGCACGGTGCGGGTCATCGGGCTGTTGTAGATGTCGGCATGGTTCAGGCCCAGGTGTTCGAACTGTGCGCCGACGGCGACCGCGACACTGCGCGACCGGTCGGTGATGCCATCATTGCCGCTCAGGCACGGCGCCGGAGAGTGGTCGCAGCGCTCGACATGACGCACCAGCACGATCATGTCGCCCTTGGCCCAACCAGCCGCCAACGCCTGCGCGCCGGCCACATTTCCGTGGGCCAGATCAGGCACCGCCGCCGGGGCCAGCAGCCACAGGGTCAATGGCACCACCAGCGCCAAGGTCGCCAGAACAACCCCGGCGTTCCGAAAACGGGCCAAACCGCTCAGGTCGATCGAGCGTTTGACGCCGAACAGACTCAGTCTCAATTCCACAAAAATTCGCCTCGCCAGCGTATATCACTGTCATTTGATCCGGCGAAGGTACAGAGGCCCCCGTGGGCAGCCAGTGAAAGTCATGTGAAAAAAGTCTTGGGATCCCTTGTTACAAATTCCGTCGGACAAAATCCTTTCAGCTCTCGGATTTGCGGCCGATACAGTCCTGCTAACACCCTTGCTGGCTCAAAAGAACAACAATCTTCCAGCCTGACCGACGATCAAGACGCACAACGTTTTCTGGAGGAATTGTGATGAATAGCTGGTTCGGCAACATCAGCGTGAACCTCAAACTGGGGCTGGGTTTCGGTCTCGTCCTGGCCCTGACCTGCATCCTTGCCCTGACCGGCTGGACCAGCCTCGGCGGCCTGATTGACCGCAGCAACTGGATGAGTGACATCACCCAGCTGAACGCCGGCCTGACCAAGCTACGCGTGGTGCGCCTGCAATACATGCTGACCAACGGCGATGAAACCGCCGCGCAGAACGTGCAGACCACCCTCGACGGTTTCGCTGCACAGCAACAAGCGCTGATCGGCAAATTCAAGAGCCCGGAGAACGTCAAGCTGCTCAAAGAGCAGGCGGCGACCATCGCCGAGTACCAGACGTCCCTGAACAAGATGCGCAACGCCTACCGCACCGGTAACACGGCGCGCGACACCATGGCCGCCAATGCCGAGACCGCGTACAACCTGATCGAGTCGATCAGCAACCGTGTGCAGCAAATGCCGCTGAGCGATACACGCTTCGAACAGTTCCAGGCCATTACCGAAGCCAAGGAAGCGTTCATCCTGGCGCGCTATGAAGTGCGCGGCTACACCGCCACCGCCAATGCCGACACCGAGCAGAAAGCCGTCGGCCAACTGGATGTGGCCATCGCCAGCCTGAAACAGCTGAGCGTGCATTTCTCCAGCACCCAGCAAGACACCCTGCGTCAGCTGGAAACCGCGCTGACCAACTACCGCAGTGCCTTGCAGGCGTTCAAGAACGCCAACAGCGAAGCGGTGCAGGCACGCAAGGAAATGACCGATCAGGGCGCCACCATCGTGACCCTGAGCGAGCAGATGTATCAGATCCAGCTCGATCGCCGTGACATGGAAAGCGCTCAGGCCCGTACCCTGCAACTGATCAGCACCCTGCTGGCGTTGCTGGTGGGCGTCATCGCTGCCTTCATCATCACCCGCCAGATCACCCGTCCGCTGCAGGAAACCATGGCTGTGGTCGAGCGCATCGCCAGCGGCGACCTGAGCCACAACGTGATCGTCACCCGTCGCGACGAACTCGGTGTGCTGCAACAAGGCATCGCGCGCATGGGCGTGACCCTGCGTGACCTGATCAGCGGCATCCGCGACGGCGTGACCCAGATCGCCAGCGCTGCCGAAGAGCTGTCGGCGGTGACCGAACAGACCAGCGCCGGCGTGAACAGCCAGAAGGTCGAGACCGATCAGGTGGCCACCGCGATGCACGAGATGACGGCCACCGTGCAGGAAGTCGCGCGCAACGCCGAAGAAGCCTCGCAAGCCGCAGCCGCCGCTGACGGTGAAGCCCGCGAAGGCGACAAAGTGGTGAACGAAGCCATCGCCCAGATCGAGCGTCTGGCCAGCGAAGTGGTGCGTTCCACCGAAGCCATGAGCGTGCTGCAACAGGAAAGCGACAAGATCGGCAGCGTCATGGACGTGATCAAGGCCGTGGCCGAACAGACCAACCTGCTGGCCCTCAACGCCGCCATCGAAGCCGCCCGTGCCGGTGAAGCCGGTCGCGGTTTCGCCGTGGTTGCCGACGAAGTTCGTGGCCTGGCCCAGCGCACGCAGAAATCCACCGAAGAAATCGAAGGCCTGGTGGCCGGTCTGCAAAACGGCACGCAACAGGTGTCCGCCGTGATGAACAACAGCCGCGCCCTGACCGACAGCAGCGTCGCCCTGACCCGCAAGGCCGGCGACTCCCTGGAAAACATCACCCGCACGGTGTCGAACATCCAGTCGATGAACCAGCAGATCGCCGCTGCCGCCGAACAGCAAAGCGCCGTGGCTGAAGAAATCAGCCGCAGCATCATCAACGTGCGTGACGTGTCGGAACAGACCGCGGCGGCGAGTGATGAGACGGCCAAGTCGAGTGTTGAACTGGCGCGGTTGGGTGGGCAGTTGCAGCAGATGGTGAGCCATTTCCGCGTGTAAACCCTGCACACGAAAGCCGATGTACAAAGAAGGGCAGCTGAAAAGCTGCCCTTTTTTTTGCCCTGAAATAGCTTGTTCAACAATTGGATGAAGTGTTTTGACCCGCCTTTACACAAGCGTGCACTCGCCATTTTTTGTCTGAGCCGACAAAAAGCCCCACGCACACAAAGTGTGGCGGGGCTCTGGAAATTAACCGTCCTTTACACGCGCCTCAAACGACACCGTGCATGAAAAACTCGACCGGAACCTTGAAGAACTCAGCAAAGCCTTTGATCTGAGCGACGGTCATTTTGCGCTTGTTATTCAAAATTTCTGAAACGGCACTCTGAGTTGCAATTCCGGAAAAGTCCTTCTGCTTCACCCCTCTTTCGGAGATCAGAAACGCAAGCGCTTCCGATTGAGAGGAGTATGGAATCAAAACGGTTTCAGTCTCGTACTCATACACACGATCCGCCACCAACTCTGCAAATCGTGCCGCTGCATGATCTTCACTGTCAGCATGAGAGTAGAGCTCATCGATTAACGCCATCCTCCCTTGCAAGTCAGCATCGCTCTTTATCGGATCGTGGCAGGCAGACAGCAATTTGGACAACGTAGCGATCTGATCGCCCAATCCATCAAGCATGGGTGAAATGTCAGCTATGAAGGAATCCAGTCCAGAGGCTTCGACCTTATTGCGCTTCATGTTGCCACCCTTCATCTCATTAAACATAAATAGTACGGTTCATTCAGACCCACTACTTAACATCACCCTTCCACCACTTGTCATATCCAGCATGGGGCAAGATCTCCTTTATATAAATGGTACCGGTCTTGGGGTTGATCCATGTAATGACCCGGCACTCATTTTTCTTGATATCAAAAACATAAATATCAAGAGGTCCTTTTTTACTCGTAATCCTCAGCTTCGAGTGAGGGATTCGATCAACGTTCCAGCCTGATGCCATGGCCCAGTCTTTTCGAAGCTTCTCAAAAGACTCGAACCGCAGGGATGCCCTGTCGAAGACGGTTAACCATAAGGTGAGAGGATCTCTCCACTGGCTATGGGTTTCGATAGCCCGCGCAACCGCCGCTTTTGTGATCACTCTCATAGATTTTTCGGTTCTGGCGTCCCTACACACAGAGCAAATTATCTCGGATCCAGATATCTGTAAAGCAGATATTTTGTGAATCCTTGCCCTGTCAGTCAAAGTCCGGGAGCGCTGTACTCATCGCAAAAGTCCTCCCTCACCCCAATTGGGTTTGGGAGGAAAGGAGCTAATTACATCTCACCGAGTCCCCCGCTGCCGCAACGCCGACGGCATGAAATACGAATCCTCCGGCACCGGTTGCGAGAAGTCGACGGTGGAGGCTTCTTCGTTATCCAGGTTCTGCACGTAGTACCGGCGGGCCTGCAAGTCGTGGAACACGTCCAGTGCGCTCCAGGTGGTGGGCAGGTCGTAGAAGTTTTTCAGGTAGGCCATCGACACGCGCCACAGCTCTCCTCGCCCGTCGTACTGATCCACCAGCGCGGCGCCCCAGCTGTCTTCGTCGAGGAACAGCACTCGCTTGGAATAGACGTGTCGCGCGCCCGGTTTGAGGGTGCCTTCCACCACCCAGACCCGGTGCAGTTCGTAGCGGGTGTATTGCGGGTTGAGGTGGCCGGGGGTGAGCAGCTGGGCGTATTTCACGTCGGGGCTGCCGACTTTGTAGTTGTTGTAGGGGATGTAGATTTCCTGTTTGCCCTTGAGCTTCCAGTCGAAGCGGTCGGGGGAGCCATTGAACAGGTCGGTGTCGTCGGCGGTGCGCAGGCCATCGGAGGAAGCGATCGGCGTGTCGTACGCCAGGTTCGGTGCGCGGCGCACGCGGCGTTGGCCGGCGTCGTAGATCCAGGCCTGGCGCGGGTCCTTGAGTTGGTCCAGCGTCTCGTGCACCAGCGCTGCACCACCGGCCAGACGCGCCGGGCTTTTCACGAAGGCGAGGTAGTAGAACAGGATGTTTTTCAGGTCGGCGAACTGGCCGCCCGGGCGGTAGTAGTTGAAGAAACCTTCCTGCTGCGAGGTCACCAGCGCGAAGCTGCCGTTGCGTTGTACCGGTGCTTCGGAAGCACGTCGAACCACGTAGATGCCGCGATAGCGAGTGATGTGGTTCCACAGCACTTCGACCCCGTCCTTGGGCACCGGAAACGGCACGCCGCCATAGGCATCGGCGAATCCGCTGCCGCCCTCCAGCAGTTTGGCCGAGGTCGCATTTTTCAGGGTGTTGTCATACAGCCACTGCGGCGCCGAACCGGATCGGCGCGAAGGATAGACCGGCATCTGGAAGGTGTCGGGGTAGCTGTTGAACAGCGCGATCTGACCGGGGCTGAGGTGAGCCTTGTATTGGTCGAGGTTGGCCTTGGTGATGGTGAACAGCGGTTTGTCCGCCGCGTACGGATCGGGGTGATGCTGGCCTGGTTTGTAGCCGGCCGGCGCCTGGGTGATGCCGCCGGTCCAGGCCGGGATGGTGCCGGCCGCGTTGCCGGCGCGCTCGGCGCCCATGGGGGTCAGCGTGGTTTTCAGTTGTTCGGCCTGCTGGGGCGAGATGGCGGCCAGCGTGCTTGCGGCGGTGAGGCTCAAGAGCAACGCCAGTGTGGTCTTGGTCAGTCGTGATGCAGGAAACATGTTCGTTCTCCGAATTCAAAAAACCTGTGGACTCACAAGAAATACTTGAGGTTGAACCCGACGTTGTCGCGGTCGCGAATGCCGTTGTTCTGCCCGCCGCCCCAGAACTCGGTGTATTGCAGTTCGGCTTCGAGCTTGTTCTGGTAGTTGGCCTTGACCCCCAGCGTGTAGGCCTTGCGCCCGTCGATGGCATTGCCGGCCTGGTAACTGTTGCCCTTGAAGTCGTCCTTGTAGACGACGTAAGGCGAGACGTTGATCCCGGCGTACACGTCGTTCCAGGTGCCGTTGAACATCACCGTGTAGCTGTAGGAGTTGCGGTTGACCTGATCGTCGCGATCACCGCCGGACACGTACGAGGTGTTGCCGGTGCCGGCGTAGTAACGGGTGCTGCCATCGTAGGCGGTGTATTGCAGGCTGCTGCCGCGCAGGTGCTCGGAGGCCAGTTCGAAGATGCCGAACATCGAGTCGAACGACAGCGTCGGACCGAAGTTGTAGATGCTGCCCAGCGAGGTGTTGAACGCCTCCACCCGCTCGGCGTTGTTGATCTGGCTGTCGAGGGTGACCATCTGCCCGCCGACGTTGATGGCCTTGCCGGACACCGCCGCCGCAGCGCCGTTGGCCAGATCGCCGATCAAATCGTTGGTGGCCGCGATGCCAATGGGCAGGTTCGGTCGATAGGCCAGTTCACCGAACACCGAGGCATTGCCCAGCGTGGTGTTGAAGCTGAAACCGTACATGCGGATGTCTTCGGCATACCGCCGATGAGCCTGGATGTTGCCCATCACATCGGCAGTCGCCAGACCGTTGGCGAGCGCCCCGGCCTGACTGCCGGCCACGCTGGAGAGCATGTTGGTCAGGGCATTCATGTCGATGCCCTTGTAACCACCCAGGTCGGCAGAAATGGTCGGTTCCTTGGCGTGGTAGTTGACCATGTACAAGCCGAATTCGGTGCTGTTGAGCTCTTCGGCGATGTAGCGAAAGGCAAAGCCGAACTGGCCGTCGTTGCGTGCGTTGTAATCCTTGCCGATCGACGCCACTTTCAGAGTGTTGCCGTAGGCCGGGGTCACGCCGTTGGCGTAGAGGCCGGTGGATTTCAGCGCCGGGCCCAGCATCGGGTTGTTACCCAATGCGCTGTACAGGCCGATGACATTGCCGAACCCCGGCACCGGAGTATCGAGGGCGGTGCCGCTGAAGTTGTTGTAAGCGGTGTTGCCGCCGTCGGCGAACAGGTCGGTCTGCGAGTAGAAGGTGCCGACCGGATCGATGCGGGTTTCTTTCCAGTTGGTCTGGTAGAAACTCTCCATGGTCAGGCTGTCGGTCAGGCCGATGTTGAAGCTGACCGCCTCCACCGGCATCAGCACTTCCTTGACCTCGGCGCCGGGCAAGCGGTACTTGGCGGCGTCCACCGGATTGGTGGTGTTGATCCCGCCGCGATAGAAAATCCCCTCGCCCCAGTTGAACACCTGACGCCCCACCCGCGCCGTGACGGGCATTTGCGCGACGTCCCAACTGCCGTGGACATAGGCGTCGAGCATCTCGATCCGGCTGCCGGCGATGTCGCGGGTCTGGCTGGTGAAACGGTCGTCCTGGGGATAACTCTGGCTCGGCTGCGACGGGCTGTTGTTGTGGTAGTAGTCGTTGCGCTTGTCCATCAACTGAGTGTCGTAGAACGCGGTGCCGCGCAGGAACATCCCGTAGTTCTGGTAGTTGGCCTCCAGCTCCGAAGTGATCTTGTACACCTCGGAAACCAGCCCGGTGTCGAAGTTGCGATTGCCGTCGTTGGTGTTGACGTCATCGTTGTTCTTGTCCCGGCCCTGCACCCGCCACAAGCGGCCATAGGACAAGGTCGTGTCGAGCGAGCCGGTGACCTGATTGTCCAGCACGCTGAACTCGGCGGCCTGCACCGCTTCGACTGCGCAGAGTTGCAGCAGCCCTGCCAAACCGACACTGGGGAGCGCTACGCCAGACAGGCGCAATCGAGTGTTGATCATCTGTTCCTCCTTCCCTGTTCTTATTGTTGTGTGTTGCCGCGATGCTCAGGGCGCCAGTCCCGCGCTGACATAAATCCGGCTGTGGGCGCCAAAATGGCCGAGCAGTCTGAGTAGTTGCCGGTTCAGTTGCGGATGGTCGAAATTCTCTTGCTGCAACTGATTGCCGGCACTGAAGTCGCTGGTGACCGGCGCCGTTTCCAGCCACTGGCCGATGGCGTCATCGAAGGCCGCAGAGTCATCGACCGACTCGGCACTCACCACTTCACGCAGGTAGTCCACGGAGTACGGCGGGTAATGCGCGTCCCCGGTGGCATCGGCGTAAGCGTCGAGCATCGGATGCGGCTGACCGGCGCGCAGCACGCGACGCAGCCAGGTCGACTGGTATTTCTCGACTTCCATGTGGCGGGTCGCGACCCGTTCGATGGACGCCTGTTTGTCTTCCGCAAAACCGGCCAGCGCCTTGCCCTCCAGCAGCAGTAGGCTCGGCAGTTCGACGCCGGGCAACGGCTTGGCGTGATACGGCTGGGTCAGGTCCTGTACGTGGTGCAGGCCCCAACCGAGGAAGCGATAACCCCAGTAGGAATGCCCCGTGGCAAACGCCAGTCGCGCCAGCCCCATGTACTGATACGCGCGCCAGTCCGGCCAGCTGCGCTCGAGAAATCCGGCGGCCGCGTACACCACCGGGCTCTCATGGAAGAAACCCATGTGGAACGGCGCCTGGGAGCTGTACTGGAAGCGCGCATCGCCAAACAGCTGCGGGCCGAAGCCGTACAACGCGGCGACTTCACCGGGGTTGTCGCTGAACAGATTGATGTCATGACCGTAGTCCGGCTCATCGGCGGCGCTGGCCAGCACGGCGAGGGGCGCGACTTTTTCGTGATCGGCCACGCGAATGAAACGCTGGCGATTCCACGGCGAAAGCGTCTGCTCGACCATCACCTGATTGGCCTGCAGATGTTCGCGTTCGGGCAAGTCTTTGCCCGGCAACGGCTGGATGACCATCGCCAGATGAATCAGCGGATTGATCCGCAGCGCAGTGAGGAAATCGTGGCGCAGATTGTCGCTCGGCGCGGCGGGCAACTTGAGGTTGTCGGGGCGCGGCGGGTACTGCTTGAAGTGTTCGCGGGCGAAGCGTTCCTGCTCATCGAGCAACGCGACGATGGCCGGGTATTGCTCGGAGAGAAACTGCTCCAGCGGTTCGACCTCGACGGGCGATGCATCGCGCAACGCCGGCAGATCCTGCAACGCCAGGTAGCTGCCCACCGTATGGTTCGACCAGCCCCACGCCGTCGGGGCCATTGCGCAAAGCAGCAGGAGGGAGATCAGCTTCATTGCTTCTGGTTCTTGTTATGTGTGCCGTGGGGATCGAGCCTAACAATCGACCCCGCCCCTGACACTGTCCGATCTCACCAGAAAAGTTCTCCGATAGCGCCACGTGCGTTGTTGTTTCAGGCCGGGTAACCGGTGATCTTGCGGATGCTCTGGTACAACGGCTTGAGCTGCCGGTACATGCGCAGATAGACGTCCCTGTACAGTCGCTCATAGACCTGCTGCGCCTCGGGCTGCGGCGTGAACACCGCGCCAACCCGGGTCATCGCCGCTATCGCCGTGGGAAAATCCGCGTGCAATCCCAACCCCACCGCACAGCAAATCGCCGCTCCCAGACCGGACGCTTCATAGACATGCGGGCGCTCGGCCGGCAGGCCGAAGATGTTCGCCGTGAGTTGCATCGCCGCATCACTTTGCGAGCCACCGCCAGCCACCCGCAGACGGGTGACGGAGATCTTCGAGCGCTTCTCGATTTTCTCCATGCCCTGGCGCAGCGCATAGGCCAGACCTTCGAGGATCGCCCGGTAAATGTGCGCACGGGTGTGCACGTCGCCGAAGCCGATCATCGCGCCTTTGGCTTCAACACCCGGTTCGCGAATTCCCGGTGACCAGTACGGCTGCAGCATCAATCCCATCGAACCCGGCGGCACCGCCTCGACCAGTGCATCGAACAGTTGTTCAGGCTCGATACCCTGCTCCTTGGCCTGCTGCATTTCCCGCAGGCCGAACTCGTTCTTGAACCAGCTGACCATCCAGTAGCCGCGATAAATCATCACCTCGCAGTTGTACTGATCCGGCACCGCCGACGGGTACGGCGGAATCAACGGGACGATTTCCAGATAGCGCGAGCGGGTGCTGGTGATCGTCGCCGTGGTGCCGTAGGACAGGCACACCGTGCCTGAATCGACGACGCCGGAGCCGAGCACTTCACAAGCCTTGTCGGCCCCCGCCGCAATCAGCGGAATGCCTTCGGGAATGCCGGTGTGACGACTGGCTTCGGCGCCGATATGGCCGAGGGTTTCACCGGGTTTGTGCAAGGCCGGCAGTTGCTCGGGGCGCACCGCCAGCGCCTGCCATTTCCAGTCACGCGGTGCCGCCCAGCGCAGGCGTTTGAAATCGAACGGCAGATAACCGACGCAACACCCCACCGAGTCGACGAAACGCCCACAGAGGCGATGCGTGAGAAACCCCGAAAGCAGCAGAAATTTGTCGGTCGCCGCCCACACTTCAGGCTGATGGCGAGCGATCCAGTTCGCTTCGGCCTGGGCGCGAAAATAATCCACGGTAGCCTGCGCGCCGACCAGTTTGAACAGCCAGCCCCACGGCCCCTTGATCCCGCCTTCGACTTCGCTCTGACGCTGATCGAGCCAGAGAATCGCCGGGCGCAGCGGCTTGCCCTGAGCGTCGACATTGATCACCGTACCGCGCTGGGTGGTCAAGGAAACCCCGGCAATCTGCGAACGATCGATGCCGGTCTGCGCCCACACCTGCTGACAGGCTTCGCCCAGTTTCGCCCAGTAATATTCCGGGTCCTGCTCGGCCCAGCCCGGTTGCGTCGAGTAATAGGCCTGCAATTCAACCTTGCCCTTGCCGAGCAGATTGCCCTGCAAATCGAAGAGCAGCGCGCGCACGCTCTGGGTGCCATTGTCGATGGCCAGCAGGTAACGCTTGTTCGGGTGGTTGTCCATGGAGCTCTCTTCGAGGGGCATCACTGCGCGATTTCCGGCAGGCCGTGATGGCGTTGCCATAACGCCTGATAGCGTTGCTGTTCCTGTTGCCAGTGTTCGTCACTCCAGCCCAACCGTGGTTGGCAGAGTCGGCGAATGGCCGGGAAATACTCCGCGCCGCCATGGGGTAGCAACAGGCCGAGACGGGTGCGGCGCAGCAGCAGGTCATCCAGGTGCAGGACCATTTCCGCTTCGCAGGCGAAGGCCAATTCGGCCCACAAGGTGTCGGTGGCGCCGACCGTTTCATGGCCCAGTTCGGCGAGCCGTTGCGCCAGCCTCGGCAGGTCCCGGCCATGTCGCCCGGCCAGACGTCGCCACTGACCGGGGCTGAGACCGGGGATCGCCAGTGGCGGCACGGCGGCAAATACCGGCGCGGCATCGTCATCGAAGGAACGGCCGAGCATGTCGGCGCAAGCCTTGAGCACTTCGATGGCTTGCGGACGGAATGTCGTGAGTTTGCCGCCGGCCAACGTGACGCAACCAGGCTCCTGCCACAGCACATGTTCACGGGTTTCGTTCGACGGTTTGTCCTGATGTTCACCCGCCGCACTGCCCACCACCGGGCGCACGCCGGACCAGGTTGAGAGCACGTCGGCGGCTGTCACTTCAGCACCGGGAAACTGCTGTCGGCAGGCGGCCAGCAGATAGTCGAGTTCTTCGGTGCTGATGCTCGCGCTCTGGTCCAGATTCTCGCGGTGATCGAGGTCCGTGGTGCCGACCACCGTGGCGCCTTCCCACGGGAAAACGAACACCGGTCGCCGATCCTGCTCGTGCATAAACGTAAAGGCCTGCGCCACCGGCAAACGCCAGCCCGGCAGCAACAAATGACTGCCGCGCAACGGGCGCAACTGACGCGGCGCCTCGGGCGGACGCAGGCGTTCGGCCCACGCCCCGGTGGCTACCGCCAGCACGCCACATCGCAGTTGCAGTGAGGCGCCGGCCTCGCAATCCTCGACCTGAACTCCGCACACCCGCCCGTTTTCCCGCAGCAGATGTTCGACACGCACACCGTTCAGCACCACCGCTCCGTCGGCCCGTGCTTCGCTCAAGACGCGCATCACCAGCCGCGCGTCATCGGTCAGCGCATCGACAAAACAGGTGCCGCCCAGCAGGTCATGTTCTTTCACGCCCGGCGCCAGAAAACGCAGTTGCTGCGCGTCATGGAAACGATGGTCGCGGCGTCCGGCCAATGCGTCATAGACCGACAACAAACCACCCAGCACCCGAGGCCCGGGAAAGCCGCCGCGATAGTGCGGCATCATGAAACTCATCGGTTCCACCAGCCCCGGCGCTTCGTCGAGCAGGCGCTGGCGTTCGCGCACCGAATCCCGGGTCAGGCGCCACTGGCCCTTGGCGATGTAGCGCAAACCGCCATGGACCATTTTCGAAGATCGACTGGAGGTGCCCCAGGCGAAATCACGCTGCTCCAGCAACAGGCAACGCCAGCCACGGCGCGCGGCTTCACGCAGGATGCCGGCGCCGCTGATGCCGCCGCCAATCACGATCAAATCCCAATTCTCAGCCGCCAGTGTCGGCAGGATTTGCTGGCGCCATTCGGCGTTCCAGTCCGCGCTCATCGCCGTCACTCCTGCAACAGCGTGCCGGGGTTCAGGCGCCCGGCCGGGTCGAAGTGCCGGCTCAGCGCCTGCAAGGTGTCCATCGCCAGCACGCCCTTTTCGCGCGGCAGGTAAGGTGCGTGATCCTTACCCACGCCGTGCTGGTGGCTGATGGTGCCGTGGTTGTCGACGATGGTCTGGCTGGCGGCGTGTTTGAGGGCCTTCCAGCGGGCCAGTGTCGCGGGATAGTCCCCCGCCGGGCGAAACACGTAAGTGGTGTAGATGCTCGAGCCTTCGCCGTAGACGTGGGACAGATGGGTGAACACATGCACGCGTTCACCCTCCGCTGCCAAGGCATCGCGCAGGCTGTTTTCGATCCGGTTGAGCAGGTTGTCGACGTTGCTCCAGTCGGTGGCTGTTTCGAGGGTGTCGACCACATAACCGGCGTTCCACAGGTTCTCCCGCAGATACGGAAAGCGAAAGCGGTTCTGCGCCCACTTCTTGCCGAGCAGCGTGCCGGTGAACACCCCGCCGAAGGCCTTCAGATGCTGACGAGCCTGGCTCAGGGACAGCGCATTCTGCTTGCGATTGCCGGTCACGCCGAAGGTCAGCAGGCACTTGCCCTGCCCGGCGCCGCGCAGGTTCAGGTATTTTTCCAGCCAGGCGATCTGTTGCGGATGACCGGCCAGCGCCAATTGAGTTTCGGTCTCCACCGCGTTGGATAACCGCAGCATCGACAGCGGCACCCGCGCTTGCGCCAGTTGCCGGATGGCTTGCAGCGCCTTGCTCCAGCTGGGCAAAAACACGCCGTAGAAACGCTCATCGACCGGCAGCGCGCTGACCCGCACCTTGACCTCGGAAATGATCCCGAAACGCCCCTCGCAACCCAGTACCACTTCGCGCAGATCCGGGCCGGCGGCCGAGGCCGGGAAGGTTGGAATCTCTAGCGGCCCGGCAAAGGTTTCCAGGGTTCCGCCGGCGAACAGTTGCTCGATCCGCCCATAACGCAACGACTGCTGACCGCTGGAACGACTGGCCACCCAACCGCCCAGCGTCGACAGCTCCCACGACTGCGGGAAATGCCCCAGCGTGTAGCCACGGGCGCGCAGTTGGCTTTCCACCTGCGGGCCACTGGCACCGGGGCCGAAAGTCGCCAGCAGGCTTTGTTCGTCGAGGTCGATCAGGCGATTCATCCGCGCCAGCGACACTGTCACCACGGGCCGTGCAGAGTCCGGCGGGTTGATGTGCCCGGCCACGGACGTGCCGCCGCCGTAGGGAATCAGGCACAGGTCCTGCGCCTGGGCGAGCGCCAGCAACTGGCGGATGTGTTCGGCGGTTTCCGGGAACGCCACGGCATCGGGATAGTTGCCCAGCGCCCCTTCGCGCAACGCCAGCCAGTCCGGCAGGCTCTGGCCACGGGCATGCAGCAGACGGTCATGGGCATCGATGCTGTACAAGGCGTGTTCCGCCAGCCGTGAGACCGGTACGCGGGCCAGCGCCGCCTCCAGCGTTGCGTCGGGCAGCGCTCGACCTTCCCCTAGCCGTTCATGGAGAAAACTTGCGCCCTGGGCCGGCAATTCGACCACCGTGGTTGCATCTCCCCAGCCGTTCCAGCGTCGCATGCGTGTGTCCTTCTGTGCAGTCTGATCAGTGAGATTTCAGGCCCTCATACTAGTCAGCCGGCCGAAAGTGTCACGGTCGCATCCGGCCAGTTCGAGTAGCCAATTGAGTCAAACGTCGCGCAAGCGTCAGCCATTTACTTTAGTCGTGGATTCAAATTACCTTTCAGGGCGCTCATCCGCCCGTGGCGGCCTCGATCAAGGGAATTCGGTCATGCAATCGCTCGGCTTCACCTCCGTTCCGCCACTGCTCAAGTACCTGCGTCATGCCGAACACCTGGGCCTGGCCATCGAGCCTGCGTTGGCGGCGGCCGGGTTGCAGGCGCAGCAGTTGAGCGACAACAGCCTGCGCCTGCCGGGTGAAACCCATGAGCGGTTGCTCGACTACTTTTGCGAACACTCGGGCGATCCGTTGTTCGGCCTCAACGCGGCGAATTTCGTGTTGCCCAACTCCTGGAGCGTGCTGGGTTACATCACCATGAACTGCGCGACCCTGGGCGACGCCATGAGCCGCATCATGCCGTTCGAAAAACTGGTGGGCGACATGGGCGTCAGCCGCGCCGAGGTGCAGGACAGTCACGTGCACCTGATCTGGAGCTGTCGTTTTGAGCGCCCGCGGATTCGCCGGCATCTGGTGGAAAACGTGCTCGGCTCCTGGCTGCAATATGCACGCTGGATCGCCGACACCCAGTTGTCGCCGGCCGCCGTGTGGCTGGAACACTCACGCCCGGCGGACACGACGCTGGAACAGTACGAACAGTTTTTCGAATGCCCGGTGCTGTTCGATCAGCCGTATTCCGCGCTGATCGTACCGTTGCCGTATCTGCAGTTGCCGTTGCGCCAGGCCGATGCGCATTTGCTGCGCACGCTGGAAGAACACGCACAAAGCCTGATGGCGACACTGGAAGATGCGTCGCTGGAGCAACGGGTCAAGAGCATCCTGCGCCAGTTGCTCAAGGAAGGCCTGCCGCGCAAGGAACAGGTTGCCGAACATCTCGCCGTGTCCGTGCGCACGCTGCAACGCCAGTTGCATCAGGCCGGCACCTCGTATCAACAGATCCTCGATGACTTGCGCCAGGAGCTGGCCGAGCATTACCTGCTCAACAGCACCTTGCCGATTCAGGACATCGCCCAGTATCTGGGCTTTACCGAACCGCGCTCGTTTCACCGCACCTTCAAGAGCCGGCGCGGCATGCCGCCCGGCGAGTTTCGGCAGACTCACCGGGTATCGAACGACAGTTAGAGGCTGATCGCGTTGGTGAACACCAGGCGATTGCCGAACGGGTCGGCGATGGTCATGTCCTGGCTGCCCCACGGCATGGCCTGAATCCCCGGGTGCGAGAACTTGTAGTTCTTGGCGACCAACTGCTGCTGGAAGGCCTCCAGTTCATCGGTCTCGATCCGCAGGGCCGAACCCGGTGTTGCATCGCCATGATGCTCGGACAGGTGCAGCACACATTCGCCCCGGGAGACTTGCAGATACAACGGGAAACCGGGTTCGAAACGATGCTGCCAATCGATCTTGAAACCGAGGAAGTCGACATAGAACTCCAAGGCCTTGGCTTCATCGAAAATCCGCAGGATCGGGGTGGTTTTGCCGAAGCTCATGGGGTGCTCCCTGACTGATTGGCCCCGCAGTGTAGCCGGGGTAGATGTCAGCAATTCGGCTTGGTGATGGCTTTCTTTAATCGCAATGTGCCACCACTGTGACGCAATCCGCGAAACTCAGTGAAAGTTGTCACGCAGATCACCTTCACGCGCCAGAAACCGCCCTGCCCTTCGCCCGTTGGCCTGCCCCTCGCGATAACTCAGCACGCCGTTGATCCACACGCCGTCGATGCCTTGCGCGGCGCGTTGCGGGTCGTTGAAATCCGCGACGTCACGCACGGTCGCCGGGTCGAACAACACCAGATCCGCCCAGTGTCCTTCGCGAATCTCCCCGCGCTCCTTCAAGCCGAAACGCGCCGCCGACAGACCGGTCATCTTGTGCACGGCGGTGTGCAGCGGAAACAGGCCGACGTCGCGACTGAAATGGCCGAGCACCCGTGGGAAAGCGCCCCACAGGCGCGGATGGGGGAACGGGTCTTCCGGCAAGCCGTCGGAGCCGACCATCGTCAGCGGATGGGCGAGGATGCGGCGCACGTCGTTCTCGTCCATGCCGTAATACACCGCGCCCGCCGGTTGCAGGCGTTTGGCGGCGTCGAGCAATGGCAGGTTCCATTCGGCGGCGATATCCATCAAGTCGCGACTGCCCATTTCAGGATGCGGCGTCGACCAGGTGATGGTGATGCGGTGGGCGTCGGTGACCTGCTTCAGATCCAGCGTCGAAGAACTCGCCGCGTAGGGGTAGCAATCGCAGCCGACCGGGTGGGCTTTCGCGGCCTCTTCCAGCGAAGCGAGCAACTGCGGACTGCGTCCCCAGTTACCGGCGCCCGCACATTTGAGGTGGGAAATGATCACCGGCGATTGTGCGTGGCGTCCGATGCGGAAGGCCTCGTCCATCGCCTCCAGCACCGGTTCGAATTCACTGCGCAAATGCGTGGTGTACACCGCGCCGAACGCATTCAGTTCCTCGGTAAGTTGCATGACTTCATCGGTGGAGGCCGAAAACGCGCTCGCATACGCCAGACCTGTGGATAAACCAAGGGCACCCGCTTCCAGGCTTTCACGCAACTGGTCGCGCATCGCGGCGATTTCATCGTCGGTCGCCGTGCGAAACAGATCATCGAGGTGATTGCTGCGCAGCGCCGTATGCCCCACCAGTGCCGCGACGTTCAGCGTGGTGTTGGCCGCTTCGACCGCCGCGCGGTAATCGCTGAAACGTGGATAGACGAATGCGGCGGCCGTGCCGAGCAGGTTCATCGGATCCGGTGGATCGCCCTTGAGACTGACCGGGGCGGCGCTGATCCCGCAGTTGCCGACAATCACCGTGGTCACGCCCTGGCTGAGCTTGGGCAGCATCTGCGGCTGGCGGATCACCACGGTGTCGTCGTGGGTGTGCACGTCGATGAAACCCGGCGCCAGCACACGACCGGCGGCGTCGACTTCATCGTTGGCGCGGGCCTCGCGCAAGTCGCCGATCTGCGCGATTCGGCCATCGAGGATCGCCACGTCAGCGGCGTAACCGGGAGTGTTGCTGCCGTCGATGACCAGGGCGTTGCGAATCAGTGTGTCGTACAGCATGTCAGTCTCCCAGCGGCAGGTGATCGTCGCCGCCACGGTATTCGTCGAGGGCGAGTTTGATCCGCCGCAGACGTTCTTGATTGTCTTCAGGATTGGCCAGCGCCAGCTCGGTGGCCAGCACGTCGATGGCGAGCAGCATGCCGTAGCGCGCCGCCGTCGGTTTGTAGATGAACGAGGTCTCGGCACCTTGCAGCGGCAGGACGATATCGGCCAGTTGCGCCAGCGGCGAGTCAGCGCGGGTGATGGCGAGAATCCGTGCGCCGTAGTTGCGCGCCAGTGCCACCGTCTCCAGCAACTCCGGGGTGATGCCGGTCAGCGAACAAACGATCACCACCTGCTCGGCGCTGAGGCTGGCGGCGGTGACGCGCATCATCACCGCGTCGTGGCACACCGCAATCGGGTAACCGAGACGCACCAGCCGCACTTGCAACTCATCGCTGCACAGGGTCGAGCAACCGCCGATGCCGAAGGCGTGGATCATCCTCGCCTGCCCCAGCAACTTCACCGCATCGGCGAAGCGCGATTCGTCGAACGCCGCCAGATGCTGGCGCAAGGTGCTTTCGATATCGCCGACGATCTGCCCGTAAAACGCCGACTGTTCAGGCGTGCCTGCCGGGTCGAGGAAACGGCTGCCGACGCCACTGGCCTGAGCCAGTTGCAGGCGCAGATCACGCAAGTCGCGACAACCGACGGTGCGGGCAAAACGCGACAGCGTGGCGGTGCTGACTTCGGCCCGCTGCGCCAGCTCTTCGAGGCTGGCGGAGGCGGCAAATCCTACGTCGTCGAGCATCAGACGGGCGATGCGTCCTTCACCGGCGCTGAAGAAATCCTGACGGGCGCGGATCTGATAAAGGATGTCCATGGCGGATAACTCCGACTACAGCAGGTAAGAAAGACCGACGGTCAGGGCGAAAGCGACAACCGAGATCAGGGTTTCCAGCACGGTCCAGGTCTTGAACGTCTGGGCCACCGTCATGTTGAAGTATTCCTTGATCAACCAGAAGCCGCCGTCGTTGACGTGGGAAAAGATAACCGAGCCCGCGCCGGTGGCCAGCACCAGCAGCTCCGGGTGTGGATAACCCAGGCCGATGGCCACTGGCGCCACCACGCCGGAAGCCGTGGTCATGGCAACGGTGGCCGAACCCGTGGCGATGCGCATCAACGCAGCGAACAACCAGCCCATGATCAGCGGCGACAGGTGAAATTCGTGAGCCAGGCCGACGATCTGATCGGTGACGCCAGCGTCCACCAATATCCGGTTCAGGCCGCCACCGGCCCCCACCAGCAACGTGATGCTGGCGGTCGGCGCCAGGCACTCATTGGTGAATTTAAGGATCGATTCACGGTTGAAACCCTGGGCCAGGCCCAGCGTCCAGAAACTCAACAGCGTTGCCAGCAACAGCGCGATCACCGAGTTGCCGATGAACAACAGAAACTGGTTGAAACCGCTGCCCGGCGTGGAAATCTGATTGGCCCAGCCGCCAATCAGCATCAGCACCACCGGCAACAGGATGGTAGCCATGGTGATGCCGAAACCCGGCAGCCTGTTGCGGGGCTCGCGGTCGAGGAATTGTTTTTCCAGCGGGTTATCCGCCGGCAACTGAATGCGCGGCACAATGAATTTGGCGTACAGGGGGCCGGCAATGATCGCCGTCGGAATGCCGATGGCAATCGCGTACAGCAAGGTCTGCCCGACCGACGCCTGATAAGCCTGCACCGCCAGCATCGCCGCCGGGTGCGGCGGCACCAGCGCATGCACCACCGAAAGACCGGCGACCATCGGCAGACCGACCATCAGGATCGACACGCCTACCCGCCGCGCCACGGTAAAGGCAATCGGCACCAGCAACACGAACCCGACTTCGAAAAACAGCGGCAGCCCCACCAGAAACGCGATGCACACCATCGCCCAGTGCGCGTTCTTCTCGCCAAAACGTTCAATCAACGTGCGCGCCATCTGCTCGGCGCCACCGGACTCGGCCATCATCTTGCCGAGCATCGTCCCCAGCGCCACCACCAGCGCAATGTGCCCCAGCGTCTTGCCCACCCCGGCCTCATACGCCCCCACCACACCGGACGGCGGCATCCCCGCCACCAGCGCCAGGCCAATGGAAATCAGAGTGATGACAATGAACGGATTGAGCCGGTAACGGGCGATCAGAACGATCAGGGCGATGATGGCAACGGCGGCGTACACCAGCAGCCAATAGCCGAAGGACGGTGTCATGCGGTACTCCTCGAAAGGGTCACGTTCGAATGGTTTGTGAAACTCATAAATCATTTCGAGATCGAGTTTTCAAACCCAGTGAAAGTAATTTTCGTGGAGGGACAAGGGTTGTCGTTTTTGGATATGTCTTGTCGTGAATAATGAAAATCGCGGGGTGGGATTTTCATGATTTAAAGTCGGACACAAAAACCTGTGGGAGCGAGCTTGCTCGCGAAGGCGGGATCACATTCAGCATTTCTGCCGAGAGGTCGGACGCTTTCGTCGGATCGCCGTCCGGAGCAAGCTCGCTCCCACAGATTAAGAGGTGTTCACACGAGCTGTGCGGAACTCACACCATTTCGTTACGAATCCATTCAACCACCGACGTACGCTTCGGCGCCCAGCCCAGCCTTTCGCGGGCGTGTTTGCCGCGTACGCGGCTGTTGGAGCCGAGGCCGTAGTTGGCCATTTCGTAGCCCCACTCGGCTTCGGCGTCTTTCAGCGGCCAGTCTTGTGGCTCGCCGAGGTTCAAGGCTTCGGCCATGGCGGTGGTCATGTCGATGAACGACGCTTCGCCGCTTTCAACGAAGTAGAAGGTGCCCGGGACGTTTTTGGTCAGAGCCAGCAGGTACAGCGCCACCACATCTTCGATGTGCACGTTGGACCAGATGTTCTGCCCAGTGCCGACGTGGCGCACCACGCCGCTTTTGCGCGCCTGTTTCAGCAGGCGCGGCAGTTGCACGCTGTCGCGATTGACGCCCAGGCTGTGGCCGTAGATCAGGGTGTTGCAGATCACTGCCGAGTTCACGCCGTCCTGCGCTGCGGCGAGGATCAGATTGTCGATGGCGACACGTGCAGCCTTGTCGACGGTCGGCTCCGGCAGGTTGTCTTCGAAGTAGATGACGTCGCTGGATTTGCCTCCCGAGGCATCGCCGACGATGCTCGAACCGCTGGTGTGCAGGAACACTTTGTTCGAGCCGCGCAGGGCATCGAGCAAGGCTTCGACCGCACCGCGATGGTCGCTGCTGGCGGCGTTGATCACGGCGTCGGCGGCGCGGGCCTGTTCGGCGAGCAGCGCGTTGTCGTCGAGGGTGCCGATCACCGGGGTGATGCCCAGTGCTTTCAGCTCATTGGCCTGTTCGGCGCTGCGCACCAGACCGGTAACCGTGTGGCCGGCCTGGATCAGACCGGTGGCGATGGAGCCGCCGATAAAACCGGCAGCGCCGGTGACGAATACGTTCATGGAGAAACTCCCTGCGTGAATAAGTGATGGAGCGAGTATCGACCGCCGGGCCCGGTGGAAAAACCCGCCCACAACCAAATCACTGTTGCGCAGGGATCACGAATCAGCCTTTGAAATCGGCGCTGGCGTAAGCGGCCAGTTTGCTCTGGATGAAATCCAGGAAGCACTGGATCCGCAGCGCCAGCTGCGAGTTGCGGTAGTACACCGCGTTGATCGGCTGGCGATAACCGCTGTTGAATTCCGCCAGCAACACCTTCAGGCGCCCGGCGCGAATGTCGTCGATGGTCATGAAATGCGAGAGGCAGGCAATGCCCTGGCCTTCCAGCGCCAGATGGCGAACCGTCTCGCCGCTGGAGGCGCTGATTGCCGGAGTGATCGGCCAGCGGTCGCCGTGCACGTAGCGCAGCGGCCATTGGTTGAGGCCTTCGTTCTGGGTGAAGCCGAGCAAGGTGTGTTCGCTCAGGTCGGCAACCTGGAGCGGCGCACCGTGTTTTTCCAGATACGCAGGACTGGCGACGATCAGCAGCGGACTGCAACCGAGCGACCGGGCATGCAACGTCGAATCAGCGAGGGTGCCGATGCGGATGGCGACGTCGGTGCTTTGTTCCAGCAGGTCAATGATCAGGTCGTTGCTGTTGAGTTCGAGCTGGATGTCCGGGTACAGCCGACGGAATTCGTCGATGTACGGCACGATGGCGTGGAGCATGAACGGCGAGGCGGCGTTGATGCGCAGCCGTCCTGATGGCGTCTGTTGACGTGAAGACAGGCGCTCTTCAAGTTGATCCATCTGGTCGAGAATCAGCTTGGCCTGCTCGAAGAAATACTTGCCCTCCTCGGTCAGGTCCATGCGCCGCGTGGTGCGGTTGATCAGCGTGGTGTCGAGCTTGGCTTCCAGCCGCGACAGCGTGCGGCTGACCGCCGACGGCGTCTGTCCGACCTGCTCGGCGGCGGCGGAGATTGAACCGCATTCGATCACGCAGACGAAAATCTGCAACTCATCGGATCTGGCTTTCACGGGTGTCCTCGAATCGAAAGGCCTGCTGCACAGGCTCAGGCCTTCGATAGTAGCCGAGCGTCAGGCCTTGAGGCCAAACACCTCGCTCAGATGCTGCTCGTAACGCGCCACATCCGCTTCAATGTTCGGGCGTTTCATCACGTCAACACAGAGGAACGTCGGCAGGCCGGCCATGCCGAGGAACTCGTTGGCCTTGTGGAACGGGAAGTAAACGGCGTCGACGCCTTTGGCTTCGAAGAAGTCGGTCGGATCATCGAACGCCTGCTGCGGCGCGTTCCAGGTCAGCGACAGCATGTATTGCTTGCCCTGGATCAGACCGCCGCTGCCGTACTTCTGCGACGAATCGGAACGGGTGCGACCGTCGCTGGCGTACAGACTGCCGTGGCCTTCGGTGAAGACTTCGTCGATATACTTTTTCACGGTCCACGGCGCGCCCATCCACCAGCCCGGCATCTGATAAATGATCACGTCGGCCCAGAGGAATTTGGCGACTTCTTCGGCGATGTCGTAACCCTCGTCGATGAAGGTGGTCTTGACGTCGACACCGCCGCGATCCAGCACGCTCAGCGCCGCTTCGTGCAGGGTGGTGTTGTAGCGACCGTCGGAGTGGGCGAATTTTTTACCGCCGTTGAGCAACAGTACTTTTTTCATGGGACAGCCTCGATCGGATGCCGATGCACAGCGCAAAGCGCCGGATGGACAAGGGGAGAAAATTGGATGGCGGCAGATTAGCGATGCGCCTCGCGCGGAATAAGCCGCGGTTGCGCAAAAATCATTTGAGTAAAACGCACGAATCGATTGCCGATTGTTGCCGTAGGATTGGCCGCCATCTGAATCTGAGGAGTTTTTTGCGATGAGCGAACGCCAGGGTTTCATCCTGCACGCCAAGACCCGCCCGGAAAAAGCCGAGGCCTTCGAAGCGTTTTTCCGCGCCTACGTCGAGCCGAGCCGCGCCGAACCCGGCTGCATCGAGTACCACATGCTGCGGGACAAGCAAGACCCGACCCTGTTCATCTTCTACGAGATCTGGGAAAGCCAGGCGCATCTGGACGTGCACTCGAACCTGCCGCACATGCAGCAGTTTCTCGCTCAGCGCATGGAATATCTGGAGCGGGATTTCGATATCCGCCCGATCGAGATGCTCAGCGTTTCGTCCGCTAGCCGCTGATCAAGAGATGGGCGCCGAGCGCGCCCAGACCAATGAAGAAAACGCGCTTGAACAGCACGGCGCTGATGCGCTGGCGCAGCCATTGCCCGAGCAGCATGCCGAGCATCGCCGGGATCAGCGCCAGCAGCGAAGCGCTCAGTTCCGCGCCGCCAAGTGACCCGCGCCAGAGCAATCCACCGGCCAGCGCCAGGGTCGACACGGTGAAGGACAGGCCCAGCGCCTGCACCAGTTCATCGCGGCTCAAACCCAGTGCCTGCAGATACGGCACCGCCGGAATCACGAACACACCGGTGGCCGACGTGATGACGCCGGTGATCACCCCACACAGCGGCCCCAGCCATGGTTCATGGCGGCGACTGACACTCAGCGTCGGCAGGAACAATCCGCTCAGCGCGTAGAGCAACAACGCCGCGCCGAGCCCGCGCACCACCCAATGCCCGCCTGCCATGCCGATCCACAACGTGCCGACGGCCGTGCCGCAAAAGATCGCCAGCAGCATTGGCCACAAGCGTCCTACCAGCCCGCGCAAATGCCCGCCGAACGCCAGTTGCCAGACGTTGGTCAAGGTCGCCGGAATGATCAGCAACGCCGCAGCCTGCGACGGCACCATAGCCAGACCTAGCAGGCCCATGGCGACGGTGGGCAGGCCGAGACCGATCACGCCCTTCACCAGCCCAGCGAGGACGAAGGTCATCAGCACCAGCAAAGACAGGGCCAGACCGAGGTTTTGATAGAAATCTGCGAGTGCGTTCATGGCGATACTGTGCGCCTGCGCGGATGAACTGAAAATCTGTCTTACACTGAGGCAGCCTCTCTTTCAGCAAGAGTCACCCGCCATGCACTTCGACCTCACCGACCTGCGCCTTTACCTGCATATATTCGACAGCGGCAACATCACCGCCGGCGCCGCCCGCAGTCATCTGTCGCTGGCGGCAGCCAGTGCGCGGATCCGGGCCATGGAAGCATCGCTGGGCACCGAGTTCCTTGAGCGCGGGCGACGCGGAGTCACACCGACGCCGGCCGGCAAGGCCCTGGCGCAACATGCGCGACTCCTGCTGCAACAGGCCGAGCGCATGCAGCAGGACTTGAACGAATACGCCCGGGGTGTCAAAGGCCAGGTGCGTCTGTTGTGCAACACCACGGCCATCAGCGAATACCTGCCGGAAGTGCTGGCGGATTTCCTGCGCGAACACCCCAACCTCGACATCGACTTGCAGGAACTGCCCAGCGCCCGCATCACCCATGCCTTGCGCCAAGGGGCGGCAGACCTTGGCATCGTCTCCGACGCCGTGGACACGCGTGACCTGCAGACTCGGGTCTTTCGCGAGGACCCGCTGGTGCTGCTCGTGCCATCGGGCCATGCGCTGGCAGAACGTCTCTCGCTGACCTTTGCCGAAACCCTGACTCACGACTACGTGGCACTGGGCGCCGACAGCGCCTTGGCGATTCATCTGGAAGAACAGGCACTGCACATCGGCCAACGCATGGCGGTCCGCATCCGTGTCGATGGCTTCGACGGCCTCATGCGCATGGTCGGGCGCGGGGCGGGGCTGGCGATCGTGCCCAAAGTGGCGGTCGAACGCTGGCCCGGAACCCATCCATTCAAATGTGTGCCGCTGGACGACGCCTGGGCCAGGCGGACACTGCATCTGTGTTCACGAAATTTCGCTCATCTGCCGGCTTATACCCAGGCCTTGCTTGATGCGCTGACGTCTTGACTCTACCGCTAGGGGCAGACTCTATCCTGTGAGCTTCTTTTCAGGAGTACACACAATGAGCAAACGAATGCTCGTGATTCTGGGACACCCCTCCACCGACAGTTTTTGCGGAGCACTGAGTGAAACCTACGTTCAGGCGGCCAAGGATGCCGGGCATGAGGTGCGGTTGATGCGCCTGGATGCGCTGGATTTCGACCCGGTCCTGCACGAGGGTTACAACAAGATTCAGCCGCTGGAACCCGATCTTTTGCAGGCGCAGGCCGACATCACCTGGGCCGAGCACCTGACCTTCGTCTACCCGATCTGGTGGGGCGGGATTCCGGCGTTGATGAAAGGCTTTCTGGATCGCATCTTCCTGCCCGGTTTCGCGTTCAAGTACCGTGAGGGCAAGGCCTTCCCGGACAAACTGCTCAAAGGCCGCACCGCCCATTTGCTGGTGACCATGGACACACCGTACTGGTACTACAAGTGGTTCTACGGCATGCCGGGGCTGCACCAGGTTCGCAAGACCACGCTGGAATTCTGCGGGGTCAAACCGATCAAGACCCTGACGTTCGGCCCCATGCTCGGCTCCAAACCGGAGCAGCGCGACGTGTGGCTGCAACAGGCGCGAGCCAGCGCCGCGTTCTGAATCTGACGCGACTGTCCAACTGACGGCGCCGCCGACGCCGTCAGCCCCTCCACGGGCTCTCCCCGAGCCCGTCCGTCAGCTGTGCGCGTCATTTACGCACAGTTGCAACCTGCCGATGGTATTCACCCTATAATCGCCCGCCGATCAGGCCTCGAGCCTGATCACGCTAAGCCCTGTTTGATCATCGAGATGGATCTTTATGTATATCGGCAAAGCCGCCCAGCTGTCGGGCACCACAGTCAAAAGCATTCGCCATTACGAAGAAATCGGCCTGTTGCCCGAGCCCAAACGTGAAGGCAAATACCGTATCTACAGTCAGGAAAGCGTCGAGGTACTGACGTTCATCAAATGCGCTCAGCAACTGGGCTTCAAGCTCAAGGAGCTGCAAGTCATCCTGAACAACTACCGCGGCGACGAATTCCCCTGGGACATGGCACAGAACGCCATCGCCCAGAAAAAAGCCGAGCTGGTGACCCAGATCGGCGATTTGCAGCAGTTGTACGATGGTCTTGAAGCGTTTGAAAACAACCTCCACGAGGCTCGACAAGAGTGTCAGTTCGAGCGCATCGCCCGGCATGGGGAAAAAACCCCGGCCGCTACACTGAACTGAAAACCCTTCTGCGACGCATGGGCCGGTTCGCCTGTCGGATCAGGGCAGGCGGACCCGGCCCGGGCGCATTCAGCCCGGTACTGGCTCTGCGTCGACACGTTGCACCTGAGCGGGCTGGACAACCGGCTCAATCGCGCCGAAGAACCACGGCGAAACCAGCGTCACCAGAATGATGGTCATGACACCGCTGGAGAACAGCGCCATCGCCACCAGTGCCCCCAGGTCGACAATCGGCTTGAAGTCAGAAAACAGCAGCGCCATGAAGCCCACGGAGAAGATCACCACGTTGATCACCGTCGAGCGGCCGACGCTGTGCATCGCCTGCAGAATGGCCGCGTCGACTTCAATGCCCTGCTGCACCAGCAATTTGATGCGCGACAACAGGTGCACCGCGTAATCGACCACGCCCACCACCAGGAAAGTCACCAGCGTCGTGCCGATGTTCAGCTGGATCTCGAACAGGAACATGAAGCCGTAGACCGTGACCGAGGTGGTCAGCAGGGTCAACATGCCGAGGATGCCCAGCCGCACCGACTTGAGCCAGTACATCATCATCAGCGTGACGACCAGCAACGCCAGGGAAAAGCTCAGTACCTGGCCCTGGGTGATTTCCTGCAACACACCGGTCCAGATCAACGGCGTGCCGGCATGCGTCACCTCCAGGTTGGCCGGTTTGTTCACCAGCAGCCAGGCGTCGAGGCGATCGAGCATGCCCTGATAATCGCTGGCGACCGAAGAGGTCATGGTGTACAGCGTCAAGGCCTTGGAGAAGTCGGCGTTGAGCACGTTGTTCAGGTCCGAACCGCCACCGTTCTCGAACAGCATCACGTGTTGCTCGATCAGCGAATTGCCTGGCACTTCGAAATGCTCGACCTGCCCGTCGTCATTGACGGAGGTCACCTTTTCCATGGCGTCGGGAACGCGCAGGTAATCAGGGTTCATGTCGTTGAGCACCAGGTTCATGCGCTTGACGTAAGTGGCCAGGGAGTAGCCGTAACTCACGTTCGGCTGTTGTTTGATGAAGTGGTCGAGCTTGTCGATGAACTGCACCACCTCCGTGGTCAGCACCCCGCGCGGCTCCTTGCTGTCGATGGCAATCCAGCCCGGCGCCGTACCCGCCACTTTGGCGTGGTTGATGAACTGGTCCGAGACGCGGATATGGCTTTCAGGCTTGAAGTAGGCGATGCCCGAGTCTTCGATATCGACGCGGAAGGTGAACACAGTGGCCAGCGCCAGCAACGGCAGCATGACCATGAGAATCGGTTTGCGAAAGCGGATCATCCAGGCGCAGAACGCCACCAGATAACGCGAGATGATCGACTCCTTGTGCGCGGCCACCCTGGCCTGCGGCGGTTGATCCTTGCCCCAGATGGAAATCCAGGCCGGAATCAGCAGCAACGAAATGATCAGCGCCGCCGTCAGGCCGATGGACATGAACACGCCGAAGTTACGGATGCTGACGATGTTGTTGGTGGTGGAAATCATGAACGTGGCGATGGTCGTCACCGTCGTCAACACCACCGGCACGACCATCAGGCGCTGGGTTTCGCGGTTGGCGTCACGGTTGCTCTTGCCGGCGTTTTTCTGCTCGTAATATTCGGCCATCACATGGATCGCGTCCGAGCAGCAGATGGTGAACAGAAACACCGGCAATACGCTGGTCAACAGGTCGAACGGCACCCGCAGCAGCGCCATCAGGCCCAGCGTCCAGATGGTGCAGAACAGAATGTTGAACAGCGGCAACAACACGCCCAGCGGTTTGCGGAAGAAGAAAATCAACAGGAGGGTGATCAGCAGAAACACGATCGGAAACAGCACCGCCAGGTCATGGTCGATGATTTCCTGCTGGGCCGCGATGAAGATCGGCATGCCGGCAATGAAGATTTCGTCCTTGTACTCGGGGTGCTCGGCCTGATACTGCGCGACGATGCCCCGCACGATCTGATAGGCGCGCAACTGCGCCTGGGCGTCATCCTGTTTGGTGCCGAGTTCGGCCACCAGCATCGCGACTTTCTTGTCCTTCGACACCACCCCGTCGACCATCAGCTCGTTGCCCATGATCTGTGACTCGACCACGGCCGGGTCCATGTCATAGGCGTTGAGGGTCTTGTGGATCAACAACTCGCCACCGTCGGTCAGCACGATGTTTTCCAGGTCGCCCATCGAGGCCATTTCGCGAATCGGGTTGATGCGCTCGGCGAGGAAGGTCAGGAACAACTGATCATGAGCATCCCAGTTCTGACTCTGGGCATGATCGCGCAGGGCCTTGGCCTGAGCGTAATCATTCTGGGAAAAACCGTCCTCCAGAATGTCCCGGGTCAATAACTGCGCGCGGCTGTCATTCGGGTAGCGGGCAACGATTTGCGCCAGTTGCTCCTTGTCGGCGTCGTTGGCCAGGATCATCTTGCGCACCGACTGCGACATCGAAAACAGCGCATTGAGCGTCTGTTTGTTGAAGACCGTCTGCGGGTTGTTCAGCGCCACCATCACCGAGTCGAAGGTGCCGGTGAACTCACCCTGCAAATCGATGATGGTCTTGCGCGCCGGATGGCTGTCCTTGAGCAGATAAGGGTTGGTGTCCGAGACCAGCGCGCCCAGCGTATAAGTGAAATACGCAGTGATCGCCACCAGCAGGAAAACGATCGCCCGCGCATGGCGCTCGACGAAGTTCAGGTATCTTTCCATGATCATGTGTTCCAGGGTCGTCGGGAGCGGCGCTTAGCGGGCAGTCACGGAAAATTCCGGCAGGTCACCGTTTTTCAGGCCGCGCTTGATGGCGGTCTGGGTAAACAGCCGGTCTTCGAGCGGGACGTTGTACTGCAACTGGTTGAAGCGCATTTCCGAGCGCGTACCGTCGATGAAGTGTTCGGTTTCACTGAGCAGGATGCTGTCGATCCCGTCAATGGTCTCGACCTTCTGGGTGCGCATCTGCTTGATCAGCACACCTTTGACGTCGAAGAAGTCCTGACGCATGACCAGGAAATTCTGCTTGTCGATCCACACCTTGAGTTTGTTGTAACCGGTCTTGGCCAGCACTTCAGAGGACGCCGGTTCACGTTCGATCACGTAGCAGTCGCGGCCCTTGATCTGCTCTTCACCCAGCAATGTCTGCGAGTAATCCTTGACCCGGATCTTGTCCAGATCGGCATAGGAGTATTCGCTGCCCATGAACGAGCCGCGCTTGTCGGTGGTGGAGATCCGGCGGGTCTGGCGGCTGACCGGAAGGTACATCCACTGGCTGTCTTCCAGGCCCAGAGTCTCATGCGGGTTTTCGATGTGGAACGCGACGTCGCGCACATCGGTCGGCGCCGAGAAATACATGCTAAATTTGTCGCTGTCCGGGTAGTCCTTCTGCAGGTAGGTGAATTCACGAACCCGGGTATTGCCCTTCTTGTCGTGAAGGATCAACGACACCTGGGACATGAAGCTTTTACCGTCATTGCGATCGCGCACCTGGCGAATGATTTCATCGGCATTGCTGCCGTCGGCAGCGCTGGCGCAGACGCCACTGAGGATCAACGCGGTGGCGGTCAGACTTTTCAAAAGCGGCAACATCGGAATTTCCCTTTTCGTCGGATGAGTACATGCGGGCCTGCGCCACCGGCGGCAGGCAGGCGTCACGGGGTTAAAACAGATAGCCGGCGGACAGCCGCACTTGATCGCGCTTGCTGTACTCGCCGAAGGCCCTGTCGGGTTTGCCGAAGAACACGTCCACTTCCAGTCCCAGCTTGATGTAGTCCACCGGTTTGTAGGTGAAGATGCCCTGCAACAAAGCGTTGTCCTTGAGCGGCGGCGAGGCCGCGGCCACCAGTCGGCTCTTGAGCCGGTCCTGCCAGTGAGTGCCTTCGGCCGACAGCGTGAACAGCGGCTCGCGCTTGTCCTGCAGCATCCCGTCCTGCCAGTCGAGCAGCACCTGCTCCTGCCATTGCGCGGAAATCAGCCAGTCGCGCCACAGATAATCGACACCCAGCAGCGACTTGACCATCGAAGTGCTGTCGGCACCGTAGGCTCGGGTCGGATTGGTCACGCGCCAGTTGTCGAACCAGGCGATCTCGCTGCGCACCACGATGCTGTGACCGGCGTCGATCGCCAGACCTGCACCGCCCATGGTGTAACGGGGAAACTGGCGTTCAAGGCGTGTACGACCGTCATCGGCCAGACCTTCGACGGCATACACCGGGTCCTGCTGACGTGCACTCAGTGCCACGAAACTGGTGTCCACCGCACCGATCCGGCCGTTGGCGCTCAGACCATAGGAATAGCCCTTGTCACCGTCATAACCGGGTTTGGAATCAAGCAGGAAATACTCCGGATCCGGCGCTACAAACAGCGGCGCGGCGAACTCGCTGCCCGCCACCGGCGGCTGGTTCTTGACGAAGTCGGTGATCCACAGTGCTTCCAGTTCCCACTCGCCTACGGGCTGCGTCACACGCACCATCGGTACGGCGATGCGGCTGTCTTCAAGCAACGGGGTCAGCCCATCGCGATAGTCCAGCGGGTTGATCTGGTCCAGCACACGCAGCTCATCCGCACGCCCCCAGACCACCTGCTGCCAGCCGACCGTCACTTCACCGTCGCCCAGCGAATGACCGACATACAAATGCCGCCAGTCAGCGTCGAAGCGATATTTTTCCCGGGCGCGTTCGCTGTACGGGTTGTTGCCGTCGTAGCGGGCGTCATACCGCACACGGCCCTTGGCCTTGTAATAGCCGCCGTCCCAGTTGTCCTCCAGGTTGGCTTTGAAATACACGGCCTTCTGTGTGACCTGATCGTCACCGTGCAGGCGCAGTGCCGTGGCCACGCCGATTTCGGCGTCGGCGTAATCGGGCTTGAGATCGTCGACTTCCAGGGCCGCGACAGCCGCCGGAGCGGCCACGCACGCCCACATCGCCCAGGCGATGCGGTTGATAGATCCTGGCATCGCTACATTCCCAACCCGACGCCGCCATCGATCACCAGGCTCTGGGCCGTGACCCCGCCGGCTTCAGGACTGGCCAGGTAACGCACCATCGCCGCCACTTCTTCACTCTGGATGAAGCGGCGCATCGGCAGTTTTTTCTTCGCGTTGCGCACGATCTGTTCCTGGGTCAGACCGGCGATCGCCGCTTGTGTCGCCAGTTCGCCCTGGAGCATCGGTGTATCGATCCAGGCCGGCAGAATCGCGTTGACCGTGATCTGCCGCGACGCCAGGTCCAGCGCCAGAGCCTTGGTCATGCCGACGATGCCGTGCTTGGAAGCGCAGTACGCGGTGTTGCGCACCTTGCCGGCCCGCCCGAGGATCGAGGACATGTTGATGATCCGTCCGCGATCCGGCATCAGCGCCAGGCACAACGAGGTCACGTAGAACGTACCGTTGAGGTTGACCGAAATCACCTTGTGCCAGTTGTGCAGATCTTCGGGCTCGTTTTCATTGCAGATACCGGCACTGTTGACCAGCACGTCGACCTGCTTGATCCGGGTGCCGAGCTGCTTGAAAAACGCTTCCATGGCAGGCAGGTCGGCGATGTTCGCCGCGTGGGTCTCGACCCGCGCGTTGATCCGCTCCTGCTGCTCATCCACCCAGCCCTGCAGTTGCGGCAAGTCCAGGTCCAGCAGGATCAGGTGATTGTCGCCATTTGCCGCGAAGTCCTCGGCCACCGCGCGACCGATGCCCTTGGCCGCACCGGTAATCAGAATGGTGCGGCTCATGGCATTTTCAACCCGCCGTTCACCGGCAGGACCTCCCCGGTCAGGTACAGGCCACGTTCGGCGAGGTATAGCACCGCCTCGGCGATTTCCTCGGGCTCGGCGTAACGCTTGATCAGCAGCCGCGACTGGATCTGCTCCTCCTGACTGCCGATCAGTGCGGTGCTCATCTCGGTCTTGACGATCCCCGGTGCCACCGCATTGACCCGGATATTGCGTGGCGCCAGCTCGACCGCCAGCGCGCGGGTCATGGCTTCGACCCCGCCCTTGGCCGCGGCATAGTTGCTCTGGCCCTTGCCGGGCTTTTGCGCGGCGACCGAACTGATATTGACGATGCAGCCGCTACGCTGGCGCAGCATGCCCGGCAGCACTTGCTGACAGCAGAGCAAGGTGCCGACCAGGTTGGTCTGGATCACCTCCAGAATGTCGCTGGCCGGCATCGTCGCCAGCAAGCCGTCACGGGTAATGCCGGCGTTGTTGACCAGCAGATCGACGCGCTGGAAATGCGCCTCGACCCGCTCGAAGAATGACCCGATGCTGTCGCCACGGCTGATGTCGCATTGCATCGCCAGGCAATCCACGCCCGACGCTTGCACTTCATCACGCAAGGCGATCGCCGCTACTTCATCACGCACATAACTGAACGCCACTTGATAACCGGCACCTGCCAGCGCCAGGACGATGGCCCGGCCGATGCCACGGCTGCCGCCGGTCACTACTGCTACTTTGTTCGGCATGACCGTTCCTTACAGCGAGTTATCGGTTTTGAACTGCGCGAGGCTGAACCCGTGGGTCGCGGCCAGTGCACGGATCTGTTGCACTTGCTCACGACTGATGTCGCCGTAGGAGTAGTGCTGTTTCATGCCCGACAACCCCATCAGTACCGACTCCGCCATGCAGGCGTACAACTGACCTTGCTTGAGGTAGGCGCGAACGTTGAGGGCCAGGCCATCGCCCAGCGGCGTCTGGACAATCCCGCCGTGCATGTACAGCACGTCGGCGCGCTGACCGGCGAGGTTCTGGTCCACGTTCAGCGGAACGGCGATGTCGCAGATCACGCTGTTTTCGGCAAAGTGTTCGGCGCCAAGAAACGCCTGCGGTGCATTCGCCGCACACAGCACGATGCGCGCCTGCTTCAAGGCATCCAGGTCGTTGCTGACGGTGATGAACGCGTTGCTTCCCAGTTGCTCATCGACCAGTTGCGCCACGCGCTGCCCGAGATCGGCACTGTTGCCATGGGCTTGCAGCAGGGTGTCGATACCCCGCAGTTGCTGCAGGCGACTGGCGAGACGATCGTGCTCGGCAACACCCTTGAGAATGGCCCGGGCGGCTTCGGCGTAAATCTGGTGAGCGGTTTTTTCCAGGCGTCGCAGCGAGCCGTCGCGACCGCTGCCGATCAGGATCAGGTGCTCGACACTGGTCGATAACAGCGAGGCGTAGGTCGAAGCAATGTTGCCGGCAGCACCGACCACCGCAGCGGTCTGCTGACTCAGCTCCAGCCCTTGCTGCTTGCAGCCCTGCTCGATGGCTTCCAGCCCCATGCCGATGGTCAGCGCGTTGCCCGAGGTCAGCGCCATGTCAGGAATTTTCAGCGCCTGACAGTTGTTGGTGACGATCGAGGTGTACATGCCCAGGCCGGCCACGCTATAGCCGTCGGCGCGGGCATCCTTGATGCGATTGCCGACTTCCTCGCGGATGGTTTCCAGATCGCCGCTGGCGATGTAAGCCGCCATCGCATCGGAATCCATGCACAGCGGATAGAGAGTGAACTCCACCGCCGTGCCGAGTTTCGAGCGGATCTGCACCGGGCCGATGGGCGCTGCGCGGCGCTCGGGGGCCATGCGTTTGATGAACTCGCGCTTCTGCTCCGGGCTCAGGGTCGACAGCGATGGGTCGACATCACTGAGCATGTCCGCATCGATCAGGTGGTTGATGAACGCCACGCGTGCTACCACGCGCACGTTCTCGTCAGGCTTTGGGAGGCTTTCGGTCTCCGTGAAGCTGACATCGCGTGCCGGCACCTGGGGGATGCTGTCGGCACACACACCGGCAGCCAGCGGGAACGCGTCGCGACGACGCAGCATGTCGCAGACTTTTTGCAGCGAAGCGATCAGGCCATCGATTTCCTGGAAAGTGATGCACACCGGTGGTTCCAGGCGAATCACATTGGCGTTGCTGCCCGACGGCGCCACACGCAACGACTCGAACTGCAACAGGTAGCCGGCAATGATGTAGCCCAGCGCATCGTTGTACTGCGCCGATGCCTGGACCAGCGAACTGGCGCCGGTCAGGTCATGCAGTTCGAACCCCAGCAGCAGGCCGCGTCCGCGCACATCGGCGATCACGTCCGGATAGGCCGCCTTGAGTTCCAGCAGCGAAGTCTTGAGGTACTCGCCCTTCTTGTTCACATCCTTGAGCATGGCGCTGTCGTTTTCGAACAGCCGGCGCAGGGCCGACAGCGCGATGTGGCACGACGCATCGTCTTCAGCGAAGGTCGAGCTGTGGATGTAGCTGAAATCGTTTTCGTAATGGCTGGCGCGAATCACGGTGGCGGCGATTTTCATCAAGCCGCCGCCCAGCGCCTTGGACAGGCAGTAGTAGTCGCCCTGCAGGTTGAAATGGGTGGCGCCGAGCAAGGTGCCGGTGCGACCGAAACCCGACTGCACTTCGTCGATGACCAACGGGCATTGCTGCTCGTTGCACAGGCGACGCAGGCCCAGATAGAACTCTTTGGCAAACTCGTTGATCCCGCCCTCACCCTGGATCGGCTCCAGCAGCACGGCAGTGATTGCGCTGAACGCTTCACGGCGCACGTGCAGGGTTTCGCCGCTCCACTCCAGGCTCAGCCAGTGATGCTGGTGGCGGGCCGGCAGGTCTTGCAGCTGCTGCGGTTGATGCGGGTCGATGAATTCGACATTGAGCCCGAAACGGGCAAATGGCTTGCGGTATTGCTTGCCGTAAGTCAGTTGAACGGTGTTCACCAGCTTGCCGTGGAAGCTGCCTCGCACCGCGAGGAAGACCGGCTCGACATGCAGTTGCGCGAGGTTGTGCTGACGCACCGCCTCGGCCACCTGACGCACAGTCACGCAGGTCAGGTGCGGCGGCAACAGGCCGGCCGGCAGGTCGAGATCGTCGATCTCCAGCTCGACATAAGCCTTGTCACTGGCCACCAGGTTCGCCAGTTCGAAATCGCGCTCGTCGAACTGCTTCTGCAGGTTTTTCTGACGACGATACTCGGCATGTTTGACGGCGATTTCCACCGACTCGGCGCCACTGTTGGAGAAGGTGGAAATGTAGCGCTCGGTGTTGTTCAGCTCACGGTTGAACGCTTCGCTGAGTTCGCGCCCCAACTGCCCCGCCGCGCCACGCACCGACATTTGCGCGTTGAACGGCACATCGGCGCGCAGCAGGCCGCACAGCTGATCGACGAATTGCGGATCGTTGTGACCGTACAGCGCGGCGCCGTAGCCACCGAGAAAATCGGTGACGGTCACTTCGTCACCCTGCTTGTCGCGGTAGAACAGTTTGCTGCCCTGCGCCCGATGGAACTGGCACTCCAGGCCCAGGGCCTGCATCAGTTCAACGAATTTTGGCCGAACGTAATCGCGGTAATCCATGACAGTCATATCCCTTGAGTAAAAATTCAGAAGCGATGTATTGCCTTGAAGCGGTCAGTCGTCCGCCTGCAAGTCGAGTTGGTAGCAGGCGCTGAAGCCGTTGTCGTCGCGGTTGATCACCAGGCAATCGTGGAGAACCGCATCCCGCGGTTCGCCCGATACAAACGGCAGATGCGTATCCACCGGCTGCGTCAGCCCGGCAATCGGCGCGATGCTTTGGGCCTGCAGCATCTGACGGGCGAGGATCAGGTCGACCAGGCTCGGCGCACCGCTGAGGATGCCGGTCAACGCCGTGCTGCTGGTGATGTGTGCGGCGCCGGTTCGGGCCAGCGTGCGGGCCAGATCGGCGTCCTTGTGCGCAGTGCCGGTGGCACTGCTGATCAGCAAATCGACCTGTTTGTCCGGCAGGCTCAGAGCGTCCAGACGCGGATGCGCGAACAGCGCCGACAGGCAAGTCTGCGGTCCCGGCGGCAGATCCGCGGCCCGCCGCAGCACCAGCGCAGCAGCGCCTTCGCCGGCAATACCGCCCGAACCCTGGCGGTCGAAGGCGAGCATCTGTTGGGCCCCATCGGTACTGATCACGCCCGCTTCGGCGAGGGTGGACAGCGCCAACGGGTCGAGCTCACTGCCGGCCCCGACCACGATGGCCACGTCGATGCGTCCACTCTGCAAGGCACTGTGCGCCTGATGCAATGCCGCCAGATTGCCGGCCACGCCCTGCATGTAGGCGTTGCACTCGCACTCCAGCTTCAACGCCAGACTGACCACACCGAGCAAGCCGTTGCTCAGACTCTTGAGCACCAGAAACGGATCGAGCGCACGCTCCTGCAACACTTGCTGCGCGAGGCGGTTCATGTCGGCAGCGCTGTCGGTACGGGACTCCTGAAGCAGTTCACCATAAGAAGCCACCGACGGATGGGTATACCCGCCCTGACAGCAATAGAGGCCATAACGCAAACCGTCCTGGCCGGGTTCGACGCCGGCCTCGGCCAGCGCCTGACGCACCGCGCTGACGCCCCAAATCACCGCCGGCGGGCAGTAACGCTGCAGGTTTTGCGCAACGTCCTGCCGACTGCGCTGGTGCGTGGCGTCATCGATCTGTCCGAATGCGGCGATGCGTTCACTGTGAAACAGCGGCGTTTGCAGCGGCGCGATCGCACTGCGACCTTCCCGGGCCGCCGCCCAGAAACCCTCGACGCCCCAACCCGTCGGCAACACACAACCGCTGCCAGCGATGGCAATGCGTGCAGTGGCGCTAGTCATTGTCCGTGCTCCCGATATTTGCCAAGGGCCAGCGAGGTGTTCAGGCCGCCGAAGCCAAAGGAGTTGCTGAGGGCGTAATCCACGCGACGGCTGACGGCCTGACCGGCGCAATAATCCAGATCGCAGCGTTCATCGGCCTCGTGCAGGTTCACGGTGGGTGTGACCAGATCGTTCAGACAGGCCAGCGCCGTGACGATGCACTCCGGTGCGCCGGCCGCCGCGATCAGGTGGCCGAATTGCGACTTGTTGGCACTGACAGCCAGCGCCTGATAATGCTTGTGCTGAGCGAACACCTGCTTGATGGCCAGGGTCTCCGCCACATCATTGAGGGGCGTCGAGGTGCCGTGGGCATTGATCAGGTCAATCTGCTGCGGCTGCAACCCGGCATCGTCCAGCGCCGCTTGCATTGCCAGCGCGGCGCCCCGGCCCTCTGGCTGCGGTGCGGTGACCTTGTAGGCGTCCAGGCTGCTGCCGTAACCGAGTACTTCGGCATACGGGGTCGCCCCCCGCGCCAGGGCATGCTCAAGACTTTCCAATACAACAAACCCGCCGCCCTCGCCGGCGATCAGGCCGCTGCGGTCACGATCGAACGGCCGGCACAGGTCAGCGCCCCAGCGCTGCTCGCCCGAGGCTGCGCCCAGCAGGTACAAAGCGGCCATGGTGTCGAGGTTGAGCACCGAGTCGGCGCCACCGGCCACGGCAACATTCACTTCGCCGCGACGAATCATCTGGAACGCATTGCCGATTGCCTGGGACGCGCCGGCACAGGCACTGCTGATATTGATCACCGGGCCTTCACAACCGAGGTCGTCGGCAATCACTCGCGCCAGCCGGTCGTTGGCCTGGCGCAGGGAACCCTCGGCGCTGACTTCTGTTTCCCGCGCCATCAGGTGTTGCCAGTCCGGTACATTGCCGTCCGGCGCCTGGGTCAGGAGCATGTCGGCGAGCATGTGTTGCGGTGCCCCGGAGGCACACAGCACGGCAGCATCGCGCAACTGCTCGGGGTTCAACCCGCTGTCGGCGACGGCCTGGGTGGCGGCCACCCAGCCAAAGCGACTGCGCTTTTCCAGGGACAGCGTCCAGGCCGGGTGGTTCTGCAAATGCCCGGGTAACAACGCCATGTCCACAGGCGCCGCATAGCGAACAGGAAATTCATTCTCCTGCAAATCTTGCGGCTGCCACGGGCGCACGCAATGTTCGGCGCCGAGCATTTTTTCCCAGAGGGTCTGCCATTCGAAACCGAATCCGGTTACCGCGCCCATTCCGGTGATCACAATCCGTGTCGCACTCATGCGTACTTCTCCAGGGTTTCACTGGCCAACAGCAATGCGCCCCAGTGACCGGCGCGACCATGACTGACGAGCAACGTGTAGCCGGGCATGGCGCCAGCGTCGCGACTGTGGTGCAAAGCCATGGCGACCTCGGTCAGCAATCCGCTGGCGCCCAGCTCACCGGTCATTGCACTGACACTGCGCAGGCTGTGCGGCATTGATTCAAACAGGCTCATCAGTTGCCGGTCGGCGGAATTGGCCACCACATTGGCAACGTCACCCAGACACAGTTTTTCCTGGCTCAGGGCGCGCTCGATCACTCGTTTGCCGACGGCCAGCGTGCGCTGCGGATCCGCGCTGTAGCCTCGGGCAAACCCGGCCACGCGCAAGATCTGCGTGGCGTCCTGCACCGGTGTCGAACTGAGCAGCAGCGCCGCGGCGCCTTCACCGTAAACCGGCTCGTCCGCCAGAGCGGGCTCGCGCAGGTACAGGGCCGGTGTAAGGTTCGGACTGCTGCTGACCACCAGCGCCGCATCGGCGTGTTGTTCGGCGATTTGCTGACAGGCCTCGATCAACGCATCGAGTCCGGCATTGTCCTGGGAGCAGAAGCCGCCCATCGGGCCATGGCAATTCAGCGCCTCGGCCACGTAAGCCATCACACTGCTGTTGAGCAGCGTCAACGCATGCAATGGCGGGGTGTTGGCCAACAGTTGCGACAACTGTTTTTGCGGCTGTTCGAGGATCGCTTGCACTGCATCCCAGCAAGGGCTTGGCGCGTCCACCTCCGGAATGGCGGCGGTCAGGGCAATGCGCGCAGCAGGCAGTTGCAGCGCCGCCAGCGCGGGTGCCAGGCGTGCGGCGCAGTGCAGCAGACGCAAACCCTGGGGCTCGACGCTGCGCTGGATCTTGCGATCGAACAGGTCGCTGGCCAGGCGCGGCGCAGGCAGCGCCAAGGCCTTGCGTTGCGGGTCGAAGGCCAGCGGTTGCGGCACCGGCGGTGTACCGAGCAGGTCGGCGCATTCGCTGCCGGCCGCATTGAGCACGGCAGCCGCATTGATGTAGAGGGCTCTGTTCATATCATGCCCTCCCCAGAACCAGCGAGCTGTTGACGCCGCCGAACCCGAAGGAGTTGGACATCACCACGTTGATCGGCTGGCGCACAGGCTCGCTGAGGAACTTCAATGAAGGGTACTCGGCGCGCTCAGGCTCATAGTTCAAGGTCGGCAACAGCACACCGTCGCGCAACGTCATCAGCGACAGCACGGCTTCAATGGCGCCGCTGCCTGCCAGGGAGTGCCCCATGGCCGACTTGTTGGCGGTGAAGGTCATGAAGTCCTGGCATTCGCCAAACAGCCGTTGCAGGGCCAGGGCCTCGCAACTGTCGTTGGCCTGGGTGGAAGTCCCGTGGGTATTGACGTGTTGCACGGCACTGCGCAGCAGCCCGGCATCTTCGATTGCAGCGTCCATGCATTCCTCGTACTTGCTGCCATCCCGGCTGCTGGAGGTCATCTTCTGGGCTTCGCAGACATTGGCGTAGCCCAACACTCGTCCCAATGGCGTGGCCTTGCGCCGTTGGGCATGCTCGGCGGATTCGAGAATCACCAGGGCCGCGCCTTCGCTGAGCACAAAACCACTGCGATCCGGCATGAACGGGCGGCTCTGCTCGCCTGCCGGCAGGTCGGCCTGGCACAACGCGCCCAGGCTGTTGAACATGTAATACGGCAACTCGTTGGCCATCAGTTCCACGGCGCCGCAGATTGCGAGATCCACGTCACCACGCTCGATCGCCCGGTAAGCGCTGCCGATGGCCATGGTGCCGGCTGCACAGGCGTCGGAGTGGGTCGAGATGCAGTCGCGTATACCGAGCCAGTCCGCCAGGTGTTGGGTCTGTTGATCGACCCGACGCGCGAACGCAGCGCTCGACGGTGCCGGATGGTCCAGCAGGCGATCCAGATCGACTCGCCCCGTGTCATCCATGCACCGACTGACCCGTTGCAAATCGTGACTGTCGGCACAGTATTTATTGGCTCCCAGGAACAGGCCGCTGCGGCTGTGGGCAAAGTCGGCCGGTGTCAGACCGGCGTGCTGCAAGGCCTGACGCGCGACGTACTCCGCCAGCACACTCTGGCGCGGGTGCAGCGCTGCATTACCACCGAATCCGGCGGCAATCCGCTGCCACTGCGCGTCATCGATAAACCCGGCCGCACTGTTGCGAAACCCCAGTGCCTGGAACCGGGGATGTTCGCGGACACAGGATTGTTTCCGGCAGATGCGCTCGAACAACGTGGCAGCGTCCAGCGCCATGGGCGCCACCAGGCCGAACCCGCTCACATAGACTTCTCGTGCCCGCATGTGAGCTCCTACACCGTCTCTTTGACGTGAGTGGCCACAAACTGCTCGACCAGTTGACGGGAGACTTCGTCGCCATCGGCCGGCGCCAGTCGTGCACTGCATGCACCGCAGACCACTTGCTGACGCTCGTTGAGCACGGCTTGATGGGCGTTGCAGTCAGGGCAGCTCGATGGCAGGTAATTGAACAGATTGCGGCACTGCTGCGCCCAGTTGAGAACCGTGGTGGCCGCGAACACCTGCGCCGGTTGCATGCCGGCAGTGAGCTGGTCCGACGCATAGGCGCTCAGGCTCTGCTCCAGCAGGGCTTTGCCGTTTTCGGTGATCCGGCCATTGGCCAGAAACTCGCTGGCATCCCCACAGACAGCCACCGCGTGGTCCAGCACGCTGGTCTTGGGCAAGGTGCAGCCATACTGACGGCCCAGCTGGAAGCTGAGGTCGACGATGTCCAGCGAATCCGCCCCCAGATCTTCGACGATGCTGCTGTGCTCATCGATTTCATCAGCGCTCATTACCAACAACTGCGCGAGAATGGCGCGGGTGCTGCCAATGACCTGTTCCAAGTCCAATGGATTGTTCATTTCTATCTCCCTATATGTCGTGGCTGACTCATATTTTCCGCATACGAGAAGTAACTTCTCCTACAGCAACTTCTCACGCGGCGGAAATCTAAACTCTGCCCTTAAGGGGAGAGTCAACGAACTATTCAAAGTTTTTTATTGATCTGAGACGGACGTACACAAGCCCCGTAAATGCTGCACTCGATTGGTGCGAGCGATTGGTCGGAGCGACATATTTACTTAACAAAGTCTGCGTAGGGTGGAGCGCGACGGCCGCTCTCGGGGTCAACTATGGAAAGCAACTTAGCGATGACACCCTGACGTATCACCTGACAAATTAAATCAAGTAATTTTGTTATAAGTTCATAACCTTTGTTCCAGATCAGTACATCCCTTCAAGTAAAGTTTCAGGGTTATTGACTAACCGTTCAGTGCAATTGGCTGCTGCGTTTATGAGCAACTGAATGTCGAGTCCAGACAATTGGCAAAGTACCCGGCGCTATAGGGTGCAACTTCCGCTTCAAGGCCCACTCTGGAACTCACCAATGACCGCACCTATCACCGTTCTGCGCGACACCCACCCGCTGCCCGTACTCGACGCCTGCAAATGGGAAAAGCTCGAGGGCGACCCGCACACCGTCAACCTCAACGCCTACACCAGCGAAGACGGCAGCAAGATCATGGGCACCTGGATCTGCACGCCAGGCAAGTGGCGAGTGGACTACGTGAAGTGGGAGTACTGCCATTTCCAGGAAGGCTACTGCGTCATCACCCCGGACGGCATGGAGCCGATCCATCTGCGTGCCGGCGACATCTTCGTCGTCGAGCCGGGCATGAAAGGCACCTGGGAAGTGGTCGAGACCGTGCGCAAGTATTTCGTGTTTGCCTGATACAAAAAAGCCGGGAAACCACCCGACGTGATTTCCCGGCAATACAGGCCTGTGCCGAGCACAGGCCTGACGACATTTACTGCGGTTTGCGATAGCTGTTGATGATCGCCGAGAAATCCTTGCCCCCTTCCCCGCGCTGACTCATCGCCTGATACAACTGCTGCGCCACCGCGCCCAGCACCACCGGCTGATGGGCCTGACGCGCCGCTTCGGTGGCCAGCCCCAGATCCTTGAGCATCAGCTCGGCGCCGAAGCCACCGGTGTAACCGCGCGAGGCCGGCGCCGTTTCGACGATGCCCGGCCACGGGTTGTACATTTCCGAACTCCAGCAACGCCCGGTCGAGCTGTTGATGATCCCGGCGAGCACACCGGTGTCGATCCCCAGCGCATCGCCCAAGGCCATCGCTTCGCTGACGCCGACCATCGAAATGGCGAGCAACAGGTTGTTGCAGATCTTGGCGATCTGCCCGGTGCCGACTTCACCGCAATGCACGATGTTGCGGCCCATCTGCGCCAGCACCGGTTGCAGGGTGGCGAACAGTTCCGGGGTGGCGCCGACCATGAAGGTCAATGTACCTGCGGTGGCGCCGCCAGTACCGCCGGACACCGGTGCATCGGCCATGGCCACGCCTTGTTTGGCGGCCGCTGCCGCCACGTCGCGAGCAGTCTGCGGATCGATGGTGCTGCAATCCACCGCCGGCACGCCTTTGCCGATCCCGGCCAGTACGCCGTCTTCACCGAGCCAGACGCTGCGTACATGCACGGCGGCCGGCAACATGGTGATCACCAGCTCTGCGTCTTCAGCGGCTTCGCGAGCCGAGGCACGAATGGTGCCGCCCAATTGCTCCAGTTCCGCCAGCACGGTTTTGTTCAGGTCCACCAGATTCAGCGAATGCCCGGCCTTGATCATGTTGCGCGCCATAGGCGCGCCCATGTTGCCCAGACCGATAAATGCGATTTTCATGGCCATTCCTCAGCGCAGGTTAATGGTGGTGTTCACGCCGTCGTTGACGCTGTCGTCATCGAACCAGCGCGCCGTGACCGTTTTGGTCTGGGTGTAGAACTGCACCACTTGTTTGCCGTACGGGCCGAGGTCGCCGAGTTTCGAACCGCGGGAACCAGTGAAGCTGAAGAACGGTACTGGCACCGGAATCGGGATGTTGATGCCGACCTGGCCGACGTCGATTTCAGTCTGGAATTTACGTGCCGCTGCGCCGCTCTGGGTGAACAGACCGGTGCCGTTGCCGAACGGGTTGGCGTTGACCAGCGCAATGGCCTGATCGAGGGTGTCGACTTCCAGCACCACCAGCACCGGGCCGAAGATTTCCTGGGTGTAAATCTGCATGTCGGTGGTCACCCCGGAGAACAGGGTCGGGCCGACGAAGTTGCCTTTCTCGTAGCCCGGCACGCTGATGTCGCGACCGTCCAACTCGAGTTTCGCGCCTTCCTTGATGCCGCTTTCGATCAGATCGAGAATCCGCGCCTTGGCCTTTTTCGAAATGACCGGGCCGACATCGGTGCCCGGCTCGTTGCCGGCGTTGACCTTGAGTTTCTGCGCCAGCGCTTTCAGATCCGGCAGCCACTGTTTGGCCGCCCCCACCAGGACCACCACCGAAGTGGCCATGCAACGCTGACCAGCCGCACCGAAACCGGCGCCGACCAGGGCATTGAGCGCTTGCTCGCGATTGGCGTCCGGCAGCACCACGGCGTGGTTCTTCGCACCCATCATCGATTGCACGCGCTTGCCGTGTTTACCGGCCAGGTCATAAACGTGAGTGCCGACGGCGGTCGAACCGACGAACGAAACGGCCTTGATGTCCTTGTGGGTGCACAGGCCATCAACCACGTCCTTGCCACCGTGCACCACGTTGAGCACGCCCGCCGGGATACCGGCTTCGATGGCCAGCTCCACCAGCAGCATGGTCGACAGCGGATCCTGTTCGGACGGTTTGAGCACGAAGGTGTTGCCGCAGGCGATGGCCATCGGGAACATCCACAGCGGAATCATTGCCGGGAAGTTGAACGGCGTGATGCCGGCGCAGACGCCGATTGGCTGACGCAGAGTGTAGGTGTCGACGCCACCGGCCACGTTCTCGGCGAACTCGCCCATTTGCAGGCTGCCGATGGAGCACGCGTGCTCGACCACTTCCAGACCACGGAAAATATCGCCCTCAGCGTCGGCAATGGTCTTGCCCTGCTCGGCGCTCAGTACCACGGCGATACGTTTGGAGTGTTCGCGGATCAGCGCCTGCAGCTTGAGCATGATGCGCATGCGTGCGCCGATCGGGGTGAGCTTCCAGGTCTGGAAGGCGCGCTGGGCGGCACTCACGGCAGCATCAACTTCAGCGGCAGTGGCGAACGGGACTTTGGCCAGCACCTGCTGGGTCGCCGGGTTGACGATGTCGTGCCACTCGGTGGTCTGCGATTCGACCCACTCGCCGTCGATCAGCAGCTTGACCTTCTGGACCGTGGTTTCGTTGGGCGTAAGCGATGCGTTCATGCTGGTCTCCAGAAATTGTTTTTATCTTGGGAGCCAAGGCGAAAGGTTCGCCTTGAGATGAGGCGTGTGTCGCGAATTGGTTGTCGGACTGTTTTTGGAGTATAGATGTGCAAACTTCTAATAAGAACGCACATATAAGCCCGTCCATCATGCAAAAAAATATCACGTCTTTAGGCTCGCTGAACTGGGACGACCTCAAGTTTTTCCTCGAAGTCGCCCGTACCCGCAAGGCCAGCACCGCGGCCAAACGCCTGGCGGTGGACTACACCACGGTGTCGCGGCGGATCAGTTCGCTGGAAGCCGCGTTGGGTACATTGCTGTTCGAGAAATCCCGCACCAGCGGTTTCGTACTGACCGCCGAAGGCCAGCGCCTGCTGAGTTACGCCGAGTCGATCGAAAGTACGCTGCACATGGCCTGCGAACAGGTGTCCGGCTCCGGTGTCGCGCTGTCCGGGCATGTACGCATGGGCTGCACCGAAGGTTTCGGCAGCTTTTTCATCACCCCGCAACTGAGCCACTTCGTCGACGCCTACCCGGCGATCTCGGTGGACATCCTGCCGTTGCCGCACTTCATCAGCCTGTCCAAACGCGAGGCCGACATTGTCATTGCCCTCGAACGCCCGGAACACGGGCCGTACGTGTGCTGCAAACTCTGCGACTATCGCTTGCAGCTCTACGCGACTCAGGAATACCTGGACAAGCACCCACCGATCCGCCGCCCCGCCGATTTGGGCAAGCATCAATTCATCAGTTATGTGGATGACCTGGCGTTCAGCTCGGAGCTGCTGTATCTGGCAAACGTGGTGCCCGGCGCCAGCGCGAACTTGCGCAGTACTAGCGTGATCGCGCAATTCGTGGCGGCGCAGCAGGGGCGCTCGCTGGCGATTCTGCCGTGCTTCCTCGCGGCACAGGACCCGCGCCTGTTGCCGGTGCTGCCGGAAGAAATCGACATCACCCGGCAGTTCTGGATGTACTGCCGGGAGGATTTGCGCAAGCTCAAGCGGATCACCCTGTTGTGGGACTACATCCGCGAAGTGACCGAGCGCAATCAGGCGCTGTTGATGGGACAGACCCGGGAGATGCAGTTCGCCGACTAGTCGGCGCTGACCACGATCGACACCCGGCGGTTTTCGGTGCGGCCGGCGGCGGTGTCGTTGGAGGCCACCGGTTCGCGGCTACCGAGGCCTTGCAGCTGAATGTTCTCTTCCTTCATGCCGACCGTGGTCAGCACTTTGCCCACACTCTTCGCTCGGCGCAGCGACAGCTGCTGGTTGTAGGCTTCCTTGCCCGAGGCATCGGTGTGGCCATCCACGCGAACCCGCTCGATACCGACACCGAGCAGGGCCTTACCGATACGTTCGACGATCTCGGTACTTTGCTTGTTCAGGCTTTCGATGTCGCTGCCAAACAGCACTTTGCCCGACAGGCCGAACTCCCAGCCGTCGTCGGTCAGTTCAAAGCCTTGCTGCTTGAGCACGGCAATCTGCGCCGGCGTCAGGCCTTTTTGCGGAGCGGTCTGGCAACCGGTCAGGGCCAGCATGGCGGTCAGTAACAGGGTGGAAATCAGTCGAAAGGACATTGAGAACACGGGCATCAGCTCCTGGTTTGAACGGGATCGACCAGGTGCTCCGACCCGGCGGTGAATTGGGCGCCGCGGGACAGGCGCTTGGCTTGATACATCGCGGCGTCGGCCGCATCGAGCAAGGTGCCGGGCGTGGCGCCATGATCGGGGTAAACCGCAATACCGATACTGAGCGAGGTCACCACAAGGGTGTCGCCCGGCAATGCAATCGGAGTGTCCATGCTGGCGAGAATCTTGTCGGCAATGCGCTCGGCGTCTTCGGTCTTGTGCAACGGCGTCAACAGCACGGCAAATTCATCGCCGCCCAGACGCGCCACCAGATCCTCTTCGCGCAACTGCGCCCGCACCCGGTTCGCGACCGCCACCAGCACCGCATCGCCGGCCGCATGACCAAAATTGTCATTGATCTCCTTGAAACGATCACTGTCGAGAAACAGCACCGCCACGCGCTCGTTGAGTTTGTTGGCACTGCGCAATGCACGAATCAGGCGCCCCTCGAAAAACGCCCGGTTGGGCAGTCCCGTGAGACTGTCGTGAGTGGCCTGGTGGGCAAGGGTTTCGTTCTCGTTTTGCAGGTGGGTCTGCCACGATTCCAGCTCATCGAGCAGAGCGTTGAAGTCGTTGCCGAGGTTGTGGAGCTCGGCGATTTTCGCCGGTGGCACCCGCCGGTCCAGTGCCCGTTCGCTGCGGGCGGCGTGGGCCACTCCCGCCAGGCTGTGCAGCGGGCCGATGATCCCGCGCAACTGACGGCGCGCCAGATAGAGCGCCACCCAGGCGCTGATCGCCGTGCAGAGAATGATGCCCGCCAGTCCGCTCAACAGAAACTGCATCAGGCTGCCGCCGTGACCGATCAACAGGACCCGGCCGATCTCGCGATCCTGGTGCAGGATCGGCAGGCTGATCGGCTTTTCCAGCACTATCCGCGTGATCTGCATTTCCAGCCCGGAAAACAAACCGTTTTCCGGTCGCTGCCATCGCGCCAGCAACTGACCCTGGCTATCCAGCACCTGCGCGTCCGCCACCTCTTCGGTCGAGGCGATCAACGCCAGCGCCTCCGTCGCGGCAGGCTTGTCGTTGAACACCACCGCCGCTTCCACGGTGTAACTGATCGAACGAGCAATCAGGTGCAGGTTGTGATCGGCATAGACCCGCAGCGCCAAAACGCCCAGCAGGGTCAGGGACACACTGGCCATTGCCACGGCAACCAGCGCCACGATCAAGTGCCCGCGGCCGATGACCGAACCCAGGGTCGGACGCCCTGTGGATTTGTCGCGTCTCATGGAGCCGCCGGCTTGCGGCGCGACAACTGCAGCACGCTCGGATGAATGCGCACGCCGCTGCGGGCGACGGAGTCGAGATTGACCTCGAAAGACACCTGATCGTCACCGACCCGGAGGCAGAACAGACTGCCGACCGTGCATTGATCGCCGCCCTCGCTGATGCTCAATACCGGGTGACCGATCAGCGAAGCGAACAGACGGCTGCGTTCATCGGCGGTGAGCTTGCCGATATACACCGCATCGCACTCACTGACGATGGACGGGTTGTCAGCCAGGAGGCGACGCACCGTGACAGGCCGGCCCGTGGCCTGGGTCGTGCCTTTCACCAGATCGTCGGTGTATTCGGTGGGACCGACGATGCACAGGCGCAACTGCGCAGGCTCGACCGGCCAACGGGCGTAACTGAGGATGCCAAGGACTACCTGAGTGACGGATTTGGCCCGTTGTTCAGCCATACCGACCGGTGTTTGCGGCTGGGCAGCAACCCCGCCTGTGAGCAAACAGAGCAGAACGGCAAGCAACGCTCGCTTGCTGCCAACTACGCGCTCTGTCGCCCAGACAGCCAGCTTCATGCAGGGATTCTCTTGGATCGTTACGAAATGATGCCGCAACGATAGCACAGCGTTGGAACGCCAGCGATACAGCCCCCTCTGACCGGTCGGTCAGATAACGCCGGCAAACGAAGGCATTTTCACCGTCAGAGCCCTGCGCCCTCTTCCAGTTCCAGCATCAAACCGCTCAGGCGCTTGACCTTGCGCTGCACCGCTTCCTCGAATACCCCGGCTCGCGGTTCGATCAAGGTGAACCAGTGTTTGGCTCGGGTAATGCCGGTGTAGATCAGTTCTTTGGTCAATACCGGATTCAGGGCGTCGGGAAGAATCAACGCGGTATGGGCAAACTCCGAGCCTTGCGACTTGTGCACCGTCATGGCGTACACGGTTTCCACATCATTGAGCCGGCTCGGCAACACAAACCGCACCCCTCCGCGCCCATCGTTACGCGGGAACGCCACCCGCAGCACCGGTTCACCGGCGTTCGGCCCATCTCGTTCGGGCAGTTTGAGAGCGATGCCGATATCACCGTTCATCAACCCCAGACCATAGTCATTGCGGGTCATCAGGACCGGACGGCCTTCATACCACTGCTGGTCGCTGTCGATCAGCCGCGCCTTGAGCAGTGCTTCGGTGATACGCAGGTTCAGCCCCTCGACACCCCACGGTCCCTTGCGCACGGCGCACAGTAACTGGAACGTATCGAATGCCTGCAAGACTGCTCGCGCCCAATCGAGCCAACCGGGATGTTCAAGAGGGGCACCGGCAGGGGGGCGCTGATTGCGCAAGACGCTCAGGTAATGCCGATAACCGTGGGGACCCTCACCATGCCCATCCAGAACGAGGCGTTCCAGTGCATGGTCATGCTCGCCCTTGAGTGCCAGCGAATAAACGTCGTCATGGCTTCGCGCTCCCAGCAAGTGACGAGCCTCATCCGGCCGTTGCTGATTCACCCGGCGTGCAAGCTGGCCGATGCCACTGCCCTCGCCGAAACGCCGCGAGTGACGCAACATCACCACTTGCTGCGCCAGCGGGTGCGTACCGTCCGTGTCTTCGTGCAAACCGGCGTCATGCAAGGACTCCCCGCTCACGGACTCCAGCCACTGACGTGTCTGCGGACTGTACCAACCCGCCTCGGCATCACGGCACAGATCCCCCAGCACAGCACCGGCCTCGACAGAGGCCAGTTGATCCTTGTCGCCCAGCAACACCAGACGAGCATGTGACGGCAACGCATCAAGCAGGTTGGCCATCATTTCCAGGTCGATCATGGACGCTTCATCGACCACCAGCACGTCCAGTGGCAGACGATTACCGGCATGGTGACGGAAGTGCCGGGTGCCGGGACGGCTGCCCAGCAAGCGGTGCACGGTCGTTACCTCGGAAGGAATTTTTTCCCGAACGGCCTCGGCGACTTTTAGCGACTGCACTTGCTGGCTGATGGACTCGGTCAGCCGCGCTGCCGCTTTACCCGTAGGCGCGGCCAGGCGAATACGCAGAGGCTGGCCGGCTTCGACCGCCGGGGCCTGAAGCAACGCCAGTAAACGCACGACCGTGGTGGTCTTGCCGGTGCCCGGCCCGCCCGTGACGATGCTGAAGGCAGCTCGGGTCGCCAGTGCGCAGGCGAGCTTCTGCCAGTCGATCGCACCGGATGTCTTTGCCGACCCGAATAACTCGTCCAGTCGCTGCGACAGATCGCCCGGCGTCGATTCATGCTCTGCCAGACGTTGGCGCAGTGCCGTGTCGATACGTCGTTCATAGGCCCAGTACCGGCGCAGGTACAGGCGTTTACCGGACAGCACCAGAGGGCATTGCCGTGCAGACTCACTGTCGTCGGCAGCCAGCGCCACCAGAGAGCTTCCGGCCAGCACTTTGCACCAGTGCGCGCCTTCGAGTGACTCAAGCAATTGCGACGGCAACAACACGCCGGATTGCGCATCACCCTCAGGTGGCAGAGACAGGGCAAAGTCTGGAGCCTTGAGGGTTTCAAACAGATCCAGGCACACGTGACCATGACCGAGCTGGTGACTGGTCAAAGCGGCGGCAAGCAGAACCAGTGGGTCGACGTCCGGCACCAACTCATGAAGAAACGTCACGAATGCCTTGTCCAGAGCCCGCAGCCACCCTCGCTCTACCCAGTGGGTCAGCAACTGCAGCAAGTCCTCGGCCTGCATCAGGGGCGTCAGTCGAGCAAGACTGTCTGCATCCAGCGCAATCGGCGACAAGTGCGCGAAGGTACGGCTCATAGTAATTCTCCCTGTTCCCATACCGGCTCGGATTTCGGTTCCGGTTTGCCCTGAAACATCCAGTCCAGACGCTCGATCAGCTCCCGGGGAGGCCGCGCGAAATACACGCCACCGCTGTCTGCCCGGTTACCGCGCAGGAACAGATACAACGCACCGCCTACATGCCGGTCGTAATCGTAATCGGCGAGGCGGGCCTTGAGCTGACGATGCAATGCCAGCAGATACAGCACGTATTGCAGGTCGTAACGGTTCTCCAGAATCGACTGCTCCATGGCCTGCTCGGTGTAGGCGGCATCATCGACGCCCAGCCAGTTGGATTTGTAATCCGCCACGTAGTAACGACCATCATGCTCAAAGGTCAGGTCGATGAAGCCTTTGAACATGCCGTTGAGTTGCACGGCCTCGGCGGCCACCCTGGCAACGCCGTTGTGGGTGAACTTGCGTACCTGCTCGTCGAGTCTGACGACATCGACCTTGTGGCTGGCGAACCAGAACTCCATCTCGACCCGATACTGTTTCAGTTGCTCGAGCACGACTGCAGGTCGACCGGCGCCTGCCGGCATCGGCGATTTGAGCAGATGCTGCAACCAGTCGCTGAGAGTCGTGATCCAGCCTTCCCAGCCACGACGATTGCAGCGCCGGGCGATCGCGTCTTCCAGCGCTTCGCGCGAAACCGCGAAACCTTCATCACCTGCCCATTCGAGCAATCCATGGAGAAACGTCCCCGGATTCGGCCCACGGGGGAAACGATGTATCTCGGCGCCTCCCGGAATGATCTCGCGGGGGGCGTCGGGCTCGAGGCGCTCGTCGTCGAACAGTTTCTGTGCTTGGGGACTGTCCGGTGCTTCATCACTGCCTACGCTCAGCACATCACTGATGCGCAATGCGCTGTAGGAGGCGATCCACCAGTTTTCGCTGGCCTTGCGCTTGGGGATCAACGTGGCACTTGGGGTCGCGTCGTTGCGGGGTGGCTGGTAACGCTCGCTGGTTGCCAGTGGCATTTCCACGATGCTCAGCCCTGGGCAATGTTGCTGCAAATCGTCGAGCCAACGGGTCAGACCGCTGGACTCGCTCAGTGATGCACCACCACCCAGCAGATAGCCAAATGCTGAAAGATGCAGGACCGAGCTGCTGTTATTACCGCGTTTAAGGTCTGTCACACCGAGCCAGCACGCATGTTGTGCCCGGGTCAGGGCGACGTAAAGCAAACGCAGGTCCTCCGCGAGACGCTCATTGTCGGCCAGGGCAATCAGCTCGGCCTCCGCTTTGAGACTGACCTGAGCCTTGCCGTACGCATCGTGGTAATGCAACGGCAGCCGGCTGCCGTCCACGGGTTTGGCCGAGCATATGAAGGGCAGAAATACCAACGGATACTCAAGCCCCTTGGACTTGTGGATCGTCACGACCTTGACCAGTTGCTCGTCGCTTTCAAGGCGCAGGATCTGCTCCTCACCCGCCTGACCGGACAACGAAAGGTGCTCGGCCAAGTGCCGGATCAGCGCCTGCTCGCCATCCAGTTCGGAGGCCGCCTGCTGCAGCAGCTCCGACAGGTGCAACAGGTTGGTCAGCACCCGCTCTCCATCACTGCGTGCGATCAGGGTTTGCGGCAGATGGAAGTCATGCAGAAAGCGCCGCAACATCGGCAGCACACCTTGTTTGCGCCAGATCTCGCGATAGGCCCGGAACTGCATGACTCGGGCTTCCCAGACCAGTTCGTCCTGATTCAGGCGCTCGAGCTCAGCCAACGGCAGATTCAAGGTAATACAGGCCAGGGCTGCTTTCAGTGAGCGCTCGACATCCGGCTCGGCACAGGCCTTGAGCCAGGCCAGCAAGTCATGGGCCTCCTGGGCCGCAAAGACTGAATCCTTGTCCGACAGATAGACGCTGCGCACCCCTCGGGCGGCAAGTTCACCGCGTATCGCTTGAGCCTCCTTGCCATCGCGCACCAGAATTGCGATGTCCGCCGGTTGCAGCCCACGAAAATCCTTGCCGTCCTGCGCGAAACCCGCGCTCCCGGCTTGTCCGCCATTGAGCAGGACAGTGATTTCACTGGCGCAGGCCGCCGCCAGCTGCTGGCGGTAGACCGCACCGGAGACTGGTTGCTCGGTAGATAAACGCCAGATATTCAGCGCCGGCACGTCTTGCCCGGAAATCTGTAAATGCTCCTTGCGTCCCTGAGCATCCACGGGTTGAAACGGCACCGGGTTGTCACCGTCTTTCTCTCGAAACAGAAACGCACCGCGCCCCTGTTCACGGGACTCGGCGCGCTCGAACACCTGGTTTACTGCGCGGACCATCCCGTGGCTGGAGCGGAAGTTCGTACCCAGCGTATGCAGTCGCCCGGCGGTGGCTATTCGCGCGCGCAGATAGGTGTAGATGTCCGCACCACGGAAGGCATAGATCGCCTGCTTCGGATCACCGATCAAAAACAGTCCGGTCTCGGGGTTGTTTTCCTCAATGCGATAGATGTTCTCGAAGATCCGGTACTGCACCGGATCCGTGTCCTGGAATTCGTCAATCAAAGCGACCGGAAACTGCTCGCGGATAAGCGTGGCGAGGCGCTCGCCGCCTTCGGATTGCAAGGCTGCGTCAAGGCGCAGCAGCATGTCATCGAAGCCCATTTCGGCACGTCTGCGCTTCTCTTCCTCAAAGCGCGAACCTACCCATTTGGCAGCGTGCTGCAACACAGCCGCGTCAGGCGTCGGCAGACCGTCGAGACTCGACTTTAGCCTCGACATCGCGTCCAGTCCCGGATGACTCGGGGGCTCGCCTTTCCAGGCTTCAGCCATGCCGTCCGGCGTCAGCCGGGTAAATCCGGTACCGATATCCAGTTGTTCCAGTGACTCGTCTTCCGCCCAGGTCTTGAGCTTCTCGAACCAGGGTTCAAAGTAGCGGGCCTGCATCTTGCGCCCGTCGACTGTCTTGCCGGCAACTCCCTGATGACAAATGGCGAGCAACTCATCCGCCCACTGCTGCCAGGGCTTTTTCAATTCAACCAATGCTGCGCGGCGTTCCTGCAGGCACTCGTCGATCAATTCGGCCGGAGATCTGTCTTCCTTGCCATGATGTTCAGTGCCGAAGAGTGCACGTACACGAGGCAACAGGGCGGCCGGACCTCCCCAATTAGCACGAACCCAATTCAGTGCATCCCCCCGCATCGGATAGCAGAACAGGCGCCAGTAATCGCGGAGCACTTCGCCGAGCAGATCGCTGTGATCGGTTTCCAGAGACTGGGTAAACAGGCTGCCGCTATCGAATGCGTGTTCGCGCAGCATTCGCTGACACCAGCTGTGGATCGTCGAGACCGCAGCCTCGTCCATCCATTGCGCGGCGATGTCCAGGCGGTTGGCGCAACCGGGCCATTGCTGAGGATCGAACTGCGCGCGCAGCTCATCGATCAACGTATCAGGAGGCGGCGTCTCGTCACGAAAGAAGCGTGCGGCCTCGGCCAGACGTGTGCGGATTCGCTCGCGCAACTCCTTGGTTGCCGCATCGGTGAAGGTCACCACCAGAATCTGCGGTGGCAGCAGTTCACGACCGAAGCCACTCGCTTCGCCTCCATGACCAAGGATCAGGCGCAGATACAACGCGGAGATGGTGAACGTCTTGCCGGTGCCCGCGCTGGCCTCGATCAGTTGACTGCCCTTCAATGGAAATGCCAGGGCAAGTGGCTGCTGTGTACTCATGAACGTACCCCCTCGCTGGCCAATGACTGCCAGGGGGCTTCGAGCACCGGGCGGTATAGAGCGTTACACCAATCGGGGAATGTCTCCTCGACCAGCAAAGCATCGTAATCCGGGAACTGCCGCGCCAATGCGGGGCTTTCGCGTCTCTCGCCTTCGCTGGTCTGGCCATCACCTTCATAGGCTTTGCGTGCAGCGGCTTCGGCCTTCGGCGGGTCGCTCTGGCCCAGCCATGCAAAAGCGGTCTTCACCGCAACCGGAAGTGGCTGGCGCATTCCTGCCTGCCAGGCGAGCAGCAGGTCTTCGAGTACCCGCCATGCCCGATCCTGCTCCATGGGTTCAAGCAAGAGAGTGTCGTCGCTGGCGACCAGTGCAGTGGTCAAGGACAGTCCACTCGCACAAGCGACCAGATGATCAACCCACGGTTTGATCAGACGGTGCCATTTGCGGTTCTTGATTGAACCGATGCTGTTGGGGATCGTCGTCACCGACAGCACACCGCCATCGGCGCGCTGATGCAAACCTCCAAGCCACCCCTCCAGGCGTACTCCCTGCCATTCAAGATTGATCGGGATCGCACTGGTCAGCGGAGTAGGCCAAAGCGTCAGCAGTTGTTGATAGCGTTGCAGCAAATCAGGAAGCGGTTCGATCAACTCTCGCTGCAGGCACTCTCCGAATCCCGCCATGGGCAGCAGCCCGCTGTTTTGCAGGCGCCGAGCCTGAGCCTCAAGCGCCTGATCAACACTCTCCGGATGCCTCAAGGCCGCGTCGAGCAAACTGTTGCTGAGGGTGTATCGCTGCAAGGCATCCAGCACAAAGGGCTCTTCATCGGCTTGAGGTACTTGTGCCGCTTCGAAGTAAACCTTCAAGCGTTGAGTGAAAAAGTGTCGAACCGGGTTACGCAGAAAATCCTGCAGCAGTGCAAGGCCGAGCGGCTCCTCCTGGACATGGGATTCAAGCATTCCTTTCACTTCGGCAGGCTCATGAAGTTGATGCAGCACCTGCCATTCATTGGCATAGCTGAACAGCTCATCACCTTCATGGAAGTAACGTGAACTGAAAGGCTGCAGCGGGTGTTCCTGGGTCATGGCATGCAACAGATCCGTGCCGTCATCAGTCATTCGCCAACCATTGGCGAGATGATCGCGCAACTGACCGATCAGCACCGAAGGTGGCCGTTCACTGTTGTCACGAATGCTGCGTCCAACCCAACTGATGTAGAGCTGATGGCGAGCAGACAGCAGTGCTTCGAGCAACAGATAGCGATCATCTTCACGACGGGAGCGATCTCCCGGCCGGTAATCGCTGCCCATCAGGTCGAAGTCCAACGGTGGTTGTGCCCGGGGATAATCGCCGTCGTTCATGCCCAGAAGGCAAACCAGCTTGAAGGGAATTGCCCGCATCGGCATCAGGGTACAGAAGTTGACTGCACCGGCCAGAAAGCGTTGGGACAAACGCCCTTGATCCAGCCCGGCCAGCCAGGCCTCACGAACAACGGTCAGCGGTAGTTCGTCTTCCAGTCCGACAGACTCACAGGTCTCCAGCCATGTCTCGCGCAGCTCCTCAAGCTGAGTCAGCAAGTAGTCGTCATGCTCATTGCTCGCTTTGAAAAACAACTGCATCAGTACCTGTAACCGACTCCCCCACTCTTGAGGTTTCGCAGGCTTCAGCAATTGCTGGTGCGAGTACTCCAAGGCATCCAGCAAGGCGGACAACGGACCAATCAGCGCGGCATCGAGGCCGCCAATTTCGTCGTAGGGCTCAATGCCCGCGCAGGCACTGGAATCGCCGACCGCGTATCCAAGGAGCATCCGCTTCAGGCCGAAACGCCAGCTGTTCTGCTCCAGTTCATTTGGCAATCCCAGTCCGGCACGCTGCTCAGCGTCCATCCCCCAACGGACCCCGGCGCCTTCGATCCAGCGATGCAGCGTCGGCAAATCCCGCTCCTCCACACCGAACCGTGCGCGTAACGCTGGCACATCGAGCAAGTCGAGGATTTCGCTGACGGGGAAGCGACTGTCTGGCAGTTTGAGCAGATGTTCGACAGCGATCAGTAATGGATCACGGCCGCGTTGCCCCTGGTCTGCCAGTGTGAAAGGAATGAACCGTGGATCATGACGATCCAGTTGCCCGAACACCGCACGGACATGCGGCGCATAACTGTCGATGTCGGGCACCATCACAATCACATCGCGGGGGCGAAGATCGGGATTGGCGCTGAATCGAGCCAGGAGCTGATCGTGGAGAATCTCGACTTCACGTTGTGCACTATGCGCGATGTGGAATCGAATCGATTGATCCTGTTTCAGATCGACATCGGGCCAGAGCTCACGCGTCTCGCTGAGCGGGCGCAGCTCCAGAATGTCATCCTGCAGTTGATTGAGCATGTTTTGCGGGATTGTTTCGCTGAACAGATCGATACGACCATTGCGAAATACCGCGCGATAGCTGTTCGGATCGTCATAGCTGTCGAGCAGATTGATGTAGTCACGACCTTGCTTGCCCCAGGCAGCAAGCAGCGGATGGGCGTGTTGATGCAGGGACTCTGGATCCAGCACTACGGGCATGCCGCTCTTGCGAGCCTGACGCTTGTATTGATGACGCAACAGGTCCTTGTCGGCAACGATATCGGCCCAATGATAACGGCAAGGGTTGTGTACGCAGAGCAGGACCTGGCTGAAACGGGCCAGACCAGCCAATGCTTCGAGTACTTGCGCAGGCAGAGAGGAGATTCCGAAAACAATTACCCGTGATGGCAAGCCTGTCGGTGCCTTTTCAAGGTTGTTGATGCACTCGATGAATCGCTGGTGCACGCCTGCCCGACTTTGAGCCATGCCTTGCTCACCGACATCATCAAGCAATGCACGCCACAGCTCCGCCTGCCAGCAACTGGTGCTGGGCAGCGATTTCACCTCCCCCCTGACATTTCGTAGCTGATGACGACCCTCGGCCCAATCCTCGAGCCAGTCAGCACGGTACACCTGATACTGATCGAACAGATCCGCCAGACGCTCGGACAACTGGTAGCGCTTGCGCAAGTCGGTGTCATGGGTCAGGAATCGTTGCAGGGGTTCGAAATGCGGCAGGTCGATGACCTGCGGTAAAAGGCGCATCAGTCGCCAGGTCAGAGGGGCCTTGTCGAGCAAGGACTTGGCCGGGATCTCATCTCGTCCAAGAACCATGCGGTAAAGCTGCCACATGAAACTGCCCGGCAATTGCACATCAATTGCCGCGGCAATACCGCAGCCACCCAAATCATCCTCTTCAGGATCCTCTGCCAGTGCCAGCTTGAGCCATTGGGCGATGCCGTTGCTCTGTACGAGCGCAATTTCGTTTTCCAGAGGAGCCAGTGGATAACGCCGCATGATGCTGATCACAAGGCTGCGCAGTTCGTCCAGACTGTTACTCTGAACCACCATGAATGCAGCGTTGAGGGACTGTGTGTCCGGCATGAGGCTTCCTTGGAAAAATACAAAAGCTAGGGCTGAACCTTAGCATTGTCGGTTGGTAAGGGCAGCCGCAAGGCGTCTGAGAATGCTGTACG
>NZ_JALJEA010000011.1:0-271282 GCF_023242405.1 Pseudomonas sp. MWU12-3088
TTCGATGGTGATCACCGCGCCGTTCGACAGGGTCACGGTCACCGGAGTGCCGGCCGGGTTGGTCAGGGTCGCGGTATAGACGATCGAGCCGCCTTCGGCCACGGTGCCGGTCGCGGTGAGCGACAGGTTGGTGGTGTCGATGGTGTCGGTCACGGTGGTGCTGACCGGAGTTTTATCAGCAACCAGATTCTCGTAGTTGCCACCGGTCACGTTGGTGATCGCGTTGGTGAGCGGCGCGTGGCCGTTCAGCACATCGTTCGGCGCGGTGGTGGTCACGGTGCCGGTGGTTTTGCCCACTTCAATGGTGATTTGCTGACCGTTGGACAGGGTCACGGTCACTGGCGAGCCAGTCACCGGCGCGCCCACGGTCGCGGTGTAAGTAACGGTGCCACCTTCGGCGGCGGTTTCGGAAGCAGTGAGCTTCACGGTCGTCGTGTCGATAGTGTCGGTGACTTCGGTGACGGCCGGAACGGTGCTTGGCACCAGGTTCTCGAAGTTGCCACCGGTTGCATCCTTGATGGTGACTTCGACCTTGCCGGCATCCTTGTAGACGTCATCGGCCGGGGCCGGAACGGTTACGGTACCGGTGGTTTTACCGGCTTCGATGGTGATGACGGCGCCGTTGCTCAACGTCACGGTCAGCGGCGTGCCGGCCGGGTTGGTCAGGGTCGCGGTGTAGACGATCGAACCACCCTCGGCCACGGTCCCGGTCGCGGTCAGCGACAGGTTGGTGGTATCGATGGTGTCGGTCACTGTGGTGCTGACCGGGGTTTTGTCGGCGACCAGATTTTCGTAGTTGCCGCCGCTGACATTGGTGATGGCGTTGGTCAGCGGAGCATGACCGTTCAGCGCATCGTTCGGCGCCGTGGTGGTCACGGTGCCGGTGGTCTTGCCGACTTCGATGGTGATTTGCTGACCGTTGGACAAAGTCACGGTAACTGGCGAACCGGTCACAGGTGCGCCCACAGTCGCGGTGTAGGTGACTGTGCCGCCTTCAGCCGCCGACTCGGTCGCAGTCAGTTTGACCGTGGTGGTATCGATGGTGTCAGTGACCTGAGTCACCGCCGGAACGGTGCTCGGCACCAGGTTCTCGAAGTTGCCGCCAGTGGCCGTCGAAATGGTTGCTTCGACTTTGCCCGCGTCCTTGTATACGTCGTCCGCCGGAGCTGGAACGCTAACGGTGCCGGTAGTTTTACCGGCCTCGATGGTGATCACGGCGCCGTTCGACAAGGTCACGGTCACCGGAGTGCCCGCCGGGTTGGTCAGGGTCGCGGTATAGACGATCGAACCGCCTTCGGCCACGGAGCCGGTAGCGCTCAGGGTCAGGTTGGTGGTGTCGATGGTGTCGGTCACGGTGGTGCTGACCGGAGTTTTGTCAGCCACCAGATTCTCGTAGTTGCCGCCGCTCACGCCGGTGATCGAGTTGGTCAGCGGCTCGTGACCGTTCAGCGCGTCATTTGGCGCAGTGGTGGTCACGGTGCCGGTGGTTTTACCGACCTCGATGGTGATTTGCTGACCATTGGCCAGGGTCACGGTAACCGGAGAACCCGTCACCGGAGCACCAACAGTCGCGGTGTAGGTAACGGTGCCACCTTCAGCAGCGGTTTCGGTCGCGGTGAGTTTCACCGTTGTGGTGTCGATGGTATCGGTGACGTTGGTCACGGCCGGAACGGTGCTCGGCACCAGGTTCTCGAAACCGCCGCCGGTGACGGTCGAAATGGTCGCTTCGACTTTGCCCGCATCCTTGTAGACGTCATCGGCCGGAGCCGGAACGGTCACGGTGCCCGTAGTCTTGCCGGCTTCGATGGTGATGACGGCGCCGTTCGACAGGGTCACGGTCATCGGGGTGCCGGCCGGGTTGGTCAGGGTCGCGGTGTAGACAATCGAACCACCCTCGGCCACCGAGTCGGTGGCGGTCAGGTTGAGGTTGGTGGTGTCGACAGTGTCCGATACCGAGGTGTTGGCCGGTTTGCTGTCGACCGCCAGGTTCTCGTAGTTGCCGCCGGTGGCCTTGTCGATGGTCACGCTCAGCGAGCTGCCGCCCGCCAGCGGGCTGTTCGGCGCGACGAAGTTCACGGTGCCGGTGGTCTCGCCCACGGCGATAGTGATGGTCTGGCCGTTGGACAGGGTCACCACGACCGGCGAGCCGGTCACTGGCGCAGTCACGGTCGCGGTGTAGACCACGGTTTCGCCTTCGGCGACGTTGGCGGTAGCGGTCAGCGATACTGTGGACGTGTCGATGGTGTCGTGGACGGTGGTGACAGCCGGGGCAGTGCTGGTGACCAGGTTTTCAAAGTTGCCGCCGGTGGCGCCCTTGATGGTCGTTTCCACGGTGCCGGCGTCCTTGTAGACGTCGTCCTTCGGTGCGTCGACGGTCACGGTGCCGGTGGTTTTGCCGGCTTCGATGGTGATCACGGCGCCGTTGCTCAACGTCACGGTCACCGGGGTGCCGGCGGCGTTGGTCAGGGTCGCGGTGTAGGTGATCTGGCCACCTTCGTTGACTTCCGGCGTCGCGCTCAGGGTCAGGTTGGTGGTGTCGACGGTGTCGGTCACGGTGGTGCTGACCGGGGTCTTGTCGGCGACCAGATTTTCGTAGTTGCCGCCGCTCACGCCGGTGATCGAGTTGGTCAGCGGTTCGTGACCGTTGAGTGCATCGTTTGGCGCGGTGGTGGTCACGGTGCCGGTGGTTTTGCCGACTTCGATGGTGATTTGCTGCCCGTTGGCCAGGGTCACGGTCACCGGGGAACCGGTTACCGGAGCGCCAACAGTCGCGGTGTAGGTGACGGTGCCGCCTTCCGCCGCCGACTCGGTCGCGGTCAGTTTGACCGTAGTGGTGTCGATGGTGTCGGTGACTTCGGTCACGGCCGGAACAGTGCTCGGCACCAGGTTCTCGAAGTTGCCACCGGTTGCATCCTTGATGGTGACTTCGACCTTGCCGGCGTCCTTGTAGACGTCATCAGCCGGAGCCGGAACAGTCACGGTACCGGTGGTTTTGCCAGCCTCGATGGTGATGACCGAGCCGTTGCTCAAGGTCACGGTCACCGGAGTGCCCGCCGGGTTGGTCAGCGTGGCGGTGTAGACAATCGAGCCGCCTTCAGCCACGGTGCCGGTCGCGCTCAGCGTCAGATTGGTGGTGTCGATGGTGTCGGTGACGGTGGTGCTGACCGGTGTCTTGTCGGCGACCAGGTTCTCGTAGTTGCCGCCGCTTACGTCGGTAATCGAGTTGGTCAGCGGTGCATGGCCGTTCAGCGCATCGTTAGGTGCGTTGGTGGTCACGGTGCCGGTGGTCTTGCCGACTTCGATGGTGATCGACTGACCGTTGGACAGGGTAACGGTGACTGGCGAACCGGTCACAGGTGCGCCCACAGTCGCGGTGTAAGTAACGGTCCCGCCTTCAGCCGCCGACTCGGTCGCAGTCAGTTTGACCGTGGTGGTGTCGATGGTGTCAGTGACCTGAGTCACGGCCGGAACGGTGCTTGGCACCAGGTTCTCGAAGTTGCCACCGGTGGCCGTCGAAATGGTGGCTTCGACTTTGCCCGCGTCCTTGTATACGTCGTCCGCCGGAGCTGGAACGCTAACGGTGCCGGTAGTTTTACCAGCCTCGATGGTGATCACCGCGCCGTTCGACAGGGTCACGGTCACCGGGGTACCAGCCGGGTTGGTCAGAGTTGCGGTGTAAACAATCGAACCGCCCTCGGCCACGGAGCCAGTGGCGCTCAGGGTCAGATTGGTGGTGTCGACGGTGTCGGTCACGGTGGTGCTGACCGGAGTTTTGTCAGCCACCAGGTTCTCGTAATTGCCGCCAGTGACACCCGTGATCGAGTTGGTCAGCGGTTCGTGGCCGTTCAACGCGTCGTTCGGTGCGGTGGTGGTGACGGTGCCGGTGGTTTTACCGACTTCGATGGTGATCTGCTGACCATTGGCCAGCGTCACGGTGACTGGCGAACCAGTCACCGGTGCGCCAACAGTGGCGGTGTAAGTGACGGTGCCACCTTCTGCTGCCGACTCGGTCGCGGTCAGTTTGACCGTGGTGGTGTCGATGGTGTCGGTGACTTCGGTAACCGCTGGAACAGTGCTTGGCACCAGGTTTTCGAAGTTTCCGCCGGACGCATCCTTGATGGTCACTTCGACTTTGCCAGCGTCCTTGTAGACGTCATCGGCCGGAGCCGGAACGGTCACGGTACCAGTGGTTTTGCCTGCTTCAATGGTGATGACGGAGCCGTTGCTCAACGTCACGGTCACCGGGGTGCCGGCAGGGTTGGTCAGGGTAGCGGTGTAAACAATCGAACCGCCCTCGGCCACGGTACCGGTCGCGGTCAGCGACAGATTGGTGGTGTCGACGGTGTCGGTCACGGTGGTGCTGACCGGGGTTTTGTCAGCCACGAGGTTTTCGTAGTTGCCGCCGCTCACATCAGTGATCGAGTTGTTCAACGGTTCATGACCGTTCAACGCATCGTTCGGTGCGGTAGTGGTGACGGTACCGGTGGTCTTGCCGACTTCGATGGTGATGGTCTGGCCGTTGGCCAAAGTGACAGTCACTGGCGAACCGGTCACAGGCGCACTGACCGTCGCGGTGTAGGTGACGGTTCCGCCCTCGGCCACCGATGTATCGGCGCTCAGTTTGACGGTCGAGGTGTCGATGGTATCGGTGACTTCCGTCACGGCAGGGACGGTGCTTGGAACAAGGTTTTCGAAGTTGCCACCGGACGCGTCCTTGATGGTCACTTCGACCTTGCCGGCGTCCTTGTAGACGTCATCGGCTGGGGCCGGAACGGTCACGGTGCCGGTAGTTTTACCAGCCTCGATGGTGATGACCGAGCCATTGCTCAAGGTCACGGTCACCGGCGTGCCAGCCGGGTTGGTCAGGGTCGCGGTGTAAACGATCGAACCACCCTCGGCCACGGAGCCGGTCGCGGTCAGCGACAGGTTGGTGGTGTCGATGGTGTCGGTCACGGTGGTGCTGACCGGAGTCTTGTCGGCGACCAGGTTCTCGTAGTTGCCGCCGCTTACGTCGGTAATCGAGTTGGTCAGCGGTGCATGGCCGTTCAACGCATCGTTCGGCGCTGTGGTGGTGACGGTACCGGTGGTTTTACCGACTTCGATGGTGATTTGCTGACCATTGGCCAGGGTCACGGTCACCGGCGATCCGGTCACTGGCGCGCCAACAGTGGCGGTATAAGTGACAGTGCCACCTTCTGCTGCCGACTCGGTCGCGGTGAGCTTCACCGTGGTGGTGTCGATGGTATCGGTGACTTCGGTGACGGCTGGAACGGTGCTTGGCACCAGATTTTCGAAGTTGCCGCCGGACGCATCCTTGATGGTCACCTCGACCTTGCCGGCATCCTTGTAGACGTCATCGGCTGGAGCCGGAGCGGTTACGGTACCGGTGGTTTTACCCGCTTCGATGGTGATGACCGAGCCATTGCTCAAGGTCACGGTCACCGGGGTGCCGGCCGGGTTGGTCAGGGTCGCGGTGTAAACAATCGACCCGCCCTCGGCCACGGAGCCAGTGGCGGTCAGCGTCAGATTGGTGGTGTCTACGGTGTCGGTGACGGTGGTCGAAACCGGGGTCTTGTCGGCCACGAGGTTTTCGTAGTTACCGCCGCTCACGTCAGAGATCGAGTTGGTCAGTGGTTCGTGACCGTTCAACGCGTCATTCGGCGCGGTGGTGGTCACGGTGCCGGTGGTCTTGCCCACTTCGATGGTGATTTGCTGACCATTGGCCAGGGTCACGGTCACTGGCGAGCCGGTCACTGGCGCGCCAACAGTGGCGGTATAAGTGACAGTGCCACCTTCGGCTGCCGACTCGGTCGCGGTGAGTTTCACCGTGGTGGTGTCGATGGTATCGGTGACTTCGGTGACGGCCGGAGCGGTGCTCGGCACCAGATTCTCGAAATTGCCGCCGGTTGTACCGGTAATGCTGACTTCGACTTTGCCCGCATCCTTGTAGACGTCATCAGCCGGAGCCGGAACAGTCACGGTGCCAGTGGTTTTGCCAGCCTCGATGGTGATGACCGAGCCGTTGCTCAAGGTCACGGTCACCGGAGTGCCCGCCGGGTTGGTCAGCGTGGCGGTGTAGACAATCGAGCCGCCTTCAGCCACGGAGCCAGTCGCACTCAGCGTCAGATTGGTGGTATCGACGGTGTCGGTGACCGTGGTCGAAACCGGGGTCTTGTCAGCCACGAGGTTTTCGTAATTGCCGCCGCTCACGTCAGTGATCGAGTTGGTTAGCGGCGCGTGGCCGTTGAGTACATCGTTCGGTGCGGTGGTGGTCACGCTGCCGGTGGTCCTGCCGACTTCGATGGTGATTTGCTGACCGTTGGCCAACGTCACGGTGACCGGGGAGCCAGTCACCGGTGCGCCAACGGTGGCGGTGTAAGTGACGGTGCCGCCTTCAGCGACCGAAGTGTCAGCGGTCAGTTTCACGGTCGAAGTGTCGATGGTATCGGTCACTTCGGTAACCGCCGGGACAGTGCTCGGAACGAGGTTCTCGAAGTTGCCGCCGGATGCATCCTTGATGGTCACTTCGACTTTGCCGGCGTCCTTGTAGACGTCGTCGGCAGGGGCCGGAACGGTCACGGTGCCGGTGAGCTTGCCGGCTTCGATGGTGATCACCGCGCCATTGGACAGGGTCACGGTGACTGGCGAGCCGGCGGCATTGGTCAGGGTCGCGGTGTAGACGATCGACCCGCCCTCGGCCACGGAGCCAGTGGAGCTCAGGGTCAGGTTGGTGGTGTCGACGGTGTCGGTGACCGTGGTCGAAACCGGGGTCTTGTCGGCTACGAGGTTTTCGTAGTTGCCGCCCGTAACGTCGGTGATCGAGTTGGTCAGGGGCGGATTGCCGGTCAGCGCGTCATTCGGCGCGGTGGTGGTCACGGTGCCGGTGGTCTTGCCGACTTCGATGGTGATCTGCTGACCGTTGGCCAGGGTCACGGTCACAGGCGAACCGGTCACCGGCGCGCCAACGGTAGCGGTGTAGGTGACAGTGCCACCTTCGGCTGCGGTTTCGGTCGCGGTGAGTTTTACCGTGGTGGTGTCGATGGTGTCAGTGACTTCGGTCACGGCGGGAACGGTGCTCGGCACCAGGTTCTCGAAATTGCCGCCAGTGGTGCCGGTAATGCTGACTTCGACCTTGCCGGCGTCTTTATAGACGTCATCGGCCGGCGCCGGAACGGTCACGGTGCCGGTGGTCTTGCCCGCTTCAATGGTGATGACTGAGCCGTTGCTCAACGTCACGGTCACTGGCGTGCCAGCCGGGTTGGTCAGTGTCGCGGTGTAAACGATCGAGCCGCCTTCGGCCACGGAACCGGTGGCGCTCAGCGACAGATTGGTGGTGTCGATGGAGTCGGTGACGGTGGTGGTCGCCGGCGTGGTGCTCGGCACCAGATTCTCGAAGTTGCCGCCCGTGGCACCGGTAATCGTGGTGCTGACGGTGCCGCCGTTGTTGTAGACGTCATTCGGTGCGGTCGGCACGTTGACGCTGCCGCTGGTCTTGCCGGCTTCGATGGTGATGGTCGAGCCGTTCGACAGGGTGACGGTCACCGGCGTCTGCGCCGGGTTGGTCAACGTCGCGGTGTAGGTGATCTGGCCACCCTCGACCACGGTGCCGGTCGCGGTCAGGGTCAGGTTGGTGGTGTCGACCGAATCGACGATATTGGTAACGGCTGGCGTCGGGTTCGGCACCAGATTCTCGAAGTTGCCGCCCGTGGCACCAGTGATGGTGGTGGTGACGGTGCTGCCATTGTTGTAGACGTCATTCGGCGCGGTCGGAACGTTGACGGTGCCGGTGGTCTGGCCGGCGCCGATGGTGATGGTCGAGCCGTTGGACAGGGTGACGGTGACCGGCGTCTGCGCCGGGTTGGTCAGGGTCGCGGTGTAGGTGATCTGGCCACCTTCGGTGACGCTGCTGCCCGCCGTCAGGGTGACGGTGGTGGTGTCGATGGTGTCGGTGACCTGGGTCACGGCCGGGGTGGTCGGCACGGTGACGGTAATGCCGTTGCCGCCGGTGGTGCCGGTGACGGTCACGTTGATCTGGCTGGCGTCGTTGTAGACCGTGTCATTCGGGGCCAGCGGCACGTTGACGGTGCCGGTGGTGGAACCGGCCGGAATCACGATCACCGCGCCATTGGACAGGGTGACAGTGAGGTCGGTCAGCGGCGCCTGGGTCAGGGTCGCGGTGTACACCAGCACGCCGCCGGCTTCGGTGATGGTCGGCGTGGCGCTGAGGCTCAGGGTCGAGTCGCGCAAGGCGTTGGCGGTGGTGTCGGTGGTCTGGCCGCCGGTGATGTTCTGGGCGGCTTGACCGCCGGAGTTGATGCCCGCAGTCGGGAAGCCGATGGTCGGATCGACGCGGCCAGCGGTCGCATCGAGCATCACGAAGCTGTGGCCGCCACCGGCGGCGCCGCCTGTACCAGCGGCGGTCGGGCCGGCTGCTGCGGCCTCTAGGGCGGTGGTCGGGTCGACACCGGCGGCAATGGCTTGCTGCAGTTCTTCAACGGACGGCGCGGCCTGCGCAGTGGCCTCGGCCAGGTCGGTGACGGAGTCCGGAGTGTCGGCGCTCCATTGAGTGTCACGACCCAGATCGAGGGTGCGGCCATCAGCCAGTTCCAGGGACACCGCGCCGGAAACGCCGGTATCGACCTGATCGCCGGCGAACAGACGGTCGCCTTCAACGAGTACGCGACGGACGCCCTCTGGGGACACCACGAAAACCTGACCGACAATGCTTTTGACGATGGCCACAACACTGCTCATTGAAGACTCTCCGGGTGTCACGTTCAGTTGACTTCCATAGACCTGATGGCTTTTCTGCGCCGATTCAGTCTGGACGTACTTTTAAAAAAATGTGAATCAAGTTTGACGCTGATCTTCGTCAATATTTTGGCTAGAATCTTTCGCTATTAACTTTATGCCAAACTATTGACCTTATGGATGCCATCCTAAACAATCGCCCCACTAATGTCACATTGATATTTACGCGGCGACTTGCCCTTGAGCATGTGATCCAGTTCCGGTTTTAAACTTTCCGACATACGGTCATTCCGGTTGCCATCATCCGACGCAGCACCCTTATTTGCTGTGATTCACGACAAGAAGTTTTGGGAATTCCTTACCATGCGTTCGCCCCTGTTCAAGGCTCTACCTTTCGCTCTCGCCGCGTCTTTTGCTCAAGCACAATCCTTACCGGAAGCCATGCAACAGGCACTGGATGTCCATCCGGAAATCCAGGCAGGGGTCAACAGTCGATTGGCTGCGGATTATCAGTTAAAGGCTGCCAAAGGTGGATACCTGCCCAAGGTCGACCTGCTCGGCGGTTATGGCCGTGAAGGCACCGACAGCGTCACCACCCGTGCCAACGGCGGTGGCAATCACTGGGAAACCCTGAACCGTGGTGAGTCGAGTGTGCGACTGTCGCAAATGGTTTTTGACGGTTTTGCGACGTCCAGCGAAGTCGGGCGTCAACAAGCCACCGTCAACTCCCGCGCCTATGCCTTGCTCGGCACCTCCGAGCGCACCGCGCTGACCGTGGCCCAGGTTTATCTGGATGTGCTGACCCGCCGCGAATTCGTGCGCCTGGCCGAGGAAAACCTCAAGAGCCACCAGCGCATCTACGATCAGATCCAGTTGCGCACCCAGCGCGGCGTCGGCAGCGGTGCCGACCTCGACCAGGCCGAAGCGCGGATGGCCCAGGCCCGCAACAACCTGATCACCGAGCAGACCAACCTGGCCGACTCGGAAACCAACTTCCTCAGCGCCGTCGGCCAGATGCCCGATCAACTGGAGCGTCCGGCGCCGTTCATGGCGATGATGCCGGCCAACCTCAATGAGGCCCGCGCGCAGATGCTGGAGAACAGCCCGATCCTGCGTTCGGCCGAGTCCGACATCGCCGCTGCGGAAAAGCAGTACGAAACCGCCAAGTCGACCTTCTACCCGCGTTTCGACGCCGAGCTGGGCCGCACCGCCGACAACGATCTCGACGGCCAGAACGGTCACAGCAATGAATGGCAGGCCATGCTGCGCATGCGCTTCAACCTGTACTCCGGTGGCAGCAACAAGGCGGATCTGGAATCCAAGTCCTACCTGTCGAACCAGGCGCTGGACATCCGCAACAACGCCCTGCGCCAGTTGAACGAAGAGCTGGGCCTGGCCTGGAATGCCTTGAACAACGCCAACGCCCAGGTGCCGATCGCTCAGCAGTACGTTGATCACAGCACCGCAGTGCGCACCGCGTACCAGCGCCAGTTCAGCCTCGGCGAACGAACTCTGCTGGATTTGCTCGACAGTGAAAACGAACTGTTCACCGCTTCGCGCCGTCTGGCCGAGATCAAGAACATTCAGTTATTTACTCAATACCGAATCAAGGCGACCATGGGCGAGTTGCTCAAGAGCCAGGGAGTGGTCGCACCGATGGCATCCGTTGTGCAGAACGACGTGAAGCCCAAGGTTCAACTGCCCGGGATGAATTGAGTTGTCCCTTTTCAACTGTTAAAGAGTGTCGAGCGTGGAATCAGAAGTCAGTCGAGTTCATCTCAGTCATGATCCACGCGCGTTGCACGACGATCCGTTACTGGATGGTCTGCTCGCCCTTTGCATGCTGCACCAGAAACCCGCCAGCGCGGCGATGCTGACCACCGGTCTGCCGCTACCCAAGCAGCGCCTGAGTGTCGAGCTGCTGCCCCGTGCGGCAGCGCGCGCCGGGCTGCAGGGGCGGGTGCTGCAACGCAAGCTGGAAGAAATTCCGGCCATCGCCATGCCGGCGCTGTTGCTGCTCAAGGATGGCCGCAGTGCCGTCCTGCTCGGCTGGCAGGGAGAGAACGAAGCCCGGGTACTGCTCAGCGAAACCGATGGTGGCGAATCTCTCGTCAACCGTGAGTTGCTGGCCGATGACTACCTCGGCAAGGTGTTCTTCGCCCAGCCCCAGCACAAATTCGACGTCAACCACGGCACGCTGATCCCGCGCGCCCGCTCGTGGTTCCGCGACACCCTCAAGCGTTCGCGCTGGCTGTATGCCGACGCCATCGCCGCCAGTTTCCTGATCAACATCATCGCCATGGCAGCCCCGCTGTTCGTGATGAACGTCTATGACCGCGTGGTGCCGAACCAGGCCGAAGCGACCCTGTGGGTGCTTGCACTGGGCATCACCGGCGCCTATATGTTCGACCTGATCCTCAAGAGCCTGCGCAGCCTGTGCCTGGATCTGGCCGGCAAGAAAACTGACCTGATCATCTCCGCCACGCTGTTCGAACGCATCGTCGGCATGGCCATGAAATACCGGCCGGCGCGGGTCGGCAGCTTTGCCCAGAACATCCACGAGTTCCAGAGCCTGCGCGACTTCCTCGCCTCGCTGACCCTGACCAGCCTGATCGATTTGCCGTTCACCATTCTGATCTTCATCGTCATCGCCATTCTCGGCGGGCATCTGGTGTGGATTCCGGTGCTGGCCTTCCCGATTGCCCTGCTGATCGGCTATGCGTTGCAGAAGCCGCTGGTGGCCACCATGGAGCGCACCATGGCGCTGGGTGCCGAGCGTCAGTCGAGCCTGATCGAAACCCTCGCCGGCCTCGACGCGGTGAAGGTCAACAACGCCGAAAGCGAACGCCAATATCAGTGGGAGCAGACCATCGGCACCCTCAGCCGCCTCGAACTGCGGGTGAAAATGCTCTCCGGTCTGGCGATGAACATCACCCTGCTGATCCAGCAACTGGCCGGGGTGATCATGATCGTTTTCGGCGTGTACCAGATCATCGCCGGCAACCTGAGCATGGGCGGTCTGATCGCCTGCTACATGCTCAGTGGCCGCGCATTGAGCCCGCTGGCGTCGCTGTCCGGTCTGCTGACCCGATACCAGCAGGCGCGGGTGACCATGACTTCGGTCGACCAGATGATGGAGCTGCCGCAGGAGCGCAATTTCGAAGAGCGCCCGCTGAGCCGCAAGGTGCTGCAAGGCGCCATCGAATGCCGTCAGCTCAACTTCACCTACCCGGATCAACAGAACCCGGCGCTGAAAAACATCAACCTGGTGATCCGTCCCGGCGAGAAGATCGGCATCATCGGCCGCAGCGGCTCGGGCAAGAGCTCGCTGGCCAAACTGCTGGTGGGTCTGTATCAGCCGGACGACGGCGCGTTGCTGGTGGACGGCGTCGACATCCGCCAGATCGACGTCAGCGAGCTGCGCTACAACATCGGTTACGTGCCACAGGACATCCAGCTGCTGGCCGGCACCCTGCGCGACAATCTGATTTCCGGCGCCCGCTACGTCGAGGACGAGCTGGTGCTGCAAGCCGCCGAACTGGCCGGCGTGCATGAATTCGCCCGCCTGCACCCGCAGGGTTATGAACTGCAAGTCGGCGAGCGCGGGCAGAACCTGTCCGGCGGCCAGCGGCAGAACGTCGCCCTGGCCCGGGCGCTGCTGCTCAATCCGCCGATCCTGCTGCTGGACGAACCGACCAGCGCCATGGACAACACCGGCGAAGAACGCCTCAAGCAACGTCTGGCTGCAGTCGTTGAAAACAAGACCGTGGTGCTGGTGACGCACCGGGCATCGCTGCTGTCGCTGGTGGATCGCCTGCTGGTGGTCGACCGTGGACAGATTCTCGCCGATGGCCCGAAAGCCGCCGTGATGGAAGCGTTGAAGAAGGGGCAGATCAGTGTTGCTTAAGTCGGGTTTCAAGGATTCGATCCGTCGCTACTTCAAGGGCTCCGCATCGTTGCAGGGCCAGCCGCTGCCGGAGGTCAACAAGGCCTTGATCGAGGACGCGCCGCGTGTGGTGCGACTGACGATCTGGGCGATCATCGGTTTCTTCGTGTTCCTGATGCTGTGGGCCAATTTCGCCGTGATCGACGAAGTGACCAAGGGCGACGGCAAGGCGATTCCGTCGTCGAAGATCCAGAAAATCCAGAACCTCGAGGGCGGCATCGTCTCCGAGCTGTTCGTCAAGGAGGGCCAGATCGTCGAGGCCGGCGCGCCGCTGGTTCGCCTGGACGACACGCGCTTCGCCTCCAACGTTGGTGAAACCGAGGCCGATCGTCTGTCGATGCTGCTGCGGGTCGAGCGTCTGAGCGCCGAGGTCGATGACCGGCCGCTGAATTTCCCCGAGGACGTGCTCAAAGCCGTGCCGGGTCAGGCCAAGAGTGAAGAGTCGCTGTACGTCAGCCGTCGTCAGCAACTGCACGATGAAGTCGGCGGCTTGCAGGAGCAGTTGATCCAGCGTCAGCAAGAGCTGCGCGAATTCACCTCGAAGCAGGCGCAGTACCGCCAGCAACTCGGTCTGCAACGCCAGGAAATCAACATGTCCGAGCCGCTGGTGGCCCAGGGCGCGGTGTCGCCGGTGGAAGTGCTGCGACTCAAGCGTGCCGAAGTGGAAACCCGTGGCCAGCTCGACGCCACCACCCTGGCGATCCCGCGTGCCGAATCGGCGATTAAGGAAGTCCAGCGCAAGATCGACGAGACTCGCGGCAAGTTCCGCAGCGACGCCCTGACCCAGCTCAACGAAGCCCGCACCGACCTGAACAAGGCCCAGGCTACCGGCAAGGCGCTGGAAGACCGGGTCAGCCGTACGCTCGTCACCTCGCCGGTGCGGGGCATCGTCAACAAGATGCTGGTCAACACCATCGGCGGCGTGATCCAGCCGGGCAGCGACCTGCTGGAAATCGTGCCGCTGGACGACACCTTGCTGGTCGAAGCGAAGATCCGCCCGCAGGACATCGCGTTCCTGCATCCTGGGCAGGATGCGACGGTGAAATTCACCGCGTATGACTACACCATCTATGGCGGCCTGAAGGCCAAGCTGGAGCAGATCGGCGCCGACACCATCACCGACGAAGACAAGAAAACCACCTACTACATCATCAAGCTGCGCACCGAGCGCAGCCATCTCGGTACTGACGAGAAGCCGCTGCTGATCATCCCGGGGATGGTGGCGTCGGTGGACATCATCACCGGCAAGAAGACCGTGCTGAGCTACCTGCTCAAGCCGATCATCCGCGCCCGCGCCGAGGCGCTGCACGAACGTTAGATCTTCATTGGTCTTCCGGGCCCCATCGCTGGCAAGCCAGCTCCCACAGCGACCTAGGGTGGACACAAGCTTGTGTGTTCACCACGGAATCTGTGGGAGCTGGCTTGCCAGCGATGGCGTAAGTGAATTCGCCTGTTTACGCACAGAAGTGACGCAAATGGTCACTCACCATCCAGTCCATTCCGAAGCAATCGCCATATCGTTATTCGCTAACGGTATTTAAATTAAGCTTCTTATAGCTATAAAGTCAGCCTCCTGCGTACCTGCCGACCAATCGGCGCGCCGCACGACACGAACCCACACGCAATCCAGCGTGAGTTTCTGATCGACGTGCGCGCCCTTGAACGCGCCGTGCGTGGGAGATTGATTGATGTCCGCAGCTACTGCTACCCCAAGCGCCGCGACTGCCGCGCCGCAAACCTTCGAAATCCGCCCGTTCAGCGGTGCCGTCGGTGCCGAAATCATTGGCCTCGACCTGACCCGTCCGGTCAACGACGAGGACTTCGCCCGCATTCACCGCGCGCACCTCGATCACCACGTCGTGGTGTTCCGCGACCAGCGCATCACCCCGCAACAGCAGATCGATTTCAGCCGCCGCTTCGGCGTGTTGCAGATCCATGTGCTCAAGCAGTTCCTGCTGGCCGATCACCCGGAAATCCTCATCGTTTCCAACATCGTCGAGAACGGCCAGAACATCGGCCTCGGTGATGCCGGCAAGTTCTGGCACTCGGACCTTTCCTATAAAGAGCTGCCGAGCCTCGGCTCGATGCTGCACGCCCAGGAGCTGCCGTCCGAAGGCGGCGACACCCTGTTCGCCGACATGCACAAAGCTTGGGACAGCCTGCCCGAGGCGCTGCGCAAAGCCGTCGAAGGCCGCTCGGCTGCGCATTCCTACACTGCGCGCTACAGCGAAACCAAATTTGAAGGCAACTGGCGCCCGACCCTGACCCCGGAGCAATTGGCTCAGGTCGCGGAAGTCGTGCACCCAGTCGTCCGCACCCATCCGGAAAACGGCCGCAAGGCGTTGTTCGTCAGTGAAGGCTTCACCACCCGCATCGTCGGCCTGCCGGAAGACGAGAGCAAGCAACTGCTCGACGAGCTCTACGCCCACAGCGTGCTGCCGCAGAACATCTATCGCCATCAATGGCAGCCCCACGATCTGGTGTTCTGGGACAACCGCTCACTGATCCACCTTGCCGCCGGCTGCCCGGCGTACCTGCGCCGCAAGCTGTATCGCACCACCATCCAGGGCGACGCGCCTTTCTGATTTGCCGGAGATCCGATCATGTCCAAACGTCTTCCATTCGCACCGCTGGCGGCGGCCATCGGCCTCGGTTTCAGCCTGATCGCTGGCAGCCTGGTGACGCCGACGGTGGCCCACGCCGAAGGTGAAATCCGCATCGCCGAACAGTTCGGCATTGTCTATTTATTGCTCAATGTGGTGCGCGATCAGGGACTGATCGAGAAGTACGGCAAGCAGGAAGGCCTCGACATCAAGGTCGACTGGACTCAGTTGTCGGGCGGTGCGGCGGTCAACGATGCGCTGCTCTCCGGTTCCATCGACATTGCCGGCGCCGGCGTCGGGCCGCTGCTGACCATCTGGGATCGCACCCACGGCAAGCAGAACGTCAAGGCCGTGGCCTCGCTGGGCAACTTCCCGTACTACCTCGTCAGCAACAATCCCAAGGTCAAAACCATCGCCGATTTCACCGAGAAGGACCGCATCGCAGTGCCGGCGGTTGGTGTTTCCGTGCAGTCGCGCTTCCTGCAATACGCGGCCGCCAAGCAATGGGGCGACAAGGAATTCAATCGTCTCGACAAGTACACCATCGCCGTCCCGCACCCGGACGCCACCGCCGCGTTGATCGCCGGCGGCACCGAACTGACCGGGCATTTCTCCAACCCGCCGTTCCAGGATCAGGCGCTGGAAAATCCGAACGTGCACGTCGTACTCAATTCCTATGACGTGCTCGGCCCGAACTCGCCGACCGTGCTGTTCGCCACCGAGAAATTCCGCAACGAGAACCCGAAAACCTACAAGGCGTTCGTCGAAGCCCTGACCGAAGCCGCGCAATTTGCGCAGAACGACAAAGGTGCGGCGGCCGACACATACATCCGCGTGACCAAAGCCAAGATCGACCGCGCCGAGCTGCTGAAAATCATCGACAACCCGCAGTTCGAATTCAGCGTCACGCCGAAAAACACCTACCCGCTCGCCGAGTTCCTCTACCGCGTCGGCGCGATCAAGAACAAGCCTGAATCGTGGAAGGATTACTTCTTCCAGGACGCCAAACCGCTGCAAGGGAGCTGATCGAGATGAGCGCCCCTTTGCAAGGCCACGCGGCCAGCAACCCGATCGCCACGGCGCAGGCGCTGCTGGCGGTCGATCAGGTCAGCCTCGAATACCGCACGCCGCAGCGCGTCGTGCGTGCCACGCACCAGGTCAGTTTCGAAGTGGATCAACAGGATCGTTTTGTGCTGCTCGGTCCCTCCGGCTGCGGCAAGTCGACCTTGCTCAAAGCCGTCGCCGGGTTTATTGCGCCGTGCGAGGGCGAGATCCGTCTGCAAGGTCAGCGCGTCGACGCGCCGGGGCCGGACCGCATTGTGGTGTTTCAGGAGTTCGATCAACTGCCACCGTGGAAAACCGTCAAACAGAACGTGATGTTTCCGCTGCTGGCTTCGCGCACCTTGAAGAAAAAGGAAGCCGAGGAGCGTGCGCTGCACTATCTGGAAAAGGTCGGTCTGGCGGCGTTCGCCGATGCTTATCCGCACACCTTGTCCGGCGGCATGAAAGCGCGGGTGGCGATTGCCCGGGCGCTGGCGATGCAGCCGAAAATCCTGCTGATGGACGAGCCGTTCGCCGCGCTGGACGCTCTGACCCGGCGCAAGATGCAGGAGGAATTGCTGCTGCTCTGGGAGGAGGTGCGTTTCACCTTGCTGTTCGTCACCCACTCGATTGAAGAAGCGCTGGTGGTCGGCAATCGCATCCTGCTGCTGTCGCCGCATCCGGGGCGGGTGAGGGCGGAAGTGCACAGTCATCAATACGATCTGCACAGCCTCGGTGGCGTGGCGTTTCAGGAATCGGCGCGGCGTATTCACCGGTTGTTGTTCGATGAAGGGCAGTCGCCGGAAACCGAGCGCGAGCACGATTTTAACGACATTCGCATCGCTTATTGAGCCACCCGGAGGATTGCCCGATGAGCCATTCATCATCCGTACGTCAAGAATTCGAAAACGATCTGCAACCGCTGACCAGCGTGCCGGTGGAGCGCGAACTGCCGCTGGGCCAGCGCCTGTGGCAACAGGGTTGGCTGCGCAAAAGCGTGATCCTGATTCTGCTCGCCGTGCTCTGGGAAGTGGTCGCCCGGGTGCAGAACAACGACCTGCTGCTGCCGAGCTTTTTGCAGACCAGTCATGCGCTTTACGACGGTCTGCTCAGCGGCGAACTGCTGGGCAAGGTGTGGATTTCGCTGGTGGTGCTGCTCAAGGGTTACCTGATCGGCATCGTCCTGGCCTTCGCCCTGACCACGCTGGCGGTCTCGACCCAATTCGGCCGGGACTTGCTGAGTACGCTGACCTCGATGTTCAACCCGCTGCCGGCGATTGCGTTGTTGCCGCTGGCGTTGCTGTGGTTCGGCCTGGGTCAGAACAGCCTGATTTTCGTGCTGGTGCATTCGGTGCTGTGGGCATTGGCGCTGAACACGTATGCCGGGTTTCTCGGGGTCTCTGAAACCCTGCGCATGGCCGGGCGTAATTACGGTCTGAAGGGCATGCGCTTTGTGCTGTTCATCCTGATTCCGGCGGCGCTGCCGTCGATCCTCGCCGGGCTGAAAATCGGCTGGGCCTTCGCCTGGCGCACCCTGATCGCCGCCGAACTGGTGTTCGGTGCCACCAGCGGCAAGGGTGGTCTGGGCTGGTACATCTTCCAGAACCGCAACGAGCTGTATACCGACAAGGTGTTTGCCGGTCTGGCGGTGGTGATCCTCATCGGTCTGCTGGTGGAAAACCTGGTGTTCGACACGCTGGAGCGGGTGACGGTGAAACGCTGGGGTATGCAGCGCTGATTTTCTGATCTGCTAGCATTGCGTGCGAATCAATCCTGATCAGTCACGAGTGCTCAGCATGCAACTCCCGGACATGAACCTGTTGGTCGCCCTCGACGCCTTGCTCGACGAGGGCAGCGTGGTCGGCGCCGCGCGGCGGATGAACCTCAGCCCGGCGGCCATGAGCCGCACGCTGACACGGATCCGCGAAGCCATCGGCGATCCGATTCTGGTACGTGCCGGCCGGGGACTGGTGCCGACGCCCAAGGCGCTGGAGCTGCGCGAACAGGTGCGCGATGTGGTGGAGCAGGCGGCACTGCTGTTTCGTTCGGCGGATGCCGTGGAGCTGGGCACTCTGCGCCGGCGCTTCAGCATTCGCGCCAACGACTTTTTTGTCGGCGTGTACGGCGGCAAGCTGTTCGACACCCTGGATCAACTGGCACCGCACTGTGAGTTGCGCTTCGTCCCCGAGGGTGACGGCGACGATGAAGCCTTGCGCGAAGGGCGCATCGACCTGAGTGTCAGCAACACGCGTCCGGTGACCCCGGAAGTCAAAGTGCAGAACCTGTTTTCCACCCACTTCGTCGGCCTGGTACGCGAGGATCATCCACTGCTGGATGGCGAGATCACCGCCGAACGTTACGCCGGGTTTTCCCATATCAGCATGTCCCGCCGCGGCATCGCCCGCGGCCCCATCGACACCGCACTGAATGCACTGGGTCTGGAGCGGCGGGTGGCCGTAATCGCGCCGAGTTTCCACGCGGCAATGTTCGCCCTGCCGGACTCCGACCTGATCCTGCCGGTGCCCAAGGAAGCACTGCTCAGCGTGCGGCGACTGGGATTGAAGCTGCGCTCGTTCGACCTGCCGATCCCGCTGCCGACGCTGATGCTGACCCAGGCCTGGCACCCGCGATTCGACAAGGACCCGGCCCACCGCTGGCTGCGGGAAACCCTCAAGACCTGCTGCGACGAAACCTGGCTGGCGGCGCAGCCCTGACGATTGCGTCTGATGCACTTATAAACTGCCAAGAAGTCAATTTTCGTCAGCACTAAGCCCTACTACCATGCTCCGGTATTTTTCCCTCCGGAGTTTGCCTGCATGACATCCCTGACGGTCACGGCGCCGGTTGCTGCTGCCGCTCCGATGGCCGCCGCGCCACCGGTGTTCGGGGCGCGCATCATCATCGGTCTGGTCGGCGTGCTGCTGGCGGTGCTGGTGTCGGGTCTCAACGAGATGGTGACCAAGGTTGCCCTGGCCGACATTCGCGGCGCCCTGAGCATCGGTTACGACGAAGGCACCTGGCTGGTCGCGAGTTACACCGCGACCTCGGTGGCGGCCATGGCGTTTGCGCCGTGGTGTTCGGTGACCTTTTCCCTGCGCCGCTTCACCCTGTGCGCCATCGGCCTGTTCACCCTGCTCGGGGTGCTCTGTCCGTTCGCCCCGAACTACGAAAGCCTGCTGCTGATGCGCATCCTGCAAGGCCTGGCCGGCGGTGCGCTGCCGCCGATGCTGATGACTGTTGCGCTGCGGTTTCTGCCGCCCAACTTCAAGCTTTACGGCCTCGCCGGTTACGCCCTGACCGCCACGTTTGGCCCAGGCCTCGGAACACCGCTGGCCGGGTTGTGGACCGAATACGTCGGCTGGCAATGGACGTTCTGGCAAATCATCGTGCCGTGCCTGATCGCCATGGCGATGGTGGCTTACGGCATCCCTCAGGATCCGCTGCGCCTGGAGCGTCTCAAAACCTTCAACTGGAAAGGTCTGCTGCTGGGCTTTCCGGCGATCTGCATGCTGGTGATCGGTCTGTTGCAGGGCAATCGTCTGGACTGGTTCGAGTCGGACCTGATTTGCGCGTTGCTGGGTGCCGGTTCGCTGCTGCTAGTGGCGTTTCTGATCCATGAATGGTCGCAGCCGATTCCGTTTTTCAAGTTGCAGATGCTCGGCATCCGCAACCTGTCGTTCGCGTTGATGACCCTGGCCGGGGTGCTGGTGGTGTTGCTGGCGGTGGTGCTGATTCCATCGAGTTATCTGGCTCAGGTGCAGGGTTACCGGCCGGTGCAGACCGCGCCGATCATGCTGCTGGCGGCGTTGCCGCAACTGATCGCGCTGCCGCTGGTTGCGGCACTGTGCAATCTGCGTTGGGTCGATTGCCGCTGGGTGCTCGGGATCGGGTTGAGCATGCTGGTGCTGTCCTGCCTGGGCGGGTCGCAGCTGACGTCGGTGTGGATTCGCGACAATTTCTACGTTCTGCAATGGCTGCAGATTTTCGGTCAGCCGATGGCGGTGCTGCCGCTGCTGATGCTCTCCACCGGCAGCATCCAGCCCCAGGACGGGCCGTTCGCTTCGGCCTGGTTCAACACCGTGAAAGGCCTGGCGGCCGTGGTCGCCACCGGGGTCATCGAGGCGCTGACCACCGCGCGTCTGCATTTTCACTCGACCATGCTGGTCGATCGCCTCGGCAACTCGCCGCTGGCCGCAAGCAACGACCCTGGCCTCGCCCATCGCCTGCACGAACAGGCGGTGGTGCTGACTTCTTCGGATCTTTACCTGTGCATGGCTGGCGTCGCAGTGGCGCTGATCCTGCTGATTTTCTGGCTGCCGACGCGGATCTATCCGCCACGCGCACCGACCTGACTGGAACAGAAGGTTTTTTATGACGACTCAAGCAAAGCAAAAACTCGCGGTGGCCGTGGCGGCCGCGCTGGCGGTCGGTGTGCTGGTGTATCTGGCGATGCCGGGCCTGTTCGGCAAGCGCACTCAGCAGAACACCAACGACGCGTTCGTCTCCGCCGACTTCACCTTGGTAGTACCGCGTGTGGCAGGGTTCATCAAGGAAGTGCTGGTGGAAGACAACCAGCAGGTCAAGGCCGGGCAATTGCTGGCGCTGATCGATGATCGCGACCTGCGCGCCGCCGCCGAAGCCGCCGATGCGCACACCGTGGTTGCCCGGGCTCAATTGCAAAACGCCAAGGCTACGCTGGAGCGGCAGACCTCGGTGATCGCCCAGGCGCAGGCGTCGGTGGTCTCGGCCAAGGCTGAAATGGCCTTCGCCCAACAGGAATTGAACCGCTACAACCATCTGGCTGGCGTCGGTGCCGGCACCGTGCAGAACGCGCAACAGGCGCGCACCCGGATCGATCAGGCGACTGCGCGGCTGGACACCGCCACGGCAAAACTGGCTGCGGAGCGCAAACAGGTCGAGATTCTGACGGCGCAGCGCGATGCCGCCGAAGGCAGCCTGAAACAGGCGCAGGCGGCACTGGAAATCGCCAGTTTCGAGCTGTCCTACACGCGCATCACTGCGCCTCAGGACGGCATGATCGGCGAGCGTGCCGTGCGGGTCGGCGCCTATGTGACGCCGGGCAGCAAACTGCTGGCGGTGGTGCCTTTGAAGCAGGCCTATGTAGTCGCCAACTTTCAGGAAACCCAGCTCACCGATGTGCAACCCGGACAGGATGTTGTCGTTCGGGTCGACAGCCTCGGCGGCGAAGCCCTGAGCGGTCGCGTCGAAAGCATCGCCCCGGCCACCGGCGTGACCTTTGCCGCCGTCAAACCGGACAACGCCACCGGCAACTTCACCAAAGTCGTGCAACGGATTCCGGTGAAAATCCTGCTGGAACCGGGCCAGCCACTGGCCGAGCGCTTGCGGGTGGGCATGTCGGTGGAGGCGAGCATTGATACCAAAAGCTCGGCGACATCGGTGCGTGAGGTGACGCAGCGATGAAGCGCATTCAATCTCTGACGGTTGTCCTCAGTCTGTCAGCGTTGGCGGCCTGCACCGTCGGCCCGGACTTCCAGAAGCCCGAAGCCACGCAGATTGCCGAGTGGGCCAAACCCGGCAAATCCGCACCCAGCCAGGCCGTCAGCGAACCCCTGAACGAGCGCTGGTGGGAAGTCTTCCACGACGCGCAACTTTCCGCCCTGACCCAGCGCGCCGTGAGCAGCAACCTCGACCTGAAACTGGCCAGCAGCCGCCTGCAACAAAGCCGCGCCGCACGTCAGGTGATCACCGCTGATCGCTACCCGACAACCGCCGCCACCGGCAGTTATGCCCGCAAACGCAACAGCGGCGAAGGTTTGAACGACCCGTCCGGGCACAACGGCGATTCCGCCTTCAACCTGTGGGATGCCGGTTTCTCCGCCTCCTGGGAGCTGGACTTCTGGGGCCGTGTGCGCCGGGAAACCGAAGCGGCCGATGCCAACCTCGAAGTGGCGGAAAACGACCGTCGCGGTGTGTTGCTGGCGGTACTCGCGGACACTGCGCAGAACTACATCCAGTTGCGCGGCGTGCAGAACACCCGCGCCGTCACCGAGCAAAACCTCGATGTCGCGCGGCACAGCCTGAAACTCTCGCAACTGCGCCTCAACGACGGCGTGGCCACCGATCTCGACGTGGCCGAAGCGGCCGCGCAAGTGGCGGCCATCGAATCGCGACTGCCGGCGCTGGAGCAACGTCAGGCACAACTGATCAACGCCATCAGCCTGTTGATGGGCGAGCCGCCGCAGGCGTTGGCCAAAGCATTATCCACAGACGCGCCAGTGCCGCAGTCGCCGCCGCAAGTCGCCATCGGCCTGCCGTCACAACTGGCCGAGCGCCGCCCGGACATTCGCCAGGCCGAAGCCCGGTTGCATGCCGCCACCGCCAACATCGGCGTGGCCAAGGGCGATTTCTATCCGCGCATCACCCTGTCCGGCAACCTCGGCTCGCAGGCCATGCAACTTAGTGATTTCGGTTCATGGGGCTCGCGGGCCTTCGGCATCGGCCCGCAATTCAGCCTGCCGCTGTTCGACGGCGGCCGCCTGCGCGGCGTGCTGCAACTGCGCGAAGCCCAACAGCAGGAAGCGGCCATTGGTTATCAACAGACCGTGCTGCGCGCCTGGCACGAGATCGACGACCAGTTGACCGCCTACAACGCCAGCCAGCGCCGCCGCGACAGCCTCGCCGAAGCCGTGCGGCAGAACCAGATCGCCCTGCGCACCGCGCAACAGCAATACGTCGAAGGCGTGGCCGACTTCGTCAACGTCCTGACCGTACAAGGCGCACTGCTCGCGACCCAGGAGCAATGGGTGGAAAGCTCCACCGGCGTTTCACTGGCGATGGTCGGGTTGTACCGGGCGTTGGGTGGGGGATGGGAGTCGGTGTATCCGGTGGGGGAGATGGCGCAGCGTTGAGTGTATGAGCGCAAAAAATAAAAAAACCGGCCGAGGCCGGTTTCTTTACCCCAACTGCCAGCGAACTGAATCACTACGTACGGGGTTGAGTGCGGTGAGAGTAAGCAGCAAACGATAAATCGGCAATAACGGCCCTTTGGAAAGACGCGTAGGAAACTTCCCTAAAGTTTGTAAGCGACGAAAACGCCCACCTCGAGACGAATGATGGCCTTTCGCTTGACGCTAAACCCCGCTGTCGTAGACTCCGCTCATCCGTCAGGGAGTAACGGTTATGCGGCGTTTTCGTGGTTGGGTTGTCGGATTGACCTTTGTAACGTGTGCAGTTCAGGCGCAAACGCCTGTGCCAGACGATCCGCTGCAGGATAACGCTGGGGCCGCCAATGCCTCGGCCAGCAGCGAAGCACGGGGTGTGTTGCGGGCGCGGGATCAGGCGACGCTGGCCAGCGAGTTGTCCGGGCGGATCGTCGAGTTGCCGTTCAGCGAGGGCGAGTCGTTCAAGAAGGGCGATACCCTGGCGAAGTTCGACTGTTCGGCCTATCAGGCCCAGTTGAACGCCGCGCAAGCCGCAAGCCGTGGCGCCGGCGAAGAGTTGGCGCACAACCGGCAACTGGCGGCGCTCAATTCTGTCGGGCGTTTCGAAGTGGCCCGGGCCGAGGCCAAGGTCAGCGAGACCCAGGCGCAATCCCAGGTTTATCAAGTCCAGGTCAAACGCTGCAGCGTGGTCGCGCCGTTCGACGGGCAAGTGGTCGAGCGCAAGGTGCAACGCTACGAAAGCGTGTCGGCCGGGGCGCCGCTGCTCGATGTGGTCGACAACCGCACGCTGGAAATCCATTTGCTGGTGCCGTCGCGCTGGATGGCGAAACTCAAGCCCGGCCAGACCTTCAGTTTCGTTCCCGATGAAACCGGCCAGCCCATCGACGCTACGGTCAAACGCCTTGGCGCGCGGATCGATGAGGGCAGCCAGACGCTGTTGCTGGTCGCCACACTCCCTGAAGCCAAAGGCCTGCTCGCCGGCATGAGCGGCACCGCGCGTTTTCCGGAGCTCAAGTGAACGCCCCGGTGAGCGGCGGCGCCGAGCAGGTGTTCGCGCGGTTTCTCGATCTCGAACGGCATACCCGCGCCGCCCGCGATGCTTCGCAACTGGCCTACAGTCTGGTCAATGACGGGCAGCCGCTATTCGGTTATCGGCATGCGGCGCTATTGATCGCCGGCAAGGTGCAAGCCGTGACCGGTGTCAGTGCGGTAGAGCCGAATGCGCCGTTCGTGGCGTTCGTCGAGCAGGCGGTGGCGCAGCTGTTCAAGCAGGATGTGCTGAAGGTGGCGCGGGTGATCGCGCCGGAGATGGTCAGCGAGTCGATCCAGAGCGACTGGCGCAGTCTGTCGGCGCTGCAGGTGTTCTGGCTGCCGCTGATCGACCGCGAAGGTCAGGTGTTTGGCGGCTTGTGGCTGGCCCGTGATGTGCCGTGGAACCCTTCCGAACAAGTGCTGCTGTCGCAACTGGGCGACACCTACAGCCACGCCTGGCTGGCCTTGCAACCGCGCAAGCCGTGGCGGCTGCGCTGGACCCGCAAACGCCAAGTGGCGCTGGTCGCTGTGCTGCTGCTCGGTTTGTTGATTCCGGTGCGCCAGTCGGTGCTGGCCCCGGCCGAAGTGGTGCCTTTGGGTGGGCGTGTGGTGGCGGCGCCGCTGGACGGGGTGATCGCCGAGTTTTTGGTCAAACCCAATCAGAATGTGAAGACCGGCGATCTGCTGCTGCGCTTCGAAAGCACCACCCTCAAGGCCCAGGCCGATGTCGCCGAGCGTGCGCTCGGTGTGGCCGAAGCCGAACTCAAAGCCAATTCTCAACGTGCATTCGCCGACGCCGAATCCAGTTCACGGGTGGATCTGCTGGCCGCCCGCGTCGAGCAGAAACGCGCCGAACGGGACTACGCCCGGGAACTGCTCAACCGCAGCGAAGTGCGTGCCGAGCGCGACGGTATCGCGGTGTTCGCCGACGCCGAGCGCTGGACCGGCAAGCCGGTGCAGACCGGCGAACGATTGATGGAAATCGCCGACCCGAACCAGGCCGAACTGCGTATCGAACTGGCGGTGGGCGACGCGATTTCGCTGGAGCCGGGCGCCGACATTGCGTTGTTCCTCGACAGCGATCCGTTGCAACGCCACGTCGCCCGACTCGAGCGTTCGGCCTATGAAGCGCAACCCACCGCCGGCGGCCAACTGGCCTACCGGCTGGATGCGAATTTCACCGACGCGCCGCCACGTATCGGCCTGCGCGGCACAGCGAAGATCTTCGGTGATCGCGCGCCGCTGGCGCTGTATCTGCTGCGCCGCCCATTGGCCGGTTTGCGCCAGAGCGTGGGCCTGTAAATGAACCTGCCGAGCCTGCGTGCCGACCTGCAATTGTCGCCCGCGGCGCCGGCACTGGACGGCTCGCCACGCTGGACCCTGGCCGACCCGGTGCGCGGGCGCTATTTCAAACTCGGCACGGCGGCGATGCGCCTGTTGCGCCACTGGTCGCTGGGCGATCCGGAGCAGGTGCTGCGCGCTGCCAACCGCGAACCCGGTTTGCCGCTCGATGGTGTGGAGCTGGAGCAACTGCTGACGTTCCTGCGCGGGCATGACCTGATCAGCGCCCTCGACGATCAGCAACGCGCCAGCTATCAACTCAAGGCCCTCGCGCAACGCCAGAGCCTGTGGAAAATCCTGCTCCATCAATATCTGTTCTTTCGTATTCCACTGTGGCGCCCGGATGCGTTTCTCAATCGGGCGTGGCCGTGGTTGCAGCGCTTCGGACCAAGGATTTTGCGCTACGGCTTTCCGGCGACCCTGGGGCTCGGGGTGTTTCTGGTGTCGCGGGACTGGCAGCGCTTCGTCGGCACCTTCCCGCACCTGTTCAGCCTCGGCGGGGCGATTTCGTTCGGTGTGGCGCTGTTCTTCGCCAAGCTCTGCCACGAGTTCGGCCACGCGTTCATGGCCAAGCGCGCCGGGTGTCGGGTGCAGAGCATGGGCGTGGCGTTCATGGTCTTGCTGCCGATGTTCTACACCGACGTCAGCGATGCCTGGCGGGTCAACGACCGGCGTGCGCGGCTGCTGATCGGTGCCGGCGGGGTGCTGGCGGAATTGCTGCTGGCCTGCATCGCGTTGCTGGTCTGGTCACTGCTGCCGGACGGTCCGGCGCGCACGGCGGCGTTCATGCTCGCCAGTGCGACCTGGATCACCACGCTGGTGGTCAATCTCAATCCGTTCATGCGCTTTGATGGCTACTTTCTGCTCAGCGATTTGTGGGAGGTCGACAACCTTCAGGGCCGGGCCTTTGCGTTTTGTCGCTGGCGCCTGCGGGAATTCTTGTTCGGCTATGGCGCACCGGCGCCGGAGCCTTGGTCGCCGGCGATGCAGCGGCGTTTGCTGATCTGGGGGTATGGCTCGTGGTTATGGCGTGCGGCGTTGTTTTTCGGGATCGCGCTGGCGGTCTATCACCTGTTTTTCAAGGTGTTGGGGATCTTCCTGATGCTGGTGGAACTGGTGTGGTTCATCTTTCTGCCGATCATGAGTGAGTGGCGCCAGTGGTGGAGTCGCCGCGAACAGGCTCACGGCCCGCGCGTGCTGCTCAGCAGCCTGGCGGTACTCGGCCTGTTGCTGGTGCTGATCGTGCCGTGGCGCAGCGCCGTCGAACTGCCGACGATGCTCGAGGGCGGTCGGGCCAGTGCGTTGCATGCGCCGGTGGCGGCGCGGGTCAAAACGGTGAAGGTTGCGGACGGCCAGAAGGTTGCTCAGGGCGATGTGCTGATCGAACTGGAGTCGCCGGATCTCGACTCGCGGCAGGCCATCGTCCGCCGGGAAATCCAGATTCAACAATTGCTGATGCGCCGTCAGGCCGGCCGCAGCGAAACCGCCGCCGACGCCGGCATCGTCGAGCAACGCCTCGCCGAAGCCGTGGCGGAATACCGAGGCCTGTCCGCCCGCCGCGAACGCCTGCTGCTGCGGGCGCCCCATGCCGGCACTGTGCGCGACTTGTTGCCGAACCTGACGCCGGGCCGCTGGCTGTCGAGCAAGGATGCACTGGCGCGAGTGGTCGAGGACGGCTCGCGCCTGCGTGGTTATGTGGCCGAAGCTGAACTGTGGCGGGTCAAACCGGGGGCGACCGGGCGGTTTATCGCCGATGACCCGATGCATCCGGCGATCACCGTGAAACTCGATGAAATCGATACCAATGGCGTGGCCTATGTCGATCAGGAAGCGCTGACGTCCGATCACCACGGGCCGATTGCCGTGCGCCGCGATCAACAGCAACGGGCGGAAGCGGTGCAGGCGCAATACGGCGCGCGATTGACTACGCTGGATCAGCCACCGACGCCGGTACAGCCGTTACGCGGCGTGGTGGTGTTGCAGGGCAGCGGCGAATCGGTGCTCGGCGTGGCCTGGCGTCGGCTGGCGGCGCTGGGGGTCAGGGAAAGCGGTTTCTAGGGAGCATGAAGATGACGGAAAACCTGGCAGCGGACGGATTGGTGGTGCGGCCTTCGCGGGCGACTGACGGCCCTTTTCTGCAAAGCCTGTATCAATCGGCGCGGCCGGATCTGCAATGGGTCGACGGCGAGCAGGAACAGGTGCAGCAAATCGTTGCCCAGCAGTTTCAGGTGCAGGAGCAGGGCATGGGTGAAAACCATCCGAATGCCATGCACTACGTCGTGGAAAAACTCGGCACGGCCATTGGCGCGCTGAGCACCGATTTCGGCCCCAACGAAATCCGCGTGTTGTACATCGCCTTCATCCCTCAGGCCCGGGGCAAGGGGTACGGACGAACCGTGCTGCAAGGCGTACAAAAAGCCGCGCAGCAAGTGCGCTGCCCGGTGGCGACGGTGGTCTGGGCCAACAATCCCCATGCGCGCCAGCATTACCTGGCGCTGGGGTTTGCGGTGGAAGAGCGCAATCCGGCGGCGGAGCGTCTGGTGTGGTATCCACAGGGTTGAGTCAGATGATCGAGTTGATATCGAAGGTATGCGGCGCGCCGATCTTGTGGCCGTAGAGCGTCGCCAGCAGCGGGTCATCTTCGGCGGTGTCCGGCGCCATGGCGAGCTGTTCGGCTGCAGTGTTTTCCGGGTGCAGCTGCCAGCGCGGCAGGCTTTCGGCCAGTCGTTCCGGTTGTTCTGCCAGTTGCCCGTAAACGTCCTGGGTCGTGATGCGCCGATGGCGAAGGATTGCCAGGCGCTCACGTGTCACGCGGATTTTCTCGACTTCACAATTAAGCGCCTCAAGGGTGCCGGACTGAGTGCGCACGTAACTGTCCGGGCGTCCCGGCAGGTTGTTGCGCCGGGTGCGCAATTGGTGGGTGATGCGTTCCAGGGCCGACTCCACCACGGCAAACTCCCGTTCGGTGACCAGCGAACGGCTTGATTCCTGGGCCTCCTGCCAACGCCGCGACACCGCCCAGCACGCCGGAATGTACGCCCCGGTCATCGAGTGGTGCCCGGCGTCGAAAATCTGTTTGAGCAACGTCGGCCGATCCGGCAAACCGTGCCGCTGCCGGATCGCCACGTCGCAGGCGGCGTGCTGGGTGATGGTGTCGCAACCCGGCTCCCACAGGATCGAAGACACCTGCTGACGCCCGAACTCCACCGGCATGGCGTGCCGCAGGTTGCCGTGGTGGTCGTAGGCTTCCCCGGTCCAGTTGGTGATGCCGGCGACGAACACCGACAGCCCCACCGGCACATTGACGAACGTCAACGCCGCTCCGGTGCCGTAGATGTCGGCCTTGGTGTTCATCCAGCTGCCGGGCACGCTGGGCACCGGGTCGTTGTGATTGACCATGCGGTGATGCACGAGATCGGCTGCGCCCCTGACGAAATCCGCGTCGCCGGCGCGGGGGGCGCCGTAGGTGTAGAGCTGGATGTTGTAGCCCTCGGGCCGGCGGCGGAGCATTTCGGACAGCAGCAATGTGATCGCACCGCCGAGGCTGTGGCCGCAAATCAGGAGGGTTTGGCCGGTGTAGAATTTTTCGAGGTAGCTGACGGCGAAAGTCGCGGCTTTCCTGGCCGCTTCATAGAAACCCCGATGTACCTTGCCTTCACCTTCGGCAAATGGCACTTGCAAGGCATCGGCATCACGTAATCCATCGGCGATGATCTCTGCAGTGCCGCGAACGGCGATCAGGATCAGTTCGTCGTTGTGGGTGATGAAGGCTTGGGTGTCGGTGCTGTCTTTATTACCGATGTCGTCGAGGAAGTGGACGCTGGCCGGGTGTTCCGGATCCCGTTCAGGGCTGTGCCTGTTGACTGCATAGAGGTTCGGGTCAAACGGAATGATCTCTAGCCTTCTTGAGTAGGAAACATCCTCGTAGAGCGGGTAATAGAATTTGGTCTGAGCGTTGTCGACTTTCCACAGTTCCTCTCCCTTGGCCAGTGCATCGCCGAACCAGTTGCCGACGCTGGGTTGCAGCGGAAACTTAACGGATCTGGTTTCGGCGGAAGGGACTTTGGGTTCCTGGCCGAAAGGGCAGTAACTCAGGGTCGCCATCAATGCGAGCTGGTACAGGTTGAGTGCACAGAATGCCGGAGCTGTGGATAACATCGGCCGCAACGCGCGTAGCGGGCGCACTTCAAGAACGGTGTGACGTTGCGGCATCAGCGCTACGCCAAGTTTTCCGTGTTCGCGCATGATTGCAGCGCACCCGGAATCGAGGGGGTAATCGCGATAAACCTCGGGTGGCAGGTGCGAGGCATGCCTGACAAGATGACGGACTTCGACTTGAAAGTAGTCCGCACCGTCTGCAATTTTCGGGCGTTCGCGCCTGCGGGTGGCATTTGGGTTCAGGTACCGGGTTGCCTCGGCTCGGACCTGAAGTTCGGTGATTTTCAGGGGGTAATGTGGTCTGCTTTGCAAATATGAGTAGAGCTTTTCCTTTCCTTCGTACGCTTGATCAAACAGCAGCGAAATTGGCCCCGCAAAATGGTTGTCTACTCTGCCCTTGCCCGCAGCGTCCAAGCGGCCTGTGTGTTTATAGCCTTCCGAGTCGGTGGCGATATAAGCCAACCCGGCGTAGGGCTCGCCCGAGCAGAACTCGTCGATGAGTTGGAAACTTGTCCATATGCCACCCTCGGGACATTTCAGAATGCGGCTACTCAACGGAGATTGCAGATCCTTCTCCAGTACCTTCATGGCGAAACCTTCTTTTCCGTACATCCGGGATATATGGTGCATTGCTGCCCGTCTGGCATTTGAAAGCCGCTGAAATCCGTGTAGTTGCCGTAACAAAAAGCGTACTGATCCTCAAAATTGTCGCCCATACAGCGTTTCCAGCCGTTAGGGACTTTGACCCAGGTGTCCTTGATGGCCGGTCGCTCTTCCGCTGCCAAGGTGATCTTCATCCTCACGGTTTTGCCTGGCAGTTGATCAGGGTTAAAAGCCCCGAAGGTCTTGCCATAAGCACGTGCCCCCTGGGCATCGACTGTTCTGCAATCCAGGATTTTTCTTAGAATTCGCGGTTTGCCCGAAGTGCGGAACCACCACTCACACTGACCATGGAACGTGCTTTCACCGGCTTCGCTGAACACACCTTTGAACTGCTCCTCCAGATCATCACGGATGAAAACCATGGCTTCGTCACGGCTGAAGTCGCTCCAATCTTTGCCGTATGCCGAATTGATCTCCAGCTCGATTCGCCTCACGACCAACAGACACCCCTTAACCGTCTTGCGAATCGTGATCTCGGCATCCGGTTTGTAGTCCGTGCGCCACTTGCTGTTGAACACCGGGGCAAGGTTGTCGCGTCTGTCGAGGGTGCAGGTCTGGCCTTTCTCGGGTACGTAATAAACCGCCGCGACATAGGCAAATCCCGGTGGTAGATCGGCTGTGAATTTGAAGGTGTTGGGTGGCTCGCTCTTACAACCTGCGATGAAGAAGAGGCAGCAGCCCAAAGTTGCACCACGTCGCGCGAGTCTGTTTTTCAGGGAGGTCAGCGCGGGTGAGTACAGATCCTTTTCCAATGACGTCATGGCGAAATCTCCTTATTCCGTGCAACCCGGATAAATGGCGCAGACCTGGCCATCCGGCATGGTGAAAGTGCTGAAGTCGGTGTAGTTGCCGTAACAAAAGGCGTACTGATCTTCAAAGTTGTCGCCCAAGCATCGTTTCCAGCCATTTGGAAACTTGAGCCATGTGTCTCTGACGTAAGGCTGTTCTTCCCTTGCTAGCCTGATCTTCATCCTCACGGTTTTGCCCGGAAGTTGATCGTGGGTGTATGCCGCAAACGGGCGCCCCGGCTCTGGCGTACCCAGAGCATCGGTTTCCTTGCAGTCGAGTATTTTTCGCAGGATTCTCGGCTTGCCCGAGGTGCGAAACAGCCACTGGCATTGGCCATGGAAGGTGCTTTCGCCCCGGCTGTCGAAGCTGTTTTTGTAGCGTTCCTCGATATCAGGAAGAACGGCGACTACGGCACTGTCTGCACTGAAGTCGCCGCGAGATTTTCCATAGACCGAATTGATATCGAGGCTGATTCTGCGTATCGCCATCGGGCAGCCACTGATCGTCCGGCGAATAGGGATTTCAAAGGTTGGTTCATACCGTTCACGCCACTTCTGATTGTGTGCTGAGACTGTCTTTCTGCGGTCCGGCACGCTGCACGTTTCGCCCTTGGCGGGTGTGTACTCGACGATAGCCTTATAGGTAAAACCTGGTGGCAATTCAGCTGTGAAGGTGAATGCATTCGGCAGTTCGGTCCTGCAGCCTCCCAGTGCCGCGAAACAGCCGATCAGACCGAGGCTTTTGAGCGGAATTTTCATGAGGGCGTCTTCCCGTTCCAGTGCTTCGAAAGCTGGTAAACCCGATCAAAGTGTTCATCCGGTGTTTCGTCCGGTCGGGCTTGCCAATGGGGCGCGGGATTCGGGGTTTGCAGGCTGTGGATCAGCAGAAACTCCAGCCGCTCCGGTGCCAGCCAGCCCCAGGCTTGGGCCTGGGTCAGTCGTTCACGGAGCCAGATTTGCGGATCCTGAACACACGCCAGCGCGGAATAAGCCTGCACATGTCCGGCCAGCAGAAAGCGGTGGGCATTGGCCAGGCGAATCGCCATGGCTTGCTCGTCAGGCATCGGCAGTTGCAGCCATGGCGGCGTGTCCGGCACGGGGTAGCTGCCCGGCGCAGGGTTGTCGGTCATCTGCCAGTGCGAACCCTGCCAATGGCAAACGCTGATCGCCGGTCCGAGATACGCCGGCAAAGCCTCGACCGGCAGATGCTCCAGCGCCCGGTCCAGCACCCGGTTGTCGTGAAAGCGGTACAGCGCCTGATGCGGACGGACGCCGACGATAAGCCGCTCCTGCCAGTGCCGGACCCAGCTCTTCATCTCGCCTTTGCCCAAGCTGGCCAACCATCCCCAATGGCTGTCCGGCCTGTCGAGCAGGGCGTCGAAACGGCGGTCGTCGGGCTGGTCGAAGGTGAAGAGGAACGGGCCGGTGTCGGCCAGTTCGGCGACTGCAGTTTCGCCGTAGACGCTGGCGTATTGCTCGTAACGGCTGCTCTTCAGCCAGCGCTGGCGCATGTCGCGTTCGTTCTGCGAGTCGAGGACCAGGCACAGGAGGCAACCGGCGCGGTGTTGTTCGATCAGCCAGCGTCGTACAAGGGCGTCGCTCATGCGGCAGCCTCCGGGATCGGGCACAGACCCGCACGGCAGGCTTCGCAGATCGGGCAGAAGTCCGCACCCAGGGTTTTGCTGGCGGCCATCAATGCCTGTTGTGAGGGCGCCACCAATGGCGGCAAAGGCGCGGGCGCCGACAGGTCTTCAATACCGTCGGGCTGCAACAGCGGGGCGCGCAGGAAGGGCGCGGGCACGCCGCCAATCAGCAAGTCGCTGCTGCCGAAAAGGCCGCTGTGATCGAGGACAAAATGCTCGCCACCGACTTTCAGACTGATGCTTTTCCCTGCCTCCAGCACCAGATGTTCGCCCGCGCTGAGGCACAGCTGTCCGGCGGCTTCGGTTGTCAGTGATTGACCGACCCGGGTGTGGCTGCTGTCGCCGACGTGCAGGTAGTCGCTGGCCTTGAGATGGGTCTTGCGATGACCGGTGACGAGGCGGTGTTCTTCCGCGTGCAGTGCGCTGAAACTGTTGCCCCTGATGGTTTCCCGGCGTTGGTTGCCGATATCCAGATGACTGTCGTTTTCGACCTTCTGTAGCAAGTCGCGCTGGGCGCGCAGGTAAATCTGCTCCTGGCCCGCGCGGTCTTCGATCATCAGCTCGTTGAAGCCTGAGCTGTCCGGCGAACTGCGGGAGCGAAACACGCTGCGGGTCTTGTGCGCCGGCAACTCGTAGGGCACCGGGTTGGCGCTGTTTGCCAGGCAACCGCTGATCACCGGACGGTCGGGGTCGCCGTGGAGAAAGGTCACCAATACTTCCATGCCCACGCGCGGGACGATCACGCTGCCGTGGGCATTGCCGGCCCAGCCCGAGGCCACTCGCAGCCAGCAACTGCTCTTGTCGTTGTGGCGGCCTTCGCGATCCCAGAAGAACTGCACCTTGACCCGGCCGTACGGGTCGCAATGGATGTCTTCGCCTTCCGGGCCGGTGACCACCGCTGTCTGGGTCGAACCGATGTGGGGTTTGCGAAAGCGCAACGGCGGTCGATGGATCGCCTTCCAGGGCGTTGCCGTGAAGTGGTTGCGGTAGCCCTGGATGAAGTCCTTCTCGGGATCGGCTGACGCATGGTCAGCGGTTTCCTCCAGCACTTGCGGTTGTTTGCCTTCATGGCGGATTTCGGTCAGCAGCCACAGGTCGTTCAATGTCGGATCGGGGTGTTCGGCCAGTGACAGAAAATGCCCCGACACCAGCGCCGGTTCGTTGCTGTCGCCTTCTCCCAGGCAGTCATCGGCACGGTGACCTTCCAGGGCTCGCCGGGCCAGCCGCTTGCCGTGCTCGCGATCGAGGTAGCGTCCCGGATATTCGTAAACCCCGGGATCGGGCTGGAGGTGCCGATCGGGATTGTGGGCATCCGCTTCCAGCAACATTCGCGCCTTTTTAAAGTCGTAGGCGCGGCTGGAGGCGTGGTTGGGCCGAGTTTCGAGCCGATAGTCGAATCGCTGAATCACCGGCCTGTCGGCCACCATGGCGTTGTGCGGTTTAAAGCATGTTGGCCGAGCGAGGCGGGGGAACACGGTCTGGTCGTCACCAAAGACCAGCAGGTGTCGGTCGCGGCTGTGTCGGAAGTGGTAATGCAAGCCGTCTTCCTGGCACAGGCGCTGGATGAAGTGCAGATCGGACTCGTTGTACTGCACGCAATATTCACGATCCGGCAACGGGTGGCCGAGCTGGAACCTGTAGCGATCGGCGTGGATGCCATGCTCTTCGAGAATTTGCGCGATGATTCGCGCAACGCTCAGGTTCTGGAAAATCCGCTGATTGACGCGATGGCGCAGATTGGCCAGGCAAGGGGCGAGGGTCAGGCTGTATCGCGTCAACCGTTCGCCGATATTGCCGCGGCCGATGTGCTGGATCTGTCCGTGTATGCCGTGGCCGTGGTCATCGAAGGCAAGAAAGGCCTGTTGGTGCATCAGGCCCGCAAGATCGGCATCCGGTCTGGTGCCGACCAACTCGACCTTAAAGGCAAACGGCTCGCTGATGGCTTCGCTGCCACTGAAGGACAGCACTTGAAAATCGTGTTTAAAGTCGTCGGTCGTAAGGCGAAAGTGTGCGTTGGCATTGAACATCCGTTGTTCCTCGTCCTGTGACGGATTCGGAACAACGCTAACAAGGTGAGCCGGGAAATGATGTCGGACGTTTCCCAATAAAATCGGTTGAAGAGCCCGGCCTACAAGGCCTTGGCTTTAGTCCTACATCTTTTTCCTACAAGGTTTCGCGAAGATTTTGCAGGGGGTATCAGTTGAAGGAAATACAGAAATAACCCAACTGCGGATCCCGCCCCATCGCCGGCACTCGTGACACGAAAATATCTTCCACCCGGCCGAATTCCGGCAGCTCCAGTGCGCACAGGCCGTCGACAAACTCGGTCGGCTCCAGGCTGTTGAATTCGAGGCAGAAGGGCATGCGTTCGCTGTAGCGCATTTTCGCCGAGGGGACTTCTTCAAGGTGGGCGAGTTGAATCGGCAGCGCCGTGCCATCCGGCAGGTGCAGTGTGCGCTGTTGCCCCAGCATTGGCTGGAGGTGTTCGATCTGAACCGATTGCAGCATGGTCTGACTCCAGAAAAAAACGAAACGTCCGGGGGCTCGGGGCCCCCGGACGATTGCTCAGTTGCGCGACGGAAAGAGGCCGTTCAGGGCAACGCTGAAGTTGAGGACCAGGAAGGGGTTCATGATGCCCAGCGGCTGGCTGCCGCCGGTGGAGGAAATGTCGCCGGTGACGGTGGTGGTCACACCTTTGAGTGGCACCGGCGTGGCGCCCTGGGCGTCGGAATAGATGTTCGCCGAGCCGGGGCCGCCGCCGGAGGCACCGATGTAGGAATTGGTGGCAGTCGGTACGGTCGCCGGATTGCTGGCAGGTACCGCCAGCGACAAGGCCGTATTGGCGGTGAGACCGGTCATTGCGTGGGTGTGGTTGGGCATGTTGGCAATGGTGGCGGTGACGCTTTCCGTGCCGGCCACCTGACCGATGACGCGCGGCGTCAGGCCTAGACCGTTGCCCTGGGCCATTGGCACGCGGCCCTGCAGGTTGGGCAACTGAAAGTTGGTCGTGCCGTTGCCGCCGTAGTAAGTGCCCAGCAACGCAAACAGCGCGTTGTATTGCGCAATGGAAAGGATCTGTCCATTACACAGGGCCCAGCCACTGGGAGCGAAGTTGAAGGCGAACGGTTGAATCGTACCCATAAAGACTTCCATGGTTCCTCATCCTTCTGTTATGTGGTTGGCGCGCCGCGCGTTAGCCTGTGTTGCCGGGCAGGTCGAAACGTTTTACTGACGCCTTCCATTTGCGCGGGCAGGTCACGCCAAGCCGTAGCGTAGACCCGGATCGGCGGACTTGCCGGACGTCGTCGCGGCCGCGCGTCGGCTTCGGCTCTGGCCTACAGTGTGCGCAATGAATGGCGCTGTTTTTTACTCGGAATACCGTAAGGGAAGGTTGATGGAAGCGCGTCGAGAGACTCCGCTGGGGGATACCCAGGACCCGTTTGCCGCACCGAATGCCGGTGTCCGGCGTCTGCTGCGCTGGGTTCGCCAGCAGTGGCTGATACCGATTTTGCTGCTGGCGACCGTCGTGCGGTTTTATGACCTGACCGCCGCCGCGATCTGGGGTGACGAAGGCTCCAGTCTGCTGCTGGCGCGCTATACGCTGGGCGGTATCTGGGAGCACGCCGCGTTCGATGTGCATCCGCCGTTGTATTTCATGCTGCTGCATGGCTGGATCGGACTGTTTGGCGAAGGGATCCTGTCGATCCGCAGCCTCAGTGCCCTGGCCGGCATCGCTACGGTCGGGCTGGGCATGTGCCTGGTCGATCGCCTGGCGACCCGCCGTGCCGCGATCATCGCCGGGGTGCTGCTGGCGCTGTTGCCGACGGCGGTGCGCTACAGCCAGGAAGTGCGCATGTACTCGCTGCTCGGCCTGCTGCTGGTCGGCACCACCCTGGCGTTGATCTGCTGGGTCAGACGCCCGCAGCGCCGACGGTATCTGGTGATCTATGCGCTGCTGATGAGCGCCGCGTTGTATACCCACTACTTCGCGGTGCTGGCGGCGCTGAGCCACTGGCTGTACCTGGGGCTGATCCGCCTGTTGCCGGGTTATCGCCTGCGGCATATCCAGCGCAAGGACTGGTGGCTGGCCAATCTGGCCATTGTCGCGCTCTACCTGCCGTGGCTGCCGAACCTGCTCGATCTGACGCAGCACATGGAAGAGCTCAAGGTCGGTGGCGATGTGGGCTGGGAAGATCCGGTGACCCTGTCTTCGCTGCCGTCGATGATCTGGCTGTGGCTGATCCAGAACGAGGGCGATCATCTTCCGCTGCTGCTGTTTTGCGGCATGCCGCTGGCGATGCTGGCGCTGGCGGGCGTGGCCGTCGCCCGCGACCGCAGCGTAAATCACGGCAGCGTGTTGCTGGCGCTCTATACCGGTGTGCCGTTGTTTCTGGTGTTCGCGGTGTCGTTCATCAGCCCGGTGTTCATCGAGCGCTATCTGACGGCCTATGCGTTGGGCCTGCCGATGCTGGCGGCGCTGGCCATCGACCGCCTGTACAGCCGCGTTCGCGTATTGGCGCTGGCGGTGCTGGTGGCGTTTGTCGGAATCGAAATGGTCGGGGTGAACACCAACGCCACGGTCGATCCGAATGACCAGTTCAACGTGATGGTCGATCACATCAACCACCACTTCGTCAGCGGCGACCGGATCGTCACCAGCGACATGCTCTGGTACCTGAGCTACGTCTACTACAACCGCACGGATGCGCAAATCCGCTTGTATACACCGCCTGCCGCCGACGGGCGCTCGACGCGTCCGAACCACTACGGTTTCGGCACACTGGTGTCCGATGAGGTTTATCTGGATCGTCTCGCGGATCTGCCGAAGGACAGTTCCCGGGTCTGGCTGATCGGTGATCTGGACCCGGAAGTTGCGGACCCGTTCCTGCCTCTGCCCAAGACCTGGCAGTTGCGTGATCAGTCCAACGCTGGCGGGGCGAAAGCGCGACTTTTCGTTCTGGAAAAGGACGATCGTACCAACGGAGAATGACTTAAACGCTTCACCTTACTGTTCGCGATAAGAAATGGTCTAACAAGTCCGTTTTGCTCTATGTTGATGTCAAAACACTACTAGTCGAAAGGGTATTGTTGGACTACGCTCGTCGGACAAAAGGACTTACAAAGTAAGGTGAAGGGATTGCAGCAGTTCCACTTTATCTCCGGCTTGCCGCGCTCGGGCTCAACCCTCCTTTCTGCGATCCTTTTGCAGAATCCGCGCTTCCATGCCGGCATGACCAGTCCGGTCGGCGCACTGTTTTCCGGTGTCCTTGAACAATGCAGCGCCGGCAGTGAATTCGGCGCGGTGATCGACACCGACATGCGCCGTCGCCTGCTGCGCGGCCTGTTCGATTCCTATTACGCCGACAAGGCCGACAAACCGGTGGTGTTCGACACCAACCGGCAGTGGAGCTCGCGCCTGCCGGCCATCAGCGATCTGTTTCCCAAAGCCAAGGTCATCGCCTGCGTGCGCAACGTCGCCTGGGTGATGGACAGCCTGGAGCGGCTCTACCGCGCCAACCCTTACGAAAACACCAAGCTGTTCGGCGATGCCGTCGAGCGCAACACCGTCTACAGTCGCTGCGAAACCCTGGCCCAGCGCAACCGCCTGGTGGGTTTTGCCTGGGCGGCACTCAAGGAAGCCTATTACGGCGAGCACGCCGATTCGCTGCTGATCATCGATTACGACTTGCTGACCCAGGCCCCGGAGCGCGTGCTGCGGCTGGTCTACGACTTCATCGGCGAGCCGTGGTTCGAGCACGATTTCGAGCACCTGGCCTATGACGCGCCGGAGTTCGACCAGGCCCTGGGTGTGGCCGGCCTGCACAAGGTCAAACCCAAGGTCGCCCTGCAGTCCCGGCGCACGATTCTGCCGCCGGACCTGTTCAAGCAATACGCCGATCTGTCCTTTTGGCTCGATGGCTCAGCCAGCGCTGCCAATGTGATTCGTATGAAGTCCGACGCCGCGATCAGTTGATCGCGGCGTTTTTCATTGATGCGTTTACAACTGTTCGAGTCCGGGTGAGCAACATGTGGTGGAGCAAGCAAAAGTCGCGGGTAACCGAGGGCCAACGGACGCTGGCTGCGCCGCTGATCATGTCGCTGGAGCCGCGCATGCTGTTCGACGGTGCTGTCGCGGCCACCGTGGCCGATACCACTGCGGCCCAGCCCGACAGCCACCCCACTGCCGATGCGGCCAAAGCGCCGACCGCCGATCATCCGGTGGCGAGCAAGGACACCCACGGCCAGGCCGATGCCACGCCGGCTGCCAGCCCTGTGGCGGTGCCGGGCCAGGCTGTGGTGTTCGTCGATGCCCGGGTCAAGGATGCCGACAGCCTGCTCAAAGGCGTTGCCCCCGGCACGCAAGTGGTCAAGCTCGATGCGAACAAGGACGGCTTGCAGCAGATCGCCGATTACCTGGATCAGCATCAGGGCATCAGTACCGTGGAAATCATCGCCCACGGCAACGCCGGCGACCTGTGGCTCGGCAACAGCTATCTGTCGGCGGACAACGTTGCACAACGCAGCGCGGTGCTGGCGGAAATCGGCAAGGACATGAACGTCGGTGGCGACATCCTCATTTACGGCTGCTACACCGCCGAGGGTGACCGTGGCCTGAGCTTCGTCGACTCGCTGGCGCAACTGACCGGCCGTGACGTGGCGGCGTCGAACAACCGTACCGGCGTGGGCGGCGACTGGGATCTGGAGATCGCCACCGGCAAGATCGAGAGCGCCAACGTGCTGTCGACCCTGTCGATGAGTGAATACCAATGGGGCCTCGCCACCTGGACCGCCACCAACAACGCGAACACCGGGGTCGGCTCGCTGCGCGCGGCGCTGGCGTCGGCGCAGAACGGCGACATCGTGACCTTCAGCACCGGCATGACGGTGCAGCTCACCTCGGAACTGCTGATCAACAAGAACATCACCGTCGATGGCGACCTGAACAACGACGGCGTCGCTGACGTCACCCTCGACGGCCAGTACAAGACCCGGGTGGTGGAAATCACCTCCGGCAGCACCGTGACCCTCGATGGTCTGGTGATTACCCGGGGCCTGGTCTCGGGCAACGGCGGCAATGGCGGCTACGGCGCGACCGGGGCCATGGGCGGCGGGATTTTCAACGCCGGCATCCTCACGCTGAACAACGTTTCGGTCACTGGTAACGCGGCAGCGGGCGGCGGCGGCGGCGGGGGAGTCACGGGCGCCAACTACGGCGGCGGTGGTGGCGGTGGTGGTGGCCTCGGCGGTCAGGGTGGCGGTCATGGCGGTACCGCCGGGCCGGGCACCGGTACGCTGGGCGGCCAGGCCGGCAGCGGCGGTGTCGGCGGCTACGGCGGTGGCTACGATGCGACGCACATGGGCGGTCGTGGCGGCTCCACCATCGGCGGCGCCGGTGGTGTCGGCGTGTCCTATTACAGCAACGGCGGCAATGGCGGCACTGCGAACAATGGCACGATTGCCATTGGCGGCGGCGGTGGCGGCTCCGGCTGGGACAAGGTCGGCGGCGTCGGCGGCAACGCGGCCGGCGGCATTTACAACGCCTCCACCGGCACTCTGAAAATCGTCGGCACCTCGGTCATCAGCAACAACATCGGCGCGGGCGGCGGTGGTGGCGGCGGCAGTGGCCAGGGCAGCAACAACCTGAACGGCGGCGACGGCGGACGAGGTGTCGGCGCGATCTGGAACCAGGGCGGCACGGTCCTGATCACGGCCTCCAACTTCAGCGCCATCAGCGGTAACGCGGCGGGCAGCGGCTCCGGCGGCTCAGAGCTGGGTGGTGGCGTGACGGGTTCCGTGCCGTTGGCTTTTGCGGCGATCTACAACAATGGCGGCACCCTCAACACCGCTTATGTGGAACCACCGACCGCCACCATCGTGATGTCGGACACGGCGCTGAAAATCGGCGAAACCTCGCTGGTAACCATCACCTTCAGCCGCGCAGTCACCGGTTTCACCAACGCCGACCTGACCATCGCCAACGGCACGCTGACATCGGTGAGCAGCAGCGACGGCGGCCTGACCTGGACCGCGACCTTCACCCCGACCAACAACATCACCGACGCCACCAACCTGATCACCCTCGACAACACCGGGGTGACCGCGATCAGCGACGGCGTGGCGGGTGTCGGCACGACCAGCTCCGTCAACTACGCGATCGACACCGCGCGGCCAACCGTGACCATCGTGATGTCCGACACGGCGTTGAAGATCGGCGATACCTCGCTGGTGACCTTCACGTTCAGTGAAGCAGTGACCGGTTTCACCAACGCCGACCTGACCATCGCCAACGGCACGCTGAGCGCAGTCAGCAGCAGCGACGGCGGCATTACCTGGACCGGGACGTTCACCCCGACTGCCAGCATCACCGACACCACCAACCTGATCTCCCTGGACAACACCGGTATCGCTGACCTGGCCGGCAACGCCGGCAGCGGCACCACGGATTCGCCCAACTACGTGATCGATACCGTGCGGCCGACCGCGACCATTGTCGTGGCCGACAGCAATCTGGCGGCGGGCGAAACCTCGCTGGTGACCATTACCTTCAGCGAAGCGGTCAGCGGCTTCACCACCGCCGACCTGACGGTGGCCAACGGCACCCTGACCGGCCTGAGCAGCAGCGACGGCGGCATCACCTGGACCGCCACGCTCACGCCGACCAACAACATTACCGACACCACCAACCTGGTCACCCTGGACAACACCGGGGTCGTCGATCTGGCCGGCAACGCCGGCAGCGGCACCACCAACTCCAACAACTACGCCATCGACACCGCGCGGCCGACCGCAACCATCGTGGTGGCCGACAACAACCTGAAAATTGGCGAAACTTCGCTGGTGACCATCACCTTCAGCGAAGCAGTGACCGGTTTCACCAATGCCGACCTGACCATCGCCAATGGTACGCTGACAGCGGTCAGCAGCAGCGACGGCGGCACCACCTGGACGGCCACGTTCACGCCGACCGCCAGCATCACTGACGCGACCAACCTGATCACGCTGAACAATACCGGCATCGCTGACCTGAACGGCAACGCCGGTGTCGGCACCACCGATTCGAACAATTACGCGATCGACACCCAGCGCCCGACCGCGACCATTGTCTTGTCCGATAACGCGCTGAAAATCGGCGAAACCTCGGTAGTGACCATCACCTTCAGCGAGGCGGTCACCGGTTTCACCAACGCCGACCTGACGATTGCCAACGGCACGCTGAGCGCGGTGAGCAGCAGCGACGGCGGTATCACCTGGACGGCGACGTTCACACCGACCAGCAACATCACCGACGCCACCAACGTCATCACCCTGGACCAGACCGGCGTTTCGGATCTGTCCGGCAACGCCGGCAGCGGCACTGTCGATTCCGGCAACTACGCCATCGACACCCAGCGTCCGACCGCCACCATCGTGGTTGCCGACATCACCCTCACGGCCGGCGAAACGACGCTGGTGACCTTCACCTTCAGTGAAGCGGTGACCGGTTTCAGCAACGCCGACATTGTGGTTGCCAACGGCACCCTGACGGCGGTGAGCAGCAGCGACGGTGGCATCACCTGGACCGCGACTTTCACGCCGAACGTCGGCGTCAACGACGCCACCAACGTGATCGGGTTGGCCAACACCGGCATCACTGACCTGGCCGGCAACGCCGGCAGCGGCACCACCAACTCCAACAACTACACCATCGACACTGTGGTGCCGACCGCGACCATCATCATCTCCGACCCAAGCCTGAAAATCGGTGAAACCTCGCTGGTGACCATCACCTTCAGCGAAGCGGTCACCGGTTTCACCAACGCCGACCTGACCATCGCCAACGGCACGTTGAGCGCGGTCAGCAGCAGCGACGGCGGTATCACCTGGACGGCAACGTTCACGCCGACCACCAACATTACCGACGCCACCAACCTGATCACCCTGGACAACTCCGGGGTTCAAAACCTGTCGGGCAACGCCGGCATCGGCACCACCGATTCGAACAATTATTCGATCGACACTCAGCGCCCGACCGCCACCATTGTGGTTGCCGACACGGCACTTGGCGTCGGCCAGACCTCACTGGTGACCATCACGTTCAGCGAAGCGGTGACCGGTTTCACCAACGCCGACCTGATCATCGCCAACGGTACGCTGAGCGCAGTGAGCAGCAGCGATGGCGGCATCACCTGGACCGCGACGTTCACGCCGGCGGCGGGAATCACCGACACCACCAACGTCATCACCCTGGACAACACCGGCATTGCCGACCTGGCGGGTAACCTCGGTAGCGGCACCACCGATTCCAACAACTACGCCGTCGACAGTCAGCGGCCGACGGCGACCATTGTCATGACCGACAGTGACCTGCGCCCAGGCGAAACCTCGCTGGTGACCATCACTTTCAGCGAAGCCGTGACCGGATTCGACAATTCCGACCTGAGCGTCGCCAACGGCACCCTGAGCAATGTCTCGTCGAGCGACAGCGGCATCACCTGGACGGCCACGTTCACGCCGAACATCGGCATCACCGACCTCACCAACCTGATTGTCCTGAACAACACCGGCATCACCGACCTGGCCGGCAACACCGGCACCGGCACCACCAGTTCGGCCAACTATCAGATCCAGACCCAGGTGCCGACCGCCACCATCGTGGTTGCCGACACGTCGCTCAGGGCCGGGGAAACCTCGCTGGTGACCATCACCTTCAGCGAAGCGGTGAGCGGTTTCGACAACAGTGACCTGACCATCGCCAACGGCACGCTGACCAACGTCAGCAGCAGCGACGGCGGTATCACCTGGACCGCGACGTTCATCCCGACCGCCAATGTCACCGACGCCACCAACCTGATCACCCTGAACAATGCCGGGGTGGCCAACCTGTCGGGCAACAGCGGCGTGGGTACGACCGATTCCAACAACTTCGCCATCGACACCGCGCTGCCGACCGCCACCATAGTGGTCGCCGACAATCGCCTGGGCATCGGTGAAACCACCACCGTGACCATCACCTTCAGCGAGGCGGTGAGCGGGTTCGATCTGTCGGACATCAGCGTCGCCAACGGTGCGCTGTCGAACCTGACCAGCAGCGACGGCGGCGTGACCTGGACCGCGACCCTGACGCCGACTGCCGGCATCAACGACGCGACCAACCTGATCATCCTCGACACCGCCGGCGTTCAGGATCTGGCCGGCAACGCCGGGGCGAGCATTGCCATCTCCAACAACTACATCCTCGATGCGACCCGGCCGACGGTGAACATCGTTGTCGCCAACCCGCACCTGGGCATCGGCCAGACCACCACGGTGACTTTCACCTTCAGCGAGGCAGTGAGCAATTTCGACCTGTCGGACCTGAGCGTGACCAACGGTGACCTGAGCAACCTGAGCAGCAGCGATGGTGGCAAGACATGGACCGCAACTTTCACGCCGACCGCGAATGTCACCGACCCGAGCAACTTCATTGCCCTGGACACCAGCAACGTAACCGACCTGGCGGGCAATGCCGGCAGCACGGTGGCGGTGTCGAACAACTATGCCCTCGACAGTGAGCGGCCGACCGCCACGGTGGTGGTCGCCAATCCGAACCTGGGTGTCGGCCAGACCTCGCAAGTGATCATCACCTTCAACGAAGCAGTGACCGGTTTCGACCTGTCGGACCTCAGCGTGGCCAACGGTACCCTGTCCAACCTGAGCAGCAGCGACGGCGGCAAGACCTGGACCGCGACCCTGACGCCGAACGCCAACGTCAACAGCGCCAGCAACGCAATCAGCGTCAACAGTGCCGGGGTCAATGATCTGTCGGGCAACAGTGGCAGCGGGATCAGTCAGTCCGGCAACTATGTGATCAACACGGTGCCGGCCGAGCCTCCGACTTCGCCGCTGCTAGTGGTAACGCCGGATCCGGAGTTCCGCATCGAAGTTCCGGTCATTTTGCCGTCGCGGGTCGACGTGCCGTTGCAACCGACCATCTTTGCGCCACCCACAGGTGGCCTCGGTTCACCGCTGACCTTCCCGCCGCTGTTCGAACAGCGGGTGATCGGCAATGGCATCCGTCCGCTGGGCGACATTTTCATCAACCACGGCGCGTTGAGCCCGAGCTTCATTGCCCAGGTGTTCACCAGCAGCGACAGCGGCGGTGACGGTTCCGGCCATGGTTTCCTCGGTTTCGGTGGGGGTGATGGCGGGGTGTTCGGCATCAGCACGCTTTCGAGCCTGTTCAACCAGGACAGCGCCGCCGAGCGGGACTCCCTGAACGCTTTCGACAGCCACTCGATCCGGGGCGGCGACGTTTCCCAAGGTCTGCACGGCGTGTTCGGCGCGCCGACCCTGGGCCAGCAACTGCAAGAGATCAAGGACAGCGAGCAGCATCGGGTCGACAACCTGGCGGCGGCTCTGCAACAGGTCGGCATCAGCGAAATGCCGGCCTGACAACACACAACAACTCAATATGTGCGGGACCTAGGGGCGATCCAGGGATGAAGAAAAGTCAGAAACTGTTCGGCGCCAGCCTGCTGGCGCTGGCGATCAGCGGATGTGCAGTCACCAGTGAACCGATCGAACGCAGTGTCAGCGAACAACGGGCCAAATCTGACCTGCAAACCATGTACAAGGGCCAGGAACCGTTGCGCGGTCCGCTGACCCTGCACCAGGCCATGGCCCGCGCGGTGAAATACAACCTCGAAGGGCGCCTGAAGATCATGGAGGAAGCGCTGGCCAAGCGGCAGCTCGACCTCGCCAGTTTCGACATGCTGCCGCGCATGGCGCTGGACGCCGGTTACGTCGGGCGCAACAACGTCAGCGCTTCCAGCAGCCAGAGCGTACGCACCGGCACCCAGTCCCTGGAACCGTCGACCTCCCAGGACCGCGACCGCAACGTCGCCGACCTGACCATGGTCTGGAACGTCCTCGATTTCGGTGTCAGCTACATCAACGCCAAGCAGCAGGGCGACCAGCGTCTGATCGTTCAGGAACGCCGACGCAAGGTGATCAACACCATCGTTCAGGACGTGCGCTCGGCCTATTGGCGAGCGATGGCGGCCGAACGTCTGCTCAAGCAGATCGACAGCCTGATGGCGCGGGTCGATGCTGCCCGGCGCAACAGCGAAAGCATGAGCGAACAACGCATCGGCGATCCGGTGCAGTCCCTCGGCTACCAGCGTTCGCTGATCGAAGCCACCCGGCAACTGGAAGAGCAGCGCCGCGCGCTGTCACTGGCGAAGACCGAGCTGGCGACCCTGATCAATCTGCCGATGGGCACCAACCTGACCTTGGCCACCGACGACGGTTATCAGATCCCGGAACTCAAGGTCGATATCGCCAAACTGGAACAGGAAGCCCTGACCAGCCGCCCGGAACTGCGCGAGCAGGATTACCAGACCCGGATCAGCGCCGCCGAAACCCGCAAGGCCATGTTGCGCATGCTGCCGGGTCTGGAGTTTTCCGCCGGCGGCCACTACGACAGCAACTCGTTCCTGGTGAACGACCGCTGGGCCGACTACGGCGTGAAAGTGACCTGGAACCTGTTCAACGTGATCTCCGCTCCCGCGGCCATCGATGTGGCCAAGGCCGGCGAAGAAGTCGCCACCGCACGCCGTCAGGCCATGTCGATTGCGGTGCTGGCGCAACTGTACGTGGCCAACGCCAACTATCAGGAGGCGCTGCGTCAGTTCAAGACCAACCAGCAACTGTCGGACATCGACGGGCAGATTGTCGGTCAGTTGCGCAACCGTCATCAGGCAGCGGGCATCGGCGAACTGGATCTGATCCAGGGTGAACTGAACAACCTGCAGGCGGACTTGCGCCGTGACCTGTCCTACGCCGATCTGCGTAATGCCTATGGCCAGATCTTCGCCAGTGCCGGCCTCGATCCGCTGCCGGATCAGGTGCAGTCGACCGAGGTGCAGTCGATCGCCACGGCGCTGGCCAACCGCGAAGCGGCGTGGGCCTCGGGGGATATTTCGGTGCCGGTGGTCCATGCCCCCGCGAAGTGATGTGCTGGCGCCGACCGCCAGCATCAGCCGTGCGCAACGCGAGGCCCGCAACGGTCATCGCGGCACGGCGGTGTTGCTGACCGGGTTGCCGGCGGCGGGCAAATCGACCCTTGCTCAGGCGCTGCATGCCGAGTTGTTCAGTCGTGGTCAGCAAAGTGTGGTGCTGGACGGCGATGGTTTGCGCGTCGGGCTCAACCGCGACCTGGGATTCACCGATGCCGACCGGCTGGAAAACATCCGCCGCGCCAGTGAACTGGCGGCGTTGCTGGTGGAGAACGGGCAGATCGTGATTCTGGCGATGATCGCGCCGCTGGTGGAGTTGCGCGAAGTGTTCGCCCTACGCCTGGGCGATGACTATCGCGAAGTCTGGTGCAGCGCCGCGCTGGTGGTGTGCGAACAGCGCGACCCGAAAGGGCATTACGCCCGGGCGCGACGCGGCGAGCTGGCTGGGTTCACCGGCGTGTCGGCGCCTTACGAACCGCCGGCTCAGGCCTCATTGGTGCTCGATACCGGAACGCTGACGGTCGAGGCCTGCCTTGACCGCTTGCTGACCTGGCTCGGCGAATCTGCGGTGTTGCCCAGGACATGAGCCGGCCGGCGTTTTCGCGACTGCCGGTGACGGTGGATCTGCCGTTGCTGTTGCAGGCACTGGCAGCGATTGAAAACGATTCCTGGCGCGGGCATTTCAACACGGCCTATTTCGCCGGCGACTGGAGTGGAGTGGCCCTGATTTCCGCGGCCGATGCGTTGACCGAACTATCTCCCGGAACCGCCGAGCCTGTGCAGCGCGCCCCTTGGCTGAATGACCTCCGCTGGCAGCAGGCGCTGCAGGATCTGCCGCTGGAGATCGTCAGTGCGCGATTGCTGCGACTCGGGCCCGGCGGGCAGATTCATGAGCATCGAGATTACGACCTCGACGGGCCGGACGCCGATCTGCGGTTGCACATTCCATTGCTCAGTCCGCCCGCCGTGGATTTCTGGCTCGATGGATTGCGCATGCCAATGGTGGCAGGCGAGTGCTGGTTTCTAGATCTTGCGCGACCGCATCGGGTCGACAATCGCGACAGCACGGCACGCATTCATCTGGTCCTCGACTGTCGCCCCGGCGCCTGGCTGGAGCAGATGATTGCCGACGGTTTGCTGAGTACGCCGCAGCCTGATGCCGAAGATTCGGCATTGCAGCGTTTTCAGCGTCTGCTGGTCGCGGATCCCGCGTTGTCGGCGACCCTGCAGGCGTTGCACGACCCTGAAGCGTTCATCAGCCAGACACTGGCGCTGGCCGCCGAGCGTGGCTTGTCATTCTCCCGGGAAGAACTGCACGCGGCGATGCGCAACGGCCGCCGGTCGTGGAACGAACAATGGCGAACCTGAATTTCGACGGCTGGCTGCCGATCCGCATCTGGAAAAGTGCCGGTCAATGGCAGGTGGACTGGTGCTGGTTTGGCAACACGCCGCTGCACCAGCCGTTTTTTCGGGAGGCGGTGGAGCAGGCGCTGCAGTTGCCGTTCAACCAGGCGTTCCGAAGGCAAACCCCGTTGTCGGCGCTTACGGAGTGGCAGGCGCTCAGTCCCGGCCTGGCGCCGAGCGCCTTCATCCTGCATGCCTCGCGTTGCGGATCGACGCTGATCAGCCAGATGCTCGCCCGCCTCGACGATCACATCGTGATCTCGGAACCGCCGCCCCTCGATACCTTGCTGCGCAGCGATCTGCCGGCCGTCGAACGCCGTGCGGCCATCGCCGGGTTGCTCTCGGCCTACGGTCAGCACCGGCGCGGGATGGAGCAGCGGCTGGTGATCAAGCTTGACGCCTGGAACATCGGTGAATGGCCGCTGCTCCACGAATGCTTTCCCGATACGCCATGGCTGTTTGTCTATCGCGATCCGCTGGAAATCGCCGTTTCACATCTGCGTCGCCCCGGCATGCACATGGTGCCCGGCCTGCTTGGCGAGTGCGTGCTGGACGACGACCTGCCATTCGAGGGGCGCGAAGATTTCATCGCCCGCAGGCTCGGACGCCTGCTGGAAGCGGCGCGCTTGCACTGCGCTGATTTCGGCGGGCTGACGGTCAATTACAGTGAGTTGCCCGAGGCGATGACGGGACGTCTGGCGCGGTTTTTTCAGCTGAATGCCGAGCAGTGCGAACAGGCGCTGACAGCTTCGGCACAACATGCGAAACAGCCGTCACAGGCGTTTGTTGCCGATGGCGAAAGCAAACGCCGCGAAGCCTCTCCACTGTTGCAGGCGCGAGTAGAACGGTGCGCGCGAGCACCTTACGAAGCGCTGGAACGCTTGCGCGCACTCACGACTTGGCCGACAGATCCGCCATCCCCTTGAGCAATTCGATCGGCAACGGGAAGACGATGGTCGAGCTCTTGTCGCCGGCAATCGAACTCAGGGTCTGCATGTAGCGCAATTGCATGGCGCCGGGCTGGCGACCGAGCATTTCGGCGGCCTGCATGAGTTTTTCCGAAGCCTGCAATTCGCCTTCGGCGTGTATCACCTTGGCGCGCCGTTCCCGCTCGGCTTCGGCCTGTCTGGCGATGGCGCGGACCATCGATTCGTTGAGGTCGACGTGTTTGATCTCGACATTGGCGACCTTGATGCCCCAGGCGTCGGTCTGGGCATCGAGTACTTGCTGGATGTCGATGTTCAACTGTTCGCGCTCGGCCAGCAGTTCGTCCAGCTCATGCTTGCCGAGTACCGCGCGCAGGGTGGTCTGGGCCAGTTGGCTGGTGGCCACCAGGAAGTCTTCGACCTGGATGATCGCTTTCTGCGGATCGAGCACCCGGAAATACAGCACCGCGTTGACCTTGACCGAGACGTTGTCGCGGGTGATCACATCCTGCGGCGGCACGTCGAGGACGATGGTGCGCAGATCGACCCGGACCATTTGCTGTACCACCGGAATCAACAGGATCAACCCCGGCCCCTTGACCTGCCAGAAACGCCCGAGCTGGAACACTACGCCACGTTCGTATTCACGCAGGATGCGGAACGTCGAGCCGGCCAGGGCAATGAGCAACAGCAGCAGCGCGACAAAACCGATTTGCAGACCCATGATCACTCTCCGAGCGGTGCCGCGTCAGCCGCGGCCACTTGCAGCAACAAGCCCTTGCGCCCGACCACCCGCACCGGTTGCCCGGCGTGCAGCGGCGTGGCACTCGACACTTGCCAGCGTTCTCCTTGCAATTGCACCCAGCCATTGCGGGTGTCCGGCGACTCTACGACGGTCACGGCCGTCACGCTGCCGACCAGGCCGGCGTCGCCGCTGACCGGGTGTCGCGGCCGGGTCTTCAGGGCACGAACCAGCAACGCGATCAGCAGCAGCGCGCTGACCAGCCCGAGGCCGATCATCATCGGCACGGGCAGCTCGGCGTTGCTCAGGATCAGCGCGCCGATCACGAACATGACGATGCCGCCCAGGCCAATCACGCCGTAATTGGGCAGCGCGGCTTCGGCGATCAGGAAGGCGATGCCCAGGGTAATCAGCCACAGGCCGACGGGATCGATGGCGTGCAACGGGATGTCCGCAGCCAGGGACGATCCGCTCAGCAGCATCAACAGGACAAACGCACAGCGACGGATGTTCACGTGACCCTCCGGGAGAGTCATGGGGTTCTCTTATCAGTCTAGTTGAGCCTGGGGTCGGAGGAATTCTGATCAGATCCAGCGTCGCCAGTGGGCGGATTTACCTTCATTCGCGGCTTGTCCGACTAGACTTTCCAGAACAGGAACAACGGTCATCATCGCTCGCCGAGCAGCGTCCGGCGGGCACCGAGGTGCATCATGCGTATGGCAAGAAAAGTGCAAAGCAGCCTGACCCGGGCGCAATGCCAATACGACGTCGTCTCCCATCCGCACTCGAGCAGCAGCCTGGAAACGGCGCGGGTCTCGGGAATTCCGGCGGAACGGGTGGCCAAATCGGTGATCCTCGACGACCACCACGGGCATTACCTGATGGCCGTGCTGCCCGCCAGCCGCCATCTGGACCTGAGCAAAGTGCGCACCAGTGGCGAGTGGCAGATCACCCGCGAAAGCACCCTGGCGCACCTGTTCGATGACTGCGAACGCGGCGCGGTGCCGCCATTGGGCGATTCCTACGGGCTGGACATGGTCATCGACCCGCTGGTGACCCGGCAGAAAGATATTTACCTGGAGGCCGGCAACCACAACAACCTGCTGCACATGAGCATGCCCGAGTTCCTGAAAATGGTGCCCCATGCCCAGGTGCGGGAGTTGAGTCAGTAGGTTTTTTCAGCGTCTGTGCCGACGCCAATCGCGAGCAGGCTCGCTCCCACAGGTTCTGCAATGAATCTGTGGGAATGTGGCTTGCTCGCGAAATGTTTTTATCCACTGAGTCTTCGAAGGAGTAGAACAATGGAAAATCCGACACACAGCCTCCCGTCCCTGTTCAAACAACTCGGCCTGCCCAACGACCCGGTCAGCATCGACCAGTTCATCGCCGCCCATTCCCCGCTCAAACCCGAACTGCACCTGTGCGATGCGTTTTTCTGGACCAAGAGCCAGGCGGATTTTTTGCGGGACGAGATTCTCGATGATGCGGATTGGGCGGAGGTGGTGGATCAGCTGGATGTGATGTTGAGGAAGGGGCGGGCGGGGTAATCATCGGACCTATCCCTTGGCAGTCATAGCTCTCAGGGAAGAGAACTTCGCTTCAATCTCAAGATTGGATAAACCGATTCCGGAGGCCATTGACTCACGGGCGATGCTGACTTTTTGCTCTAAAAATGCCGCGTACGCAGATGTATCGGGCAGACGTTCAATCGGATGTTCTTCGGAATTCGGGTTCTCGGTCGTGAAGTTGATCGTCATGGTTCAGTGCTCTCGGGTGTCGGTGTCGGCGCAGTTTCAACGAGGGTCATTTCTTGTGCTCAAAGCATTTTGTTTCAAAACTTGACTGAATTTCCCCTCCAATGCCATATTGATAGTTAGCAAACTAACAGTGTGTGCATTCCTTCGTGCCGAACAACCTCGAATCCCTCCAGATGAACATCAGCAGTGCCATGGTGGTGGCCGCCAGGCATTGGCGGAAGATCTGCCAGACCACGCTGGTCAACTATGGAATTTCCGAAGCCTGCGCCGTCCCGTTGTTGATGATCGGGCGGCTGGGGGAGCGCGTGCATCAGGTGCAGGTGGCGCAAGCGGCAGGGATCGAGAGTCCTTCGCTGGTGCGGCTGCTCGATCAGTTGTGCCACGCCGGCTACGTTTGCCGCACTGAAGACCCGCAGGATCGCCGCGCAAAATGCCTGAGCCTGACCGACACCGGCCGTGAACTGGTGCAGGCGGTGGAAGGCGAGCTGGTGCGTCTGCGCAATGAGGTGCTCGAAGGCATCGACCGGAGCGATCTGGAAGCTACGCTTCGAGTATTGAGGGCTTTCGAGGCGGCCAGTCCGCCAGCGGTGACCCATCCGTGAACGGCTTTTTTTCCGGCATTCCTCCCGCTCGCGACTGGTTCTACGGGATCCGTACTTTCGCGGCCTCGATGATCGCGCTGTACATCGCCTTGTTGATGCAGATGCCGCGTCCTTACTGGGCGATGGCCACGGTGTACATCGTTTCCAGCCCGTTCCTTGGGCCGACCAGTTCCAAGGCGCTGTATCGGGCGATCGGTACGTTCCTCGGCGCCGCTGCGGCAGTGCTGTTCGTGCCGATGTTTGTCCAGAGCCCCTATGTGCTGGTGGTGGTCATCGCGTTGTGGACCGGGATTCTGCTGTTCCTGTCTCTGCATCTGCGCACCGCCAACAACTATGCGTTGATGCTCGCCGGCTACACCTTGCCGCTGATCGCCCTGCCGGTGGTGGATAACCCGCTGGCCGTGTGGGACGTGGCGGAAGCACGGACTGAAGAGATCTTCCTCGGCATCGCGGTCGCTGCCGTGGTCGGCGCGATGTTCTGGCCTCGGCGCCTGGCGCCGGTGTTCAACGATGCCGTGGGCAAGTGGTTCGCCGATGCGACGACCTACAGCCTGAAATTCCTCAGCCGCGACGTGAACCCAGAAGAAGTCACCGCCCTGCGCATGGCCATGGTCGGCAGTTTCAACAGCCTGGAATTGATGATCGGCCAGTTGCCCCACGAAGGCGCGCGGCCGCAGACGGTGCGCAACACCAAGGAATTGCGCGGGCGGATGATTCATCTGCTGCCGGTTATCGATGCGCTGGAGGATTCGCTCTACGCCCTCGAACGGCGCACGCCGGAACTGGTGGAAAAATTCGCGCCGCTGCTCACCGCCACCCGCGAATGGCTCGGCTACAAAGACGCCGATCTCGACCGCTGGCAAGCCCTGCGGGATCAGCTCGAAGCCCTGCAACCGAGCGCCGAAGCCCTGGAAGATCGCAAACAGTTGCTGTTCTCCAACGCGTTGTACCGCCTCGGCGAATTCATCGATCTGTGGCAGGACTGCCGCAGTCTGCAGGACGCGATCCTGTGCGAGCGTCAGGACAGCTGGCGCGCGGTTTACCGCCACTGGCGCCTCGGTCGTCTGACGCCGTTCCTCGACCGTGGATTGATGCTGTATTCGGTGGCGTCGACCATTCTGGCGATCATCGTCGCTTCGACGCTGTGGATTCTGCTGGGCTGGACCGACGGCGGCAGCGCGGTGATTCTGGCGGCGGTGTCGTGCAGTTTCTTTGCCTCGATGGACGACCCGGCGCCGCAGATCTACCGGTTCTTTTTCTGGACCGGGATGTCGGTGCTGTTCGCCAGTCTGTACCTGTTTCTGGTGCTGCCTAACCTGCACGACTTCCCGATGCTGGTGCTGGCGTTTGCCATCCCGTTCATCTGCGTCGGTACCCTGACGGTGCAGCCACGGTTTTACCTCGGCATGCTGCTGACACTGGTCAACACCTCGTCGTTCATCAGCATCCAGGGCGCCTACGACGCTGACTTCTTTGCGTTCGCCAACTCCAACCTGGCGGGGCCGCTGGGGTTGTTGTTCGCGTTTATCTGGACCCTGATTGCCCGGCCGTTCGGTGCCGAACTGGCGGCCAAGCGCCTGACCCGTTTCAGCTGGAAAGACATCGTCAGCATGACCGAACCGGCGAACCTCGCCGAGCACCGGCAACTGGGCGTGCAGTTGCTCGACCGCTTGATGCAGCACCTGCCGCGTCTGGCGCTGACCGGCCAGGACACCGGCATCGCCATGCGCGAAGTGCGGGTGGGGCTGAACCTGCTCGACCTGCTGGCCTACACCCCGCGCGTGACCGGTGCGCCGAATGCGTTGTTGCAGCAAGTGGTGGCCGAGGTCGGCGAGTATTTCCGCGCCTGCCTCAAGGCCGGCGAACGCTTGCCGGCGCCGAGCGCCTTGCTGATGACCATGGACCGCACCCGCCGCGCACTCAACGGCCACGGCGATGAAGAAACCCGACTACACCTGTTGCACGCCTTGAGCGGTTTGCGTCTGGCGCTGTTGCCCGGCGTCGAATTCGTCTCCAGTGCCGAGCCCGAAGAACCGCTGCCCGAAGGAGCGCCCCTATGATCGGTGACCTGGACATCAGCGGCATTTTCCTGCCGACCCTGCTGGTGCTGATGGGCATCACTTACGTGCTGTTCGTGCTGGTACACGGCGTGCTCACACGCCTGCATTTCTACCGTCTGGTCTGGCACCGGGCATTGTTCAACGTGGCCCTCTACGCCGTGATGCTGTACGGCGTGGACTCACTCAGTCGATACCTGATGACATGAAAAAACCGTTTTTGACTATCGGTCGCGTGATGCTGACCTTGCTGATCGTGGCTTTCGCCGTCGTCGTGGTCTGGCGCATGGTGATGTATTACATGTTCGCGCCCTGGACCCGCGACGGCCACATCCGTGCCGACATCGTGCAGATCGCCCCGGACGTGTCCGGGCTGATCCAGCAGGTCGAGGTCAAGGACAACCAGTTGGTGAAACGCGGCCAGGTGCTGTTCAGCATCGATCAGGACCGTTTCAAACTGGCGTTGCGTCAGGCCAAGGCAGCCGTTGCCGACCGCGAAGAAACCCTGGCTCAGGCCCAGCGTGAAGCCAAGCGTAACCGTGGCCTGGGCAATCTGGTGCCGGCCGAGCAGCTGGAAGAAAGTCAGTCGAAAGTCGCTCGCGCGCAATCGGCACTGGCCGAAGCGCTGGTGACGGTGGACAGCGCCCAGCTCAACCTCGACCGCTCGGTGATCCGCAGCCCGGTGGACGGCTACGTCAACGACCGTGCGCCGCGCGCGCAAGAGTTCGTCACCGCCGGGCGTCCGGTGCTGTCGGTGGTGGACAGCAACTCGTTCCACATTGACGGCTATTTCGAAGAGACCAAACTCGACGGCATCCACATCGGTCAGTCGGTGGATATCCGCGTGATCGGCGACCGAGCCCGTTTGCGCGGGCATGTCGAAAGCATCGTCGCCGGTATCGAAGACCGTGACCGTTCGAGCGGCAGCAACCTGTTGCCCAACGTCAACCCGGCCTTCAGCTGGGTGCGTCTGGCCCAGCGGATTCCGGTGCGTATCGCCTTTGACGACGTACCGGAAGACTTCCGCATGATCGCCGGGCGTACTGCCACCGTGTCGATCATCGACGATCAGCAGCAGGAGCCCGCGAAATGAGCAGGGCCCTGATGATCGCCGGTCTGGGCGTGATGTTGTCGGCCTGCTCGATGGTCGGGCCGGACTATCAACTGCCGGGTGATGCGGCGATTCAGCGCAAGGATTTTCAGGGCGATCTGGCGGTGGCCGGCAAGCCTGTGGTTTCTACTCCCGTGCCGGCGGACTGGTGGCGGTTGTATCGCGATCCGCGTCTGGACCAACTGGTGCAGCAGGCCATGGCGTCCAACACCGATCTGCGGGTGGCGGCGGCGAACCTGTCGCGGGCCCGTGCCCAGGTCGATGAAGCCGAGGCAGCCGGTGGCTGGAGCGGCGGCGTGAAAATGGGTGCCCAGCGCTTGCAGGAGGCTGGTCAGGCGTTCCTGCTGCCGGAGAAAGTCCCGGTGGCCAACGTCGCCGACATCGGTATCAGCGCCTCCTACCAGTTCGACCTGTGGGGCGTCCTTCAGCGCGGGATCGAAGCAGCGAAAGCCAACGCCGACGCGACCCAGGCCGCCGCCGACACCGCGCGCATCACCCTGGTCGCCGATGTGGTCCGGGCTTACACCCAGGTCTGCGCGGCCAACGAAGAACGGGAAATCGCCCAGCACTCCCTCGACCTGCAATCCCAGAGCACCACGCTGATCCAGCGCCTGCGCGATGCCGGGCGCGGGGACGAAACCCAGGTCACCCGTTCGCAGACCCAATTCAAGTCCTTGCGCGCCGATCTGCCGCGCTACGAAGCGGCGCGTCAGGCCGGGTTGTTCCGTCTGTCGATGCTGCTGGCCAAACCGGTCGATCAATTGCCGGCCGGCACCGCAACCTGCGCCGAATTGCCGAAAATCGCCCAACTGGTGCCGGTCGGCGATGGTGCTGCGCTGCTCAAGCGTCGGCCTGACATCCGCCAGGCCGAGCGTCGCCTGGCCGCCGCAACCGCCGGCATCGGCATCGCCACCGGCGAGCTGTACCCGGACATCAGCATCGGCGCGACCATCGGCACCGTCGGCATTGTCTCCGACCTTGGCGACCCGTCGACCAACCGCTGGGGCTTTGGCCCGTCGCTGAGCTGGAAGGTGCCGACCAACGGCGCCCGGGCACGTATCCGCGAAGCTGAAGCCTCGACCCAGGGCGCTTTGGCACATTTCGACGGCGTGGTGCTGAACGCCATCCGCGAAACCCAGACCGGTCTGGCCCAGTACACCGCGCTGCTGCAACGCCGCGATGCCCTGGCCGATGCCGAGCAGTCGGCGAAGCTGGCGGCTGACCAGACTCACCGCTTCTTCCAGGCGGGCCGCGAGTCGTTCCTTGCCGACCTGCAAGCCACTCGCACCTACACCGATGTCACTGCGCAACTGGCCGCCGCCAACACCCAGGTTGCCATGAGCCAGATCGATTTGTTCCTCGCCCTCGGCGGCGGTTGGGAAAGCGGACGAACGCAAGCGTCGAGCGCCAGCAAACCCTGAGGCCGTTGCTATGCTTTGAAGTGTTGGAGGGGCGCCCTGAGCAAGGCGCCTTTTCAGTGCACATTGCTAGCGCAGGTCTAGGGGAAACCAATAATGAAAAACCCTTACGCTCTCGGCTTCTGGTGCGCCCTGGTCGCACTGGTGCTGCTGTCTGCCACCTATTTCTACGGCATCATGCTGGCCCATCAGATCGACAAGGCGATGGTCTTCCTCGACAGCGCGACCGCGTTGATCGCGGTGATGGCGATCGTGGTGGTGGCCTGGTCGCTGGTGCAGGTGCAACGACTCAAGAAACGCCAGCTTGAGCAAAGCAAGACCCTGCTGCTGATCTGGGACACCAAAGTCGCGCTGCGCAAAGTCGAAACCGTGTTCGACCGCTACTTCTGGGGCAGCTACTGGCAACCCGGACGCACCTTCGCCGAGGTCATGGGCGAACTCACCGGCACCCCGCTGGAAAAAAGCCTCGAAGCCCTGAAAAAACAATGCCTGGAACTCGACAGGCAGGTCGCCGATGACGGCTGGCACTGGCTGAACAACGCCCGTGAGCTGTCCGATGTGGCCACGGCCATGGCCCGCGAGCGTTATCAACTGGATTTCTGTGATCCGCGCGGCGACGGGCCGGGCGGGGCGGTGATCGACCGGGATTTCGAGGTGCTCGTGTACACCTGGACCGCGAGGCTGAAAAGCTTCGATCATCAGCTCGATGAGATCGAGGTCCAATATTCCTGATCCCGAAAAGATCGCCGAACCCGGCGATCTTTTTGTTTGTCCATGTCCCGTGGACACTCTTTAACCTTTAAACATTGGGCCGTCCCGCGCGGCCAGTGCTAATCTCCACCGCTAAATTCAGCGGAGTCGAGCCACGGCCCGGTCACGGGTTCACGGAAGACGACCACACCTTCAGCCACGGAAATCGATCAGGTCATTCATGAATAAATCAGCAGGCGTGCTTCTCGGAATCGTTGTTGCCATCGGCGCCATCAGCGTCGGCGGGGCCTGGTATACGGGCACCAAGATTGAAGGCGTGCTCAACAACGCCGTCGTCGACGCCAACAAAGAGCTGCAGACCGCCATGGCCGGTTCCAACGGCAGTGCGTCGCTGGAGCTGGTATCGCTGGAGCGTCACACCTTCAGCAGCACCGCGCACTATCGCCTCAAGGGTGAAGGCGAGATGTTCGGCGAAGCGCCGGTCGAGCTGCTGTTCGTCGACCACATCGAACACGGCCCGCTGCCGTTCTCGCGTCTGGTCTCGCTGAAATGGCTGCCGGTCATGGCCACCAGTCACTACGAGCTGGAAAAGACCCCGGTCACCGAAAAATGGTTCGCCGCCACCAAGGGCGCTGCGCCACTCAAGGGTGTGGTCAACATCGGCTACGACCAGTCCACCACTGGCAACATCGAACTGCTGCCGCTGGAAACCGCGCTGGATGACAAGTCGAGCCTGAAGTTTTCCGGTCTGAACATGGACATTTCCGCCAGCGCCCAGGCGCAGAAGGTCAAGGCCAACGGCTACATGGACAGCCTGCACCTGACCACCGTGGCCGAGGATCAGGCGCCGGTGCAGATCGAACTCAACGGCCTGACCCTGGCCAGCAACCTGAACAAGAGCAGCTACGGCTACTACACCGGCGAGAACACCCTCGAGCTGACCGGCAGCAAGACCACTTTCGGCGCCAAGCAGTTGGTGCTGGGCGTGAAGAACTTCGAGATGAAGAACCTCACCGAAGAGAACGGCAGCAACGCCTCCGGTCGTGCCGACTATAAAATCGGCGAAGTGACCCTCAACGACAAGAAAATCGGCTCGGCCAACCTGGCCATGAGCCTGAAAAATCTCGACATTCCGTCGGCCCTGTCGCTGATGCAGATCTACCAGACCAAGCTGCAGCCGTACGAAAAAGCTGCCGCTGAAGCCACCGCCGCCGGCCTGCCGGCGCCCGAGCTGAACCTGACCGAAGCCGAGTCCGCCCAGGTCAAGGCTGACATGCAGAAACTGCTGGCCGCCGGCCCGCAACTGGCGCTGGAAGACCTGTCGCTGAAAACCGCCAACGGTGAAAGCCGTGCCAATCTGGTGCTCGACCTGACCAAACCGGCCTCGATGGACCTGCCGCCGGATCAACTGGGCAAACAGCTGATCGCCCTGCTGGACCTCAATGTGCAGGTGTCCAAGCCAATGCTGGTGGATCTGCTCAGCGTGCAGGCCCAGATCGACGGTCAGACCGACGCCAAAGCCATCGTTGACCAGGCCAGCGCCGCCGCCGACATGTTCTCCGGCATGGCCGTCGGTTCGCAGCTGGCAACGCTGGACGGCACCAATGTGACGACCAAATTGCATTACGCCGCCAATCAGGTGGAGTTCAACGGTCAGAAGATGACCGTCGAGCAATTCGTCGGATTCCTGATGAGCAAATTTGCCGGCGTCAGCGTCAGCCAGGAACAGTAAAACCCCGCGCAACACCGCAGCGCCCGGCCTTGCCTTCCGCAAACGTCGGGCGTTTTGCTGTCTGGAATCTGCGTTTGCGGCGAGCCCCCGCGTTTTCGGTCACGAATCTGAACAAATATTGTGTTCTGAATATTGGTCTACGCTTGCGTGCAAGACTGCTTGGATTAGCTTGGCCGAGTGAATCCGACTTGGCCTCCGTCACGAATCGGGCAAGGGGGGGCATTGCAACCCGGCTGGCCATGTAAGGATGCTGACGAATGCCGCGTACTGATGTTCCCGTATTACATCGTGGTTTACGCCCTTTGTTTCGAGTCGCGCTGTGCAGCCAGTTGCTCTGGCCGACGCTCGCGCTGGCCGATACGGCCTACGATCAAATGGTGCTCGATGCCCGGGCAGGGCATTACACGCCTGCGCTGACCGCTTTGCGTCAGGTGCCGCCGGCCCAAGCCTCCACCGGGCAGATCAGCGATCACCTGCAAATCGCCAGTTGGGCCGGGCTCGACGCCGAAGTGGTGCAGGTCTACGAGACTCAGGGGCGCGGTCGCGCATTGCCGATCCAGGCCCTGACCGCCACCGCCCGGGCCTATCGCAATCTCAAGCGCTGGGATCAGGCCACCGAGGTCTACAACAAGGCCCTGGCGCTGGAGCCGAACAATGCCGACCTGCAACTGGGTCTGGCGCTCACTCAGGCTGATTCCGGCAAACCTGATGAAGCCGTGGCCCGCGCCAAAGCGTTGGTTGCCGCCAAGCCTGACGATCCTTCCCGCCGTCTCGCACTGGGCTATGCCCTGACCCGTGCCGGCAAACAATACGACGCACTGTTCGAATACGATCAAGCCTTCACTCGTGCCGGCAGCAAACCGGAAGTCGCCCGTGAATACGTGGTGGCCCTGCAAAAGGCCCGCCTCCCCGAGCCTGCACTGCGCCTGGCCAATCAGCGGCCGGGGCTGATCGATCCGGTGACCCTGCGCCGCCTCGAAGGCGACCTGGCCGCAGAACGCGTGCGTCTCGCCGAATTTGCCACCCGCAGCGAAAAAGAACGCTACGTGATCGCCGACCGTGCGCTGGCCGACTACGACAAGCTGCTCGCCACCTGGACTCCTGACGCCAGCGCCCACGATGACGTGACCCGCTGGCGCATCGACCGCATGGGCGCCCTCAAGGCCCGGGCGCGCACTGCCGACGTGATTACCGAATATCAGAAGCTGCAAGCGGAAGGCGTGAAGATTCCGACCTACGCCCTGCGCTGGGTGGCCGCGTCCTATCTGGATCAGCGGCAACCGGAAGTTTCCACCGACCTGTATCGCCAAGTGCTCTCGGCACCGGACGCCGATGCCGGTGATCGCCTCGAAGACACTACCGCGCTGTATTACTCGTTGCTGGAAAGCGACCGGGCGGAAGAGGCACGCAAGGTCGCCGAAGACCTGGCCAAAAACGAGAAACCACGCGTCGAACTCAAGGGCCTGCCGATCGGCAACCCCAGCGACGACTGGATGGACGCCCAATTGCTGTCGGCCCAGGCCGCCGGCACCTACGGCGCGGACCTGCCCCATGGCGAGGATCGCTTGCAGACGCTGGTCGATCAGGCGCCGGGCAATATCGGCTTGCGCCTGTCCCAGGCCGATCTGTATCTGGCCCGCCAATGGCCCCGTCGCGCCGAAAGCCAGCTCAAGGAAGTCGAGAGCATGGTGCCCCGGGACATGGGCCTGGAAGTCGCTCAGGCCCGCACCGCCATGACGCTTCAGGAATGGCGGCAGATGGATGCCCTGACTGACGATGTCGTCGAGCGTTTCCCGGACAACCGCCAGGTGCAGCGCGCCGCCCGCGAGCGTGAAGTGCATGACATGTCCGAGCTGCGCGTCGAAGCCTACGGCGGCAAGGCCAATGGCGGCAGCGGCGGCAATGCCGGCGCGGTCAGCGGCAGCCGGGACTTCGGCATCCAGAGCACGCTGTACAGCCCGCCGATTGATGAGGACTGGCGCGTGTTCGCGGGGATCGGTTACGCCACTGGCGACTTCGCCGAGGGTACCGGCAATCACCGCTTCCAACGTGTCGGTCTGGAGCGTCGTACTCGCGACATGACCCTCGAAGCGGAAGTCTCCAACCATTCCTACGGTTATGGCGACAAGCAGGGCGCCCGTCTGGCGATTGCCCGGGATATCAACGACAACTGGCAGTACGGCGGCAGTCTTGAATACCTGTCGGCGGACACCCCGCTGCGCGCGTTGAACAGCAACATCAAGGCCAACGGCGGCAGCGGTTTCATTCGCTGGCGCGCCAACGAAAGCCGCGAGTGGAAACTGTCGGTCAGCCCCTCGCATTTCAGTGACGGCAACAACCGCGTCGAAGCCTTGTTGACCGGGCGCGAGGGCGTCTACAGCACCACTCATGTGCAGGTCGATGCCGGTCTGGAGGTCAGCACCAGCCACAACTCGAATTCCGAAGACGTGCCTTACTACAACCCGAAGGCGGACTTCAGCGTGATGCCGACGGTCAACGTCAACCACGTGCTTTACCACCGCTACGAAACCTCCTGGAGCCAGCAGTTCCAGGCCGGTGCGGGTACGTACAGCCAGCGTGATCACGGCACCGGCGGCATGGCGATGCTCGGCTACGGCCAGCGTTATGCCTGGAACGACGTATTCGAGGTGGGCGGCTTGTTCAGTGTGATCAACCGGCCCTACGACGGTGATCGGGAAACCGATCTGCGTCTGCTCGTCGACCTCACTTTCCGCTTCTAGAAGAGTTTGAAGATGCCTTTGATTTCGCGTTTCATCCTTCTGCTGGGAGTGCTGCTGGTCAGCGCCTGCGCCCAGCAAGCCCCGGCCTTCGCGCCGCCGTCCGAGCGTCCGCTGGCGGCCAATGAAAAGCCATGGCCGAAAAACCACGTGCTGGGCATTGCCTACCACGATATCGAAGACCGTGATCCCGATCAGGCCGTGGTGGCGGTGCGCACCGAGCGCATGATCGAGCAACTGGCCTGGCTGCGGGAAAACAACTACAAGCCGGTGACGGTCGATCAGATCATGGCCGCGCGCAAGGGCGGGCCGGAACTGCCGCCCAAAGCGATCCTGCTCAGCTTCGACGATGGTTATGCGAGTTTCTACACCCGTGTGATGCCGGTGCTGCGCGCCTATAACTGGCATGCGCTGCTGGCACCGGTGGGCGTCTGGATCGACACTCCGCTGAATCAGCCAGTGGATTTTGCCGGCGCCATGCGCCCGCGTTCCGACTTCCTGACCTGGGATCAGGTGCGCGAAATCTCGCAATCCGGCCTGGTGGAAATCGCCGCCCACACCGACGCCAGCCACAAAGGCATCCTCGCCAACCCGCAAGGCAATATGCAGCCGGCGGCCGCGACCCGGCGTTACGATCCGGTGACCAAGCGCTATGAATCCGAGGCGGATTTCCAGGCGCGGATCCGCACCGACGTGGCCACCATCTCGGAAAAAATCCGCAAGGCCACCGGCAAGAAGCCACGGGTCTGGGTCTGGCCTTACGGCACGGCGGACGGCACTTCGCTGACTGTGGTGAGTGAGCAGGGCTACGAAATGGCCCTGACCCTCGACGACGGTCTCGATGCCCTCGACAACCTGATGAGCAGCCCGCGATTCCTCGTTGCGTCCGACCCGGATGGCGAGCACTTCGCCAACAGCATCGTCGCGGTGCAGTCGGATTTCGCCATGCGTGTGGTGCACGTCGACCTGGACAACGTCTACGACCCGGATCCGGCGCAGCAGGAAGTGAACCTCGGCAAGCTGATCCAGCGCATGGCCGACATGGGCGCCAACACCGTGTTCCTGCAAGCCTTCGCCGATCCGAAAGGCGATGGCCTGGTGCATTCGCTGTACTTCCCCAACCGCCACTTGCCGGTGCGTGCCGATATTTTCGACCGTGTCGCCTGGCAACTGCGCACCCGGGCCCACGTGAAAGTGTTCGCCTGGATGCCGGTGCTGAGCTTTGCGCTGGATTCGAAACTGCCGCGTGTCACGCGCTGGGATCCGAAGACCGGCACCACGTCGGTCGACCCGGATCAGTACAAGCGACTGTCGCCGTTCGACCCCGAAGTGCGGAGGCTCATCGGTGAGATCTACGAAGACGTGGCGCGCCTGACCTCGGTCGACGGCATCCTCTACCACGATGACGCCGTGCTGTCGGACTTCGAAGATGCCAGCCCCGAAGCATTGAAGGCCTATGTTGCCCACGGCCTGCCGGGCTCGATTGCCGCCCTGCGTGACGATCCGGCGGCCATGCAGCGCTGGACCCGGTTCAAGAGCCGTTACCTGATCGACTTCACCAACGAACTGACCGCCAAGGTCCGGGCGATCCGTGGCCCGCAGGTGCTGACTGCGCGCAACATCTTTGCCGAGCCGATTCTCAACCCCGAGAGCGAAGCGTGGTTCGCGCAGAACCTCGACGACTTCCTCGTGAGCTACGACTGGACAGCGCCGATGGCCATGCCGCTCATGGAAAAACAGACCCATGCGCAATCCGGCCCGTGGCTGGAAGAACTGGTGGCGAAGATCAAACAGCGCCCCGGAGCGCTGGATCGCACGGTATTCGAATTGCAGGCCCGGGACTGGACGAAAAAGGACCAGGCCGACATCGAAGGTGCACAACTGGCCGACTGGATGGGCCGCCTCAAGCGTCAGGGCGCGACGAGTTTCGGCTACTACCCGGACAACTTCCTCGAGAACCTGCCGGACCTGAAAACGGTGCGGCCAGCGCTCTCCAACAAATGGAATCCATGACATGCTGGATAGACTGCTGGCCCTGCTTGTTCTGGCGATCGTCCTTGGCGTCCCGCTGGGGCTGATCTTCCTGGTCACCGGGCAATTCCTGATGGACTTCGTGTTCTTCTACCCGCTGTTCATGTCCGGGTTGTGGATTTCCGGCGGCCTGTATTTCTGGCTGCACTGGGAGCGGCACTGGCCGTGGAAAGACGACACGCTGCCGCCACCGCTGGAAGGCGAACCGCTGATTTCGATCCTGATCCCTTGCTACAACGAAGGCGATAACGCCGCCGACACCATTCACGCGGCGCTGGCCCAGCATTACCCGAACATCGAAGTCATCGCGATCAACGACGGTTCCAAGGACAACACCGCGCAAGTACTGGATGCGCTGGCCAAGGAAGACCCACGGCTGCGGGTGCTGCACCTGGCGGAAAACCAGGGCAAGGCCGTGGCCCTGCGCATGGGCGCCATTGCGGCGCGCAGTGAATATCTGGTGTGCATCGACGGTGACGCGCTGCTGGCGCCGAACACCGCCGCTTATCTCGTGGCACCGATGCTCGACAATGCGCGGCTTGGCGCGGTGACCGGCAACCCGCGGATTCGCACGCGTTCGACACTGGTCGGGCGGGTCCAGGTCGGCGAGTTTTCTTCGATCATCGGGCTGATCAAACGTACCCAGCGGGTTTTCGGGCGGATCTTCACTGTGTCCGGTGTGATCGTCGCGTTCCGTCGCACGGCGCTGAACCGGGTCGGCTACTGGAGCCCGGACATGATCACCGAAGACATCGACATCAGCTGGAAGCTGCAACTGGACCACTGGAGCATCTTCTACGAGCCCCGCGCCCTGTGCTGGATCCTGATGCCGGAAACCCTGCGTGGCCTGTGGAAGCAGCGTTTGCGCTGGGCCCAGGGCGGCGCCGAAGTGCTGTTCAAGAACATTCGCGGGATCTGGCAGTACCGTCACCGTTATCTGTGGCCGCTGCTGTTCGAATACTGCCTGTCGACCGGTTGGGCGTTCACCTTCCTGCTGTCGGTGATCTTCTGGGGGATGGGCAAGTTCATGGTCATGCCCGAAGCCATTGCCGTGCATCACCTGATGCCGCCGGCCTTTACCGGACTGTTGCTGGCGTTTGTCTGCCTGGTGCAGTTCGCGGTCAGCATCATCATCGACCGACGCTATGAGCCGGGTCTGGGCAGAACCATGTTCTGGGTGGTCTGGTATCCGTTGGTGTTCTGGTTCATCAGTCTGCTGACCACGCTGGTCAGCTTTCCGAAGGTGCTGTTCGGCCAGCATCAGAAGCGTGCGCGCTGGGTCAGCCCGGACCGGGGCATCAAACCGGCGAGCGACGACGAAGAGGAGGTCATCAAATGAAAATCATCCGGACCCGCCAGCGGCCATTCCTGGTGGTGATCGACGTGATCCTCACGGTGCTGGCCTGGGTCGGCCTGCTGTATCTGCTGGTGCGCGGGCTGTGGCCGCTGATTGAAACCCATGCCGGCGGGCCGCGTATCGACAACTCGGCGTTCGAAGCGCTGGGGACCTTGCAGGTTTACCTGTGGGTGGCGCTGGTCAATGCCGTGATCCTGATTTCCTGGGCCCGTTATCAACAGCGCAAGAGCCGCAGTTTCGCCCAGCGTCGTCTGGCCGCCCCGGTGGTCGACGATGATGGCCTGAGCAAAAGCTTCAAGCTGTGCGATGACCGCCTGCAGAAGCTGCGCAGCCCGGGCGTCATCACCATCCACAACAATCAGGACGGTGATGTCAGCCACGTGGTGCCGCACCTGTGGCCGGTGGAACCGGCTGAGCTGCCGCCACCCCTGGCGCCGCTGGAGCATCCGCGGGTGATTTTTCTGCATGCCGAGGACGACGATAACCGTGAGCCGACGAACCGTCTGTAAGCGCGGTGATACCAATGGGCGTCATTTGCCACTGCCACGGCACGAACGGTACAGCTATAGTCTGCAGGCCGAAGACGGCCCAACTGCACAAGGTGCTCCCGGAATGACCCGATTGACCTCTCTCAACCCTTGGCTGGCGGCCGTTGCCGTCGCCCTTTGCGTGCAGTTTCCGGCGCAGGCCCAGGAGCGTTTCACCCTCAGCATTCCCGGTGTTTCGGACAACCGTCTGTTCACTGCGGCGGCGGCCAGTGACGCCGCCGGTTGCGGCGGCAAGAACCTGTCCCCGGCGCTGAGCTGGAACGCCGGCCCGGCCGCCACCCAGAGCTACGCCATCGTTATGCACGATCCGGACGGCCAGAAAGGCCTGGGCGTCGATCACTGGGTTCATTACGGCATCAAGGCCACAACCCGACAGATCCCGGCCGGCAGCGGCACCAAACCGACCTTCGAAGGCCTGGGCGGCACCAACAGCAAAGGCACGACCACTTATGTCGGCCCGTGCCCGCCAACCGGCGACAGCGCGCACCACTACATCATCCAGATCTACGCCCTGGACCTGGCCCCCGACGCCTTGCCGGCCGGCCTGACCCGCGCCCAACTTCTGGAAAAAATCAAAGGCCATGTGCTGCGCAACAGCAGTGCAGTGCGGCGTTATCACCGCTGAAAATAATTTCGGCGGCGTTTAACCCGAACTGAAAGGGCTGTCCGTCTCAGAGGTTGAATGGATCAATTCTTCCTCGAGGTCAGCCCCCATGTCTCTTCCATCGACGCTTCTGCGACCCCTGGCTGCCGGTGTGCTGTTGGCTATCGCCGGTTGTGGCATCTCTTCCAGCCCGGAATCCGCCGCCGTGCGGTCACCGGCACAGCCCTCCTCAAAACCCGTAGCGCAACAAGAGAGGGTCATGGCCGATCACGCGTTGGCCAAGCGCAGTGCATTGGCGGCACCGACGGCCAGTTTTGCACCGATGCCCGCCGGGGAAAGTTATCCACAGGGCTATCGCGCCGAGCCGCGCGAGCAATACGAAACCCTGGCCGATAACCCGATTCACAGCGTTGCCGAAACGCCCGTCTCGACCTTCAGTGCCGATGTGGATACCGGCGCCTACGCCAACGTCCGCCGTCTGCTGAATCAGGGTCGTCTGCCGCCGGAAGGCGCGGTGCGGCTGGAGGAGATGGTCAATTACTTTCCCTATGACTATGCATTGCCCACTGATGGATCACCGTTCGGCGTGACCACTGAACTGGCCGCCTCGCCCTGGAACCCGCACACCCGGTTGCTGCGCATCGGCATCAAGGCGTCCGACCGTTCAGTAGCGGAACTGGCCCCGGCCAACCTGGTGTTTCTGGTGGATGTGTCCGGCTCGATGGACCGCCCCGAAGGGCTGCCGCTGGTCAAAAGCACCCTGAAGCTGCTGGTCGATCAACTGCGAGAGCAGGATCGCGTTTCGCTGGTGGTGTATGCCGGTGAATCCCGAGTGGTGCTGGAGCCAACGTCCGGACGGGAAAAAGCGAAAATTCGCACAGCCATCGAGCAGTTGACGGCGGGAGGCTCGACCGCAGGCGCCTCCGGCATCGAACTGGCTTACCAAATGGCGCAACAAGCCTTCATCCCCAAAGGCATCAACCGCATCCTGCTGGCCACCGACGGTGACTTCAACGTCGGCGTCAGCGACTTCGACAGCCTCAAGCAAATGGCTGTGGATAAACGCAAGACCGGGATTTCCCTGACCACCCTGGGTTTCGGTGTGGATAACTACAATGAACATCTGATGGAACAACTGGCGGACGCCGGTGACGGCAACTACGCCTACATCGACAATCTGCGTGAAGCGCGCAAGGTCTTGGTGGATCAGTTGGGTTCGACCCTCGCCGTGGTGGCGAAAAACGTCAAGTTGCAGGTGGAATTCAACCCGGCGCAGGTCAGCGAATACCGGCTGCTCGGCTACGAAAATCGCGCGCTCAAGCGTGAGGATTTCAGTAATGACAAGGTCGATGCCGGTGAAGTCGGTGCAGGCCATACGGTGACGGCGCTGTATGAAATTGTTCCGGCCGGCGAGAAGGGCTGGCTGGAGCCGCTGCGCTACGGAAAAAACGATGCAGTGGTTTCCGAGAAGAAAGGAGAACTGGCAATGCTGCGTGTGCGATATCAAAAGCCTGAAGGTGGGAAAAGTCTGCTGATCGAGCGGCCGATTGCCAGTCAGGTTGCGCCTGCCAGTGAAGACCTGCGCTTTGCTGCCGCCGTCGCTGCGTTTTCCCAGCAACTCAAGGACGGCCGCTACACCGGTGATTTCAGCCTCAAGGACACCGAAGCGCTGGCCCGAGGTGCCCGTGGTGATGATCGCTTCGGTCTGCGCAACGAGCTCGTGCAACTGGTGGAACTGGCCCAGAGCCTGCGGACTTCGACCGCCTCCAACACGATGCCGACCGAGCGACGGGTTGAATAGTGAGTCGCCTGAAGGGGTTTATCAGTCAGCTGTTTGCCAGCGCCGACAGCCTTGAGGCCAGCAGCGACGAATCGCTGCTGGCCCGTTATCGCGAGGGCGACGGCAAGGCGTTCGAGATCTTGTACGCCCGCCACCGCCAGAGCCTGTACCGGTTTCTGCTCGGGTTGAGTGGTAAGCCGGAGCTGGCCGAAGAGGTGTATCAGGAAACCTGGCTGAGCCTGATCCGCAGCGCCAGTCGGCCACAAGGTCGGGCGACTTTTCGTACCTGGTTGTTCCAGATTGCCCGCAATCGGCTGATCGATCACTGGCGCAAGCATGGCGCCCATCAGCCGTTGCATGACAGCTACGACGAGCAGACCCATGCGGTCAGTGACGATGCGAGCGACCCCGAACAACTGCTGAGCCTCAGCCGCGACAGCCTGCGCCTGGATAGCGCGCTGCAAACCCTACCTGCCGACCAGCGCGAAGTGTTCCTGCTGCGCGCCCACGGCGACCTCGACCTGGCGCAGATCGCCAGCCTCACCGAAACACCGCTGGAAACCGTCAAGAGCCGCTTGCGCTACGCCCAGCAAAAACTGCGTCGGCTGCTGGCCGAGGAGGTACTGACATGACGGACACCCGCCAGACACCCGAAGAGCAACTGCTCAAGCATTATCGTGAGCAACAGCACGGCGAGCCGCCGGCGAAGCTCGACGCACTGATTCTCAATGCCGCACATCGCCAGACCCCGGCACCGAAACCGAGCCTGTGGCAGCGCTGGATAAAGGCCTGCCAGAGACCGCGCTATCAGGTGGCTTTCGCCAGTCTGGTCGGCATCGCACTGATGCTGTCGCTGGTGCAGCGCGCCCCGGAGCCTGTGGCTCATTACGATTTCGCTCCTGCCACAAAACCTGCTGCTCCACTGGCCCGAAAGGAAGCTGTTGAATCCCGAAGATTGTCAGCCCCTGCGGGCGCGTTATCCGCACCTGCACCCGCACCGATGGCAGAAATGGCCGCGCCGATGCAAAGCGAATCGGTCAGCGCCGACAGGGCTGACGAAGCCAAAGCCAGCAAGCGCGCCGCCGCCCCGGCCAATGGGCTCGACGAGCAACTGCGCGAAGTCCTGCGCCTGCGCGAATCCGGTCAATCACAAGCGGCCGATACCCTGTACAACAATCTGCACAAGCGTTACCCGAGCGTGAATCTGGACCTGCGCCTCGAACAAATCCGCCAGAACTGACCGGTTGATCGTCCAGCCATTTGGCATTGCCCCGCAAAAACGCGCACTATCGGGGCATTGCCGATGCGCTGGAGGATGCCGTGGCCCAAAAAATCGACCGCATCGCCCAAATGCTCAACTGCCCGGTGAAGGGTGAGGAACTGCGGCGAGCCGTGACGGAGAGTCGCAAGGAGTTTCTTCTGGCCAAGCAGGCAGAAGAAGATCTGCAGGAAGACGTTCTTGATGATGAGTGGATCGAGGACGACGAAGACGATGATGAATATGACGAGTTTGACTGGACGACGGAGTGAGCCGCCAACCAGCAGGCACAAAAAAGCCTCAGACCTTTCGGCCTGAGGCTTTTTCGTTTCTGTTCATGGCGCACCAGGCGGGATTCGAACCCACGACCCCTGCCTTCGGAGGGCAGTACTCTATCCAGCTGAGCTACTGGTGCAGCGGGCGACATCATACCTAGGTCGGCTCGGGGCGTCCATGCCGGGTTTTGGCGCTTATTGTCAGTGCGCGTGTCGGTGGAAAACGCTGCATTCCATAAAGCTGTAACGTCCTGCAAAAGGCTCGCTTGGCGCTTTGGCGGGACTGAACTAAGGTTTCGTTGCGGCGCAGGCTTGTTGCTCGTTGATCTGAAAAGTCCGGCAAAAGCGGCGTTTTTGTTCTTTTTTTCGAACGACCTATTGTCCTTTACCCCCTTTGATCCTAGGATCCGTTTGAGATTTCAAACGCTCTTTGATCGGGTGCCGAGCCGCACGTGTTTGCAACCGTGCACTATTCAGGTGCTTGAGCCCGGTGAATGATTTCCCTGACGGCAGCCTTGCGAGGCGCCTTTCTACAATCATAATTTTGCTCCGCGCTGGCCGCGGTGCTGTTAAGGAAAGCCGACATGCAGCTTAAAGACACCCAGTTGTTCCGCCAGCAAGCCTTCATCGATGGCGCTTGGGTCGACGCGGACAACGGTCAGACGATCAAGGTCAACAACCCGGCCACCGGCGAAATCCTCGGCACCGTGCCGAAGATGGGCGCTGCCGAAACCCGCCGTGCGATTGAGGCCGCTGACAAAGCGCTGCCGGCCTGGCGTGCACTGACCGCCAAGGAGCGTGCAGGCAAGCTGCGTCGCTGGTTCGAGCTGATCATCGAGAACCAGGAAGACCTGGCTCGCCTGATGACCCTCGAGCAGGGCAAGCCACTGGCCGAAGCCAAGGGCGAAATCGTTTACGCCGCTTCGTTCATCGAGTGGTTCGCCGAAGAAGCCAAGCGCATCTACGGTGACGTGATTCCGGGCCACCAGCCTGACAAGCGCCTGATCGTGATCAAGCAGCCGATCGGCGTGACCGCCGCCATCACCCCGTGGAACTTCCCGGCGGCGATGATTACCCGTAAAGCGGGCCCGGCCCTGGCTGCCGGTTGCACCATGGTGCTCAAGCCGGCTTCGCAAACCCCGTTCTCCGCTTTCGCCCTGGCCGAACTGGCCCAGCGCGCCGGCATCCCTAAAGGTGTGTTCAGCGTGGTGTCCGGCAGCGCCGGCGACATCGGCAGCGAGCTGACCAGCAACCCGATCGTGCGCAAACTGTCCTTCACCGGCTCGACTGAAATCGGTCGTCAGCTGATGTCGGAATGCGCCAAGGACATCAAGAAAGTTTCCCTGGAACTGGGCGGCAACGCGCCGTTCATCGTGTTCGACGACGCGGATCTGGATAAGGCCGTCGAAGGCGCGATCATTTCCAAGTACCGCAACAACGGCCAGACCTGCGTCTGCGCCAACCGTCTGTACATTCAGGATTCGGTCTACGACGCGTTTGCCGAGAAGCTGAAAGCAGCGGTCGCCAAGCTGAAGATCGGTAACGGTCTGGAAGATGGCACCACCACCGGTCCGCTGATCGACGAGAAAGCTGTAGCCAAGGTGCAAGAGCACATCGCTGACGCCGTGGCCAAAGGCGCCACCGTGCTGGCCGGCGGCAAGCAGATGGAAGGCAACTTCTTCGAGCCGACCATCCTGACCAACGTGCCGAAAAATGCTGCAGTGGCCAAGGAAGAAACCTTCGGTCCGCTGGCGCCGTTGTTCCGCTTCAAAGACGAAGCCGAAGTGATCGCGATGTCGAACGACACCGAGTTCGGTCTGGCTTCGTACTTCTACGCTCGTGACCTGGGCCGTGTGTTCCGTGTGGCTGAAGCCCTGGAATACGGCATGGTCGGCGTCAACACCGGGCTGATCTCCAACGAAGTCGCGCCATTCGGCGGCATCAAGGCTTCGGGCCTGGGCCGTGAAGGCTCCAAGTACGGCATTGAAGATTACCTGGAAATCAAATACCTCTGCCTGGGCATCTAAGCCTCGGTAGAAGATCGCTGTAAACGCAAAGGGCACGAGAGCGCTGTCCCTTTGCGTCGTTTCAAACCGGAATTTTCTCTGCGGCCGGGAACGCCGTGGCAGTCGATCATCGCATGCTGCCACCGCCGATTCCTCCCGCTTAATCCTTGAACCACGCCGCCCGATGAGCGGTGAATGAGGACTGTAATGAGCAAGACTAACGCTGACTTGATGGCCCGCCGTACCGCTGCTGTTCCACGTGGTGTTGGCCAGATTCACCCGATCTTCGCCGAGTCCGCGAAGAACGCGACCGTGACCGACGTTGAAGGTCGTGAATTCATCGACTTCGCCGGCGGTATCGCCGTGCTGAACACCGGCCACGTGCACCCGAAAATCATCGCCGCCGTGACCGAACAGCTGAACAAGCTGACCCACACCTGCTTCCAGGTTCTGGCCTACGAGCCGTACGTTGAGCTGTGCGAGAAAATCAACGCTCGCGTACCGGGCGACTTCGCCAAGAAAACCCTGCTGGTGACCACCGGTTCCGAAGCCGTTGAAAACGCCGTGAAGATCGCCCGTGCTGCTACTGGCCGTGCCGGCGTGATCGCTTTCACCGGCGCTTATCACGGTCGCACCATGATGACCCTGGGCCTGACCGGTAAAGTCGTGCCTTACTCGGCCGGCATGGGCCTGATGCCAGGCGGCATCTTCCGCGCGCTGTACCCGAACGAGCTGCACGGCGTGAGCATCGATGACTCGATCGCTTCCATCGAGCGCATCTTCAAGAACGACGCCGAGCCGAAAGACATCGCCGCGATCATCATCGAACCTGTACAGGGTGAAGGTGGTTTCTACGTCGCGCCGAAAGAATTCATGAAGCGTCTGCGTGCCCTGTGCGACCAGCACGGCATCCTGCTGATCGCTGACGAAGTGCAGACCGGCGCTGGCCGTACCGGCACCTTCTTCGCCATGGAACAGATGGGCGTTGCCGCCGACCTGACCACCTTCGCCAAATCCATCGCTGGTGGCTTCCCGCTGGCCGGTGTGTGCGGCAAGGCCGAGTACATGGACGCCATCGCTCCAGGCGGCCTGGGCGGCACCTACGCCGGTAGCCCGATCGCTTGCGCCGCGGCCCTGGCCGTGATGGAAGTGTTCGAAGAAGAAAAACTGCTGGATCGCTGCAAGGCTGTCGGCGAGCGTCTGGTTACCGGCCTGAAGGCCATCCAGGCCAAGTACCCGGTGATCGGCGAAGTCCGTGCCCTGGGCGCGATGATCGCGGTCGAGCTGTTCGAAAACGGCGACAGCCACAAGCCAAACCCGACTGCCGTGGCAGCGGTGGTGGCCAAGGCACGCGACAAGGGCCTGATCCTGCTGTCCTGCGGCACCTACGGCAACGTTCTGCGCGTCCTGGTTCCGCTGACCTCGCCGGACGAGCAACTGGACAAAGGTCTGGCGATCATCGAAGAGTGCTTCTCGGAGCTGTAATGCCGGGCACTGTGTGATCGGATCGACAAAAAACCCGCTTCGGCGGGTTTTTTTACGCTTGCTGAAACACATACCCCGTATTCGAGCTGTATCGAATCGCCAGCATTGGCTAAGGTTCAAGCATTGCTAGGGAGGGCGAGCATGACTGCCGTCGAATTACCCGCTGTACCCCGAGTCCTGATTGCCGAGGCCGACCCTTGGTCTCGTGACCTGCTCAAACAGGTTTTGCTCAACGTGCGCTGCGATGCGCGGCTGGATCTGTGCGCCGATGGCCAGGAGGCGATGTCTCTGCTCGGCGAAGTGCCCTATGACCTGGCGATCGTCGACTGGGAGTTGCCCGGCGTCGACGGTTTGAACGTGTTGCGCAGCGTCCGCCAGCGCAAACGCAATCCGCCGTTGCCGTTCATTCTGATGAGCAGCCGCAACGACAGCGCCAGCGTGCGCGAAGCCTTGCCGCTGGCCCCCACGGCCTATCTGGCCAAACCTCTGAACATGGAAAGCCTGACCGAGCGTTTGCAGGGGCTGCTGCTCAATGCCGGTCAGGAAGTATTCTGCGAAGTGCCCGCACTGGCGCCGGGCATGACCCTGTCGGTGTTTCTCGAGCGCCGCCGCGAGCAGGCCGACGGCGCGCCGTTGATGACCGACGTGCAAGTGGCGGTCAAACGCAGCCTCCACCCCAACGGGCTGGACTTGAAACTGCTGGAAGAGGAAATCCGCACCGACCCGCAGATCACTGCGGTGTTGATCGCAGCGGCCAACAGCGCCGCTCAGCACCACGGCGCGGCGGTGCAGACCCTGGCCCAGGCGCTGCATCGACTGGGCACCGGGCAAAGCATGAACCTGATTCTTGGCCTGGCGCTCAAGCGCAGTGCACGACTCAGCGATCCGTGTCTGGCCGACTACGCCGAGCGCTATTGGGGCCTGTCGTTGCACACCGCCGAATACGCGCGCACCCTGGCGCGTCTGCTCGATCTGGATCAGGAACGCTGCTATTGCGCCGGGATGCTGCATCGTCTCGGCGATCTGGCGTTGCTGCGTTGTTTGCAGGAGTGGAAGCAGGCCGGCGGCGAGCTGGATGAATTGGAGGAAGTCGGCGATGCGCTGGCGGAGTTCGGTGCTGCGTACGGTTCGGCGTTGCGTACCCGCTGGCGCCTGCCACTGGAGCTGCGCGAGTTGATTGCCTCGGTCTACCAGCTCGGTGGCGGGGTGTATTCCCGTGAGGCGCTGGTGATGAACATGGCGGCGCAGATGGCGCGACTGACCGAGCACGAGGGCGTCGAGGAACTGGCGAAGAGCCGCACGGCGCGCCTGCTCAAGATCGGGTTGCCGGAGCTGATGCGGATGCGCAAATAGCGCTTGTCCTGCATCAGCGTGGTGTTCAGGCCGAGATGATCCGGTTCTTGCCCTGACGCTTGGCCTCGTACATCGCCGCATCGGCCCGGGCGAACAGGCTGTCGAGGCTTTCGTCTTCCGGGGTGAGGCTGGTCAGGCCCTGGCTGACGGTGATGCCGAACGTCTGTTCGCCGTGGCTGAAGCTCAATCTCTGGATTTCCTGTTGCAGCCGCTCGGCCACCTGCATGGCCATGTCCGGCGCGCAGCCCGGAAAAACCGCAGCAAACTCTTCACCGCCAATCCGTCCGAACAGGTCTCCCCGGCGCAGCGAGGCACGCCCGCATTCGGCGATCCGTTGCAGCACATTGTCGCCCTCTGGGTGACCGTAAGTGTCGTTGATCACCTTGAAGTCATCGATGTCCAGCAGCAGAAACGCCAGTGGCGCACCCTGCAGGCGGGCCTCTTCAAACTCGCGGTTGGCGCATTCGAAGAAGTGTCGACGGTTGCTGCTCTGGGTCAGCACGTCGGTGGTGGCCAGACGTTGCAGCTCGGTTTCCATCTGTTTCTTTTCGGTGATGTCCTCGGCAATGCCGACGATGATCACCGGTTGTCCCGGTTCTTCCTGGCGGTTGATGAAGCACTTGTCGCTGATCCAGCGCACCTGGCCGTCGGCGTCGATGATCCGATATTCGCGGTCTTCCACGGCGCCCTTGTGCAGCACTTCGGCGAGGCTGCGTTCGGCGTACTCGAGGTCGTCGGGGTAGATGCTGTCGCGCCACTGGTTGTAGTCGGACAGCAGCAGGGCGGCCGAGCGGCCGAAAATCCGTTCATAGGCGGGGCTGACGTACAGCACCTGACGGGTTTCCCAATTGAAGGCCCAAAGCACGGCGTTGACGCTGACCAGCAGCGAGCTGAACAACTGTTCGCGTTCGCTCAGGCGAGCGACTTCGCCCTGGGCGTGCATCAGTGCCATCAGGGTTTGTGCGGCCTCGGGCCACTGGGGAAGGGATGAGTCTTTTTGATTGTTGTTGACCATCGACACGGATCTCAAAGGGCGTGCCGGGAAGTCGACAACAGCCACGGGACAGCCCGCCGGGGTGGCGAAGTGTCTTTGAGATAAGGGATCGGGGGTGAAGTTCCGAAGGGTGCGCCCGGGAGCCGGGCGCACCGATCAACGGCATCAGACGGCGGCAGGACGCAGCGAGTAGGTTTTCAACTGGTCGGCGAATTCGCGCAGGGACTGGATGCCACTGGCCTCGGCCTCGTGGACCCATTCCTTGATGGCCGCGAGCATGTCATGGCCATTTGCGCTGGTCTTGACCCAGATCTGCTGCAGGGCCAGGCGTTTCTCGTAGATTACCTTCAGCGCCTGGCTGTGCTCGAGCATGCTCTGGATGCGCGCGTGGTGGCGGTCCTCCAGCAGGCTGGTTTCACGGGAAAGCAGACGCTTGGCGCGGTGGAACTGATGGCGCACCGAATGATCGACCTTGTCCAGCTCCTGCTTGACCAGCGGCCCGATCACCAGCTTGCGGTACTGGGCCATGATCTGGAAGCGGTTGTTGAGGATCGCCATGGCAGTGTCCATGTCCAGGCTGCCCTTGCCTTCGACGCGGTGGGCGATCGGCGCAACGCGCTGCACCTTGGCCAGGCGCAGGAAGCTGAAGACCTGGATCCAGGCCCAGCCGAGGTCGAACTCCCACTTCTTGACCGAGAGCTTGGCCGAGTTGGGGTAGGTGTGATGGTTGTTGTGCAGCTCTTCGCCGCCGATCAGGATGCCCCATGGCACCAGATTGGTCGCGGCATCGCGGCATTCGAAGTTGCGGTAGCCGATGGCATGGCCGAGACCGTTGACCACGCCGGCGGCCCAGACCGGGATCCACATCATCTGGATCGCCCAGATGGTGATGCCGATGGTGCCGAACAGCAGCAGGTCGACGACCGCCATGATTGCGATGCCCAGCAGGCGATAGCGGCTGTAGAGGTTGCGCTCGATCCAGTCTTCCGGGCAGTTCTTGCCGTAGATGCGCAGGGTCTCGGGGTTCTGCGCTTCTTCGCGGTACAGCTCGGCACCTTTGCGCAGGACCGTGGACAGGCCTTTGACGACCGGGCTGTGCGGGTCATCCTCGGTTTCGCATTTGGCGTGGTGCTTGCGGTGGATGGCGGTCCACTCACGGGTGTTCTGCGCCGTGGTCAGCCACAGCCAGAATCGGAAGAAATGCTTCAGCCCGGCATTCAGCTCCAGGGAGCGATGAGCCGAGTAGCGGTGCAAGTAGACCGTGACGGCAACAATCGTCACATGGGTCATCAGCAGGGTCACGGCGACCAGTGACCAGGCCGACAAGCCAAGAAAACCTTCGTACCACATAGGCTATAGGGCCCTCGATAGAGAAAAAACAGCCGTTGCATTATCACCAAGCACACAGATAAAACCAGTCGCCCTTTCAGATAAGAGATGGCTGGATGTTTCTTGACCTATAATCCCGACATTTTTGTAGGGACATGGACGGCCGAATGTCTGCCACATACCGCGATGCCTTGCGTGCAGCGCTGCTTTACCTGGTTCTTGCCGTTGTCTGGCTGCAAGGCATTGGCTATTTATTGAACAGTTTCTTCGATAGCTCTGATCAGTTGCTGCGTTGGCAACTGATCAACGGCTATGCCTTTGTGGTGTTCAGCGCCGGTTTGATCTTTCTCGCCCGGGCGCGCCTGTTCGAATGCCTGGGCATCGGTGCCCGGTTGCGTGAGCGCCAGGCCGATCGCGAACGCCTGCGTCAGGCCGCTGCGGTGTTCGATTGCACCCGCGAAGGCGTGCTGGTCACGGACCGGCAGGGGCTGATCGTGCACGTCAATCGCGCGTTCATGGAAATCACCGGCTACCAGCGTGAGGAAGTCATTGGCCAGCAGCCCAGCCTGTTCAAGTCCGGGCACCATCCTCCGGGTTTCTATCAGGCGATGTTCGCCACGCTGCAGGCGAAGGATGAATGGAGCGGCGAGATCTGGAACCGGCGCAAGAGCGGTGAAATTTATCCACAGTGGCAAACCATCCGGGTGATCCGCGACGAGGACGGTCGGCTCAGTCATTACGTCGCGGTGTTTTCCGATATCAGCGCGATCAAGGATTCCGAACACGAGCTCAAGCACCTGGCCCACCACGACCCGCTGACCGACCTGCCCAACCGCCTGCTGTTCAGCGATCGCGCCGAGCAGGCGCTGGCATCGGCACAGACCCACAAGCGCGGCTGCGCGCTGCTGATGATCGATCTGGACCACTTCAAACTGATCAACGACAGCCTCGGCCACAACATCGGTGACCGCTTGCTCAAGGCGGTTGCCGTGCGTTTGCAGGCGCTGTTCGGATCGGGCATCACGCTGGCGCGGCTGGGTGGCGATGAATTCGCGGTACTGATGGAAAGTTGTCCACAGCCAGCGCAGGCCGCAGCCCTGGCCCAACGGATTCTCGATGCACTCAAGGAACCGTTCTGCCTCGACGGCCATGAACTCTTCATCAACGCCAGCCTCGGCATCAGCCTGTTTCCCAGCGATGCCCTGAGCGCCGAACAGCTGTTGCGCAATGCCGACGCCGCATTGTTCAAGGCCAAGAGCAGCGGCCGCAACGGCTACGCGTTGTACACCGAAGAACTCACCGCTCATGCCCAGCAACGGGTCGAGATCGCCTTCGAACTGCGCCGTGCACTGGAGCAACAAGAGCTGCGGGTCTATTACCAACCGGTCCACGACCTGCAGACCAGCCGCCTGATCGGCGTCGAGGCCTTGGTGCGCTGGGAGCACCCACAGCGTGGCCTGGTGTCGCCGGCGGAGTTCATCCCGATTGCCGAGCGCACCGGGATGATCTCGGAAATCGACGCCTGGGTGATGCAGCAGGCCTGCCGACAGATGTGCCAATGGCAGCAGGCCGGGGTGGTGCTGTCGTTTGTCGCGGTGAACGTGTCGTCACGGCTGTTCGCCCGCCGCGAGTTGTATCAACAGGTGGCGCAGGTGCTGCACGACACCGGCCTCGATCCGGCGTATCTGGAGCTGGAAGTCACCGAAAGTGCAGTCATGGATGACCCGGAAGTGGCGCTGGAGCAGATGCATCGTCTGCGCGAGCTGGGGATTCGTCTGGCAATCGATGACTTTGGCACCGGTTATTCGTCGCTGCTGCGACTCAAGCGCCTGCCGGTGCAGAAGCTGAAGATCGATCAGGGGTTCGTCGCCGGACTGCCGTGGGACGAGGACGATGCCGCCATTGTCCGGGTGATCATCGCCCTGGCCCGCAGCATGGGCATGCAGGTGCACGCTGAAGGCATCGAGCAGGCCGAGCAAGCGGCGTTCCTGCTGGAGCAGGCGTGCGATCTGGGGCAGGGCTACTGGTTCGGGCGGCCGGTGCCGGAAGCGCAGATCGACTGGGCCAGAGCGCCGGCAATCGGCTGACAGTCCCGTGCAGCGGGTTTGCGAGTGGGCAAATCCGCCGCAAACCCTTGCTGCATCACATAATGTTTTCCAGTTATATAAACATTCTTAAATAGTCTTTTTAAGAATATCTGCGCCTCTCTTATATTGCTCCCACGCCGAACGCAGTGCCGCCCACTGCCAGGCATATCCCATACAAAGGAGCAGCACCATGAGCGCATCCCTGCGTAGCGTTGACGGTCAGGACGAAACCACCATCTTGCGTGAAATCCAGAGCGCCTTGCGCGACCTGCGTTTCGGCGCGGTGGAAATCACTGTGCACAACGCCCAAGTCGTCCAGATTGAACGCAAAGAGAAATTCCGTCTGCAGCAACCGGGCAACAAGCAGGCCTGAAGATCGCATCTGCGACAGCTCCTGCAGGGGGTAATGCGCAGGAGTTGCCGCAGGCGCGATCACTGAATGAGCAATCCGATTCCAGCAATACATAAGAAAAAGCCACCACCAAGAATTCCAGGAGCTTTCACCATGTCGTCGATTCGCCGTTACGCTCTGGCCGCCCTGGCCAGCGCTGTGTTTGCCGGTTCCGCGGTTGCCAAGGATTACGAACTGCTCAACGTTTCGTATGACCCGACCCGCGAGCTGTATCAGGATTACAACGCCGAATTCGTGAAGTACTGGCAGGCAGAGCATGCCGGCGACACCGTGAAAATCCAGCAATCCCACGGCGGTTCGGGCAAGCAGGGCCGTGCGGTGATCGACGGTCTGCGCGCCGACGTCGTGACCCTGGCCCTGGCCGGTGACATCGACGAAATCGCCAAGCTCGGCAAGACCCTGCCGGCCGACTGGCAGAAGCGTCTGCCGGACGCCAGCACTCCGTACACCTCGACGATCGTGTTCCTGGTGCGCAAGGGCAACCCGAAAGGTATCAAGGACTGGGGCGACCTGATCAAGAACGACGTCTCGGTGATCACGCCGAACCCGAAAACCTCCGGCGGTGCACGCTGGAACTTCCTCGCAGCGTGGGCTTACGGCCTGAAAGCCAACGGCGGCAACGAGGCGAAAGCCAAGGAATACGTACAGACCCTGTTCAAGCACGTTCCGGTTCTGGACACCGGCGCCCGTGGCTCGACCATCACCTTCGTCAACAACGGTCAGGGCGACGTGTTGCTGGCCTGGGAAAACGAAGCCTTCCTGGCGCTGAAAGAAGACGGCGGCAAGGACAAGTTCGACATCGTCGTGCCGTCGCTGTCGATCCTCGCCGAACCTCCGGTGGCCGTGGTCGACAAGAACGCCGAGAAGAAGGGCAACGAGCAGATCGCCGAAGCCTACCTCAAGCACCTGTACAGCCCGGCCGGCCAGGAAATCGCGGCGAAGAACTTCTACCGCCCGCGTGACAAGGACGTGGCGGCCAAGTACGCCCAGCAGTTCCCGAAACTGGAACTGGTGACCATCGACAAGGACTTCGGCGGCTGGAAAACCGCACAGCCGAAATTCTTCAACGACGGTGGCGTGTTCGACCAGATCTATCAGGCGCAGTAAGTTTCAATAGCCTAAAACGAGCCCCGGATTTATGTTCGGGGCTTTGCGCGTTCTCAAACCAAGGACTTTTATGTCGCGTCGTATCTCCCCCGTCATACCCGGCTTCGGGCTGACGCTGGGCTACACCTTGGTGTACCTCAGCCTGATTGTGCTAATCCCGCTGGCGGCGATGTTCGTCCACGCCGCCCAACTCACCTGGGATCAGTTCTGGACGATCATCTCCGCGCCCCGCGTTCTCGCCGCACTGAAGCTGAGCTTCGGCACCGCGCTGTGCGCCGCGATCATCAACGGCATCATCGGCACGTTGCTGGCGTGGGTGCTGGTGCGCTACACGTTCCCGGGGCGCAAGGTGATCGACGCGATGATCGATCTGCCGTTCGCACTGCCGACCGCAGTGGCCGGTATCGCGCTCACTGCGCTGTACACGCCGACCGGACTGGTCGGGCAGTTCGCCGCCGACCTCGGTTTCAAGATCGCCTACACCCCGCTCGGGATCACTCTGGCGCTGACCTTCGTGACCCTGCCGTTTGTGGTGCGCACGGTGCAGCCAGTGCTGGCCGATATCCCCCGTGAAGTCGAAGAAGCGGCGGCGTGCCTCGGTGCCAAGCCACTACAAGTGTTCCGTCACATTCTGCTGCCGGCGCTGTTGCCAGCCTGGCTGACCGGTTTTGCCCTGGCGTTCGCCCGGGGCGTCGGCGAGTACGGTTCGGTGATTTTCATCGCCGGCAACATGCCGATGAAAACCGAGATCCTGCCGCTGCTGATCATGGTCAAGCTCGACCAGTACGATTACACCGGCGCCACTTCCATCGGCGTGCTGATGCTGGTGGTTTCCTTCGTCCTGTTGCTGCTGATCAACTTGTTGCAGCGGCGCATCGAAACCCCATAAGGAGGCGCGAACCATGTCCCAATCGTCTATTGCGGCCGCTTCCTCGGCCAACGCCGCCCGCCGTGGCAGCGCCACTTCGCGCAGAGTCCTGATCGGCCTCGGCTGGCTGATTTTCTTCCTGTTTCTGGTGCTGCCGCTGTTTATCGTGGTGTCGCAGGGTTTGAAGAACGGCCTCGGTGCATTCTTCACGGCAATCTTTGAACCGGATGCCTTGTCGGCGCTGAAACTCACCGTGATTGCGGTGCTGATTTCGGTGCCGCTGAACCTGGTGTTCGGTGTCAGCGCCGCGTGGTGCGTGAGCAAATACTCGTTCCGTGGCAAGAGCATGCTGGTAACACTGATCGACCTGCCGTTCTCGGTGTCGCCGGTGATCGCCGGTCTGGTCTACGTGCTGATGTTCGGCGCCCAGGGCCTGTTCGGGCCGTGGCTGCAGGATCATGACATCCAGATCGTCTTCGCCCTGCCGGGCATCGTGCTGGCGACGATCTTCGTCACCGTGCCGTTCGTGGCCCGTGAGCTGATCCCGCTGATGCAGGAACAAGGCACGCAGGAAGAGGAAGCCGCGCGGCTGCTCGGTGCCAATGGCTGGCAGATGTTCTGGCACGTGACCGTCCCCAACATCAAATGGGGCCTGATCTATGGCGTGGTGTTGTGTACCGCGCGGGCCATGGGTGAGTTCGGTGCGGTGTCGGTGGTTTCCGGGCACATTCGCGGGGTGACTAACACCTTGCCGCTGCACGTCGAGATCCTCTACAACGAATACAACCACGTGGCCGCGTTCGCCGTGGCGAGCCTGTTGCTGATCCTGGCGCTCTTCATCCTGCTGCTCAAGCAGTGGAGCGAAAACCGTATCAACCGCCTGCGCGCCAGCGCCGCGGAGGAATAATTCATGTCGATCGAAGTGCGTAACGTCAGCAAGAATTTCAATGCGTTCAAGGCGCTGGACAACATCAGTCTGGACATCCACAGCGGTGAGCTGGTGGCGCTGCTCGGCCCGTCCGGCTGCGGCAAGACCACTTTGCTGCGCATTATTGCCGGTCTGGAAACCCCGGATAACGGCAACATCGTGTTCCACGGCGAAGACGTGTCCGGCCACGACGTGCGGGATCGCAACGTCGGTTTCGTGTTCCAGCACTACGCCCTGTTCCGCCACATGACCGTGTTCGACAACGTCGCGTTCGGCCTGCGCATGAAGCCGAAAAACCAGCGCCCGAGCGAAAGCCAGATCGCGACCAAGGTCCACGAATTGCTGAACATGGTGCAACTGGACTGGCTGTCGGATCGTTATCCGGAGCAACTGTCCGGCGGCCAGCGTCAGCGTATCGCTTTGGCCCGAGCGCTGGCGGTAGAGCCGAAAGTGCTGCTGCTCGACGAGCCGTTCGGCGCCCTCGACGCCAAGGTGCGTAAAGAGCTGCGCCGCTGGCTGGCGCGCCTGCACGAAGACATCAACCTGACCTCGGTGTTCGTGACCCACGACCAGGAAGAGGCGATGGAAGTGGCCGACCGCATCGTGGTGATGAACAAGGGCGTGATCGAGCAGATCGGCTCACCGGGCGATGTTTACGAAAACCCGGCCAGCGATTTCGTCTATCACTTCCTCGGCGATTCGAACCGTCTGCATCTGGGGGATGACAACCACGTACTGTTCCGCCCGCACGAAGTGTCGCTGTCGCGGCATGAGCTGGAGGATCACCACGCTGCTGAAGTCCGCGATATCCGGCCGCTGGGCGCGACCACGCGGGTGACGTTGAAGGTTGAAGGCCAGACGGATCTGATCGAGGCGGAAGTGGTGAAGGATCACGATAGCCTGACCGGGTTGGCCAAGGGTGAGACTTTGTTCTTCAAGCCGAAGGTGTGGCAGAAAGTCGCCAGCCTCTAAAAGCATCGCTCGTTCCCACGCCGAGCGTGGGAACGAGCGAATCAGCCAGAGGTTCAGACCGCCGCACGATTCGGATTGACCCGCACCATACCCGCCCGCGCTTCGATCTGCTCTTTCAGCTCATGCCGCATCCCGAGCATGAACGCCAGCTCGGCCACCACAAACAGCGGCCCGACAATCAACCCGCTCAAGTCATCCACAAACGCCGGTTTTCGCCCTTCATAGTGGTGCCCGACAAACTGGATCACCCAGCCAATCACAAACATCGCCAGACCGCCGCTGAGCCAGACCATGGTGCTCTGCTGCGCTAAAACATGCCCGGCCCAGACCGACAACCCCATCAACACGGTCATCAGAACCCCGAGCTTCAGTTCCAGTCGCAGGTAAAACCATGCCGACGCAAGGGCGGCAATCACCGCCGGGGAAATCCACAAGCCGCCCACCGACCATTCCGGCCGCGACAACAGCACGGCCACCGCCACCACAATCAGCGGAATCCCGATAAAGTGGCTGGCGATGTTGCGCGGGTCACGGTGGTAAGCGGCGTATTGACTCAAATGATCGACGAGGCTTTTCATTGTTGTTCCTCCTGTAGGGTGATCGAATCATGCCCCGGGTTCACGGCTCGCTCTGTCAGGCAGGCGACAATCTTTAGGAGAACGCATGGATAAGGTCTGGCGCGAGCGCCTGCTGACCGGGCAATGGTTCAGTCATCTGCCTTCGTCCTTTCAGGATAGTCTGCTGGCGGCGGCAAAGGAGCGGCGGCTGGCGGCGGGGCAGCGGTTGTTCCAGCGCGGCGATGCGCCGTGCGGACTGTACGCGGTGCTCGACGGCGCGGTACGCATCGGCGCGGTCAGCGAGCAGGGCAAGGAGGCGTTGCTGAGCCTGGTGGAAGCGCCGCACTGGTTCGGCGAAATCTGCCTGTTCGACGGCCAGCCCCGCACCCACGATGCCTACGCGGTCGGGCCTTGTACCCTGCTGAACATTCCCCAGGCCACGCTGCTGAAACTGCTCGACGAACACCCCGTCTACTGGCGACATCTGGCCCTGCTGATGAGCCACAAACTGCGCCTGACCTTCATCAATCTTGAACAGCTGAGCCTGCTGCCGGCCCCGGCGCGTCTGGCTCATCGTTTGCTGATGATTGCCGAAGGCTACGGCGAACTCGATCCGCCACGCCGCGTGCTGCAACTGCCGCAGGAACAATTGGCGTCGATGCTGTCGCTGTCGCGGCAGACCACCAATCAGATTCTCAAGGAGTTGCAGGGGCAGGGGATTATCGGACTGAGTTATGGCGAGATCGAAATCCTCGACGCCGCGCGATTGCGGGCGCTGGCGACACTCTGATCTCGATCGACCAATGGCCTACGAGCCGCGATAGGTTGAGAAGCCATACGGGCTGAGCAGCAACGGAATGTGATAGTGCTGATCCGTCTGCTTCACTTTGAAAATCACCGGAATCTCCGGAAAAAACGTCTCGTGCTTCGCCTTCTCGAAATACTCGCCGGTCTTGAACACCACACGATATTCACCCGCCTCGAACGGCTTGTTCGCCGGGAACAGTTCGGCGATGCGCCCCTGTTCATTGGTCGTGCCCTGCGCCAGCGGCTGCCAGTCCTGGCCCACGTGTTTCTCCAATGTCACGTTGATGCCTGGCGACGGCAGGCCGTTTTCCAGATTGAGCACATGCACGCTCAGCGGGTTGCCGGCGGCCAGCGCCAGGCTTGAAAAAGCACTCAGGCCGAGCGCGGCGAAAGTGATTCGTAGTGGGGACATGGTGATGCTCCTGGGTTCAAATACGGTTGATGGACAGGCCGACGATTTCGGCAGCCTTGATTGCGCAGTTTTCGTCCTGCTCGCCGCCGCCGGAACCGGCCACGCCCATGGCGCCGACCAGTTCTTTTCCGGCAAACAAAGGGATGCCGCCGCCGAGCAACAGCAATTCATCGAGGGTGTTGAGGTTTGCGGCTTCCGGGTTGCTTCGGGCACGCTCGGCGAACAGTCGGGTCGGGTTTTTCGTCGATAGCGCGGTGTAGGCCTTGCGTTGGCTGGCGGCGGTGTTGTGCGGGCCGATACCGTCGCCGCGCAAGGTCACCAGCAGGTTGCCGCCACGGTCGAGCACCGACACCGTTCCGGTGCAGTTTTCCAGCGTCGCATCGGCCAGCAGCCGTGCGGTTTTCAGATCGAGATCGGCGTGACGTGGCAGCTCAGGCGCGGCGAACGCGGCGGTGCCGAGGCCGATTGCCAGGCTGGCGATCAAGTATTTAGCGGACATGGGCAGGCTCCAAAAGAGAAGGCCGCCACCTTATCCGCCGGTTCCCGTCGAAACCTCGTCAGCCGGATTACAAGTTTGTAATGGGCAACGCCGCAGAAGGGGCCTAGCCTGTGCCTCTGATCAATCGAGGTGTGCCATGCGTTTGCTGGTTGTAGAAGATGAAGCCAAAACCGCGAATTTCCTCGCCAAAGGGCTGGGCGAGTCGGGTTTCGCTGTTGATGTGGCGCTGAATGGCCTCGACGGGCGCTACTTCATCGAGCAGCAGGCATATGACCTGATTATCCTCGACGTGATGCTGCCGGGCCTCAATGGGTGGCAATTGCTCCAGCTGATCCGCCAGCGTGGCGCCACGCCGGTGCTATTCCTGACGGCGAAGGACGCCATAGAAGACCGCGTGTGTGGCCTCGAACTGGGGGCCGATGACTATTTGCTCAAGCCGTTCGCCTTCGCCGAATTGCTCGCGCGGGTGCGCACGTTGTTGCGGCGCGGGCCGATGCGCGAAGCCGAGTCGTACAGCATCGCCGATCTGGAAATTGACGTGCTGCGCCGCCGGGTCAGCCGTGGCGGCCAGCGTATCGCCCTGACCAACAAGGAATTCGCCCTGCTGCATTTGCTCGCCAGCCGTCAGGGTGAAGTGCTGTCGCGCACGCTGATCGCTTCGCAGGTGTGGAACCTGAATTTCGACAGCGACACCAACATGGTCGAAGTCGCGGTGCGCCGGCTGCGTTCGAAAGTCGATGATCCGTACATGCCCAAACTGATCCACACCGTGCGCGGGGTCGGCTATCAACTCGAAGCGCCTGACGATGCGCGCTAGATCCATCGCCTGGCGTCTGGCCCTGGCGTTCGCGGCAGTCTGTGCGTTGGTGCTCAGCGCGATCGGCGTGTTCCTGTATCGCTCGCTGGCGTCGGAAATCGCCTGGCGCGACGACATGGCCTTGCTCGGTCGTCTGGAACAGGTGCGCGCATTGCTCGCCGACAGTGACAGCCTCGACGCCTTGCAGGCGCGGCCACGGCTGTACCAGAACATGCTCGGCAATCTCGACAGTCTGCTGCTGGTACAACGCGCTGACGGCTCGAATGTGATCACGATCAACCCTCGCCAACGCGCACTGCCGTCCGTGCAGGCCATCCCCCGGGATCAACCGCCGCAACGCCGCGATGTGCTGACCTGGAAGGCGCCCGACGGTGTCGAGCTGGCCCTGTTATCAGGTCAGGCTCAAGGGCCGAACGGCGAAGCATTGACCGTGATCGCCGGCAAGGTCTTGAGCGAGCGCGAGCAGATGCTCGGCAGCTATCGCCTGCGCTTGTATCTGGCCGTTGGCCTGGGTGCCGTGTTCGCTTTCACGCTGGGCCTGTTGCTGTTGCGCCGAGGCTTGCGGCCTCTGCGCAAGCTGAGTGAAGCGCTGCGTGGCATCGACCTACGCAGCCTCGACCAACGGGTTCCCACCGCCGGCACGCCAGCGGAACTGCTGGAACCGGTGCACGCGCTGAACGGGATGCTGGTGCGGCTGGACGATGGCTTCCAGCGCCTCTCACAGTTTTCCGCCGACCTTGCCCACGAAATCCGCACGCCCCTGCACACCTTGCTCGCGAGCAACGGCCAGGCACTGAATTACCCGCGCAGCAGCACCGAGTATCAGGAAGTGCTGGCGTCGAACATGGAAGAGTTCGAACGGCTCAAGCGCATGGCCGAAAACCTGATGTTTCTCGCCCGTGCAGAGCAGGCTGAACGGGCGCTCGATCTGCGCACGCTGGAGTTGCACGAAATCGGCGATGAGTTGTGCGACTACTTCGAAGCCCTGGCCGATGACCGGGAAATCCGCCTCGAAAACACGTTCAGCGGAGAGTTGCTGGTGGATCAGCAACTGCTGCAACGCGCCTTGGGCAACCTGCTGGCCAACGCCGTACGCCATGCCGACGCCGGCTCGGTCATCAGCCTGCGCCGGCGCGATGAGCCGGGCATGTGCTGGCTGCAGGTCCACAACCTCGGCCCGGTCATCGCAGAAAAGCATCTGGGCAAACTGTTCGACCGCTTCTACCGCGTTGACCCGTCCCGCGCCGAACCGGGAGATTCCGGCGGATTGGGACTGGCGATCGTGCAGTCGATCATGCAGTTGCATGGTGGGCGGGTGCGGGTCAGCAGTGGTGCAACGGGTACGGTTTTTGAGCTTGGATTTGTAACCAGTCGCTAATCGACCCGCACACGCCGTTTCATCTGAGCTAGACTCACCCTGAATTAGCATCAAATACGATGCATAATCTTTTATTTACGCTTTATTGCACTGCATATAATGCACTGGTGTGTCATGGAACAGTTGGGCGAACTGATCAGAACTCTGCGCAAAGCGCAAAAACTCTCGCAACAGGCGCTGGCGCAACGTTACGGCATGAGCCGCGCCACCATTTCGGGTATCGAAAACAATACGATTTCTGAAATTGGTCTGCGCAAAGTCGAGGCGATCCTTAACGGCTTTGGCTATGAGCTGACTGCGGTTCCAGTGAGAGCGCAACGCCCGACACTCGACGCGTTGCAGAAGGTGAATTTCCATGACTGAGCCGACAGATCGGTTGCACATCACCGTCGCTGATAGCCCGGTCGGAACGCTCGGTCGAGGGCAGCCGGGCATGGACAGTGTGTTCAGCTATCGCGAGGACGCCATCGACGAAAATGCAGTGTCGCTGACCATGCCCACCCGGCTGGAGAGTTACGGCTGGGAGCGGGGCGTTCATCCCGTTTTCGAGATGAATCTGCCGGAGGGCGCGCTGCGCGATGAGCTGGTTCGACGCTTCAGTAAGGCCGTGCGCGGTTTTGATGATTTCGACCTGCTCGCAATCGTCGGACCGCATCAGCTGGGACGGCTGGCGATTACCAGCGAGTCGGCAACCGAGCGTCAGCCCGAAACATCATTGGCCGAGCTTCTGGTTCATGACGGTGCCCAGGGACTGTTCGATGATTTGCTACAGAAGTACGGCCAATATTCCGGGGTTTCGGGCGTGCAGCCCAAAGTGCTGGTGCGTGATAGTGCGTCAGCAGTTGATCGCCTGACCCACCGAGGCTCCACACATCTGGTCAAAGCTTTCCGTCCCGAAGAATTTCCTGAGCTGGCGACCAACGAGTACTTCTGTATGCGCGCCGCAGCGCTTAGCGGACTTGAAGTGCCAAAGTTTGAATTGAGTGAGCAGGGCAAGTTTCTGGTGGTTGAGCGTTTTGACCTGGTTGAGCACGGCTATCTGGGTTTCGAAGACTTTTGCGTACTCAACGGCTGGCCTTCCAGAGCCAAATACGATGGTTCTTACGAAGGCGCTGCGCGACAGATCAAGGCCTTTGTTTCGCCTGCGTTGTTGAGTCAGGCGCTGGAAGCTTTTTTCAAGATCGTAGCGCTGTCAGCGGGACTGAAAAACGGCGATGCGCACCTGAAGAACTTCGGTGTGCTGTATGACCATTGTGGCGCGCAGGCCTCGATCCGGCTGGCTCCGGCATACGACATCATCACTACATCGGTTTACATCAGGAACGACAGCCTGGCCTTGCTGTTGGGCGGGTCGAAGGCATGGCCCAAGTACAAGGCGCTCATCCGCTTCGGCCGTACGGCGTGCAATCTGACGGAAGGCCGGTGCAATGAACTGCTGCAGCAGGTTGTTCATGGCATGCAGGCGGCGATGGCGGAAATGCTTGAGCATTGCCGAACCCATCAGTCGTTCGGCGAGGTGGGTGCGGCAATGATCGAGCAGTGGAAATCCGGGATTGAGCGCAGTCTGACCAAGGGTTGAGCGACCGATGTGCGCTCAACGCAACTGATCCCTAAACTGCCCCGGCGTCATCCCCGTCCAGCGTTTGAACGCGCGGCTGAAGCTGCTCGTATCGGCAAACCCCAGCAGATAACTCACCTCGCTCAGCGAGCATTGCGGATCTCGCAGATGCAGCAACGCGAGGTTCTCCCGGCTTTCATTCAACAGCGTATCGAAACGACAACCCTCGTCCGCCAGGTGTCGTTGCAGGCTGCGCAGGCTCAGGTGCAGGGTCTGGGCGATGCGTTCGGCGCTGGGTTCGCCTTCGGGCAGTTGTTCTTCGATGGCGTCGCGCACCTTGCGCTCCCAGGTCATCGGCTTGAGCTGGGCGAGGGTGCGTTTGAGCACGGCTTCGTTGTGTTCGGCCAGTTCGGGGTTGGCGTCGTCGAGGTGGCTGTCGAAGTCGTTGAGGGCGAATTCGATGCGGTCTTCTTCGGCTGAAAAATGCACCGGCGAGCGGAACACCTTGTGCCATTGATGCGCATCGGCAGGTTCCGGGCGGCGCAGGTACACCGCCAGTGGCGCGTAGTCGCGGCCAAGGCGATTGCGGCAGGTACGCACGTAGATCGCGGCGAAGGCGTCGATGGCCTCGAAGGCGGGCGCAGGGTTGTCGGCCGGGATTTTCAGGCGAAACCGGTAGCGGTCTTCGGTGCGCGTCAGCTCCAGCTCCAGCGCGTCGCTGACCACCTGGTGATAACGCACTATCCGCTCGAACACTTCCCGCAGGCTGCCGCTGGCCACCAAGGCGTAGCCCAGCGCGTGAAATGTCGTGGGGCTGACGAACCGCGACACCCGCAAACCGATCGCCGGATCACCGCTGACCTGCACCGCGATTTCCCACAGGCGCGTGGTGGCGGACAACGGGTAGCGGGCGTTCGGGTCGTCCATCAATTGCGGATCGAGCCCGGCCTGCTGGCACAGGGCAGTGCTGTCCAGCCCCAGCGCGTCGAGTTGCTTGCGCAGGGCACGGGTCCAGCTGGCGAGAGAAGTCGGTTCCTTCATGCTGATTGGCGCTTCCGGTCAACAGGTTGGCGTTCTCGGCTACCGCGTCCGGACCCTGCGCGGGGCAGGATGCGAACATCAATAACCAGAGGATGGAAGCATGGACCGTACTTCTGCAAGTCCCCAGCGACACAATGCTGCCCAGCGATCAGCGCATATTCGCGAAGTGGTGCTGGCCAAAGGCGTCGAGCTGCGTGAACGCTACCCGATTCTCAACCATCAGGACGCCCTCGGCGCGGGGATTCTGGCCTTCGCGCTGGCCGGGATGATCGGTTCGGCGGCGCTCTACATCAGCGGGCACATGGCGTGGTGGGTATGCCTGTTGCTCAACGCGTTTTTTGCCTCGCTGACCCATGAGCTCGAACATGACCTCATTCACAGCATGTATTTCCGCAAACAGCGTGTGCCGCACAACCTGATGATGGGCCTGGTGTGGCTGGCGCGGCCGAGCACGATCAACCCGTGGATCCGCCGCCATCTGCACCTCAATCATCACAAGGTTTCCGGCACTGAAACCGACATGGAAGAACGGGCGATCACCAATGGCGAAACCTGGGGTTTTGCGCGGTTGCTGATGGTCGGCGACAACGTGATGTCGGCGTTCATCCGTATGCTCCGGGCCAGGACCTGGACGCACAAATTCAGCATCATCAAGCGTTCGCTGAAGGTCTACGCGCCGCTGGCGCTGGTGCATTGGGGCGCGTGGTATGTGTTTCTCGGGTTTCACGCCGCCAATGGCGTCGCCTCGTTGATGGGCTCGCCGATTGAATGGTCGGCGACCACGCTATCGGTGATGCAGGTGATCGATATCGCCGCCGTGGTGATCATCGGCCCGAACGTGTTGCGTACCTTCTGCCTGCACTTCATCAGTTCCAACATGCATTACTACGGGGATGTGGAGCCGGGCAATGTGCTTCAGCAGTGTCAGGTGTTGAATCCGTGGTGGCTGTGGCCGTTGCAGGCGTTCTGCTTCAACTTTGGCAGTAGCCACGGGATTCATCATTTTGTAGTGAAGGAGCCTTTCTACATTCGCCAGTTGACGGTGCCGGTGGCGCATAAAGTGATGCGGGAGATGGGGGTTCGGTTCAATGATTTCGGGACGTTCGGGCGGGCGAACAGGTTTGTTCGCAAGGAAAATCAGGCTTTGGCGGGTAAGACGATCGAGGTGAACTGACTTTGCATGTTCGGCTTGAGAACCAGCCCTCACCCTAACCCTCTCCCAAGGGGAGAGGGGACTGATTGGGGGATATTGGGGAGGTACACCGACTTGAAAGTGCTTTACCGAATCCACAATCAACTCGGTTTCTCAGGTCGATGTATAGCGAAAGACACCTCGGTCTGCCCCCTCTCCTGGGGGAGAGGGCGGGGGTGAGGGGGGCTCTTGATCTTGCCCTCAATCCGGCTGAAACGGCGACTCACTCAAAATCACCCCGGTCTCCTCCACATACCGCTGCCAATGCTCGATCAGCGCTTCAAGCTTTTGCGGCTGACTCGCCGCCAGGTCATGAATCTCCCCCGGATCACTCCCCAGATCATAAAGCTGCCAGGTCGCCGGCCCGACCGGCCCGGGGATCCACACCGCCTTCCACTGCCCCTGCCGAATCGCCCGGCGTCCGAACAATTCCCAACCGGTGACGGTGTGTTCGTCATGCACCTGCGCCGTCTCGCCGGACAAGAAACCCAGCCATGATTTCCCGCGCAACGGCGCCACCGGTTTGCCGTGCCACTGCTTGCCCGGATGGCGCACGCCGGCCAGATCGAGGAGGGTCGGCGTGATGTCCATCACCGTGCCGAAACCATGGCTGATCTGCCCCTTCAGAGGCAGCTGCGGATAGTGCAACAGTGCCGGAACGCGAATCCCGCCCTCGGTGGTGAACGCTTTGAACAGGCGTGACGGCGCGGTCGCCACCTGCGCCCAGTTCGGCCCGTACCAGACGTAGGAATTGGCGCGGCCGATGTTGTCGAGGCTGTTGTCGTAATGCTGGCTCAGGTAGGTCACCAGTTCAGGGCCGAATTTCGGGAAGGCTTCCAGCAGCGCGCCTTCGGCACCGTTGTCGGACATGAACAGTATGAAGGTGTTGTCGAGCTGACCTTGCTGGCGCAGGTAGTCGACGACGCGGCCGATGTTCCAGTCCATGCGCTCGACCATCGCGGCGTAGACTTCCATCGCCCGGGCGGAAATCTGCTTCTGCTCATCGTTTAGCGCGTCCCATTGCGCGGTCAGCTGGATCAGCGGATGCGGTTCGACATCCGGCTCGATCAGTCCCAGCGATTTGAGTTTCTCCAGACGCTCGAGGCGCAAGACTTCGGGGCCCGCGTCGTAGCGGCCGCGGTATTTTTCGACGATGTCGGCGGGTGCCTGCAACGGCCAGTGCGGTGCGGAAAACGGCAGGTACGCGAAGAATGGTCGGCTCTGGTCGCGCTCCTTGAGGTACTGCAACAGCTTGTCGCCGAACGCGTCGGAGGAATAGAAATCCTTCGGCAGTTCGTCGATGAACGTGTCGTCCTCGATGTACAGCGCCGGGGTGGATTTCAGCAGGCCGGGCGTGTGTTCATCGTAGGTCGGTTCGAATCCGTAGTGGTTCGCCGCGCCGGGCAGCAGCGAGAACGAACGCTCGAAGCCACGGGCGTGGGGTGCCAGTTCGGCGGTCAGGCCCAGGTGCCATTTGCCGCTCATCAGTGTCTGGTAACCGGCCTCGCGCAGCAACTCCGGCAACGCGACGACACGGTCGTTGAGGTAACCCTCGTAACCCGGTTTGCCGATCAGCTCGGGGGTCAGTGTTTCGGCCATGGTGCCGATGCCGGCGATGTGGTGATCGGTGCCGGTGAGCAGCATCGAGCGGGTCGGCGAGCAGGTCGGTGCGGTGTGAAAATCGGTCAGTCGCAGGCCGTTGTTGGCCAGGGCATCGAGGTTCGGCGTGGCGATTTCGCCGCCGAAGGCACCGATGTCGGAGAAGCCGAGGTCATCGGCCAGAATCACCAGAAAGTTGGGACGTTGCGGCATCAACAGGCTCCTGTTCAGCAGGCAATGAACGACAACGGCAGATCACGGATCTGTACCGGCGCGCTCGGTTGGTAATGGTCGTCACTGGTCAGTTCGTGCAGCAGTTCTTCGCGCAACTGGTGGAAGTCGAAACTGCTGCGCTGGCGTGGATGGGGCAGGGCGATGTCCACCACCTGTTTGATCCGGCCGGGGCGCGGTTCCATGACCACCACGCGGTCGGCGAGGAAAATCGCTTCCTCGACATCGTGGGTGACCAGAATCGTGGTGATTTTTGCGCGCTCACGGATCGCCAGCAGTTCGTCCTGCATCTGCTGGCGGGTCAGCGCATCGAGGGCGCCGAAGGGTTCGTCGAGCAGCAGGATGCGTGGGCTCGCCACCAGCCCGCGAGCAATCGCCACGCGCTGGGCCATGCCGCCGGAGAGTTGATGCGGATAGGCACGGGTGAAGTCGCGCAGGCCCACCAGTTCGATGAAATCGCTGACGCGCTGCTGCTTTTCAGCGACGCTCAGCGGCTCGTTGACCAGGCCCAGGCCGATGTTGTCGGCCACCGTCAGCCACGGGAACAAACGGTGTTCCTGAAACACGATGCCGCGCTCGCCGCCGATGCCGCTGACGGCTTTGCCATCGACTGTGATCTGCCCGCGAAACTGCGTATCGAGGCCCACCAGCAAGCGCAGCAGAGTGGATTTGCCGCAGCCGCTGGAGCCGACGATGGCGACGAATTCGCCCTCGGCGATGTCGAGGTTGAATTCGCGAATCGCCTCCAGTTCGAAGCCGTCAACGTCGAAGGATTTGCCTACGTGGGTGAAGCTGACAATCGGTGCGTTCATGCGTGTCTCCAGCGGGTGGCGCGGATTTCCAGGCGTTGGCCAATGAGGTTGAGCAGGGCGCCGGTGAGGCCGACCAGCAGCATCCCGGCCATGATCAGGTCCATGCGCAGCAGTTGTTGGGCACCGATCATCTGGCTGCCGATGCCGCCGTTGGACGGCATGAAATATTCGGCACCGATGGTGCCGAGCCAGGCGTAGATCAGGCTCAGGCGCAGGCCGGCGAAAATCCCCGGCGCAGCGCCCGGCAACACCAGTCGACGCAGGCGTTGGGCGAGGTTCAGACGCAGCACCTGCGCGGCTTCGTTGAGTTGCGGCGAGAGGTTGGCGACGCTGCGTTGAGTCGCGACAAACAACGGAAAGAAAGCGGCGAGGGCGACAAACACCCACTTGGCCAATTCGCCCAGACCGAACCACGCGGTGAGCAGCGGCACCCAGGCGAAAATCGCGATCTGCCGCAGGGCGGCGAGCGTCGGGCCGAGCACGCGTTCGCTGGTGCGCGAAAGACCCAGCAGCAAACCCAGAACGAGGCCGAGGCCGCCGCCAATCAACAAGCCGCCGAGTGTGCGGCCCAGGCTCAGGGCCATGCCCGAGATCAACGTGCCGTCGAGCAATCCGTTTTTCGTCGCCTCAAGCACCACCCACGGACTGACCAGAATGCTGGCATCGACCCATTGTTGATCGACCGCCAGTTGCCACATCGCAAACAACCCCAGCGGCAACAGCCACGGCTGCACGCGCTGCCAGCCTTCATAACGCGGGCCGCGACGAATTTCTGCCGTGGCCGGGTGCGGCCAGTGCACCAGTTTTCTGTCCAGCAGGCCGATGCCGCGATCCATCGCCACGCCGATCAGGCCGATCACCACGATGCACACGAACACGATGTCGAGCATGAACAGCTGCCGCGCCCAGACCATCAGGTAACCGATGCCTTCGCTGGAGGCCAGCAGTTCCACCGCGAGCAATGAAGTCCAGCCAGCGGCCAGCGCCAGACGCACGCCGGCCATGAATGCGGGGAGGGCGGCGGGCAACACCAGTCGGCGAATAAGCAGGCGTGGCGGCAGACGTAAAACAGCGGCGGCTTCCCGCAGTTTCGGTTGCGCATCGCGCACGCCGACCAGCGTGTGCAGGGTCACCGGCACCACGATGGCCTTGACCAGCACCACCAGTTTCAGCGTTTCGCCGATGCCGAAAAACACCATGAACAGCGGAATCCACGCCAGCGTCGGCACCTGGGCCAGGCCGGCGAAAGTCGGGAAGATCAGGCGTTCGAGACGACGACTGAAGCCCAGCGCCGCACCGAGTACCGCGCCAGCGGCAACGCCCGCCAACAAGCCCCAGAACAACCGTTGCAGGCTGATCCACAAGTGACTCCACAACTCACCCTGGGACAGCTCGATCGCACTGTTCCACACCAGTGATGGCGCCGGCAGGATCTGTTCGCTCATCCATTGATTGCGCGCCGCCAGCCACCACAGGGCGAACAGTCCGAGCGGCAATATCCAGGGTAAAACGCGGTGGCTCAGGCTTGGCCAGGTGCGCCGGCTTTTCAACGGCGGTGCGGCCAGTGGCAGGCTGAGCAGGGATTCACGGGCCATGGATGACCTCCGTTGTCGGGTTGGATCGTGTCAGCGGAATTAGCGGTGAACTAATCGTTATAAGTGAATTAAAAAATAATCATTTTGGAGATAAGCAGCGCCATTTAAGGCCTCCAGCCCTGCACGCATCCAATGCATTCGAAGAATATTTTCGATGCTCTCCATGCATACCGCCCTGCATGTCCCGACTTTGCTGGCTTAGCTTGAAAAGCTATAAAAATGTGCTTTTTAAGTATTTAAGTGCTGATGCGGATTGCGCCTACTTTCGGCTCCTCAATGCCCGCCGTGATCAGGAGCCGCACCCATGAACCTTCCCTTCAAACGTGTCATCAGTCTGTTTGCCGCGCCGGCGCTGGCGGGTCTGCTGGCGTTCTCTGCCCAGGCCGACGAGCTCAAGGAAATCAGGATTGCCGTGCCTGATCTGAGCGCGGGTACTCAACACAGCGGCGGGGGCATCGTGGACGTGCTGCGCGATCAGCAGATCTTCGAAAAGGCCTTCGCCGATCAGGGCATCAAGATTCAGTGGAGTTTCTTCAAGGGCGCCGGACCTGTGATCAACGAGGCATTCGCCAACGGCCAGGTGGATCTGGCTTATCTGGGGGATCTGGCGGCCATCATCGGTAAGTCCAACGGGCTGGATACGCGCTTGCTCAGCGCCAGCGCCCGGGGCGTGAAGCAATACCTCGGCGTGGTGCCGGGTTCGGGGATCAAGACGTTGCACGATCTCAAAGGCAAGCGCGTGGCAATCTTCCGGGGCACCGCGACCCAGTTGTCATTCGATGCCGCGTTGGCCAGCGTGGGCCTGAGCGAGAAGGACGTGAAGGTGATCAACCTCGATTTCAACGCAGCGGTTGCCGCGCTGGCGGCGAAGCAGATCGATGCGTCGTGGGGCAGCTCCGGGCTGACCGCCTTGCAGGCCAAAGGCCTGGCCGAGTTGCCACTGAATACCAAGGACCTCGGTGGCGCCGGCAGTGTGCAGTCGGTGCTGGTGGGTACCGGCAAGTTTGTCGACGGGCATCCGGAAGCCGTGGCGAAGCTGCTCAAGGCGCAGCAACAGGCGGTGGAGTGGCTGACTCAGGACAGCAACAAAGACGCTTACGTGCAGTTGGTTTCTGGGCTGGCGAGTTATCCGCCAGTGATCCTCACCCAGGATCTGAAGGATCAGAATCTGAGCGAAGTATTCCCGTCGACACTGGATCCGCTGTTCCTCGAAAACCTGCAGGGCAAGGTGGATCTGGCAGCGCAGCAGAAGCTGATCCGCAAGCCGTTCAAGGTGAACGAGTGGGTGGCGCCCGAGCTGGCGGCGGCGAAGCTCTGAGTCATGCGGTCATTCCCGCGCTGAGCGTGGGAATGACCCTCAAACCGCGACGCTGATTTCCTGTTTATCCACCGCCACCAGCGTCTCGATCATCGCCCGCGCCGCCGGTGACAGCCGGAATCCCGTACGGCTCACGATCCCGCACCGCGCATTCATGCTCTCCAGGTTCTGCGGCAGATTGCGCCAGTGCAGCAGCGCCAGCGAGCCCTGGGCGATGTCCTCGACAAACGCCTCTTCAGTGCCCACACCAATCGCGTTGGATTGCAGCACCACTTTCACCAGCGCGGGGAAATGCTCGGTCTCGATGGTCGGGGAGAAATCGATCCGGCCGCTGAGGTTCGCCAGCAGTTTGCGAATGCCCGGCGGGATCAGCGTGGTCGCCAGCGGGTAGTCGAACATATCGTTGGTCGACAGGCTTTCCTTGGCCAGCAGCGGATGCCCCGGCCGGCAGAAAAACACCCCGCGCTTGGGCGTCAGCGGCTGGGTCTGGAAGTTCGGGTCGGACTCGAAATGGCGGATGTCGGCGATGAAGAATTCGATCTCCTCGCGGCTCAGGGCACGGCTGAGTTTTTCCCAGTTATCCACCTGAAAGCAGGTGCGCACTTTCGGGTGCGCATTGATGAATTGCGCCACCGCGTCCGGCACCAGTTTCACCGCCGGCGCCGGTCCGCAACCGAAGTGCAGTTCGCCGGCGTCGAGCTTGGTCATCTGCGTTACTTCGGCGCTGAGCAATGCCGCGCCCTGCACAAGTGTGAGGGCGTGCTGCAGCACCACTTGGCCCTCCGGCGTGGGACGCAGATCCTTGTTGCCGCGATCCACCAGCACGCAGCCGAACTCCTGCTCCAGCCCTTGAATGCTGCGACTGAACGCCGGTTGAGTGATGCCCATGGCGTCGGCCGCGCGGACAAAACTGCGGTGTTCGTTGAGGGCGATGAAGTAGCGCAACTGGCGAAGATCCATATGCTTTTCCGGCATCCTAAAAATAGCTCGAAGGCATTTGCGACGAGGTTGCTTGAGGTTTTAAATGCAAGCTCTTATTCCGTCAACGAAGCATGTTAATATCTATTAGATGTAAATGGAATATAGATAGAGCGTTGTTTCGCTGCCGTCCAACCGCAAGCAGTCGATGAGGGTCTACCCATGAGCAATGCCGCACTCGCTGTAAAACCCGCTGTCCACGCGCTGGACATTCATCCGGTGGCCGGCCGTATCGGTGCCGAAATCCGTGGAGTGCACCTCTCCGGTGAGCTGGATGCCGCGACGGTTGAGGCCATTCAACAGGCGCTGGTCCAGTACAAGGTCGTGTTCTTTCGCGAGCAGACCCAGCTCGACGATCAGCGCCAGGAAGCCTTCGCCCATCTGCTCGGCGAGCCGGTGGCGCACCCGACCGTGCCGTCCCGCGAGGGCACCCGCTACCTGCTGGAACTGGACGGCGCCGAAGGGCAGCGCGCCAACTCCTGGCACACCGACGTGACCTTCGTCGATGCCTACCCGAAAGCCTCGATCCTGCGCTCGGTGGTGGCTCCGGCGTTTGGTGGTGACACCTTGTGGGCGAACACCGCGACCGCGTACAACGAACTGCCGACCGAATTGCGTGAACTGGCGGACAAACTGGTGGCCGTGCACAGCAACGAATACGACTATGCCGGGGCGAAGCCTGATGTGTCGGCGGAGAAGCTCGAGCGCTATCGCAAGATCTTCACTTCGACCGTCTACGAGACCGAGCACCCGGTGGTTCGCGTGCACCCGATCAGCGGCGAAAAGAGCTTGCTGTTGGGGCATTTCGTCAAACGCATCAAGGGCTATTCCCAGGCTGATTCGGCGCACCTGTTCGGCTTGCTGCAAAGTCATGTAATCCGTCAGGAAAACACCGTGCGCTGGCGCTGGAAGGCCGGTGATGTGGCGATCTGGGATAACCGTTCGACGCAGCATTATGCGATTGATGACTACGGCACTCAGGATCGGGTGGTGCGGCGGGTGACGCTGAAAGGGGAGGTTCCGGTCGGGGCGAATGGGCAGCGTAGTCAGACCATCAAAGGCGCTGAAATCGTTGGTGTCTGATCGGGCCTCATCGCGAGCAAGCTCGCTCCCACAGGTTTGCGGTGTACAAAAATCCTGTGGGAGCTGGCTTGCCAGCGTTGCTTTTAATCACCAAACGCCAATCTGAACGAGCTTCTCGGTCTCCGGCTCCCCATAACGAAACCGCTGCCCCCGCAAATCAATCTCCTGATGACTGATGGTCGTGCGCCGCTTCAACCCGCGCACCCACTCGAACTGATACGCCACATGCTCCTCGCGCACCTCCGCATACGCCGGGTCCGCGCCCAGATCCTGCAGCTCCTGCGGATCATTCAACAGATCGAAAAGCTGCGGCCGGAAGCCGTCGTACGCCAGGTATTTCCAGCGTTCGCTGCGCACCATGGTCATGCGGCAACGGTCGATCGGCTGGCCCAGTCGCTCCCGGGCCGGGGCCTGGAAGGCGTAGTCGTATTCGCTGATCGCATAGCGGCGCCAGTCAGGGTTTTCACCGTGCAGCAGCGGAATCAACGAGCGGCCTTCCAGTCGATGATCAGCCCCCGTCACGCCCAGCGCTTCGAGAAAGGTTGGCACGCCGTCGATGGTTTCTGCCAGTCGATCCTCCACAGTGCCCCGCGTGACATCCGCCTCCGCACGCGGGTCGCGCACGATCAACGGGACGCCCACCGCTTGCTCCAGCAAAAACTCTTTCTCACCCAGCCAGTGATCGCCCAGAAAGTCGCCGTGATCGCTGGTGAACACGATCAGCGTGTCCTCCCAGCGTCCGTTGCTCTGCAGGAAATCGAACAGCCGCCCCAACTGATCATCGACCTGTTTGACCAGGCCCATGTACGTCGGGATCACGTTCAGTCGTACCGGGTCTTTGGAGAAGTTCAGGCTTTCCTCATGCTGGCAAAAGGCCTGATAGACCGGGTGGTCGCTTGGAGAGGCATTACGTACCGGTTCGAGAATCGATTTCGTACTGTACAAAATGTGGTACGGCGCCGGTACGATGTAGGGCCAGTGGGGTTTGATATAGGACAGGTGTAAAAACCACGGTTTTTCACCTTGCTCACCGATGAAGTCGATGGCTCGATTTGTAGTGTAGACAGTCTCTGAATGTTGCTCGGGAATTCGCGCCGGCAAATGGGCATGGCGCATTTTCCAGCCGCTGAGGATCTCGCCATGGTCGCCTTCGGCCGCGTTGGCCCAGTCGTGCCAGGGGTTACGCCCCTCGAAGCCCTGCTCGCGCAGGTAATGGGTGTACGGCGCGGATTCGCGTTTGTCGTCGAACAGCGGGTCATCTGGGAAGATGCCGTCGTGGCGAAAGTACGGCTCGAAGCCGACTTCGTTCAGCACTTCGGCCTGGGCGCTTTCAGGGTTGATCGCCAGCCGCTGCAAGGCATCCACGTTGGCCGTGGCGTGGGTCTTGCCGACCAGCGCAGTACGAATGCCGTGGGGGCGCAGGTAATCGCCGATGGTCAGTTCTTCCAGCGGCAGCGGCACGGCGTTCCATGCCACCTGATGGCTGCTGACATAACGCCCGGTGTAGGCCGACATCCGCGACGGCCCGCAGATCGTGCCCTGGGTGTAGGCACGGCTGAAGCGCACGCCGGCGGCGGCCAGGCGATCAATGTTCGGGGTGTGCAAATGTGGGTGACCGTAGCAGGACAGGTAATCGCGGCGCAGTTGATCGCACATGATGTACAGCACGTTGCGTACGGGGTTTTGCGGGTTGGACATGGGGTTCACCAGTCAGGAAGACAGGCGAGGTTTTTCGCTTTCGGCGAGGGTGTTCGGCAAGTGCATTCGGGGAATGCTTGCCATGCATGAAACGCATGGGGTCAGACGGCGAGGTTCGCCAGCGAACACACCTCCTCTTCCACCGCATCGATCGCCTTTATCTGCTCGATCATCGCCTCGGCCAACGGCGACAGCCGATACCCGGCGCGGCTGACAATTCCGTAACGGGTGTAAAGCTCTTCGAGATCATCCGCCAAGCCTTCGACCTTCAAGCACACCAACTCACCCCGGGCCTGATGCAGCGCATCCGAATAGGCACCGACGATGCCGATCGCATCGGATCGCAACACCACGCCGAGCAGGCTGGCGCTGTTTTCGCACTCCACGTTCGGGACGAAATCCGGCCGGCCACTGAGGTCGACGATGACCTTGCGCAGATTCGGCGGGCGAATGCTCACGGCCAGTGGATAACTCATCAATTGCTCGGCCGTGACTCGATCCGATGCGGCCAGCGGATGCCCGGCACGGCAGCAGAAATGCCATTTGCGTGGCCGCAACCGATGAGTCAGATAATCCGGATCCGCCTCGAAGTGACGGGTGTCGGCGACAAAGAATTCGAACTCTTCGCTCAGCAGTCGCTTGCTCAGGCTCTGCCAGTCATCGACCTGGTAATGCACCCGCGATTTCGGGTAGCGGCCGATGAAGCTGCCGATCGCTCGCGGGATCAATCCTGCCGCCGGCGCCGGGCCGCAACCGAAGCGCAATTCCCCTGCCTCCAGCCCGTTGAACTGGCTGATCTCGTTGGCCATTTGCTGTGCACCGCTGACCAGTCGCCGCGCGTGTTCAAGCAGCACCTGGCCCTGTTTGGTCGGCGGCAAGTCCTTGCGTCCGCGATCCACCAATTGGCAGCCAACGCTGTGTTCCAGCGCCTGAATGCTGCGGCTGAACGCCGACTGCGACAGGTTCACCGCCTGCGCGCCCGCGACGAAGCTGCGTTGTTCGGCGAGGGCGATGAAGTGTCTGAGCTGGCGCAAGTCGATATGCATTTTTCACATAAAAAATATCCGGGAAATGCATTGGATATGCATTAGGTCGACTCCTTATAAAGGCAATCTCTTATGCAGTAAATCTTTGTTAAAACATAAATAAATAACTTAAAAGAATATGCGGCACAGAAGATGTCTGCGTGTTTTTTGACCAGGAGCAGCCCCATGAGTCCGTTGAACCTCGCTTCACCGCCGCCGCCACGACGGCTCAAACGCTTGCCTCTGGCCCTGTTGCTGGCGGGGAGTGCCAGCTGGACCCACGGCTACGCTGCGGAAGCGGAAACCCCCGTGCCGGTACCGGCAGGCAAAACCGCCAGCGCCACTTCGCAACTGGAAACCGTGACCGTCACCACTCGCCGTCGCGAAGAAAGTTCGCAGGATGTACCGACGCCGATGAGCGTGGTCAGCGGCCAGACCCTGGAGACGCAGCGGGTCTACCGGATTCAGGATCTGCAGCAACTGGTGCCCAGCGTCAACGTCGCCTATATGCATGCGCGCCAGTCCAGCGTGTCGATTCGCGGCCTGGGCAACAACCCGGCCAGTGACGGCCTGGAAGGCAGCGTCGGCCTGTACATCGACAACGTTTATCTGGGCCGTCCGGGGATGGCGGTGTTCGACCTGATGGACATCGAACAACTCGAAGTCCTGCGCGGGCCGCAGGGGACGTTGTTCGGCAAGAACACCACCGCCGGGGTGATCAACATCAGCACCCGCGCACCGAGTTTCACCCCGGAGCGCAGCATCGAAACCTCGGTCGGCGAGGACGGTTACTTCCAGACCAAGGGCACGCTTTCCGGGCCGCTCAACGAACAACTGGCCGGGCGAATTTCCGCCTATCGCACCCGCAGCGACGGCGACATCAAAAACGAATTCAACGGCCATGACCTGAACGGCGGCTCCCGCGACGGCTTCCGGGCACAGCTGCTGTTCAAGCCCAACGAAAACTTCAACCTGCGCTGGATCGGTGATTACAACGAAGAGGATTCCAGCGCGGGTACCCGCGTGCTGTACAACACCGGGCCGACCATCAATGGCGTCAACCTCTATCAGTCCCGGGCCAACGCCGCCGGCGCGACGCTGGTCAACGGCTCGCACCGCAAGGTCAATCTGGACAATGACCAGCACGTCACGGTGCATCAGGGCGGCACATCGGTGGAAGCCAACTGGACGCTGCCGAGCGACTTCACCCTGACCTCGATCAGCTCCTATCGCTACTGGAACTTCACCCCGGCCAACGACGATGGCCTCAACGTTGCGGCAACCTACAACGCCGGCGTGTCGGTGGAGGACAAGCAGTACTCGCAGGAATTTCGCCTGGCGTCGCCCAAGGGCGAGTTCTTCGATTACGTGCTCGGCGCGTATTACTTCGGTTCGGATCTGGACAACAAATCCTTCGCCTATTACGGCCCTCAAGCCGACATCTGGAACGGCACGCCACGGGGTGCATTGGCCAACGTCGGCAGCGTCGGTCGCGGCCATATCCAGACCGACAGTTTTGCACTGTTCGCCCAAGGCACCTGGCACCTCACACCGCGCCTGGATTTCACTGCCGGAGTGCGCGGCACCTATGAAGAGAAGAACGCCTGGGTCAATCGCGATGCGCCGGTCGGTGGCGCCGCTGTCACGGGGGCTGCAGCCACTGCGCGACGCGGCCGGACCGGCGCTTACGACTCTGGCGATCTGAATCAGTACAGCACCAGCCCGTCCGGATTGCTCAACCTCAGCTATCGCATCACCGATGATCTGCTCGGCTACGCCACGCTGTCCCACGGCGAGAAATCCGGTGGGGTCAACCTTGTGGTGGGTTCGGCACCAACTGCCGGCGCCGACTCGCTGCTGATCGGCACCGAACGCGCGAACAACGCCGAACTCGGCTTCAAGAGCACTCTGTGGGATCGGCGTTTGCAGCTCAACGCCAACCTGTTCTGGACTCAGGTCAACGCCTACCAGACCAACGCCTACGACGACGTCAACCGCGTGCAATACCTGACAAACGCCGGTTCAGTGCGCTCGCGCGGTGTGGAATTCGAAAGCACCGTGATTCCGCTTCGTGGTCTGACGCTGAACTTCAACGGCTCGTTCAACGACGTCAGTTATCTCTCGTACAAGGACGCGCCGTGCCCGCCGGAAGTCAGCCAGGCACCGGGTGCTCCGGCCTCTTGCGACCTCAGTGGTCATCAGGTCGTCGGCGCCTCGAAATGGATCGGCAACGCCAACGGCAAATACGAATGGAATCTGGCCAACGGGCTGCAACCTTACGTCACCGGCAGCTACGCATTCCGCTCCAAAGCGGTGGGCACGGTCGAGGATTCCGACTACGGCCAGATCCCGAGTTACGCGGTGGTCAATCTCTCCACCGGCCTGCGCGGCGATTTCAATCAGGGCCAGTGGGACGTCTCGCTGTGGCTGAAAAACGCCTTCGACAAAACCTACTACACGACCCTGTGGACCGGCGGCAACGGCGGTTATGAAGGCCTGCTCGGCACGCCGCGCACCCTCGGCGTCACCGGTCGCTACGACTTCTGATCGATCCCTCAAGGAGCTGCATCATGTTGCGCATCAAAACCGCTTTACCGGTGTTGTTTTCCGGCGCAGTGCTCAGTGCCGGTGCGCTCGCCGCGCCCAGCGTCTACCCCACCGGAGTCACCCGATACGACCCGGCCAAGGCCTTCAATCAATATGTGATCTTCAGCGGTGCAGACAAGCAGACGCACCTGATCGACATGAACGGCAACGAGGTCAAGAACTGGCCGCAGGCCGGATTCCCGTCGGCAATCATCGATCCGAAACTGGTCGGTGGCGAGCGTGGCCATGTGTTGCTGCAATTGAGCGAAAAGGATCCTGGAAAGCTCGGTTCCGCCGGCAACGGCCTCGGCAATCAGAGCATCGGTGAGCTGGACTGGGATGGCAAAGTCGTCTGGCAGTGGGGCGAGAAAGCGCCCGGTGGCGCCGCGCAACAGCATCACGACCAGCGTCGTCTGAGCAACGGCAACACCGTGGTGCTGGCGAACAAGGTGCACAAGGTCAAAGGCTTCAAAGTGCCCGAGGCGATCGACGATGCGATCTACGAAGTCAGCCCCACGGGCGAGGTGAAATGGCAGTGGCTGGCGTCGGATCACTTGAACGAATTCGGCTTCACCGCCGAGCAATTGAAGCTGGTGCGGGCCAGTGAAAATCCGGATTACCTGCACATCAACAACCTCAGCCTGGTCGGGCCGAACAAGTGGTTCGACGCCGGCGACAAACGCTTCAACCCGGACAACCTGCTGCTCGATTCACGCAACGCCAACTTCATCGCGATCATCGACAAACACAGCGGCAAAGTGGTGTGGCGCCTGGGGCCGAACCTGCCGCTGGCCAACCCGAAAACCGCGCAGAAAATACCGCGTCCGGTGGACCAGTTTGTCGGTCAGCATGACGCGCACATCATCCCGGCCGGACTGCCCGGCGCGGGCAATCTGCTGGTGTTCGACAATCAGGGCTCGGCGGGTTACCCGAACGTCACGCTGGGGCTGATTTCCGGCTCGCGGGTGCTGGAAATCGACCCGGTGAAAAACGAAATCGTCTGGCAGTACAGCGCCGCCAATTCGAAGCAGCCGGGGTGGGCGTTCTACAGCTCGTTCATCAGCAGCGCGCGGCGTTTGCCCAACGGCAACACGTTGATCGACGAGGGCATGAACGGGCGGTTTTTCCAGGTAACGGCCAGCGGTGAAAACGTCTGGGAATACGTCAGCCCCTATCTGGGCAAGGCGCCGGGCAGTGATGCGATCAGCAACTGGGTCTATCGGGCTCTGCCTGTGAGTTATGACTGGGTGCCGACGGGAACGCCGCGTTCGGAGACGGCAGTGATTGCGCCGGCCATTGGTGTGCAACAGACCAATGCCAGTCGTTAGTTATTAGGACTCTTCCGAATCGAAATAAGTTATGAGCGACATGAATATTGCATATAGCAATATCGTTGAAAAGCCCCGTGGACAATAAGTGAATGTCCAACCATCCTGAGTGTCGTGAGTTCCCAGGAGGGAACTTGCTCTCATCGGAAGACACTTATCCAACGATAAAGGAAATCTCGTTATGTCGAGCATTAATGGCAACTATGTAAACGCTAACGCTGGCGCCAAACTGACGATTACCGATGGCAACGACTCCAACGGCACCTTCAGCGGCAAGTTCAGCCAGAACGGCGTGAACTACGACATCGCGTACGGTCACTACCACTTCCAGAACAGCACCGGGCAGCCTACGATCATTACTTTCGCGGCTCTGAATGACGGCACTGGCTATCAGTCCTGGACCCTGTTCTCGCCGGATCACAACTACTCGAAAGTTCGTGCGGTGGGTTCGCGCACCAACTTTGACGGTGATGTAGTCGGTCTGGCCGGGGAGTTTGTGAAGCAATAAGAAATTCTGCAAGTCGAAGGCCGATGCATTAAACATGCATCGGCCTTTTTATTTGTATCATGTAAAGTTCGTCAACTATCACCTTGGAATTAGTTGTCACTGGATCCCGGGTCATCGATAACCCGATGCCTTGGATGAATACTTTTTATGCCGGGAAAGCATGTCGATTCCGGCGAATCGCTGGAAGCCTTGCGGGCCGTGGCTTTGGTGGAAATGACCGTTTCTTATATTCCATAACCGTCTATTCATAACATGAAAGATTACTTTCGGAGATAAGCCTCCAGCCCCAATGATTGACCCATCGATCACGCCGTGGGGGATTCAACAAGCGGCGAATCGGCTACGCGAAAAAACGCAAAGAGACCGCAGGGAGTAAATCAATGGGCAATGTCCAGACCGCCGCCAGTGCACAGGAGGTGCTGTGGCGCCAGGCGCCGAGCGGCGAGTTGGTCGATCTCGGCCGGCCCCATCGCGTGCCGTTGGGGCAACTGCGTTTGCAGCGCGCGCCCAAGGGCATTCTGAGCCGCCGCGAAACGATTCTGCTGGGCGTTCTGGCGCTGGTGGTGCACGGCGCGGTGATCTACTGGATCAACCAGCATCCGACACCGGCGCTGCCGATCGTGCCGCCGGAAATTCCACCGATGACCATCGAGTTTTCGCGCCCGGCGCCGCCAGCTCCGCCGGTCGTCGAGCCGCCACCACCGCAACCTGTGGTTGAGCCGCCACCGCCGGTAGAGGACGAGTTGGCAGTGAAACCGCCGCCACCCAAACCCATTCCAAAACCGAAACCAGTGGTTAAGCCCGTACCGAAACCGGCCCCCAAAGCCGTAGAGCAACCCCCGGCTCCGCCACAACCGGCCGCTCCGGTCGCCGCGCCAGCGCCACCTGCACCACCGGCGCCTGCTCCGGTGACGCCGGCCTCGGCCAACGCCGCGTACCTGAAGAACCCGGCGCCGGAATACCCGTCGTTGGCCCAGCGTCGCGGTTGGGAAGGCACGGTGTTACTGCGGGTGCACGTTTTGGCCAGCGGCAAACCGGGCGAGATCCAGATTCAGAAAAGCAGTGGCCGGCAACAGCTTGACGACGCGGCGCTGGACGCCGTGAAGCGCTGGAGCTTCGTGCCGGCCAAGCAGGGTGATGTCGCCCAGGATGGCTGGGTCAGCGTGCCCATCGATTTCAAGATTCACTAAACCGAAACCAAATTCGCGCGAAATGTTTACACGAGGGAACACATCATGACGTTACTGGCATCTCCACTGGAATCCATCGAAAGCGCGGTGATCTGGCTGCTGGTGGTCTTTTCTGTCGCTACCTGGGGCCTGGCATTGCTCAAGGCGTTGCAGTTCGGTCGGTTGAAGGCGCAGGACCGCAAATTCCACAAGCGCTTCTGGGCGGCGTCGAGTCTGGACTCCGCCGCCGAGTTGAGCGAAACCCAGCCCGGCGCGGCAGCGCGGGTGGCACAGGCCGGATATGCGGCGATTCAAGTGGGCGAGGCGCCGCAGGCCAATGACCTGAGCCAGGCGATCAACCATCAGGATCGCCTCGAACGTGCCTTGCGTCAGCAGATCGTCCGCGAGCGGCGTTCGCTGGAAACCGGTCTGGCGGTGGTCGCGAGTATTGGCAGCACCTCGCCGTTCATTGGTCTGTTCGGCACGGTGTGGGGAATCATGGAAGCGTTGAAAGGCATCAGCGCGGCGGGCTCGGCGAGCCTCGAAACGGTCGCAGGACCCATCGGTGCAGCGCTGGTCGCCACCGGTGTGGGGATCGCGGTCGCGGTGCCGGCGGTGCTGGTTTACAACTACTTTTTGCGTCGTCTGAAACTGACGGCGGCGGACCTGGACGACTTTGCCCACGACTTCTACAGCCTGGCGCAAAAGAGTTCGTTCCGTGTGTTGATCCACCCGACCGCGCACAAGGCTGCCGCCCAGGGCAACGCAACAAAAGTGAAGGAGGCGTCCTGATATGGCCTTCTCCACGCAAGACAGCGACGAGGTGCTGAGCGAGATCAACGTGACGCCGCTGGTGGACGTGATGCTGGTGCTGCTGGTGGTGTTCATCGTCACCGCGCCGCTGTTGACCAACGCGATACCGATCAACCTGCCGAAGACCGAAGCGGTGGCGCCGGTCGAGCAGAAAGACCCGTTGGTGGTGAGCATCGACGGTGCGGGAAAACTGTTTATCAACAAGGACGAAATCCAGCCGGATCTGCTGGAGTTCAACCTCAAGTCGGCCAAGGCCAAGGACCCGGAAGTGCGCGTGCAATTGCAGGCGGACGACGGGGTGAATTACGGCGAAGTGGCGCGAGCCATGGCTTCGATTGAGCGGGCGGGCATCACCAAACTGTCGGTGATCACTGCACGATAAGGGTTTCACGTTTTTCCGGGGCCGTCTCCTTGGCAGGGTGCGGCCCCTTTTTTGTCTGAAACTTAATATTCTTTTCAGGTCTTAATAAATAGCTTCTTATTCCTTAACGAATATAAATCCCGTCCCTATACTCGATCAGGAACAGACACGACGCAGGAGAGCTCCCCATGCGCAACGAATCAATCCGCTATCTGATTGTGCCGGGCTGGCAAGGATCGCCAGAAGATCATTGGCAAAGCCACTGGCAGAACAGCCTGCCGAACAGCGCGCGGGTGGAGCAGGCCGACTGGCTGACGCCGCGTCGTGAAGACTGGGTCGCCGCGCTGGCCGAGGCGATTGCCGCCGACAGCACGCCGGTGATTCTCATCGCTCACAGCCTGGGTTGCATCACTGTGGCGCACTGGGCGGCCACCGCACCGTTGCAGCACCTGCGTCAGGTACGCGGTGCGTTGCTGGTCGCGCCGGCGGATGTGGAGCGCCCGGCCTGCGTGCCGGCACTGCGCAATTTCGCGCCAATTCCGACCGATCTGCTGCCGTTCCCGAGCCAGGTTGTCAGCTCCGACAACGACGCCGCCGTCAGTGCGCCGCGTGCTTTGGAGCTGGCGCGCAACTGGGGCGCCGAGGCGGGAATTCTCGCAGGTGCCGGCCATATCAACGTGAAGTCCGGGCATCAACGCTGGGAGCAGGGATTCGCGTATCTGTATCGCCTGCAAAACCGCATGGAACACCATGCCCGGCGTCGCGCCTGACCCCTTTTATTTTTTCAGCGCCCCCGTCTCCCGGCGATTTGGGGCGGGAGTCTGCCATGAGTTTCGAAACCTTCGGTCAGCCGTTGCTGACCTTTCCCGATGCGGAAAAAAGTCCCCTGAGCATTCGCGCCAAGGCGCTGGTGTTCGTCGATCCACGCTCGCGCCAGTTGCGCGAGGAAATGGCCCGACTCGCACCGCGCTCGATCTCGGTGCTGATTCGCGGCGAGACCGGCACCGGCAAGGAATTGCTCGCCCGCCACATCCACCGCGCCAGTGATCGTAGCGGCTTGTTCGTCTCGGTCAACTGCGGCGCGATCAGCCCGACCTACGCCGATGCCGAACTGTTCGGCTACGCCGCCGGCAGCTACAGCGGTTCGGCCAGCAGTCGCGCCGGCTGGTTCGGTTCGGCCAATGGCGGCACCTTGTACCTGGACGAGATCGGCGACCTGCCGCTGCCGATCCAGATCAAATTGCTTTCCGCCCTGGAAAACCACGAAGTCACCCGGGTCGGTGCGCATCAGCCGAGCCCGGTGGATGTGCGCCTGGTGGCGGCGACCAGCATCGATCTGGCGCAAGCAGTGGCGGCGGGGAAATTCCACGAGCGCCTCTATCACTATCTCAGCGAAGGGCATCTGGAACTGCCGGCGTTGCGGGCGCGGGTCGGTGACATTCTGTCGCTGGCCGAGTACTTCCTCGGCATCTACAGCCAGCGTCTGGATCTGCCGGTGCCTCTGATCAGCGAAGCGGCGCAAGAGGTGCTGGAGCAGCACAGTTGGCCGGGCAACACCCGGGAGCTGGAAAACGTCATTCACTTTGCGCTGCTGGTGAGCACTGGCGATGAAATCCTGCCGGAGCACCTGAACCTGCCCGAGGTGTCTGGGTCGCTGGTTCAGATCGAACGTCAGGTGGCGAGCATCAGCGCCAAAGGGACTGCCGGGGAACGTAAGGCATTGAAAGAATTACTGTTGAACCTGAGCGAGGCTTTGTAACCATTTTGTTCAACATGAACAAAATGGAATATGAAGCTGAATAAACGTTATTGTCCGGGAATAAAAAATCCCGGTATTGTCCGACTCACGCCAGCAGTAGCACATCGCTGGCACACGTATTAATGCCGTCGTCGATGACGACCGTGATTTTCGACTAAGGACACTGCATGAAAAAGGTTCTGTTGTTTACCGCATTGGCGGCTGCTCTGACTGCTTCCCTGGCCCAGGCCGGCGAAAAACTGGTGGTCGCCGCGACCCCGGTTCCACACGCCGAGATCCTCGAGCTGATCAAACCGACTCTCGCCAAAGAAGGCGTGGATCTGGAAATCAAGGTCTTCACCGACTACGTTCAGCCGAACGTGCAGGTGGGCGAGAAGCGTCTGGACGCCAACTACTTCCAGACCCTGCCGTACCTGAACAGCTTCAACCAGGGTAAATACAAGGACGACAAGGCCAAGTACCTGGTGACCGTACAAGGCGTTCACGTTGAACCGTTCGGTGGCTACTCGAGCAAGTACAAGACCCTGGCTGAACTGCCGGACGGCGCCACCATCGCCATTCCGAACGAAGGCAGCAACAGCGGTCGTGCACTGATCCTGCTGCAGAAGGCTGGCCTGATCGAGCTGAAAGATCCGAAAAACGCTCTGGCCACGCCGAAAGACATCGCCAAGAACCCGCACAACTTCAAGTTTAAGGAACTGGAGTCGGCCCTGCTGCCGCGTGTTCTGAAAGAAGTCGATCTGGACATGATCAACACCAACTACGCGCTGGAAGCCAAGTTGAACCCGACCAAGGACGCTCTGGTGATCGAAGGTGCGGATTCGCCTTACGTGAACTTCCTGGTCGCCCGTGAAGACAACAAGAACAGCGACGCCATCAAGAAACTGGCCGCTGCCCTGACCAGCCCGGAAGTCAAAGCGTTCATCGAGAAGAAGTACAACGGCGCGGTATTGCCGGCGTTCTGATCTGACGCAGCAACACAACCCCTTCAGGTATGAAAACGCCGATGGCCAGTGATGGTCATCGGCGTTTTTGTGTGTGCGGGTGAGGGTGTCTTTAAGCTCAGGCGATCCCGGTCTTCAACGCCCGGCGCAACGCCACCAACAATTTCACGATTTCCTGCGGATCCAGTCGCTGCGGCACTTTTACGTCCATGTTCTCTTCCTTGTTATGAGTTTGGCCGGGGGAGTCTGGCCAATAGCTGTTCGTCCTTGGAGGGCTTTTATGCAAAAAAGATCCGTCCTACAGCGCTGGGGACAATAGCCTTCCTCCTTCTTCCCGGCAAACCCGTCGATTAGTTTTTTGCGTGATATCAATATGCTTTAACGGTATTTAAATTCTTCTTTTTATACCTTTAAAGTCGGTGCCTGCAGGACAGCTACCCGCTGTCCATGGACTGCACCACCGTCGCTTACCGAGCGGCGTCAGGATGTTTCATGACCTTCGATTACGCATTTATCCTCAGCACCCTGCCGGCGTTCTTAAAAGCCGTGGGCGTGACGCTGCAGGTCGGTTTGATCGCCATTGGCACCTCGTTGCTGGTAGCGCTACTGAACGCGACGATTCTGGTGTTTCGCACGCCTTACCTGCAAAAACTGGTCGGGCTGTATGTGGAGCTGGCGCGCAACACGCCGCTGCTGATCCAGCTGTTCTTCGTCTACTTCGCCTTGCCGGCCCTGGGCATCAAGGTCTCCGGTTTCACCGCTGCGATCATCACCATGACGTTCCTCGGCGGTGCCTACCTCACCGAAGTGCTGCGCGCCGGCGTCGATGCGGTGCCCCAGGCGCAGCTTGAATCGGGCCGCTCCATCGGCCTGTCTCACGGTCAGTTGCTGCGTTACGTGATCTTGCCGCAAGCGGGGATCCTCAGCCTGCCGTCGCTGTTCGCCAATTTCATTTTCCTGCTCAAGGAGACCACCGTGGTCTCGGCCGTGGCGGTGCCGGAGATTCTCTACACCACCAAGAGCTACATCGCGCTCTACTACAAAACCTACGAAATGCTCGCCGTACTGACGCTGATCTGCGTGCTGTTGTTCCTGCCGCTGTCGCTGCTGTTGAGCCGTCTGGAAAGGAGGCTCCAGCATGGCCAGTTCGGGTCTTGAACTGCTCTGGGTGTCGTTGCCGCAATTGGCCAACGGCGCCGGGCAAACCTTGTCGATCTCGTTCCTGAGCATCGCCATCAGCACCGTCGGCGGTGTGCTCTACGGCGTGCTGCGCACGCTCAACGTGACGTGGCTGAACGCGGTGCTGCGGATCTATCTGGAACTGTTCCGGGCGATCCCGGTGCTGGTCTGGTTGTACCTGCTGTTTTTCGGTCTGCCGATTTTCTTTGGCCTGAGCCTGCCGAGCTTCTGGTGCGCGGTGCTGGTGCTGTCGCTGTGGGGCGCCAGCGAGGTCGGCGAAGTGGCGCGTGGTGCGCTGCATTCGTTGCCGCGCGGGCAGCGTGAGGCGGGGTTGTCGATCGGCCTGAACGCGGCCCGGCTCTACGGTTACGTGCTGTTGCCCCAGGCGCTGAAACGCATGACGCCACCGACCATCAACGTCTACACGCGGATCATCAAGACCAGTTCGCTGGCGGTGCTGATCGGCGTGGTGGATGTGATCAAGGTCGGCCAGCAGATCATCGAGCGCACCTACGAATCGGTGCTGATCTACGGCGCGCTGTTTCTGTTTTTCTTTTTCATCTGCTACCCGCTGTCGGCCGCTTCGCGTGTGCTGGAGCGGCGCTGGACGCAAGCATGAGCGCATTGATCGAGTTTCAGGGTTTCAACAAATTCTTCGGTGAACAGCAGGTGCTCAGGGGCATCGACCTGCAAGTGAAGTCCGGCGAAGTCATCGTCATCCTTGGCCCCAGCGGCTGCGGAAAAAGTACTCTGCTGCGTTGCCTGAACGGTCTGGAAACCGCCCACAGCGGTCACTTGAAATTCGCCGGCCGCGAACTGCTGGACAAGGCCACCGACTGGCGCGAAGTACGTCAGCAGATCGGCATGGTGTTCCAGAGTTATCACCTGTTCCCGCACATGAGCGTGCTCGACAATTTGCTGCTCGGCCCGCTCAAGGTGCAGAAGCGCCGACGCCGCGAAGCGCAGCAACAGGCCGAAGCGTTGCTCGAACGGGTGGGCCTGCTGGAGAAACGCGATGCCTTCCCGCGCCAGCTCTCCGGCGGCCAGCAGCAACGCATCGCCATCGTCCGTTCGTTGTGCATGAACCCGCGAGTGATGCTCTTCGATGAAGTCACCGCCGCCCTCGACCCGGAGATGGTCAAGGAAGTGCTGCAAGTGATTCAGGGCCTGGCCCGCGAAGGCATGACCCTGTTGATCGTCACCCACGAAATGGCCTTCGCCCGCGCGGTGGCCGACCGCATCGTGTTCATGGATGCCGGGCGCATCCTTGAACAGAACCCGCCCGAGCTTTTCTTTACGAACCCGCAAACCGCACGCGCGCAGCAGTTCCTGGAGAAGTTCTCCTACGTTGAAGCACTGCCCACAACGACTCAAACCAAGGAACTGGAACTGCCATGAAAACTGCCAAAGCTCTATTTGCATTACCGCTGATCAGCCTCGCGTTGCTGGCCGGCTGCAATAAGACCGAAGAACCGGCCAAGCCGAAAGTCGCCAGTGAAAGCACCGCGCCGGCGGGTTACCTGGACAAGATCAAGGCCCGCGACAAACTGATCGTCGGCGTGTTCACCGACAAGCCGCCGTTCGGTTTCGTCAATGAAGCCGGGCGCTATGTCGGCTTCGATACCGACATCGGTCGTCAATTCGCCAAGGATCTGCTGGGCGACGAAAACAAGGTCGAGTTCGTGGCCGTGGAGCCGGCGAGCCGCATTCCGTTCCTGCAAAGCGACAAGGTCGACCTGATCCTCGCCAACATGACCGTGACCCCGGAGCGCAAGGAGGCGGTGGAGTTCACCAATCCGAACCTCAAGGTCGCGGTGCAGGCGCTGGTCCCGCAGGGCAGCGACGTGAAGAAGCTGGATGATCTGGCGACCCGCACCACCATCGTCACTACTGGCACCACCGCCGATATCTGGCTGACCAAGAACCACCCGGACTGGAAACTGCTGAAGTTCGAGAAGAACTCCGAGTCCCTGCAAGCCCTGGCCAACGGCCGTGGCGATGCCTACGCCCAGGACAATCTGGTGTTGTTCAGCTGGGCCAAGCAGAACCCGGGCTACCGCGTGCTGGATGAAAAACTCGGCGCCGAAGCGCCGATTGCACCGGCGGTGAAGAAGGGCAATATCGAATTGCGCGATTGGGTGAATACCGAACTGGCCAAGCTTGGGGAAGAGAAATATCTGCTCAAGCTGTATGACCAATATGTGCGTAAAGAACTGAGCGATGACACCAGGCCTGAGAGTGTGATTGTTGAAGGCGGGAAGTGGCAGGGCTAATCAGGCCAATTCCACGCCGGCTCATCCAGCACCCTCTGCCCGACAACGCCTGTCTGGCCGAGGGTTTTTTCCAGCACGATGCAATTGCATTCCTCATCTTCCTGCAATGCCGAAATCAATCGCCGTGCGTGTGAAACCACCCACACCTGACACTCCTGCGATGCGCGAATGATCAACCGCGCCAGCGCCGGCAACAGATCCGGATGCAGACTGGTTTCCGGTTCGTTCAGCACCATCAGCGACGGCGGGCGTGGCGTCAGCAGCGCGGCGACCAGCAGCAGATAACGCAACGTGCCATCCGACAATTCCGCTGCCGACAGCGGTCGCAACAACCCTTCCTGAAAGAACTCGATGGCAAAGCGTCCGCCCGCCAGTGGCGCGATGTTCAGCCGTGCGCCGGGAAACGCGTCGCTGATCGCCGCCTGCAAGGCCTCGGGGTCACCGATTTCGATGATGGTGCGCAACGCCGCCGCCAGATCGCGGCCGTCGTGATGCAGCACCGGTGTGCGTGTGCCCAGTTGTGGCTGGCGCACCGGGGCGTCGGCGTCGCTGCGAAAGTGATCGTAGAAGCGCCAGCGGCGGATGAACTCGCGCATCTGGAACACTTCCGGCGAAGTGCGCAGGCTGCCGACCTGATCGAACAGGCTGTCGAAGTTCGGCGTGTGCTGCGCCAGCACATCCCAACTGCGGCCGTCGCGGCTGCGGATCATCGGCCCGTTGCGCTCCACCAGCAGGCTGGCCGGGCGATACAGCGGCCCGGCCCAGATGCATTCCTTTTTGATTTCCGGGTCGAGGGAAAAGAACGAAAGGCTCGGTTCGGGCAAGCCCAGCGCAATTGAATAGCTGAAATCCTCGCCAGCAAAACCCAGCCTCAGACGTTTCACGCCCTGGCGCACGGTGGACTGGATTGGCACTTCACCGTTGCGCATGCGCCGGCTGATGGTTTCCGGTCCGGCCCAGAACGTCGATTCCAGCCCGCCTTCGCGAGCCAGTGCATTGACCACGCCGCCCTGAGCGGTCTCCGCCAGCAGCCGCAGCGCCCGGTAGAGGTTGGATTTACCGCTGCCGTTGGGGCCGGTGATCAGGTTCAGCCGACCCAGTGGAATTACCAATTTATTGATCGAGCGGTAATTGGCCACCGCGAGGGTCTTGAGCATGAAAATCCTTCCTGGGGGCTCCGGAAACCGGGTCAGGATACCTGCTGCACATAAATGCATATATCGCCCGGACGAAGGTTGAACCCTGTTCTAAGCTCACAGTCGTATCGTCACTTGCACGTTCGTACACAGGAAGGAGTCTGCATGGCGAGTCCCGGATTGAAAACAGCCGCCCTGTTGGGCCTGCTCGCTTTGCTCACCGCCTGCGGCGAAAAAAAGGCGCCCCAGGAATATTTGCCGCGTGTCTTCGTGCAAGTGGTCAAGCCCGCGGATTTCGCGGCTTCGGTGACCCTCACCGGCGACGTTCAGGCCAGGGTGCAGACCGAATTGTCGTTCCGGGTCGGCGGCAAGATCATCCAGCGCATGGTCGATGTCGGTGACCGTGTCTCGGCCAAACAAGTGCTGGCCAAACTCGATCCCAAGGATTTGCAGACCAACGTCGATTCCGCCCAGGCCCAGGTGCTGGCCGAGCAGGCGCGGGTCAAACAGAGTGCTGCCGCGTTCGTCCGCCAGCAAAAACTGTTGCCCAAGGGCTACACCAGCCAGAGCGAATACGATTCGGCGCAGGCGGCATTGCGCAGCAGCCAGAGTGCGTTGAGCGCAGCTCAGGCGCAGTTGGCCAACGCCAAGGATCAGCTGAGTTACACCGCGCTGATCGCCGATGCGCCGGGCATCATCACCCAGCGTCAGGCCGAGGTCGGTCAGGTGGTGCAGGCCACGGCACCGATCTTCAGCCTCGCCCGGGACGGCGATCGCGACGCGGTGTTCAACGTGTACGAATCGCTTTTGGCAGAGCGGCCGGCCGAGCGTTCGATTGTCGTCAGCCTGCTCGACAACCCCGCCATCAAGACCACCGGCACCGTGCGCGAAATCACCCCGGCAGTGTCGGCGCAGTCCGGCACGGTGCAGGTCAAGGTCACCCTCGACAGCCTGCCCCAGGGCATGCAGCTTGGCTCGGTGGTCAGTGCCACCGCCAAAGGCAGCGGCAAATCGGCGGTGGAACTGCCCTGGTCGGCCCTGACCAAAAACATCAGCGAACCGGCGGTGTGGATGGTGGACAACAAGGGTGAGGCGCAACTGCACAATGTCACTGTCGGCCGTTACCTGACCGGTCACGTGATCATCAGCGAAGGGCTCAAGGGCGGCGAAAAAGTCATCGTTGCGGGTGGGCAGCTGCTGCATCCGGGGATGAAAGTCGAGATCGCCGAGAACACCTACAAGGAACTGCAACCGGGAGCACAGCCATGAAGCCTTTATGGGTGTTGTCTGTCGGGCTGCTGCTGGTTGCCTGTTCCAAGAGCGAGCCACCGCCCGAACCGGTGCGGCCGGTGTTGTCGATCAAGGTCGAAGCGCTGAACGAGGAAACCCTCGGTCGTTTCGCCGGCAGCATTCAGGCGCGTTACGAGAGCAACACCGGATTCCGCGTCGGCGGTCGGATTGCCAGCCGTAACGTCGACGTGGGTGCCGAGGTGGAGAAGGGCACCTTGCTCGCCACCCTCGACCCGTCCGACCAGCAGAACCAGTTGCGCTCGGCCCAGGGCGATCTGGCGAAAGTCGAAGCACAACTGATCAACGCCCAGGCCAACGCCCGGCGTCAGCAGGCGCTGTTTGATCGCGGGGTCGGCGCCCAGGCGCAACTGGACATCGCCACCACCGATCTGAAAACCACCCAGGCGTCCCTCGACCAGGCGCGGGCTGCGGTCAATCAGAGCAAGGATCAGCTCGGCTATACCGAGCTGCGCTCCGACCACAAAGCCGTGGTCACCGCGTGGAACGCCGAGGCCGGGCAAGTGGTGACGGCCGGCCAGCAAGTGGTGACGCTGGCGCAACCGGACATCAAGGAAGCGGTGATCGATCTGCCGGACACGCTGGTCGACCAGATCCCCAGCGACGTAGTGTTTCTGGTGGCCGCGCAACTTGATCCGAGCATCAACACCACCGCCGTCATCCGTGAAATCGAACCTCAGGCACAAAGCGCCACCCGTACCCGCCGCGCACGCTTGACCCTGGCCAGCACGCCACCGGGCTTTCGCCTCGGCACGGCGATCAGCGTGACTCTCAGTTCGGCGATCAAGCCGCGAATCGAATTGCCCGCGACAGCCTTGCAGGAGGCCGACGGCAAAACCCGGATCTGGGTGATCGACCCGCAAAGCAAAACCGTTGCCCCGCGCGACGTCAGCGTGACCAGCCGTACCGACAGCACCGTGGTGCTGGCCGGCGGGGTCAAGTCCGGCGAGCGTGTGGTCAGCGCCGGCGTCAACAGCCTCAAACCCGGACAAGCCGTGAAACTCGACGAGGACAGTCAATGAAAGGGTCTTTCAATCTCTCGGAATGGGCCCTCAAGCATCAGTCGTTTGTCTGGTACCTGATGTTCGTCGGGCTGCTGATGGGGGTGTTCTCGTACTTCAATCTGGGGCGCGAAGAAGACCCGTCGTTCACCATCAAGACCATGGTGATCCAGACCAAGTGGCCGGGCGCGACCCAGGAGGAAACGCTCAAACAGGTCACCGACCGCATCGAGAAAAAACTCGAAGAGCTCGATTCCCTCGACTACGTGAAAAGCTACACGCGCCCCGGCGAATCCACGGTCTACGTGTACCTGCGCGACACCACCAGTGCCAAGGACATTCCGGAAATCTGGTACCAGGTGCGCAAGAAGATCGATGACATTCGCGGCCAGTTTCCCCAGGGAATTCAAGGGCCGGGATTCAACGATGAGTTCGGTGACGTGTTCGGCTCGGTCTACGCGTTCACCGCCGACGGCCTGACGATGCGGCAACTGCGTGACTATGTGGAGCAGGCGCGCGCCGAAATTCGCAACGTGCCGGGGCTGGGCAAGATCGAGATGGTCGGCCAGCAGGACGAAGTGATCTATCTGAACTTCTCCACCCGCAAACTGGCGGCGCTGGGCATCGATCAACGACAAGTGGTGCAAAGCCTGCAATCGCAGAACGCCGTGACCCCGGCGGGTGTGATCGAGGCCGGGCCCGAGCGGATTTCGGTGAGAACTTCCGGGCAGTTCGCCTCGGAAAAGGATCTGGCCGAGGTCAATCTCAAACTCAATGACCGCTTCTATCGACTGGCCGATATCGCTGAAATCAGCCGGGGTTACGTCGACCCGGCGACCCCGGAATTCCGCTTCGACGGCAAACCGGCCATCGGTCTGGCTATCGCCATGCAGAAGGGCGGCAACGTTCAGGCCTTCGGAAAAGCGCTGCATGCGCGCATCGATCAACTCACCGCCGACTTGCCGGTAGGCGTTGGCGTGCACACCGTTTCCGATCAGGCAGTGGTGGTGGAAGAAGCCGTCGGCGGCTTCACCAGCGCGCTGTTCGAAGCGGTGGTCATCGTGCTGGTGGTGAGCTTCATCAGCCTCGGCGTGCGGGCCGGGCTGGTGGTGGCGTGCTCGATCCCGTTGGTGCTGGCGATGGTGTTCGTGTACATGGAGTACAGTGGCATCACCATGCAGCGGATTTCCCTCGGTGCGCTGATCATCGCCCTCGGGTTGCTGGTGGACGACGCGATGATCACCGTGGAAATGATGGTCACGCGCCTGGAAATGGGCGAGACCAAGGAGCAGGCGGCGACATTCGCCTACACCTCCACGGCGTTCCCGATGCTCACCGGTACGCTGGTGACCGTGGCCGGTTTCGTGCCCATCGGACTCAACGCCAGCTCCGCCGGTGAGTACACCTACACGTTGTTTGCGGTGATCGCAGTGGCGATGATCGTGTCATGGATTGTGGCGGTGTTCTTCGCGCCGGTGATCGGCGTGCACATCCTCAGCACCAACGTGAAGCCCCACGAAGCCGAGCCGGGGCGTATCGGGCGAGCGTTCAATCACGGTTTGTTGTGGTCGATGCGCAACCGCTGGTGGTGCATCGGCATCACCGTGCTGTGCTTCGTGCTCTCGGTGTTTTGCATGCGCTTTGTGCAGAACCAGTTCTTCCCGTCTTCCGACCGCCCGGAAATTCTGGTCGACCTGAACCTGCCGCAAAACGCCTCGATCGATGAAACCCGCAAGGCCGTCGACAAACTCGAAGCCACGCTCAAGGGCGACCCGGACATCGTGCGCTGGAGCACTTATATCGGTCAGGGTGCGATCCGTTTCTACCTGCCGCTGGACCAGCAACTGCAGAATCCGTACTACGCGCAACTGGTGATCGTCAGTAAAGACTTCAAGGCCCGCGAAGCCTTGAGCCAGCGCCTGCGAGATCGTCTGCGCCAGGACTTCGTCGGCATCGGCAGTTACGTACAGGCCCTGGAAATGGGCCCGCCGGTGGGTCGTCCGATCCAGTACCGGGTCAGCGGCAAGGACATTGATCAGGTGCGCAAGCACGCCATCGACCTGGCCACCGAACTGGACAAGAGCCCGCACATCGGCGAAATCATTTACGACTGGAACGAGCCCGGCAAAGTCCTGCGTATCGACATCGCTCAGGACAAGGCGCGGCAGCTCGGCCTGTCGTCGGAGGATGTGGCCAACCTGATGAACAGCATTGTCAGTGGCTCGCCGCTGACCCAGGTCGACGACGATATCTACCTGGTCAACGTGGTCGGGCGGGCGGTGGATTCCGAACGCGGTACACCGGAAACCCTGCAGAACCTGCAGATCGTCACGCCCAACGGCACGTCGATTCCGCTGCTGGCCTTCGCCACCGTGCGTTATGAACTGGAGCAGCCGCTGGTGTGGCGTCGCGACCGTTTGCCGACCATCACTATCAAGGCTTCGGTGCGGGATGAAATTCAGCCGACCGATCTGGTGAAAGTCCTCAAACCGACCATCGATGACTTCGCCGCCAAACTGCCGGTGGGTTACAAGGTCGCCACCGGCGGTACGGTCGAGGAAAGCGGCAAGGCCCAGGGGCCGATTGCCAAGGTCTTGCCGCTGATGCTGTTCCTGATGGCGACCTTCCTGATGATCCAGCTGCACAGCGTGCAGAAGCTGTTCCTGGTGGCGAGTGTCGCGCCGCTGGGGCTGATCGGTGTGGTGCTGGCGCTGGTGCCGACCGGTACGCCGATGGGCTTTGTGGCGATCCTCGGGATTCTGGCGCTGATCGGTATCATCATCCGCAACTCGGTGATCCTCGTGACGCAGATCGAGGAGTTCGAGCACAAGGGCTACTCGCCCTGGGATGCGGTGGTGGAAGCGACCGAGCACCGACGCCGGCCGATTCTGCTGACCGCTGCGGCGGCGAGCATGGGCATGATCCCGATCGCCCGGGAAGTGTTCTGGGGACCGATGGCCTACGCGATGATCGGCGGGATTGTGGTGGCGACGTTGCTGACGCTGCTGTTCCTGCCGGCGCTGTATGTGGCCTGGTACAAGATTCGCGAGCCGAAGAAAAACTAGATCAAAAGCTTCCCTCACCCTTGGGTGAGGGGAGTCAGATCTTGCGCCAGACACTCGCCAGCCACGGCTGCTGCTCCCGCGGCAGCCCCGCCGGCCGGTAGTAATGCTCAAGTTCCACGAATCCAGCGGCAGTCAACAACCCGCGCCACGCCTCCAGATCGTGATACGAGCCATAACGCGGCCCGTTCCAGCCCTCACGGTTGTCCCCGCGTGGATTGGAGCTGAACAGCACGCCGCCCGGTTTCAGTGTCCCGTGCAACTGCTTCAAAACCCGTGGCAATTCCTGCAACGGCACATGGAACAGCACCGCGTTGGCGAAGATCCCGTCGAAGCGTTCTGCCGGCAGATCCAGCTTCAGAAAATCCTGGCACCACACTTCACAGCCACTGTCCTCCCGAGCCATCTGCGCGAATTTTTCCGCACCGTCGAGGCCGACGGCGATGTGACCCATCCGTGTGAAGGTCTGCAAATCCCGCCCCGGTCCACAGCCGAAATCGAGAATGGAGAACGGCGCTTCAGCCTGAATATGCCGCAGCAAGGCGTCGATGTTCTGGCTGACATCATGGTCGCGGGTGCCTTCACGAAAATCCTCGGCCACCGAGTTGTAATGGCCGAGAGTAGTGGAGGTAATCTGTTCCAGATCGATAGGCGTCTGTTTCATGGTCGGACTGCGCTGGCAAAGGATGTTGCCGACTATACGCCATGCAATTCAGCGCTTGTTCAACCCTCGCGCCAGACGGTCGCCGCCCAGTTGAATCACCGCCACCAGCGCCACCAGCAGCACGATCACGGTCAGCATGATCTGGCTGTCGAAGCGTTGATAGCCGTAGCGATAAGCGATGTCGCCCAGACCGCCGGCACCAATCGCCCCGGCCATCGCCGATGAGTTGATCATCGTCACCAGCGTAATGGTGAACCCGCCAACGATGCCCGGCAGCGCTTCGGGCAACAACACGTGCCAGATGATGTGCCAGCGCCGGCAGCCCATGGCTTGGGCGGCTTCGATCAAACCGTGGTCGACTTCGCGCAGGCTCACTTCGGCGATCCGCGCGAAGAACGGCGTAGCCGCGATGGTCAGGGGGACGACTGCCGCCCACACACCGTAAGTGGTGCCAACGATCAGCCGGGTGAACGGGATCAGTGCCACCATCAAAATCAGGAACGGAATCGAGCGAAACAGATTCACGAACGCACCCAACGCACGATTAAGCACCGGCGCTTCGTAGATACCACCCTTGTCACTGGTGACCAGAATCACCGCCATGGGAATCCCGGCGAGCAACGCGATCAGCGACGACACGCCGACCATCAGGAACGTGTCGATGAAACCCTGCAGCAAGCGATCAAACCACATAACCCAACACCTCCGTGCGTTGTGCCCACTGGCTGGCACGCTGACGCAGCTCCTCGGCGTTCAGTTTTGATCCCGCCACCGCCAGCAACAGTTGCCCGAGCGCGTGGCCCTGAATCCGTTCCACGCCGCCCTGCAGCAATTTCACCCGGCCACCGAGGGCGGCGAACAGTGCGGCCAGATCCGGTTCGTCCTGCTGGCTGCCGGTGAACTGCAAACGCAGCACCACGGACGTATCGGACGATGACGGTTGCGCCTGCAAACGGCTTTGCAATTCTTCGGGCAAGGCGTGTTGCAGCGGTGCGAGCAAGGTCTGGCTGACTTCGTGTTGCGGGTTGCCGAACACTTCCCAGACCGGGCCCTGTTCGACGATGCGGCCATGTTCCAGCACGACGACGCGATCGCAGATCTCGCGGATCACGGCCATCTCATGAGTGATCAGCACAATGGTCAGACCCAGGCGTTGGTTGATCTCGCGCAGCAGGCCGAGGATCGACTGAGTGGTTTCCGGATCCAGCGCCGAGGTGGCTTCGTCGCACAGCAGAATGTCCGGGTCGTGCACCAGCGCGCGGGCAATGCCGACGCGTTGTTTCTGCCCGCCGGACAATTGCGCCGGATAGGCCTTGTGCTTGGCCTGCAGGCCCACCAGTTCCAGCAGTTCGCGAACCTTTTTCTCCCGCTGCTCCTTCGGAACGCCGGCGACTTTCAGCGGCAGTTCGACGTTCTGCCACACCGTTTTCGCCGACATCAGGTTGAAGTGCTGGAAGATCATGCCGATCCGCCGGCGCAGGGCGACGAGACGATCCTCGTCGTACTCGCCGATGTCCACCTGATCGATCAGCACCCGGCCCGAGGTCGGTTGTTCGAGGCGGTTGATGGTGCGGATCAGCGACGACTTGCCGGCGCCGCTGCGGCCGATGATGCCGAACACCTCACCGCGCTGGATCGCCAGGTCGATGCCTTGCAGGGCGGCGACCGGGCCTTGTTTGCCGTCGTAGGTTTTGCCGAGCCCGACGAAACGCACATGGGCGCGGTTCAGCTCGGGATGCAGTTCGGTGCGTTGCGCAAGCGCGGGTGGCTCTGGAAGATCCAGTCGCCGCTGGATGGCAGCGGTCATCCTCAGCTTTCCCAACCGGCCTGGTACAGCTTGCCGTGGGCCTTATCCAGCGCGGCGCGAACGGCCGGCGAATGCTGGTAGATGTCGACGAACTTGATCAGACGCGGGTCGGTCTTGCTCTTTGGCTGGATCACGAACTGGATCACGTATTCCTTGTGGTCGAGGCCGTCGAACAGCAGGGCGGAGCCGGCGTCGAACGTTTTCGCCAGACGAATGTAGGCCGGATAACCCTGGACCAGATCGGCATCATCGTAGGCGCGTACCAGTTGCACGGCTTCGACCTGCAGGATTTTGATTTTCTTCGGGTTGGCGACGATGTCGTCTTCGGTGGCCTTGTAGCCGACGCCCGGTTTCAGGGTGATCAGACCGGCCTTGGCCAGCAGTTGCAGGCCGCGTCCGCTGTTGATCGGGTCGTTGGCGATGGCGACGCTGGCGCCTTCCGGCAACTCGTCGAAGCTTTTGTATTTCTTCGAATACAGGCCGACGTTGTTGATGATCCCCGGGGCGAACGGCACCAGGTCGAAACCGGAGGCGGCCTTGGCGTTTTCCAGGAACGGGATGTGCTGGAAGTAGTTCACGTCGATGTCGCCGGCGGCAAGGCTGATGTTCGGCGCGATCCAGTCGGTGAACTCCACCAGCTCGACTTTCAGGCCTTGTTTGGAGGCCTCTTCGACGGCGGCTTCCAGCGGGATCGCGAACGCGGCGGTGGTGCCGATTTTCAACGGGGCGTCGGCGGCGAACACCGCCGAGCTGAACAGGCCGAAGGCCAGGGCCAGTGCTTTGACTGGGTGGGACAGGAGCTTCTTGGTCATGGTGGTTTCCAGTCAGTGCGAGGAGGTGTGTCGGTAGTGGGCGCCGGTGTGTTGCTGCGGCAGGTGCGCTTCGCCGTGAAACAGTTTTTCCCGCAGGCTGCCGGTGTCGTACGCGGTCTTGTACGAGCCGCGTCGTTGCAGCTCCGGAATTACCAGATCGATGAAATCCACATAGCTTTCCGGAGTGACGATGCGGGTCAGGTTGAAGCCGTCGAGACCGGTTTCGGCAATCCACGATTCCAGCTCATCCGCTACTTGCTGCGGCGAGCCGACCACGGTGATGTAGCGTCCACCGAGGGCGTGCTGGTCGAGCAACTTGCGTCGAGTCCAGTCGTTGTTCTGCAGGTTTTTGGTGGCGGACTGGATCGCGTTGCTCTTCACGTACTGGATCGGCTCGTCGATTTCGTACTGGGAAAAATCGATCCCGGTGGACGCCGAAAAGTGCGCCACACCCGCTTCGGCGCTGGCGTAGCTCAGGTATTCGGCGTGCTTGGCCCACGCTGCTTCCTCGGTCTCGCCGACGATCACGTTGAGGCCCATGAACACCTTGATGTCTTCGGGATTGCGACCCGCTTCGACGGCGCTGGCGCGGACCTTGTCTACCTGAACCTTGGTCGACGGTTTGTTCTGGCCGCTGATGAACACGCACTCGGCATGACGCCCGGCGAACAGCAGACCGCGCTCCGAACTGCCGGCCTGAAACAGCACCGGCGTGCGCTGCGGCGACGGCTCGCACAGGTGATAACCCTCGACCTGATAGAACTCGCCCTTGTGCTCGACCTTGTGCACCTTGTCCGGCTGCGCGTAGATCCGCTGCTGCGGATCGTTGAGCACCGCACCGTTTTCCCAGCTGCCTTCCCAGAGTTTGTAGAGGACTTCGAGGTACTCGTCGGCCTGGTCGTAACGCCGGTCATGCTCGACCTGTTCGCTCAGGCCCATGGCCTTGGCGGCGCTGTCCAGATAACCGGTGACGATGTTCCAGCCCACCCGCCCACGGCTCAGGTGATCGAGGGTCGACATGCGTCGGGCGAACAGATACGGCGGCTCGTAGGTGAGGTTGGCGGTCAGGCCGAAACCCAGATTTTTGGTCACGGCGGACATCGCCGACACCAGTAACAGCGGATCGTTGACCGGCAACTGGATCGACTCTTTCAGGGTGACGTCCACCGAGTTCTGATAGACGTCGTACACACCGACGATGTCGGCGATGAACAACCCGTCGAACAGCCCACGCTCCAGCAGTTGCGCCAGTTCGGTCCAGTATTCGAGGGTCTTGTATCGGGTCGAGGTGTCGCGTGGATGGGTCCACAACCCGTGGTTGATGTGGCCGATGCAGTTCATGTTGAACGCATTGAGCAAGATCTTCTTTTTCGCAGCGGTCATCAGATGGTCCCTCGCAGCGGAGGGTTTTCATCGTTGAGGTAGTAATTGCCCACCGCGTGATATTTCCAGCGCACCGGGTCGTGCAGGGTGTGCACCCGGGCGTTGCGCCAGTGACGGTCGAGGCCGTGCTCGATCAGGGTGGCCTGACTGCCGGCCAGTTCAAACAGCGTGCTGCCGGCGGCCAGAGAGATTTCGGTGCTGATGGCCCGTGCTTCGGCGACGGCAATCGAGGCTGCCGCAACCGTTTCGGCGTTGGTCTCGGCCTGGGCTGCATCGAGGAATTCGCCGGCGCGTTCGAGCAAGGCTTCGGTGGCGTGCAGGCGGATACTCAGGTGGCCGAAGCTCTTGAGGGTCAGCGGATCTTCGGTGGCCTTGTCGTTACCCGAATCGATCCATGGCCGGGTCTTGCTGCGCACGAAGTGCAGCGCATCTTCATAGGCGGCGCGGGCGATGCCGGTGTCGATGGCGGCGTGAAGGATCTGCGCCAGCGGGCCGACGGTGGTTGGGCGCTCGAAAGCGCTCTGGAACGGGATGACATCTTCGGCGGCGACATACACGTCTTCGAACACCACCGAACCGCTGCCGGTGGTGCGCTGGCCGAAGCCGCTCCAGTCGTCGATCACGGTCAGGCCTTTGCTGTCACGCGGGACGAAGGCCAGTTGCTGCACGCCGTGTTCATCGACCACCGAAGTCGGGATGCGCTGCGCGTAAATCGCACCGGTTGCATAGAACTTGCGACCGTTGATGCGATAACCGCTGCCGTCCCGTTTCAGGCTGGTGACCCGGTCGTGGGCAGTCTTGGTGCCCAGTTCTGCAAGTGCGTTACCAAAGCGCTGGCCGGCGAGGACTTCGGCGTACAGACGTTGTTTTTGCTCGTGGCTGCCGTTCACCCGCAGCACTTCGAGGGCATAGAAATGGTTCTGCGGAATCTGCCCCAGCGAGCCATCGGCCCGGGCGATCAGGGCGATGACTTTGGCCAGGGTCACGTTGGACACACCGGCGCCACCGTATTCCTTGGGCACGCTGATGCCCCACAGGCCGGAGCGGGAAAACACCTCGAGTTCCGGCAGCGGCAGGCGGCGTTCGCGGTCGCGCAGGTTGCTGTCACGCTGGAAGTCTTCGGCCAGGTCGCTGGCGACGATCAGGGCTTGCTCGTCGCTGGTGATGACCGCGACGGGATGGGAAAGAGTCATGTGTTTCTCCAGAGATCTGGTCAAAAATGTTCTGGTCGTCAGATCCAGGAATGGCGAGCCGGAAGTTTTCCGTTTAGGCGGTAGGCGCCGACCGCGTGGTACTTCCAGCGCACCGGGTCGTGCAGGGTGTGCACCCGGGCGTTGCGCCAGTGGCGGTCGAGGTTGAATTCGGCGAGGGTGGCGCGGCTGCCGGCCAGTTCGAAAAGTTTTTCGCTGGCCAGCAGCGAGATCTCGGTGGTCAGCACCTTGGCTTCGGCCACGGCAATCGAGGCGCGGGCGGCGGACTCGGCAGTCAGCGGTGCAGCGTGCACCTGATCCAGCACTTGCCCGGCCTTGCGCAGCAGCGCCTCAGCGGCGTGCAGTTCGATTTTCAGTTTGCCGATGTCGGCGATGACGTAGAGATCGTCGCTGGCCCGCTCGACCTTGGCGTCGATCCACGGCCGGGCGCGGGTCTTGACGAATTCGATGGCGTCATCGATGGCGCCACGGGCGATGCCGGCGTCGATGGCCGCTTGAATCAGCTGCGAAACCGCACCCTGGGTGTTGGGCTTTTCGTTGATCTTCCAGTTATCCACCACGAGGCCTGCATCGACCCGCACGTTGTGCAAAAGAATCGTGCCGCTGGCGGTGGTGCGCTGGCCGAATCCCGACCAGTCATCGACGATGCGCAATCCCGGCGTGCCGCGACGGACAAACGCCAGCACTTGCCTGCCGTCATCGTTGAGCGCCTTGACCGCCACCCAATGGGCGAAGAGGGCGCCGGTGGAATAGAACTTCTGGCCGTTGATCACGTAGTCATCGCCGTCGGCGGTGATGCGCGCTTTCAGTTCCAGGGTGTCCTTGGTGCCGCGCTCCGGCCCGGCGTTACCGATGCGCCAGCCTTCGAGCACGCTCTGCAGCAGTTGCTGTTTCTGCGCTTCGGTGGCGCTTCCGAGGATCAGGTTGATGATGCCGAACTGGTTCTGCGGGATTTGTCCCAGCGCCGGGTCGGCCGCGGAAATGATTGCGAACACCTCGGCCAGGGTGACGAAGGAAACCTGCGGTCCGCCGTACTCGCGCGGGATGGCGATGCTGCCCAGGCCGCTGCGGGTGAACTGTTCGATTTCCGCCCATGGCAGCTTGCGCTGGCGGTCGCGTTTGGCGGCCTGCACGCGGGCGACTTGCGCCAGCTCATGTGCAGCCTTGATGGCTTGTGCGTCGTTGCGCAGCACTTGCGCGGGCAACAACAACGGGGCGATGTCCAGGTCACTCTGGACGTTTGCGTCTGCCAGACTGGACATCAGTGCCGCTCCTTGGCTGCACGCAATGCCCTGGCGATCTGCACTGGGGTGATTGGGTTCCGGACCATGTTACCTACCTCACATCTCATGAAAAACGCCGCAAAAGTGCGGCGGACGAAAGAGTGTCCGGTGGTCCGGTTCATATACCCTAAGCGCGTATAAAATTTAAATAAACTAACTTTTAGGAATATGCATAGAAGCTCGAAAGCTCACTTGGCTTTGCGCTCCGCAGCCATGGGAGTCCGCCTCGGCTGTGCTTTCAGATAAGGATTCACGCAGCCAATCTTCAGTGTGCGTGGCGGTGCCCAGCGCGAGTTGTTGCCGACCCGGTCGATGATGCAATAGGTCACGTCAAGCCGCAGGTCTTCACCCGCTTCGACGATGACTGCCGGTGGCACCCAGACCTGGATTCCCTGGCCGACATCGGCTTGCGTGACAGGGGGAAGATCCATTCGTGCATCACCCCAGCGCAGGGTGATTTCGTCACCCTCGGCCATGTTCAGGTAAGGCTCGATGGTCAGCGGGACGCCGCGTTTGATCTGGCTCGGGTTGACCCCGCGCCGGCGGATGACATCTGGAAGGCTGACCGGCAGCAGATACTGATTTTCTTCTTCGCATCCCGACGCTAATTGCCCGCCCGGGCAGTCGAGCTTGACCTGGAACCGGGCGCCGGCCGACAGCGCCGGTTTTCTCCCGACCTGCATGACCCGATAGTGCACGCAGGGTGAGCCGTTGACGATGAAGCTCTCCGGCACCCTGAGTCTGACCGTGCTTCCGATATCACCGGCAGCCAGCACATGGGAAGCCACATAGCAGTCATCCCAGAACAGCTCGATCAGATCGCCGCTGTCCATATCGTCATAAGGTCCGATTTCGACCGACAGGTTGGCGGCCGCCATGAGGTTGATTCCGGCTCCGTGGGTTTGCTCCAGGGTCGGTGGTGGCAGTAGCGGGATGTTTGAAATGCAGGTCATCGGTTTCTCTCCTTGAAGCCTTGCAGCGAAGTCCGTATCTGAAAGAACGAATGGCGTGAATTAATCGGCAATAAAACTTAGGAGTTGCGTACAAGTTTGAAAGTGTCTTGTTGAACTAGCGTGCGCCGGTTGATGACTAGATAAGAGTTCGCCGGAAGAAGTGTCAAGCGAGTGGATTAGTTAATCCGTGAATTACGGATTAATCAGAAGGTTCCTACGTTGTTGTAGCAGTCGGACTAGGTAGGGAAAGGAAAGAGGCTACAGGTTTTCGCGGTTTTCAGCGTGTTTGACCGTGCGTTCTGGTGAAGGATGGAATCAAGTCGCGGCGAATTTTATGCGCAGGGAGTTGTTGCAGGACAAATATATGTACTGCCTTTTCAAAGGTTGGGTAGTTTGTGTTTTGAGAGTGATTTGTATATCGGGGGGAACACTACTTCCATCCATGGAAGTGAGTGAGGGTGCAGGCGAAGTTCTCAGCCGTTGTTGCGAAACTTGCTGAGAAACTGTCGGGTGCGTTCTTCTTTCGGATTGGCGAACAGCGCCTTGGCTTCACCTTGTTCGACGATCACGCCCTTGTCGAAAAACACTACGCGGTTGGCCACGTCACGGGCGAACGCCATTTCGTGGGTCACGATAACCATGGTGCGTTTTTCTTCGGCCAGACCGCGAATGGTCGCCAGTACTTCGCCCACCAGTTCCGGGTCGAGGGCCGACGTCGGCTCGTCGAACAGGATCACTTCCGGCTCCATCGCCAGCGCCCGGGCAATCGCCACGCGCTGTTGCTGGCCGCCGGACAAGCGTCGTGGATAGGCGTCTTCCTTGCCCGCAAGGCCGACCTTGGCCAGCAGCTTCTTGCCCAGGGCAATGGCTGCGTCACGGGGCGTCTTCTTGACCACGATCGGGCCTTCGATGACGTTCTCCAGAGCGGTGCGGTGGGGGAACAGGTTGAAGTTCTGGAACACGAAGCCCACATGCTGGCGCAGGGTGCGCACCAGATTCTGCTGCTGGTTCAGGGGACGGCCGGTATCGATTTCGATATCGCCGACCTTGATCCGGCCGCTGGTGGGTTGTTCGAGGAAGTTCAGGCAGCGCAGGAACGTGGTCTTGCCCGAACCGCTGGGGCCGATGATGGCCACGACCTCGCCTTCCTTCACTTCAAGATCGATGCCGTTGAGCACGACTTGACCCTTGAACTGCTTTGTCAGTTTTTCCACGACAATCATGGGGTCAGGACTCCTGGTCGTGCCGATTGACCCGCTCTTCCAGCTTGTTCTGGAAGTGCGACAGCACTGTGGCCAGAATCCAGTAGATCAGCGCGGCGGCAAGATACATGGTGAAGACTTCGAAAGTCCGGGCGGTAATCAGTTGGGCCTGACGGAACAGCTCCGGCACCTGAATGGTGGCGGCCAGCGCGGTGTCCTTGACCAGTGAAATGAAGCTGTTGCCCAGCGGCGGCAACGCCGTGCGCATGGCTTGCGGCAGGATGGCCCGGCGCAGGGTCTGCGCGCGGGTCATGCCGATGCTTGCAGCCGCTTCCCACTGACCGCGTTCGATCGAACCGATCGCGGCGCGCAGGATTTCACAGGCATAGGCAGCCATGTTCAGCGAGAAACCGATCAGGGCTGCCGGCAACGGGTCGAGTTCCAGACCCAATTGCGGCAGGCCGTAATAGATCACGAACAGCTGCACCAGCAACGGCGTGCCGCGAAAGAACGACACGTAGATGCGGGCCAGCCAGCTGACCGATTTGAAACGCGACAGGCGCATCAGCGCCAGGCCAAAGCCCAGCAGCAGGCCGAAGAACATACCGCCGAGGCTGAGGACTACCGTGTAGTACGCGCCCTTGAGCAGAAAGGGCGCGGAGTCCAGTGCGAGTTGGAAAGCTGCTTCCATTATTTAGTGACGTCAGCTTGGAAGTACTTTTCCGAGATCTTGGCCAGGGTCCCGTCGGCACGCAGCTCGTCGAGGGCCTTGTTCACGGCCGCCAGCAGTTCTGGCTCGCCTTTGCGCAGGGCGATACCGGATTCCTGACGGGAGAACGCCTGACCGGCCGCTACGGTTTTCGGTGCTTTCTTGGCGTACTCGAGGGCGGCCAGACGGTCGATCAGAATCGCGTCGGTACGGCCGTTGTTCAGGTCGGCGAACTTGGTCGGATCATCGTCGTAGGTGCGCACGTCGGCACCCGGCACGTTGGCGCGGACCCACTGCTCGTAGTTGGTGCCCAGGCCTACGCCGACTTTCTTGCCGGACAGGTCGGCGGCAGTCTTGATGTTCAGCGCAGCTTCCTTGTCCTTCAGCACCAGCGCCTGAATCCCGGAGATGGTGTACGGCTCGGAGAAGTCATACTTCTTCTTGCGCTCGTCGGAGATAGTCACCTGGTTGACCACGACGTCCAGACGCTTGGATTCCAGCGCGGCGAGGATGCCGTCCCACTTGGTTGGCTGGATCTTGGCCTTGACGCCCAGCTTCTTGGCCAGGGCTTCGGACAGCTCGACTTCGAAGCCCGACAGTTTGCCGTCGGCATCGACGAAGCTGAACGGTGGGTAAGTGCCTTCCAGGCCGACGTTGATGACGCCTTTGTCCTTGATCTGTTGCAGTTGCTCACCGGCAACGGCGCTGCTGATCAGACCGGCGCTCAGTGCCAGGCCCAGCGAACCTACCAGCAGATTTCGACGTAGTGCGGAAAGAATCATGACAAGCCCCTGTGTTTTCTTATGGAAGACGCTTAAGGAAAGTTGGCGAATCCGGGAATTGGACGACAGCGCTATCCTGCCTTAAAGCAGCTTATGCGTCTCTCGCGATATTCGCCTGCGGCGAGACTATAAGACTGTTCTTTTAGAATGGAAAATAATGAATTTTCCAATTGTTATTCGTATATGGAATATGAGTTTCCCGTATTCCGGTTGATCCCACCCGATGCGCGGGAGGGCTTCAACGGACGCAAAGGGACGCGGAGCGTCCCTGCCTGCCTTCCCACGCCGAGCGTGGGGACGAGCGCATCAGAGAAAATCCTTGTAGGCAAACAACGCCGGGGCGCCGCCGGTGTGCAGGAAAATAATCGGGCCGTCGTCGAAACGCCCGCGACCGATGCCGTCGAGCAACCCGGCCATGGCCTTGCCGGTGTAGACCGGATCGAGCAGCACGGCGTCCTGGCTGGCCAGCAGCTTCACCGCCGCCAGGGTTCCGGCATTCGGCTCGCCGTAGCGCGGGCCGAAGTATTCGTCCCACAACTCGACCTTGAAACTCTCCGGCAACGCCACGCCCAACAAGGCGGCAGTACGCTCGGCGAGGCCTTGCACTTTCGGGCGCTGATCTTCTTCGCTGCGCGATACCGTCACGCCGATCACCGGCAATTGCGGCAGTACTTCGCTCAAGGCCAAGGCCATACCGCTGTGCGTGCCGGCGCTGCCCGAGGCCAGGACCACGGCGGAAAATTGCAGGCCGGTGTCCTCGATTTGCTGCGCCAGTTCCAGGCCGGCCCGTACATAACCCAGTGCGCCGATGGCGTTGGAGCCGCCGATCGGCACCAGATATGGCTTCTTGCCGTTGCTGCGCAGGCGTACGGCGAGGGCGGCCAGTTGTTCGTCGGCGTTGTCGAGGTTATCGACCAGCTCGACCTTGGTGTCGAACAGGTCCAGCAGCAGGCGGTTGCCGTTGCCGGTGTAGTTGCTGTCGTCGGTGCCTAGCGGGTTTTCCAGCAGGGCCACGCAGCCCAGGCCCAGTTTCGCGGCCAGCGCGGCGGTCTGGCGAACGTGGTTCGATTGCAGTGCGCCGGCGGTGATCAAGGTGTCCGCGCCTTGGGCAAGGGCATCGGCGGCAAGGTATTCGAGCTTGCGCAGCTTGTTGCCGCCCATGGCCAGCGGCGTCAGGTCATCACGCTTGATGTAGACGTCGCGGCCGAGCCAGGTGGACAGGCGCTCGAGTTTTTCCAGTGGGGTCGGTTGGCCAAGCAGGTCGAGGCGGTTAAAGCGGTCCAGCTGTTGTTTGATCATGAGTCCGTACTGATGCAAGGGGATGTCAGGACTATAGGCACGCCGTTTTACCGGGGCAACCGTCAATCGCTTATAGCCAAATGTGCTTAGGCCAGCACTATCGGTTCTTAATTCGCCTCCGGGGCGTTGCCGTAAAGTAGTGGCCGTTGACGCGGCCAGACAGTCCGGCCGCCCGTGAGGAGTCTTTACCGTGAGCGAGCGTTCCAGCCATTGGCAATTGCAGACCATCGTCAGCCAGCTGCGTACCGCGCGGGATCAGTGGCGTGCACAAAATGGCCGCGCCAGCGGCGAACAGGGCGGCCGCGAACTGCCGTCCCGTGATGCGATGGCGCAGATTCTCGAAGCCTTGTGCGGGGCGTTGTTCCCGATGCGTCTGGGGCCGGTGGATCTGCGTGAAGAGAGCGAGGATTTTTACGTCGGCCACACCCTTGATGTTGCGCTGAATGCATTGCTGACCCAGGCACGACTCGAACTGCGTTACGTCGCCCGCCACAGCGCCCGGGATGACAGCGAAGTCGAGGCGCAGGCCATCCGGATCATTCAGGATTTCGCGTTGGCGCTGCCAGGCCTGCGCAGTCTGCTCGACACCGATGTGCTTGCCGCGTATCACGGCGACCCGGCGGCGCGCAGCGTCGATGAAGTGCTGCTGTGCTATCCGGGGATTCTGGCGGTGATCCACCATCGTCTGGCCCACCATTTGTATCGCGCAGGTCTGCCGCTGCTGGCGCGGATCAGTTCGGAAATCGCCCACTCGGCGACCGGCATCGATATTCACCCGGGCGCGCAGATCGGCCGCAGTTTCTTCATCGATCACGGCACGGGCGTGGTGATCGGCGAGACCGCGATCATTGGCGAGCGCGTGAGGATTTATCAGGCAGTGACCCTCGGCGCCAAGCGCTTCCCGGCAGACGAGGACGGCCAGTTGCAGAAGGGCCATCCACGCCATCCGATCGTCGAGGACGACGTGGTGATTTACGCCGGCGCGACGATTCTCGGGCGGATCACCATCGGCAAGGGCTCGACCATCGGCGGCAACGTGTGGCTGACTCGCAGCGTGCCGGCCGGGTGCAACCTGACCCAGGCCAATCTGCAGCATGATGACGGGACTCAGAAGTAATTTTCCTGTCCGTTCGTTCCCGCGCAAGGCGGGAACGAACGCCCTCGCCACAGCGTCATACCCCTCCCTGAGCCAGCGTACGAAAGGTACCGCTGAGCCCTGCGATTAGTCCTGAGCGTGCTATCCATGTTTAACTTGAACGTTCATTCAAGTTAAACCGGCGGTTCGCTGCCCGCTCACAACAGGAGGCTTGCCTTTGCTGAGTCCGATCATTTCAGCCATTTTCCAACCCCTTGAGGTGCACCGTTCATGAGTGCATCGTCCACCCCCGCCAGCGGTCTGGTACGCATGAATCCGCCGGTGTTCTGGTTCGCCGCAACGGTGATCCTGCTGTTCGGCCTGACCGTTATCGCCATGCCGGAACAGGCCGGTGCCTGGCTGCTTGAAGCGCAAAACTGGGCGGCCAATACGGTCGGCTGGTACTACATGCTCGCGATGACCCTGTATCTGGTCTTCGTGGTGGTCACCGCGTTATCGGGCTACGGCAAGATCAAACTCGGTGCCGACCACGACGAACCCGAATTCAGTTACCTGTCCTGGGCCGGCATGCTGTTCGCCGCCGGGATCAGCATCACGCTGTTTTTCTTCTGTGTGTCCGAACCGCTGACCCACATGCTCCAGCCGCCGCAAGGCGAGGCCGGCACGGCGGACGCGGCGCGTCAGGCGATGCAGATACTGTTTCTGCACTGGGGCCTGCACGGCTGGGGCGTGTTCGCCTTCGTCGGCATGGCGCTGGCGTATTTCGCCTATCGACACAACCTGCCGCTGGCCCTGCGCTCGGCGCTTTATCCGCTGATCGGCAAACGCATCAACGGGCCTATCGGCTACGCGGTGGACGGCTTCGGCATCATCGCCACGGTGTTCGGCCTCGGTGCGGACATGGGCTTCGGCGTGCTCCATCTCAACTCCGGTCTGGACTACCTGTTCGGCATCGCTCACACCCAGTGGATTCAGGTGGGTTTGATCACGCTGATGATGGGTGCAGCGATCATCGTCGCCGTCTCCGGTGTGGATAAGGGCGTGCGAGTCATGTCCGACATCAACATGCTGCTGGCCTGTGCGCTGCTGCTGTTCGTGTTGTTCGCCGGCCCCACCCAGCATTTGCTCAACACCCTGATCCAGAATCTCGGAGATTACCTTGGCGCGTTGCCGACGAAGAGTTTCGACCTCTACGCCTACGACAAACCGAGCGACTGGCTCGGTGGCTGGACGGTGTTCTACTGGGCCTGGTGGATTGCATGGTCGCCGTTCGTGGGCCTGTTCATCGCACGGATTTCCCGTGGCCGGACCATCCGCGAATTCGTCTTCGGCGTGCTGTTGATCCCGCTGGGTTTCACCCTCGCGTGGATGTCGATCTTCGGTAACAGCGCCATCGATCAGGTGCTCAACCACGGCATGTCGGCACTGGGCATGTCGGCTCTCGACAACCCGTCGATGACCCTTTACCTGCTGCTGGAAACCTACCCGTGGAGCAAAACCGTCATCGCGGTGACGGTGTTCATCAGCTTCGTGTTCTTCGTCACCTCCGCCGACTCCGGCACCGTAGTGCTCTCGACCCTGTCGGCCAAGGGCGGCAACCCGGATGAAGACGGGCCGAAATGGCTGCGGGTGTTCTGGGGCGCGATGACCGCGCTGATCACCAGTGCGCTGCTGTTCTCCGGCAGCATCGATGCGCTGAAGTCAGCGGTGGTGCTGACCTCGCTGCCATTCTCGCTGATTCTGCTGCTGATGATGTGGGGCCTGCACAAGGCGTTCTATCTGGAGTCGCAGAAGCAGATCGCGCAGCTGCATTCGCTGGCGCCGGTGTCCGGCTCGCGGCGTGGCAAGGGTGGCTGGCGCCAGCGCCTGAGCCAGGCCGTGCACTTCCCGTCGCGGGACGAGGTGTACCGCTTCATGGACACCACGGTGAAACCGGCCATCGAAGAAGTGACGGCAGTGTTCGTCGAGAAGGGGCTGAATGTCGTTACGCAACCCGATCCGGCCCACGACAGCGTCAGCCTGGAAATCGGACACGGCGAGCTGCATCCGTTCATCTATCAGGTGCAGATGCGCGGCTACTTCACGCCGTCGTTCGCCCGTGGCGGCATGGGCTCCAAGCAGCTCAACAACCGTCGCTACTACCGCGCCGAAGTGCATCTGAGCGAAGGCAGTCAGGACTACGATCTGGTCGGTTACACCAAGGAGCAGATCATCAACGACATCCTCGACCAGTACGAACGGCACATGCAGTTCCTGCATCTGGTGCGTTGATCGGGGCAGGGCGCCGGGACGGTTTCAGGTCTCGGCGCTCAGCACCATGAACAACACCATCGCCGCGATCGGCACGCCGAACACGGCACTGCCAATCGCAATCTCCGACCCCAGCGGCTGCCCGGCATGCACCACGCCGACCGCGCCATTGATCACCGTCAACGCCAGCCACAACGCCGCGAAACCGTAGGCCATGGTCTGCCGACTGAAGCCGATACGCTCGCCGATGTAGAGCATCAACGCCAGCAGGATCAGGCCGAAGAAGATGATGATTGCGGTGTGCATGGTCGCCCCTGCGGGAAGTGCAGTGTTACCTAGAGCATAGTCAAAAGGGCCCGCGCCATACTCGTCAGGTACTTTCCCGCTCAATCACCATGCACTGCAGCAAATTCAACCGCTGCACTTCATCGCTCGGCAGCACGCCCAAACTTTCCAGCACCCGCGTCGCCGCCAGTACGCCGATCTCCAGCGCCGGCGGTTTGATGGTGCTCAGGCTCGGCAGCAGCATCTCGGCGAACGGGTAGTCGCCGAAGCCGAGGACGGCGCAGTCGTCGGGGATCTTGAGGCCGGCGCGTTGCCCGGCGAGCAGGCCGCCGGCGGCGAGGTTGTCGTTGGCGAAGATGATCGCGTCCGGGCGAGGTGAGGCGTTCATCAGTGCTTCCATCGCTTGCTTGCCGGCCTCGAACGGGGCGCGATCGGCGTCTGGTGCGAACACCCACGGTTCCAGACCCATCTCGCGAACGGTCGTGGTGTAACCGTCGCGGCGCTCCAGCGCACTGAAGTCGCCGGGGGCGCTGTTCTGCACGAAGGCGATTCGCCGATAGCCTTTGCCGTGCAGATAACGGGCGGCGCTGACCCCCACTTCAAAGTGCGAAAAACCGATCTGCATCGGCTCGCGATCCGGTTGGTAATCCCAGGTTTCGATCACCGGAATATCCGCTTCGGCGAGCATCTTTTCCGTGCCCGCACTGTGGAAGTGACTGGTCACTACCAGCGCTGCCGGCGACCAGCCGAGGAACGCCCGCACGGCGTTTTCTTCCTGTTCAGTGCTGAAGTAACTCGAGGCCAGAAGTAGCTGGTAGCCGTGACGGCTGAGGGTGTCGCTGAAGCCTTGAATCGTGTTGGCGAAGATCGGCCCGGATATGTTCGGGATCACCATGCCGACGATTTTCCCCCGCGCCGAAGCGAGGCCGCCGGCCACCAGGTTCGGCACATAACCCAGCTCCGCGACTACCGCCGCGATCCGTTCGCGGCGTTCGGGCGAGACCTGTTCCGGCTGGTTGAAGTAGCGCGACACGGTGATCGCCGAAACACCGGCCTGGCACGCCACCGCGTTGAGGGTCACGCGACCGGCGCCACGGCGTTTGCGGGGCTTTTCTTCGCTCAAGGCTCGATCCTTCTTAAAAACCAAAACGCATATAAAAGTAATTTTTCAGTATTGGACGCTCTATGCCGGGCTTGCCAATACTTGCGATGTTAGCGCTAACAAAGCGCATTGTCTGCTACTCGCTCGAGCGAATGCCCAAGACACCGAGACAGGCGCTGTCGGCGCAGAACGGCAGCGGTTCAGGGCAACTTTTCGAGCGGACACAGCATGCACAACATTCCTGGGGCGACACACAAACTGGCGCAATCGATCCGCGCTGCGGGCTGGCTACTCACCGGGCTGGCCGCGCTGCCTCTGCCCGCCGCGTTCGCCGCCGACAGCAGCGATCAGGAGCCGACACTCAAGTCCGTCACGGTCACCGCCACCCGCCGCGAAGAGTCGCTGCAAAAGGTCCCGGTGGCGGTATCGGTAATCGACGGCGAGCAGTTGGAACGCGACAACCGCAACAGCGTGGCGAGCATCGTCCAGCAAGTGCCGTCGCTGAATTTCCGCACTGGCGCATCGAACAAGGACACCTCGTTGTTCGTGCGTGGCGTGGGGACGATTTCCACTTCGCCGGGCGTCGAGCCGACGGTGGCCACGGTGATTGACGGTGTGGTCTACGCCCGTCCTGGTCAGTCGACTCTGGATCTGCTGGATCTGGAGCGCGTCGAAGTCTTGCGTGGCCCACAAGGCACGTTGTTCGGCAAGAACGCCTCGGCCGGCGTGCTGAACATCACCAGCAAGGCGCCGACCGCCGAGACCCACGGTTACATCGATCAGTCGTACTACAGCGGCAATGAAAGCCGCACCCGGTTCGGCATCGGCGGCAGCCTGATTCCGGACACGCTCAAGGGCTCGATCAGCACCTTGTTCGGCAGCTATGACGGCCACGTGGATAACAAGCACAACGGCCAAGAGGTCAACGGCTACAACCACCGCGGCGTGCGCGGCAAACTGGAATTCACTCCGAACGACGACGTTACCTTCACCCTGATCGCCGACTACATGCAGTCCCATGATGACGGCCCGAATGGCGTCGTGACCAAGTCGCTGACCCCCGCGTTCACCAATGCACTGAGCCCGGTCAGCGCCACCGGTCACAACCGCGACATCAACACCGACACCCGCACCCACGTCGAAGACACCAACAAGGGCCTGTCCGGCCAGCTCGACTGGCAACTCGGCGATTACACCCTGACGTCGATCACCGCGTGGCGCGGCTGGGACAACACCCAGTATCAGGATGGCGACCGCCTCGGCACGGTGACGGCCGCGTTCCCCGGCACGGCGGACAAGGGCGACCTGGCCTTCGACCAGTACTCGCAGGAGCTGCGTCTGGCCTCGCCGAAAGGCGGGTTCCTCGAATACGTCGGCGGCCTGTTCTACATGCATGGCAAGGATGACGAGACCTATCAGCGCACGCTGACCACGACCACGCGGACTGACCGTGGCGTCGCCGACTACAGCACCACCAGCGACAGTTACGCGGTGTTTGGCGAAAGCACGCTGAATTTCACCTCGGATTTCCGTGGTATCGCCGGCCTGCGCTACACCCACGACGATCTGGAATACGATCACCGTCGCGTCTCCACTTCCGCCACCACCGTCAGCGGCATTCAACCGGCTACCAGCAGCTCTGGTTCGGTAGACGAGGACGGCTGGTCCGGCCGGCTCGGTTTGCAGTACGACCTGAGCGATACCGTCACCACTTATCTGACTTACTCGCGCGGCTACAAAGGCCCGGCCTACAACGTGTTCTTCAACATGCAGCCGCGTGATACCGAAGCGCTGAAACCGGAAACCTCCAACACCTGGGAGGCGGGGATCAAAGCCTCAAGCTGGAACAATCGCCTGACCACCAACCTCGCGGTTTTCCACAGCGACTACGACAACTATCAGGCGAACTTTTTCGACACCGTCGCCGGGCAAGTGGTGACGCGCCTGATCAACGCCGGCAGCGTCAGCACCGAAGGTGTGGAACTTGATTACGCCCTGCAGGCGACCCAGCAACTGAAGTTCTCCGGCGCACTGGCCTACACCCGCGCCCGCATCGACCAGTTCGCCTGCCCTGCGGGCGCGGCGGCGTCGTGCAACGTCAACGGCAAGCCGCTGCCGTTCAGCCCGGACTGGAAAAGCTACGTGCGTGCCGACTACACCATTCCGCTGGAAAACGGCCTGGATATCGAACTCGGCACCGACTACAGCTGGCAGAGCGAAGTGCAGTACGACATCAGCCAGAACGCCGACACCAAACAAGGTGCTTACGGCCTCTGGAACGCCAGCGTCGCCCTGGCCGATTACACCAATGGCTGGCGCGTGGCATTGCTGGGCAAGAACCTCACCGACAAGTCCTATTCGCCGTTGCTCGCCAGCGGTGGCAACTACATCTACCGCGCCGTACCTCGAGATGACGAGCGCTACTTCGGCGTGCAATTGCGCAAGGATTTCTGAGATGAGCAGACAGCTGAAACTCGGCGCGTTCCTCATGGCCACCGGGCACCATGTCTCCGCGTGGCGTCATCCGGACGTACCGGCCAACGCCGGGCTGGATTTCGCCCATTACAAACGCCTGGCGCAGACTGCCGAGGCGGCGAAGTTCGACACGCTGTTCGTCGCCGACAGCGTCGCCGCGCCGACTCACGACATCGCCAGCCGCATGGCCCGTTCGGATCACTTTGAACCGTTGACCCTGCTCTCGGCCTTGAGCGCGGTGACCGAGCACATCGGCCTGATCGCCACGGCCACCACCAGCTACAACGAGCCGTACCACGTGGCGCGTAAATTCGCTTCACTCGATCACCTGTCCGGCGGGCGAGCGGGGTGGAATCTGGTGACTTCGGACAACGCCGCCGAAGCGCAGAATTTCGGCCGCGATGAACACATCGGCCATGCCGAGCGCTACAGCCGCGCCCGGGAATTTCATCAGGTGGTGACCGGGCTTTGGGACAGTTGGCAGGATGACGCCTTCATTCGCGACAAGGCCAGCGGCGCCTATTACGACCCGGAAAAACTGCATGTGCTGGATCACGTCGGCGAGCACTTTCGGGTCAAAGGCCCGCTGAATGTCGCGCGTTCGCCACAGGGTCAGCCGGTGATCGTGCAGGCCGGCTCGTCGGAAACCGGGCGGGAACTGGCGGCGCAGACGGCCGAAGTGGTGTTCACCGCGCAGACCTCGCTGGCTAGCGCCCAGGCGTTCTACGCCGACCTCAAGGGCCGCTTGCCGAAGTACGGACGCAGCGCCGATTCGCTGAAAATCATGCCCGGCGTATTTGTCGTGGTCGGACAGACGGAAGCCGAAGCGCAGGAAAAATGTGAAACGTTTCAGCAATTGGTCGAACCCGAGGTTGGCGTCGCCTTGCTTGGGCGTATGCTGGGCAACTTCGATTTGTCGAAGTACCCGCTGGACGGGCCGCTGCCGGACTTGCCGCTGACCGAAAGCGGCCAGCAGAGCCGGCAGAAACTGCTGACCGAACTGGCTGGCCGCGAGCATCTGACCCTGGCCGAACTGGGCCGGCGAATCGCTGGCGGTCGCGGGCATTACAGCGTTGTCGGTACGCCGGCGCAGATTGCCGACCGTTTGCAGGAATGGTTCGAGCAGGGCGCGGCGGACGGCTTCAACGTGCTGGTGCCGCACCTGCCCGGCGGGCTCGAAGACTTCGCCAATGGCGTGGTCCCGGAACTGCAACGGCGCGGACTGTTCAGAACCGAATACGAGGGCCGGACCTTGCGCCAGAACCTTGGTCTCGCCCGACCCGACAATCGCTTTGCGTAGCAATCGACACCCATTTCAAGACCGACAAGAGAGGATTCGATGACTTACACCGCTGCCGAAAACCGCTATGACTCCATCCCTTACCGCCGCGTCGGACGCAGCGGTCTGGTATTGCCGGCGCTGTCCCTGGGCCTGTGGCACAACTTCGGCGACAGCACGCCGATTGACACCCAGCGCGCGTTGCTGCGCACAGCGTTCGATCTGGGGATCAACCACTTCGACCTGGCCAACAATTACGGCCCGCCCTACGGCAGCGCCGAGACCAATTTCGGCCGCTTGCTGCGCGAAGACTTCAAGCAGTATCGCGATGAGTTGATCATCTCCAGCAAGGCCGGTTGGGACATGTGGCCCGGCCCTTACGGCCAGGGCGGCGGCTCGCGCAAATACGTGCTGGCCAGCCTCGACCAGAGCCTGCAACGCCTGGGCCTGGACTATGTGGATATCTTCTATTCGCACCGCTTCGACCCGGACACCCCGCTGGAAGAAACCGCCAGCGCCCTCGCCACGGCGGTGCAGCAGGGCAAGGCGTTGTACATCGGCATCTCGTCGTACTCCGGGGTGAAAACCCGCGAAATCGCCGCGTTGCTCAAAGAGTGGAAAGTGCCGCTGCTGATTCACCAACCGGCCTACAACCTGCTCAACCGCTGGGTGGAAAAGGACCTGCTCGACACCACCGACGAACTCGGCACCGGCGTGATTGCGTTCACCCCGCTGGCACAGGGTCTGCTGACCGACAAATACCTCAACGGTGTGCCGGCGGATGCGCGGATCAATCGTCCGGGCGGTGGCTCGTTGCAGGCTTCGCACTTGTCCGAGGCGAACATTGCTCACGTGCGGGCGCTGAACGAGATCGCCAAGCGTCGCGGGCAGAGCCTGGCGCAACTGGCATTGGCGTGGACGCTGCGCGATCCTCGGGTGACCTCTGCGCTGATCGGCGCGAGCCGGCCGGAGCAAATTATCGAGAACGTCGGGGCGTTGAAGAATCTGAGCTTCAGTGCTGAGGAACTGGCGGAGATTGACCGGTTTGCCCAGGAGGGCGGGATTAATCTTTGGGAGAAGCCTTCGACGGCGGAGTAAGCAGCCCTCACCCCAGCCCTCTCCCCGAGGGAGAGGGAGCCGACCGAGGTGTCTTGCGTCATACATCGACCTGAAAGACCTGGTCGATTATGGATTCAGCAAAGCACGATCAGGTCGGTGCATCTTTAAAGCATCCCCCAATCAGTCCCCTCTCCCTCTGGGAGAGGGTTAGGGTGAGGGGGCTTTTGATTTTGCTCTGGCGTTAAAGGCTCAACGAAAAAACGGCACATCCCCCAACACCGTAGCCCGCTGCATCACCCGCCGCGCCGGACGGTAATCATCCACCGCGTAATGCTGCGTCACGCGGTTGTCCCAGAACGCGATGTCGTCCTTCTGCCAGCGCCAGCGAATGGTGAATTCCGGTCGCGTCGCGTGGGCAAACAGAAACTTCAGCACCGCTTCACTCTCGGTTTCCGACAACTCATTGATCTTCGACGTGAAGCCTTCGTTGACGAACAGCGAGCGGCGCCCGCTCACCGGGTGAGTGCGAATCACCGGATGCGACAGCGGTGGATTCTTGCGCCGCGCCTCTTCCCACTGCGCCAGTGCCTCAGGGGTGTTGCCATAGCGCTCCAGCGGAAACGAGCGGGTGAAGTCGTGAGTCGCGGTCAGCCCTTCGAGCATCGCCTTCATCGGCGCCGACAGCGCTTCATACGCGGCAATCCCGCTGGCCCACAACGTGTCGCCACCAAACTCCGGCAACAGCTTGGCGCTCAGCACCGCGCCCATGGCCGGGGTCGGCAGGAAGGTCACGTCGGTGTGCCAGATTGCGTTGTCGCGCACATCGGTGACGGCGGTGTCGAGGATCAGCACTTCCGGTTGTTCCGGCACGTTCGGGTAGATCGGGTGAATGTGCAGGTCGCCGAAATAGTGGGCGAAGCGCGCCTGTTGCGACGGCTCGATCGGCTGATTGCGGAAGAACAGCACCTGGTATTTGAGCAGCGCCTGCTCGATGGCATCGCGTTGTTCCAGGTTCAGCGGCTGGCTGATGTCGACGCCGCTGATCTGTGCGCCGAGGGCCGAGCTTAACGGGGTGATGTTCAGGCTGCTCATGGTGGTTCTCTTCAATTCCGGGGCCCCGAAACTGTCGGGGTAGTCAGTGCTGAAAAATCAGTGGGCCTGGCCGTGCCACGGCACCAGTTTGCGTTGCAGGGCACGCAGGCCCATTTCCATGGCGAAGGCGATCAGGGCGATGACCAGAATCCCCAGCACCACCACATCGGTGACCAGGAACTGCGCGGCCGACTGCACCATGAAGCCGAGGCCGCTGGTGGCCGCGATCAATTCGGCGGCGACCAGCGTCGACCAGCCGACACCCAGACCGATACGCACACCGGTCAGAATGTCCGGCAGGGCGCTTGGCAAAATCACGTGGCGAATCAGTTGCGCGCGAGTGGCGCCCAGCGATTGCGCGGCGCGCAATTTAGCCGGGTCTACGGTGCGCACGCCGGTGGCGGTAGCAATCGCGATCGGAGCGAAAATCGCCAGGTAGATCAGCAACACTTTCGACAGTTCGCCGATGCCGCACCAGATCACGATCAGCGGCAGATAAGCCAGTGGCGGGATCGGGCGGTAGAACTCGATCAGCGGATCCAGCACGCCACGGGCGATGCGGTTGGCACCGATGGCAATGCCCACCGGCACGGCGGTCAGAATCGCAAAACCGAGGCCCAGACCGATGCGGCTCAGGCTCGCGCCCAGGTGCTGCCACAACGTCGAATCCATGTAGCCCGTGGTCGCCAGCAACCAGCCTTTTTGCAGCACGGCGGACGGTGGCGGCAGGAACAGCGGTTCGATCAGACCGGTGGCGGTCACCGCCCACCAGATCACCAGCAACGCGAACAGGGTCAGCAGGCTGATCCAGCGGGTGCTGAGGCTGCGGCGCACGGGAATCACCACCGAGACGGCGGTGGGTTTTACTGCGGTGGCGGAAACGTCGTAACTGCTCATGCGCGCTCCTGCCGTTGAACGGCGCTGCGTTGCGAGAACACTTTGGCGAGCACGTGTTCGCGGGTTTCGATGAAGCGCGGATCGGACTTGATCGCCCGCGCCGATTCGCCGGCGGCGTAACGCTTGCCGAAATCCAGGTGCAGGCGCTCGACGATCTGTCCCGGATTCGGCGCCAGCAAAATCAGGTCGGTGGCGAGGAACACCGCTTCTTCAATGTCGTGGGTAATCAGGAATACCGGTTTGGCGGTGCGTTGCCAGACTTGCAGCAACAGCTCCTGCATCTGTTCGCGGGTGAAGGCGTCGAGGGCACCGAAGGGTTCGTCCATCAGCAAAACGCGCGGGTCGGCGGCTAGGGCGCGGGCCAGGCCGACACGTTGCTTCTGGCCGCCGGAGAGCTGCCAGATGCGACGCTTTTCAAAACCGGAGAGATCGACCAGCGCGAGCATTTCCCGGGCGATCTGTTCGCGTTTGTCCTTGGCCACACCGGCCAGTTCGAGACCGAAGGCAACGTTGGCCAGCACATCCTGCCAGGGCAGCAGGGCGTCGTCCTGGAACACCACGCCGCGCTCGGCGCCCGGGCCTTTGACCGGTACGTTGTCGAGGGTAATGCGGCCGGCGCTCGGTTCGACGAAACCGGCAATCAGGTTCAACAGCGAAGTCTTGCCACTGCCGGACGGGCCGAGGGCCACCAGCAATTGCTGAGGGCCGAGGGTCAGGGAAATGTCGGACAGTACCGGTTCCGGGCTGCCGGGATACTGTGCGCTGATGCGCTCCAGCTGTAGCAAGGCCATCGCAGTTAACTCCCGATCAGTTGGTGATGTACTTGGGGGTGACGTACGGCGCGTAGTCCGGCAGTACCGCTTCTACCTTGCCTTGCTCCTTGAGGAACGCAGCGGTGTCGGTGATGGCTTTGGTGGTCGGCGCGCCGAGGTCACTGACCTGATCCGCCGCCAGCGGGTAGACGTTGCCTTGCAGCAGCAATGGAATGTCGCTGGCCTTGGCGCCGGAAAGTTTCACCAGCTTGTCTACGTTGCTCTGGTTGGCCAGCCAGGCCTTCGGATCCTTGCGGTAGTCGGCGTAGGCGTCGAGGGTGACCTTGGCGAACGCGGTGACGATTTCCGGGTGCTTCTCGGCGAAGTCCTTGCGTACGATCCAGGCGTCGAAGGTCGGCGCACCGAACTTGGCCAGTTCACCGGAAGTGATCAGCACTTTGCCGTTTTCCTTGGCCACACCCAGCGCCGGATCCCAAACGTAGGTGGCGTCGATGTCACCGCGTTTCCACGCGGCAATGATCGCCGGCGGGGCGAGGTTGAGAACGGTGACTTTCGAAGGATCGATGTTCCAGTGCTTTAGCGCGGCCAGCAGGCTGTAGTGACCGGTGGACACGAACGGCACGGCGATTTTCTTGCCGACCAGATCCTGCGGCGTCTTGATGCCGGCGCCGTCGCGGGCGACCAGCGCTTCGGCGGCGCCGATCTGGGTGGCGATGAGGAAGGTTTCCACTGGAACTTTGCGGGTGACGGCTGCGGTCAGCGGGCTGGAACCGAGGTAGCCGATCTGCACGTCGCCGGAAGCGATGGCCGAGATGACGTCCGCGCCGTTGTCGAACTTGCGCCAGCTGATGTCGGCCTTGGTGGCTTTTTCATAGGCGCCGTCGGCCTGTGCGACTTTCGCCGGGTCAACGGTGGTCTGGTAGGCGACGGTGAGGTCGGCGGCCTGGGCCAGGAAACTCGCAGCGGCCAGAGAGGCCACGGCCAGCAGGCGAAGCGGGACATTCAGTTTCATTGAAGAGCTCCATATCAGGCGACCGAGGATCGGCGTGAAAGGAGACTAAATGATCTAAGAAACTAAAAATAAATAACTTTTTAGACTTAGCTTATGAGCGGAAAAATCTAAGGGAGATAGCGTGATCGTTCCCACGCGGACGGTTCGACGCCTCGACGTGGGAACGATCAGAGAAGGAAGTGTCAGTTGCTGATCGCCAGAATGCTCGCCTGATACGACCCGACAAACACGTCGAAATCGCCAACTTCGTTCTGCTCCAGCTCAGCCTGTTGCGCCAGCGACGAGCGCGCCAGTTCTTCAAACTTCGCCTGTTCGTCAGCCGCCAACGGCTCGCTGCGGAAGAACTCGGCGTGGGCCTGGCTCTGGCGCAGGGAGAATTGCGCGAAGCTTTCCTTGTGTTCTGCCATGGCCGCCAGCACCTGGGCCGATGGCGTCAGGGACGAATCCTTGACCTTGGCCAGTTGCGCATCGAGGGCCTTGCTGTGGGCGTCGCCGCCGTGGCCCTGATCCAGCAGCGCGGCCAGCGGAGCGATTTTTTCCAGCAGCTCCGCCGCCCATTCCTTCATGTCGACCGGTTGGCCGTCGCGCTGCAATTGCAGGCCCGGACGGCGACCTTCCTTGACCACGCTGAGGAAGTTCGACGTGGCGTTGCCGCAGCTGATGTTGGTCAGCAGTGGGCTGTCGTTCAGCGCGCAGTACAGCAGGAACGCGTCGAGGAAGCGCGACTCGGTGAGGTCGATGCCCATCGGCAGGAACGGGTTGATGTCCAGGCAGCGCACTTCGACGTACTGGATGCCACGGGCCATCAAGGCCTGGATCGGCCGCTCGCCGGTGTAGGTCACGCGTTTCGGGCGGATGTTGGAGTAGTACTCGTTTTCGATCTGCAGGATGTTGGTGTTCAGTTGCACCCACTCGCCATCCTGGTGCGTGCCGACTTCAACGTACGGCGCGTATGGCGTGGCAACGGCCTTGCGCAGGCTGTCGGTGTAGCTCGCCAGGTCGTTGTAGCACGGCGTCAGACCGGCCTGGGCGTTGCTCTGGTAACCGAGGTCGCTCATGCGCAGGCTGGTGGCGTAGGGCAGGTACAGGGTGTCCGGATCCAGTTGTTCCAGCTGATGCGAACGGCCGCGCAGGAACCCCGCGTCCAGCGCCGGCGAAGCACCGAACAGGTACATCAGCAGCCAGCTGTAGCGGCGGAAGTTGCGGATCAGCGCGATATAGGACGACGACTGGAAATCCCGGTCGGTGCCAACGAAGCCTTCGGCTTCTTTCAGCAGCGGCCAGAGTTTTTCCGGCAGGGAGAAGTTGTAGTGAATCCCGGCGATGCACTGCATGGTCTTGCCGTAACGCAGGGCCAGGCCCTTGCGGTAGACGTACTTCAGCTGACCGATGTTGGAGGTGCCGTAATAGGCGATCGGGATGTCTTCCTCGGCCGGCAACGGGCACGGCATCGATGGACTCCACAGGTACTCGTTGCCGAGCTTGCTGTAGGCGAAGCGATGAATCTTGTCCAGGCTCGCCAGCGTGTCGGCCGGATCGGGCAGGGCAGGCGTGATGAATTCCAGCAGCGACTCGGAATAGTCGGTGGTGATCTGTTCGTTGGTCAGCGCGGAACCCAGGCTTTCAGGGTGCGGCGTTTGCGCCAGTCGACCCTCGCCGGTCACGCGCAGGCATTCACGTTCGATGCCGTGCAGGCACTGTTCGAGCAGAGAGAGGTTGGCGCGCTCACCGAGCAGAGCCAGGCGGCGGTTGAGAAGTTCGCTCAATTTGGATTCCTTCACGCGTCAGTCGCCCCAATATGGGGGTGGGCAGGACGGTCTACAAGGGTGAAGTTGAAACTGGCGTTTTCGCCTGGTTTTCGGGCCATGAAAGCCCCATTGCAAACGCCAACTTCAGTCCCTGAATCTGGCAGACGCGGGCGAGGAAAACTCCGACGCTGCGATCACAGCGCCGAAATTAACTCAAATCGATGACGAGTAGCTACAGGACAGCGAACGTGCCTTGCGCTTTTGCGACCAGTTTGTCGCCCTGCATCACGTCGGCTTCGACCACCAGCGTGCGCCGGCCCGGGTGGATCACCCGCGCCGTGCACATCACCTCGCCTTCGGAGACGGCGCGGATGTAGTTGATCTTGCACTCGATGGTCGCGCTCTGCTGGTCAAAGCCGTGGGTGCTGGAACAGGCCAGCCCCATGGCGATATCGACCAGACTGAACAGCGCGCCACCGTGCAGCTTGCCGCCGCGGTTGCGCAGTTCCGGTTCCAGCACCAGGGCGACTCGCGCCACCCCGGTTTCCAGGCTGTGCAGGCGGCAGCCCAACAGCTTGAAAAACGCGCTCTCGACGAGCCCGGCCGGAATTTCCATCAGCGTTTCTTCAACTGTTTGGCGTTGGCGAACAGCGAGGCCATGGCGTTGTTCGCCGGAGCCGCCGGGGTGCTTTCCTTGCGCGGAGCCGAACCCTGCGACTGGCGTGGCGCCGAGCCCGGACGCGAGCCACGGGCACCGTCGATCTTCTCGCCCGGCGTGTCACTCATGCGCATCGACAGGCCGACGCGTTTGCGCGGGATGTCGACTTCCATGACCTTCACTTTCACCACATCACCGGCCTTCACCGCTTCGCGCGGATCCTTGATGAACTTCTCCGACAGCGCCGAAATGTGTACCAGACCGTCCTGGTGCACGCCGATGTCGACGAACGCACCGAACGCGGTCACGTTGGTCACCACGCCTTCGAGGATCATCCCCAGTTGCAGGTCCTTCAGGTCCTCGACGCCCTCCTGGAACTCGGCGGTCTTGAACTCCGGACGCGGGTCGCGGCCCGGTTTTTCCAGTTCCTGCAGGATGTCGGTGACGGTGGGCAGACCGAAGGTCTCGTCGGTGAACTTCTTCGGATCCAGACGCTTGAGGAACGAGGCGTCGCCGATCAGCGAGCGGATGTCGCGGTCGGTTTCAGCGGCGATGCGTTGCACCAGCGGATAGGCTTCCGGGTGAACGGCCGAGGAGTCCAGCGGGTTGTCGCCGTTCATCACGCGCAGGAAGCCGGCGGCCTGTTCGAAGGTTTTTTCGCCCAGACGTGCGACTTTCTTCAGCGCGGCCCGGGTCTTGAACGCGCCGTGCTCGTCACGGTGAGTCACGATGTTCTGCGCCAGGGTCGCGTTGAGGCCGGAGATCCGCGCCAGCAGCGCCACGGACGCGGTGTTCACGTCCACGCCCACGGCGTTCACGCAGTCCTCGACCACGGCGTCCAGACCGCGCGCCAGTTTCAGCTGCGACACGTCGTGCTGGTACTGGCCGACACCGATGGATTTCGGATCGATCTTCACCAGCTCGGCCAGCGGGTCCTGCAGGCGCCGGGCGATGGACACGGCGCCACGGATCGACACGTCGAGATCCGGGAATTCCTTGGCCGCCAGTTCCGATGCCGAATACACCGATGCGCCGGCTTCGGAGACCATGACCTTGGTCATTTTCATCGCTGGATATTTTTTGATCAGCTCGATGGCCAGCTTGTCGGTCTCACGGCTGGCGGTGCCGTTGCCGATGGCGATCAGGTCGACCGAGTGCTTGGCGCACAGGGCGGCCAGAATCGCGATGGTCTGATCCCACTTGTTGTGCGGCACGTGAGGGTAAACCGTGGCGTGATCCAGCAGCTTGCCGGTGGAGTCGACCACGGCGACCTTGCAGCCGGTGCGCAGGCCCGGGTCGAGGCCCAGGGTGGCGCGTGGGCCGGCCGGGGCGGCCAGCAGCAGGTCGTGCAGGTTGTGGGCGAAGACGTTGATCGCCTCGGTTTCGGCGCCGTCGCGCAGCTCGCCCAGCAGATCGGTTTCCAGGTGGGTGTAGAGCTTGACCTTCCAGGTCCAGCGCACCACTTCACCCAGCCATTTGTCGGCCGGACGGTTCTGGTTCTGGATGCCGACGTGCTGGCCGATCATGCCTTCGCACGGGTGCAGGGTGCCCGGCAGTTCTTCGCCGACTTTCAGCGCAGAGCTGAGAATGCCTTCGTTGCGGCCACGGAAAATCGCCAGCGCGCGGTGCGACGGCATGCTTTTCAGTGGTTCGTCGTGTTCGAAGTAGTCGCGGAACTTGGCGCCTTCCTCTTCTTTGCCGGCGATCACGCGGGCGCTGAGGGTGACTTCCTGCTTCAAATAGTTGCGCAGTTTGTCCAGCAGGTTGGCGTCTTCGGCGAAGCGTTCCATGAGGATGTACTTGGCGCCTTCCAGCGCTGCCTTGGCGTCGGCCACACCTTTTTCGGCGTCGATGAAGCGTGCGGCTTCGGCTTCCGGGGCCAGGCTCGGATCGTTGAACAGACCGTCGGCCAGTTCGCCGAGGCCGGCTTCCAGGGCGATCTGGCCCTTGGTGCGGCGCTTCTGCTTGTACGGCAGGTACAAGTCTTCGAGGCGGGTCTTGGTGTCGGCGAGTTTGATTTCGCGTTCCAGCTCAGGGGTGAGTTTGCCCTGCTCCTGGATGCTGGAAAGGATGCTGATGCGCCGTTCGTCGAGTTCTCGCAGGTAGCGCAGACGCTCTTCCAGATGACGCAGCTGAGTGTCATCGAGGCTGCCGGTCACTTCTTTCCGGTAACGGGCGATAAAGGGAACGGTAGAGCCTTCATCGAGTAGCGCGACGGCCGCTTCGACCTGTTGCGGGCGTACGCCGAGTTCCTCGGCGATGCGGCTGTTGATGCTGTCCATAAAACCACCTGACAAATTGTGAAAGCAGGCTCGCAGGCGCATAAATAAGGGCCCGGAGTCTGGTGGGGCGGCCTGACGCTTGCCGCTGCCTGGGTCAAAAGGCATCCCATTGACCCGTGAAATCGAACAATTACTGCGGCCACCCGGAAAATAAAGGACGGCCACCTGCGGTAACGATTCAGACGTTGCCTGGCACAAAAGGCCGCGCATTATAACCGGCGTTCTGTCATTCGGGGGCGACACGGTCTGTAGGCTCAAGCCCCGGTTTTCTGGCAGTGAAGGAAAAATCTGCTAACAATGCACACGGTGCGTATAACGGCAGCTACGCCATAATGCGCGCCGAGCTAAAAGGAGCATCCAATGAGCAGCACTGCACAAACTGCTGAAGGCGAAAAAATTCTTATTGTTGACGACGATCCGGGGCTGAGCAGCCTGCTGGAACGCTTCTTCGTCAGCAAGGGCTACCGTGCCCGCGCCGTACCGAACACCGAGCAGATGGATCGTCTGCTGTCCCGTGAAGTGTTCAACCTGGTCGTTCTCGACCTGATGCTGCCGGGCGAAGACGGCCTGACCGCTTGCCGTCGCCTGCGTGGCGCGAACAATCAGATCCCGATCATCATGCTCACCGCCAAGGGCGACGAGCTGAGCCGGATCAAGGGCCTGGAACTGGGCGCCGACGATTACCTGGCCAAGCCGTTCAACCCGGACGAACTGATGGCCCGCGTCAAAGCCGTACTGCGCCGTCAGGCCGCACCGGTGCCGGGCGCGCCGGGCAGTGAAGAAGAAAACGTCACGTTCGGCGACTACGTGTTGTCCCTGGCCACCCGCGAACTCAAGCGCGGCGACGAAGTGCACATGCTCACCACCGGTGAGTTTGCGGTACTCAAGGCCCTGGTGATGAACGCCCGTCAGCCGCTGACCCGCGACAAGCTGATGAACCTGGCCCGTGGCCGGGAGTGGGATGCCCTGGAGCGTTCCATCGACGTGCAGATTTCCCGTCTGCGCCGGATGATCGAACCCGATCCGTCCAAGCCGCGCTACATCCAGACTGTCTGGGGCGTGGGTTATGTGTTCGTGCCGGATGGCAACTCCACCAAGTGACGGGTGATTTGTAGGAGCGGGTCTGCGGGAAACGGTCGAAAGTGCCGGCTCCGCAGACTCGTTATCCGCAATATGCGAGCATTGCTCGCTCCTGCAAGTGCGTAGCGGTTATCCATGAAAACCCCTGTCTGGTTCCCCCAAAGTTTCTTCTCCCGCACCCTCTGGCTGGTGCTCATCGTCGTATTGTTTTCCAAGGCACTGACCCTGGTTTATCTGCTGATGAACGAGGACGTGCTGGTGGATCGCCAATACAGCCACGGCGTCGCCCTGACGCTGCGCGCCTATTGGGCCGCCGATGAAGAAAACCGCGCGAAGATCGCCGATGCCGCGACCCTGATCCGGGTGGTGGGTGCAGGCGTGCCGGAAGGCGAACAGCACTGGCCGTACAGCGAAATCTACCAGCGGCAGATGCAGGCGGAACTGGGTGCCGACACCGAGGTTCGACTGCGCATGCATTCGCCGCCGGCGTTGTGGGTGCGCGCGCCGAGCCTCGGTGATGGCTGGTTGAAAGTGCCGCTGTACCCGCACCCGCTGCGCGGCCAGAAAATCTGGAACGTGCTTGGCTGGTTCCTCGCCATCGGTCTGCTCTCGACCGCGTCGGCCTGGATTTTTGTCAGCCAGCTCAACCAGCCATTGAAGCGTCTGGTGTATGCCGCGCGGCAGCTCGGTCAGGGCCGCAGCGTGCGCCTGCCGATCAGCGATACACCCAGCGAAATGACCGAGGTTTATCGCGCCTTCAACCAGATGGCTGAAGACGTCGAACAGGCTGGGCGTGAACGAGAACTGATGCTCGCCGGGGTTTCCCATGACCTGCGGACGCCGCTGACCCGTCTACGACTGTCACTGGAGTTGATGGGCGACCGCACCGACCTGACCGACGACATGGTGCGCGACATCGAAGACATGGACGCGATCCTCGACCAGTTCCTCGCGTTCATTCGCGATGGTCGGGACGAGTCCGTGGAAGAAGTAGACCTGAGCGATCTGGTGCGTGAAGTTGCGGCACCATACAACCAGAGCGAAGAGAAAGTGCGCTTGCGTCTGGAGCCGATCCAGCCGTTTCCGCTGCGTCGGGTGTCGATGAAGCGTCTGCTGAACAACCTGATCGGCAACGCGTTGAATCATGCCGGCGGTAGCGTGGATGTCGCGGCTTATGTGTCCGGCGACACCAGCGCGCCGTATGTGGTGCTGAGCGTGATGGACCGTGGGGCGGGGATTGATCCGTCGGAGCTTGAGGCAATCTTCAACCCGTTCACCCGTGGCGACCGTGCGCGGGGCGGGAAGGGTACCGGACTGGGCCTGGCGATTGTGAAGCGGATTGCTTCAATGCACGGCGGCAATGTCGAGCTGCGCAACCGCTCCGGTGGCGGGTTGGAGGCACGGGTGCGGTTGCCGCTGGGATTGATGCTGCCGCGGGATGCGGTTTAAGTTTCAGGCGGCCTGGCGGCCGCCTGATTCAAGGTTCAACCCTTGCCTTTGGTGCGGGTCATGTTCGGCCCGCCATTCTTCTCGAGATGCTCGATGATGATCCCCGCCACATTCTTGCCGGTGGTGGTTTCGATCCCTTCCAGGCCCGGCGACGAGTTCACTTCCATCACCAGCGGCCCGTGATTCGAACGCAGGATATCCACACCCGCCACCGCCAGGCCCATGACCTTGGCGGCGCGCAACGCGGTCATGCGTTCTTCCGGGGTAATCTTGATCAGGCTGGCGCTGCCACCCCGGTGCAGGTTGGAGCGAAATTCCCCGGGCTTGGCCTGACGCTTCATCGCCGCGATCACCTTGTCGCCGACCACGAAGCAGCGAATATCCGCGCCGCCGGCCTCCTTGATGTATTCCTGCACCATGATGTTCTGTTTCAGGCCCATGAAGGCCTCGATCACCGACTCCGCCGCCGTCGCGGTTTCGCACAACACCACGCCGATGCCCTGGGTGCCTTCCAGTACCTTGATCACCAATGGCGCGCCGTTGACCATGTCGATCAGGTCGGGAATGTCGTCCGGCGAGTGGGCGAACCCGGTCACCGGCAGGCCGATGCCCCGGCGTGACAGCAGTTGCAGCGAACGCAACTTGTCCCGGGAACGGGCGATGGCCACCGATTCGTTGAGCGGAAACACCCCCATCATTTCGAACTGGCGCAGCACCGCGCAGCCATAGAACGTCACCGATGCGCCGATCCGCGGGATCACCGCATCGAAACCTTCCAGCGGTTTGCCGCGATAGTGGATCTGCGGCTTGTGGCTGGCGATGTTCATGTAGGCGCGCAAGGTGTCGATCACTACCATTTCATGCCCGCGTTCGGTTCCGGCTTCGACCAGACGGCGGGTGGAATACAGACGCGGATTCCGCGACAGCACAGCGATCTTCATGCAACACCTGTGGAGGAGGTAGATACCGGGAACACCGGCTTGTCTTGTACATACTTGATGCCCGGGTTGACCACCAGCTGGCCGTCGATCAGGGCTTTGGAACCGAGCAGCAGGCGATAGCGCATGGACTTGCGGCAGGCGAGGGTGAACTCGACCGGCCAGACCCGATCACCGAGGGCCAGGGTGGTGCTGATCACGTAGCGCACCTGGGCCTGGCCGTTGGAACTCTTGATGGTCTTGCGGGTGACCAGCGGCGCTTCACAACGCCGGTGGCGTAACTGCACCACCGTGCCCAGGTGCGCGGTGAAGCGCACCCATTTCTCGCCGTCCCGTTCGAACGGCTCGATGTCGGTGGCGTGCAGGCTGGAGGTGCTGGCGCCGGTGTCGATTTTCGCCCGAAGGCCCGCGACTCCCAGATCCGGGAGCGCCACCCACTCGCGCAGACCGACAACGGTCAAATGGTCAAATGTCTTCAAAAAAATGCTCAACCGGTGAAAACCGATCAGCCCGCAGGGGGCCGGATTTGCGGTATTCACGCAGAATAGTGGTTAAAAGGCGACAGATATCTACGGCCCGGATTGGCGCCATCTCAAGCACGCCCCGGAATATGCGCATTGTAATCCGGGACGGTGCAATTCATGGCACGACAGAAACGGTAGTACAGTTCATCAATATTTCAGAATGAGGAAATTCCATGGCACAAAAAAGCGAAGAGGACGACAAGGTCCGTCTCGATAAATGGTTGTGGGCTGCACGTTTTTTCAAAACCCGTGCCTTGGCCAAAGCCGCCATTGAAAGCGGCAAGGTGCATTGTCGGGGAGAGCGCTGCAAGCCTGGCAAAGAGCCACGCATCGGCGATGAATTCGAGATTCGCACCGGCTTCGATGAAAAGACCGTTGTGGTGCAAGCCCTGTCGATCGTGCGTCGTGGCGCGCCGGAAGCGCAGACGCTGTATGCCGAGACCGAGGCCAGTATCGCCAAGCGCGAGGCGGCTGCGGCGATGCGCAAGGCGGGTGCGCTGGGTGTGACCACCGACGGTAAACCGAGCAAGAAGCAGCGCCGGGATCTGTTTAAATTTCGTGGGAACAGTGGCGGAGAATAGAAAATCGCAGCCTGCCGGTCCTGACTCAAGACCCGTCAATGGCTGCGATTTTTTCAGCGGTCGTCGATTATCGTGCGGACACGACAGTCATCCGTGAAACCACCGGCAACTTGCCCAGCAGCCCGAAGATCGGCGCGGTGACCTTCAGCCAGAAGTTCGCCGCGTGATAGGCAAACGGTGTGTAATAGCCCCAGCCCAACGCCCATACCGCCAGCAGCAGTCCACCGATGTAGTCGTCCTGGCCCCAGTGCGCGCCGGCCACCAGGCGCGGCAGCATGAACAGCAGCGCCAGGCCCCAGACCGTCAGGAACTGGCCGGCTGAGCGACTGAACACACCCATGAACAACGCCCAGATCAGCAGCACTGAAGCGTGGTCACCGGGAAAGCTCTGGCTCGAGCGATCCTTCAGCTCAAAGGTTTTCTCCAGATGCGGAAAATAGTCGCTCATGTGGATGGCGCCTTCGAGCACCATGGAGGGGCTGTTGTGCTGCCAGCCCATGTGGTCGGCAAATTTGGAAAACAGCGCGCGGATCACCACCATCAGCAGCAGGATCGAGAAAAATCCGAAGAAGGCGCGACGTACGTCAATCGCCTTGAACACCCAGTCGCCCTTGATCAGCAGCGTCAGCAGAATCAGTCCGACGACAACGTCGAACGGGCGCAGACTTGCAATTGCCCAGATGTGGAGCCATATGGGGTTGCTGGCCAGCGGAGTATTGAGTGAGCGGAACAGCCACTCGTCGAAAACCACACACAGCATCTGGCCTGTAGGCCATAACCAGAAAGCCAGTAGTGCCAATGGCACCGCATTGCACAGAACCAGCCGGCCGAGGTTCCACCTTGATTGGAACAAACCCGGATTGTTCATAAAATGCCTCCCGTGGCTGAACATAGGCATCAAAATGGATGCCAGAAGCGCGGGATTTTCATTCTTTGTAACCTTTTTGTCATTAAAATCAGATACCTAGACCTATGACCGATTTCCTCGATACCGATTACACCCAACGCTTCATCTTCGATGACAGCGACACGCGCGGCGAACTGGTGTCGCTGGAACGCAGCTACGCCGAAGTGCTCGCCAAGCACCCGTACCCGGAGCCGGTTGCGCAATTGCTGGGCGAATTCATGGCTGCCGCGTCGTTGCTGGTGGGCACCCTGAAATTCGATGGTTTGCTGATTCTTCAGGCACGCTCCGAAGGCCCGATTCCGCTGCTGATGATCGAATGCTCCAGCGAGCGTGAAATCCGTGGCCTGGCCCGTTACGAGGCAGACCTGATCGCTCCTGACGCGACCCTCGCCGACCTGATGCCCAACGGCGTTCTGGCCCTGACGATCGACCCGACCGTAGGCCAGCGCTATCAGGGCATCGTCGACCTCGACGGCGAAACCCTGTCCGATTGCTTCACCAACTACTTCGTCATGTCCCAGCAGGTCGGCACCCGCTTCAAGCTCTGCGCCGACGGCCGTCGCGCCCGTGGTTTGCTGCTGCAGCAACTGCCGGCCGATCGCCTGAAAGATGAAGAAGAACGCGCCGCCAGCTGGCAGCACATCACCGCGCTGGGCAATACCCTGACCGCTGATGAACTGTTGAGCCTGGACAACGAAACCGTTCTGCATCGCCTCTACCATGAAGAGCAGGTTCGTCTGTTCGATGTGCAGAAACTGCGCTTCCACTGCAGCTGCTCCCGCGAGCGTTCGGGCAATGCACTGGTCAGCCTGGGTCTGGAAGATGCGCAGCAATTGGTGGCCGAACAGGGTGGCAGCGTCGAGATCGATTGCCAGTTCTGCAACCAGCGCTACCTGTTCGATGCGGCGGATATCGCTCAATTGTTCGCTGGCGCGGGCGTCGAGACGCCGTCAGATACCCGGCACTAAAACGGTTCAGCGCAGGTAAATTCACTGCTCAACGACGGAATAACGCCGTTACGACGGGAGGGCCCTACTCTTTTTGGGCTTTTCTGGCATAATCCGGCCCACTTTTTTCGCGGTAGTAGTGCACGACTTTCTACTACAAAACGTTTGGAGCACACTCGGCCACTGGCCGACGGGGAACCTCATGACGCAAGCCAATAACGCCGTGTACACCGATCTGAGTGTTGATGATCTGGTAAAAGAAGCCCTGAAACGCGGTGAAGGCGAGCTTGCCGATACCGGCGCTCTGGTAGTTCGCACCGGTCACCGCACCGGCCGTTCGCCAGTCGACCGTTTCATCGTTGAAGAGCCTTCCACCCAGGACGCGATTGCCTGGGGCCCGATCAACCGCAAGTTCCCGGCCGACAAGTTCGACGCGCTGTGGGCTCGTGTCGAGGCGTTCAACAACGCGCAAGAGCATTTCGTTTCCCACGTGCATGTAGGCGCGGCCGAAGATCACTACCTGGCCGTGAAGATGACCACCCAGACTGCCTGGCAGAACCTGTTCGGTCGTTGCCTGTTCATCAACCCGGCCCAGTACAACCCGGCCGGTCGTGAAGAGTGGCAAGTGCTGAACGTCGCCAACTTCGAGTGCGTGCCTGAGCGTGACGGCACCAACTCCGACGGTTGCGTGATCCTCAACTTCGCCCAGAAGAAAGTGCTGATCGCCGGCATGCGTTACGCCGGTGAAATGAAGAAAGCCATGTTCTCGGTGCAGAACTTCCTGCTGCCGGCTTCCGACGTGCTGCCAATGCACTGCGCTGCCAACATCGGCGAAGCAGGCGACGTGACCCTGTTCTTCGGTCTGTCCGGCACCGGCAAGACCACCCTGTCGGCCGACGAAAGCCGTTACCTGATCGGTGACGACGAACACGGCTGGGGCGAAGGCGTTGTCTTCAACATCGAAGGCGGCTGCTACGCGAAGTGCATCGACTTGTCCGAGAAGAACGAGCCGGTCATCTGGAAAGCCATCAAGCACGGCGCCGTGCTGGAAAACGTCGTGATCGACGATGCCAAGCACGCCGACTACGCCGATGTCAGCCTGACCCAGAACAGCCGCGCAGCTTACCCGCTGGAGCACGTTGCCAAGCGTTCCGAGAAGAACCTGGGCGGCGAGCCGAACGCCGTGATCTTCCTGACTTGCGACCTGACCGGCGTACTGCCGCCAGTGTCGATCCTGAACAACGAGCAAGCGGCTTACCACTTCCTGTCCGGCTACACCGCACTGGTGGGCTCGACTGAAATGGGTTCGGGCAGCGGCATCAAGTCGACCTTCTCCACCTGCTTCGGCGCACCGTTCTTCCCGCGTCCGGCTGGCGAATACGCTGAGCTGCTGATCAAGCGCATCAAGGGCTTCGGCTCCAAGGTCTACCTGGTCAACACCGGCTGGACCGGCGGTGGCTACGGCGTCGGCAAACGCTTCAACATCCCGACCACCCGTGCGGTGATCGCTGCGATCCAGAGCGGCGCGCTGATCGGTGCCGAAACCGAACACCTGGACACCATCAACCTGGACGTGCCGCTGGCCGTACCGGGCGTCGAAACCAACCTGCTCAACCCACGCAACACCTGGGCTGACAAGGCTGCGTACGACGAAGCTGCCAAAGCACTGGCCGGTCTGTTCATCGAGAACTTCAAGAAGTTCGACGTGAGCGACGCGATCAAGGCTGCCGGGCCTAAGTTGTAAGACTTGGTTCTGGTGAGTGAAAAAGCCGCCTCTTAGGGGCGGCTTTTTTGTGGGTGATTGGTTGGGCTTCGTTGTCAGATAAACTGCCATTATTCCCGCAGAGTCCGCGCTAAACAGCCAGAATAATGCTACTTAAGGAGCCGCGAACTCCTAAGCATTTTTTCTCCAGCCATCATGGCCATTGCCGTCTGGTATGCAGCACTCGCAGCACCTCCACAACATCAACTTTGATTGCGTAGATGATGACGTAGTTTGGGGTGACGACGATTTCGCGGGTGCCTTCCGCGATACCTTTTCGGTATATGGCTGGGTGCTTGCGAGCGCTTTCTCCTTTCAGTTCGAAAACCTCATCGAGCTCAATCGCTGCAACGGGATTTTCCTGTCCGATACGCTCCATGATGTTGTCTCGGTCATCCAGCGCTTCTTGGCGCCAGACCAACCTCATCAACGTACTCGCTGACGCAGGGCATCCCGCTTGGTGGCAAATATCCTGCGAGCGTCTTCATCGCTGACGCTGGGCCTTGGGTCATCAATGCTGATTTTTACCTGTTGTTTGACCCATTCTTCATATGCAGCGGCTTCATGAGCTTGCTTCATCGCTTCGGCGCGATCAGGGCGAGCATAGGTTTTTATTTGAAGAGGATCATAACTGGAGGCGTCCACATCGAAGTGATTGATACCCACTCCTTGCAGGTAGATCACCAGTGTTTCGAACCGCTTGAACAGCCGCACCTGGCCACTGCGTTGTGCTGCCAGTGAATACTCTTTGCTTCCTTGCTGAACTTGAATCGACCAGCCACCGGGTTTGGCGACGATATGTGCGCTACTGATCGAACCGTTCTCAAACAGTCGCGTGAGAGTGCTGTGATCAATGGTTTCAGTGGTCATGAAAGCAAGCCCTTGGTTGAACAATGGCTCCCATCGTACGCAATCAATAATAGTTTGCAAAATTCAGGTCCTTAAGTTTTGCGCCGGAAATGGCAGCGTCAGTGTTCGAAATAGAGGCAGGCAGTTCTAGCCATGAACACGCCTGCCCGAGGAGTTCGTTAGGCCGGGGCTTTCCAGCTGAGCATTTTCTGCTGGGCGACTTGCAGCAAGTCACAGCCGTCTTTGGTCAGCAGGTAGAGGGCGTGGGTGATGTGCGGGATGTCTTCGACGTCGGCGTGTTTGAAGCAGAGGCAGTAGAGGGTTTGCAGCAGGTCGCTGGAAGCACGCAGGCGCTGGACGGCGCATTCGAGGATGTCTTGCGGGTTGGCATCGGTGTCGATGACCAGGGGCTTGGTGTCGGTGAGGTTGGAGTCGAGTGGACGGTAGCGATCGGAGTGGAGCTCGTTCCATGATTTCATTTTTTAGATCCTCAATTGCTTCGAATGAAGCCACCAAATCGTGACCAAGCGACTGGAGGCGACTGTGTTCGGGTTGGTCAACCGGTGAGGATCATGCACATACCCGGCACGCTCGAAAGCGTCCCAAACACAGCCACCATAACGCTGCTGGCAATTGAGTACCGGCAGCATACAGCGGACGCGAATGCATGATCCAATCGGGTGACCAAGCCCGAGCCGCTGAATTGGCAGCGACAGTCACAACTATAGGTTTCGACCTAACGGCGCCGATAGAAGACAAGGCGTCGCTGTGTGTAGGAACGGGATGCAGATTCGAGCAGGCCGTTCCTACAGATCAATCACGGTTTTCAACGAATCGCCCGATACGCCTCAACATCCAGCACACTCGTCGTCAGCCCGGTCGCCGGGGTGTAGATCGTGCCTTTCACCGTCGAGAACGGGACGCCCTTGCTGCCCAGCGACACATAGCGTTCGCCTTGGTCCAGTTCGGTGAACCAGGTGTAGGAGCACTTCTCCATGGCCTTGTACTTCGCTGCCGCGTTGACGATGGCGGCGGTGTGGTTTCGAAGGTCGGCGTCAGTAAGGTTGAGGTTCTTGTCGAGCACGGTGCCCCAGCGTTTCAGGCACACCTCGGCAAAGTGACGGACGATCAGGCCCGGTTCGGCCACAACCTTCGAACCACTGACGCCATCGGCCGAAGCATTGCCGACCAGGGTGGCGTGACGACCTGGCATGGGGAAAATGCTGGTTTTGGTGCCGGTCGCGGTTTGCGGGATGACGCAGCTGAAACCCTTGGAGCGTTCGTCTCGTGCATAAAAGCCCACGTACTCTTTCACGTTGTGATTGAGCTTTACCCGGTGTTCCTGAAAGTTACCGATACCGGGCACGGGATCAATGGCGAAGATATTCACCGGAATGTTTTTCAGCACACTGTCGTTGAACATGGCATTGGCCAGCATATGGCAACTAATGCCGCCACGGCTCCAACCCACCAGATTGACCTTTGTTGGAATGACACCGTCCTTGCGGAAAGTTTTAATGATCTGCTCCTGTAACTTTTGTTGCGTGACGCTGCGTTCGCCATAGTTATATTTGCGCCATAGCCAGGAGCCCTCGACCTTTACATCTTCAATCGGAATGCCGGCAGCCTTGAGGCGGTTGTATTCCGCTTCGGTCAATTGCTCGCGCTGCCAGTCGCACTTACCTTTGATGATGTTCATCGCGTGCTGGACGTTTTCCTCCCAGCCCTTGCCGAACAGGGTTCCGCTGAGGCCATAGTCCTTGATTTTGGTGAACAGTTCATCGGCCTGCAGGTTGCTGGTGCCGGGGCCATCGACCACGATCCATTCGGCAAACTCGCGACCGGCGTGATGGGAGGCGAGAGTGGAAACCAGTTCGCCGTCCCAATAGTTTTCGTGGGAATCGTCAAACTTTGTGGAACCTGTACCGCAAAAGAAAATTGTCAGCGTAGTCATATTGTTGCTCTTGGTTGATGAAAGAGCAAACAGGCTAGTTCTTAACTTTGCAGTAATGGAAGCGAAGGGTTGTTGCGAACTTTGTAAGTTTGGCGGGTGGCGTTAGTTGTTTGTTCGTTGTCTGGCAACTTCCAGCAAGTCACAGCCGTCCTGTGTCAATAAATAAAGCGCATTGACGATGTTGGGGATGTCTTTCACATCAGCCTGTTTGAAACACAGGCAGTAAAGAGTTTCCAGCAGGTTGTTGGCTGCACGCAGTCGCTGTTCGGCGGCATCGAGGAGATCGCGGTGGCTCGCTTCGGTATCAATGACCAGCACGGGCGTTTCGCTATAGCTGGTTGTGAGTGAGCGATATCGGGAGTTGAGCGGTTTGAACATGTTCATGATCGGGTGTGTCCTTTACGAAGTCGCTTTGGCGGGCCGACACAATGTTTTCAGTCGCGCCGGCCACTATAGAAGGGCGCCCTCGAGCGGAACAAGACAGCCACGATGGACAGAATTCGTAGGGGTTTTTCCGGGGTTCGGGCATTTGCCCTACGCGTTTTCCAGGCTTTTTCACAGCCAAACCCTGATCAGCGAAATTTCCCACGTGTTTGTCGGGCGATTCCCGTTAAACCTCTGTATGGTGCGCGCCAGAATCCGTAGGGCGTTTCCAGACGTCCGACACACGCTTAAAGGGAATTAGGTATGCAGTGGCTACGAATGGCCTCGATCATTTTGCTGTGGGCCAGTGGTTGTTGCGTGGCAGTGGCCTCCGATACGGCCAACGGGTTGGCGCTTGCCAATCTGGAACGCAGTGGCTGGCCGGAAGCGCTCACCACTCAGGACAACATCGATACGGCTTCCCGCGCGCAAGTGCTGATCTTCGGCAAGGCCCTATTGGCCAGCGAAGCGCTGGACGAAGCGGGACTCAAGCAACGACTGGGCGTGCAGCAAATGCAGCTCAAGTCGATCCGGCAAGTGCGCGACGGTCTGTGGGATCGCCTGCTCAACACCTATCGCAATGCCAGTCAGAACTGTGATGAACAAGCGTTTTGCCCACGGGTGCGCAGCGTCGCCGATCTGCGCCAGTTGGCGGCGGCATTCACCGGTGATATCAGCCCGGCCCATGCACAATGGGCAAGCAAGAGCCTGGACGTGCATGAGCGGGTACTGGATGAGCAACTGCGGGTGGCCGTGTTGCGGCCATAAAGCTGCTTTTGCGGGTGTCAGGCCGAAAGGGTTTCACCCGTTGTCACGGCGGACGCCCACGGCGGTGGGAAGTTGTCGGGAGAGGGCGTGCATCCACTCAGTAACAGGGATGCAAAGATCAGGGCGAAGGGCAGTTTCAAACGGTTCGACATGTTCACTCCTTGATAAAAATCCATGGGCATCGGCCGTCCTGGCTCGACGCGTGACGGACATTACCCTCAGGTCGATTCACACGGCGATGAACAAAGTGTTTCATTTGTTTGATCCCGTGGCGTGGCCGCCGACGCTGTATCATCCCGTATCGATTTGCCCCCCGACCTTTTCTCGATTCGCTGCGATCGCCCGCTAGGCTGTTGGCATCACAGCGGTCAACGGAGTGACAGCGAATGCATAACACCCTGGAACAGGTTTTCGGTTATCCACAGTTTCGACCCGGTCAGGAAGCGGCAATCAGCGCTGTGCTCGCCGGGCGCTCGGCGGCGGCGATCTTTCCCACCGGGTCGGGAAAATCCCTTTGCTACCAGGTGCCGGCTCTCCTGCTGCCACACCTGACGCTGGTGGTCTCGCCGTTGCTGGCGCTGATGCAGGACCAGCTCGAATTCTTGCGGCGCCACGGCATTTCGGCGGGGAGCATCGACTCGGCGCAGAGCCGCGAAGACGCCAATGATGTGATGGCCCGCGCCCGTTCGGGTGAGCTGAAGATCCTGATGATTTCCGTGGAGCGCTTGAAGAACGAGCGTTTTCGCAATTTTTTGCAGCAGGTGCCGATCTCGCTGCTGGTGGTGGATGAGGCGCACTGCATCTCCGAATGGGGCCACAACTTCCGCCCCGACTACCTCAAGCTGCCGGACTACCAGCGCCAGTTCAACATCCCGCAGACCCTGCTGCTGACCGCCACGGCAACGCCGAAAGTCATCGCCGACATGCAGGCGAAATTCACTATCGCTGCCGAGGATGTGGTGACCACCGGTTTCTATCGGCCCAACCTCAACCTGCTGGTGGAGCCGGTGCGCGGTGAGGACAAGCGCCGACGGCTGGTGCAGTGGATGGCCGAGCGGGCGGGCCAGCCGAGCATCGTCTACGTCACTCTGCAGAAAACCGCCGAACACATCGCCGAGCATCTGGGGCGCAATGGCATTCAGGCCGAGGCTTACCATGCCGGACTGCCTCACGAACAACGGGACGCGATCCAGAAGCGCTTCATGGGTGGGCAGTCCAATTGCATCGTCGCGACCATCGCGTTCGGCATGGGTATCGACAAGAGCGACATCCGCAACGTGGTGCATTTCGACCTGCCCAAATCCATCGAAAACTACAGCCAGGAAATCGGCCGCGCCGGGCGTGACGGGCAACCGTCTGACTGCCTGGTGCTGGCTAACCGCGACAGCCTCAATGTGCTGGAAAACTTCGTCTACGGCGACACGCCGGAGCGCGACGGCATTCGTCATGTACTGGATGAATTGCAGGCCGCTGCACCTGAAGGTCAGTGGGAGTTTTTGCTCGGGCCGCTGGCGGATCAGAGCAACATCCGTGCGCTGCCATTGAAGACGTTGCTGGTGCAGCTGGAGCTGCGAGGGTTGATTGCCCCGCGCTACGCGTACTACGCCGAATACCGTTTCAAGTACCTGATGGAACCCGAGGCGTTGCTTGAACGTTTCGAGGGCGAGCGCAGGGATTTCATCGCGGCGATCATCCAGACCTCGAGCCGCGCGCGGACCTGGGCCACGGTGAATTTCGAGGCGATGTACACGCAACATTCCGCTGAGCGCAACCGCGTGGTGAAGGCGCTGGATTACTTTCAGGAAAAGGGCTGGGTCGAGCTGGAAAGCAAACAGATGACCGAGGTCTACAACGTGCTGCACAGCGCCTTCGACAGTCAGGTTTTAAGTGGCGAGCTGCATGATTACTTCTCCCGTCACGAACAGACCGAAGTGGCGCGGATTCACGCCATGCTCGAATTGTTCGCCACCGAGCGTTGCCTGGGCTATCGACTGGCGGAGTACTTCGGTGATCACAACGCCCCCGAGCGGTGCGGGCATTGCTCGGTGTGTCACGGGCAGATCGCCCGGCTGCCGGCGCCTCCGGAATTGCCGGCGCTTGTGGATAAAAGTTTCCCGGCGTTGTGCGGCGATTTTATCCACAGGCACGAGCAACAGACCGGCAGTGCGCCTTCGGCGGAGCGGCTGACGCGGTTTCTGTGCGGGATCAGCGTGCCGCTGTTCACCAGGCTCAAGGCGCGGACCATTGCCGGGTATGCGGCGTTTGAGGAGTATCCCTACGCGGATGTAAGGGCATGGGCTCAGGCGCATCTTTGAGCATCGAATCCATCTGCTGAATGTCGATCATCACGGCAATAAACTTCAAAAATGCCCGGTGGCTGACTATGGTGAAGGCTGTCTTTGGATCTCCAACAAGAGCACAACATGAGCCAGACATCCTTCGAAATCCGCCAGGCTGCCGTGATCGGCGCCGGCACCATGGGCCGCGGCATTGTCATGTGCCTGGCCAACGCCGGCGTGTCAGTGCAATGGGTCGATAACAATCCGCAGATGCTCGAGCAGGCGCTGAAGGCGGTGGCCGATACCTATGCGCACAACGTGCGTCAGGGGCGGATCGATCAGGCTGAGGCCGATGCGCGAATCGCCCGGGTCAGCGCGGCGGCGGATTATGTGGCGATTCGCAATGTCGATCTGGTGATCGAAGCGGTGTACGAGAATCTCGAGCTCAAGCAGAAGATCTTCCGTGAACTCGATGGCTTGCTGAAGCCCGAGGCCCTGCTGGCGAGCAACACCTCGGCGCTGGACATTGACGCCATCGCAGCCGCAACACGACGCCCGACGCAAGTGCTGGGCCTGCATTTTTTCAGCCCGGCGCACATCATGAAATTGCTGGAAATCGTCCGTGGCGCGCGAACCTCGCCAGCCGTGCTGGAAGCGGCTCTCGAGCTGGGCAAGCGCATGGGCAAGGTCAGTGTGGTGTCGGGCAACTGTCACGGATTTATCGGCAACCGCATGCTTCATCCTTACGTGCTCGAGGCGCGCAAGATGCTGCTCGAAGGGGCCTGGCCACAGCAGATCGACGCGACGTTGCAGGGCTTCGGTTTTGCCATGGGGCCGTTTCGCATGTACGACGTGGTCGGCATCGACCTGGAGTGGCGTGCCCGGGAGCTGGCCGGCAAGGGCCAGGACGCGCCAGAGATCCAGGTGGATAACCGCTTGTGCGAGCTGGGGCGGTTCGGACAGAAGTCCGGTAACGGCTATTACCACTACGAGCCGGGCAGTCGTCAGGCCGAGCATGACCCCGAGGTGGACGCGCTGGTGTTGAGCGTCAGCGAAGGTCTGGGGTTTCATCGCCGTGACATCGGGTCCGAGGAGATCCTTGAGCGTTGCCTTCTGGCGTTGGTCAACGAAGGCGCGAAAATCCTGCAGGAAGGGATTGCCGAGTCGGCCCATGACATCGATCAGGTCTACCTGAATGGCTACGGCTTCCCGGCAGAGAGGGGCGGGCCTATGGCCTGGGCGGACGATCAGGGACTGGCAGACATTCACAAGCGGTTGCTGGCGCTGGAAACGCGGCAGGGCGATCAATGGCGGCCGGCCCAATTGATTGGCGAGCTGGCGGCGCGAGGAAAGGGTTTTTACCTTTAGACTGGGCCGATCACTCAAGGAACCGACACTGATGTCCAACCCGATGCCGCAACGCGCCGATTACCCGCATTTCCAGCCGATCACCACGCGTTGGCATGACAACGATGCCTACGGTCACGTCAACAACGTCACCTACTACAGCTTTTTCGACACGGCCGTGAACACCTACCTGATTCAGGTCGGTGGTCTGGATATCCACGATGGCGAGGTGGTGGGGTTTGTGGTGAGTTCGTCCTGCGATTACTTCGCCTCGATTGCGTTTCCGGACCGGATCGAGATCGGTCTGCGGGTCGGCAAACTGGGTAACAGTTCAGTGCAGTACGAGCTGGCGGTGTTCAAGGCTGGCGAGCATGAAGCCTGCGCGGCGGGGCGCTTCGTTCATGTATTCGTTGATCGGGCGTCGAATCAGCCTGTGGCGATCCCGGACGGTTTGCGCGGGGCGCTGGAGCGACTGGCGGTCTGACAGGCAAAAAAATCGCAGCTCGGGGGAGCTGCGATCTGGCTGTACCGGCAACGAGGTCAGGCCTCAGTCGCGATAGTAGCGGTGATGCTTGCGATGGCCGTAGGCATGGCCGCGACCATGGTGGTAGTCACGGTAGTAGCGACGATCATCACGGCCGCGATCATAACGACGGTCTTCGCGATTGCTTTCGTTACCCATGTAGTTACCCAGCGCGCCACCGGCACCGCCACCTGCTGCGGCACCGATCAGGCTGCCGGTGGTGCCGCCCATGCTGCGGCCGACCACGTTACCGCCGGCTGCGCCCAATGCACCGCCAATGGCGGCTTCGCCACGGCTGTGTTTGTTGGCGCCAACCGCGCTACCACCCGCGCCGCCCAGGGCCGCGCCAATGGTTGAACCTGTGCTGCCGCCTAAAGACTGACCGACGACCGAGCCAAGAACCCCGCCCAATGCGCCGCCCACACCTGCTTCGGTGGTGCCTCCGGCAGAAGCGAAGCCACTGACCAGGCCAAGGGACAACAAGAGAATCTGGGAGAACTTCATAGAGGAGCCTCAAAGGGATGACGGCGCGATCCTGAGGCTGTGTAACAAGGCTGACAATCGAAATCCGACGAATAACACGACTTGTATACAATTATGCAAGTTACTGATTTTTGAGTGGAACTTAACCGATTTTGGCCGGTCTTTAACTACTTCACAAAGGCCGCTTTTATGCAAAAGCGGCCTTTTTTGTGGGCGCAGAAAAGTTTTGTATCAGGCCGACTTGGCCATGATCAACCCCGTCTCGCTCGCCGCTTCCAAACGAATGGCGATGAACTTCGACGTCGGCGTATGGCTGCCGTCCCCGGTGCTTTCCAGCGGCACCAACGGATTCACCTCTGGATAGTAGGCAGCCGCCTGACCCGCCGGAATATCGAACGCCAGCAGCGTGAAGCCCTTCACCCGACGCTCGCGACCATCGTCCCACAGCGACACGATGTCTGCCTTCTGCCCCGGTTTGAAGCCCAGGCGAATGATGTCCGCTTCGTTGGCGAACAGCACGTCACGCTGTCCTTTCACGCCGCGATAACGGTCGTCGAGACCATAAATCGTGGTGTTGTACTGATCGTGAGAACGCATCGATTGCAGGATCAGGTCCGGCAGTTTGCCGGTGGCGCGGGTGCGCTCGTGAATCAGGTCTTTTGGCAGCATGTTCGGTTTGAAGTTGGCCCGGCCCGACGTGGTGTTCCACTTGCGCGCGCCGGCGCTGTTGCCGAGGTAGAAGCCGCCCGGGTTCTTGACCTTCTCGTTGAAGTCCTTGAAGCCGGGGATGGTGTCGGCGATCAGTTCGCGGATGCGTCGGTAGTCGGCCACCAGCCAGTTCCAGTCCACCGGTTTGTTGCCCAGTGTGGCGGCGGCGATGCCGGCGATGATCGACGGCTCCGAGCGCATCTGATTCGACAGCGGCTGCAACTGACCGTTGGAGGCGTGCACCATGCTGAACGAGTCTTCCACGGTGACGGCCTGCGGGCCTTCGGTCTGGATGTCGATGTCGGTACGACCCAGGCACGGCAGGATCAATGCGTCCTTGCCGTGGGCCAGGTGGCTGCGGTTGAGCTTGGTGCTGATCTGCACGGTCAGGTCGCAGTTGCGCAGGGCCTGGAAGGTGCGCGGGCTGTCCGGCGTGGCCTGGGCGAAGTTGCCGCCCAGACCGATGAACACCTTGGCGCGACCTTCGGCCATCGCGTGAATCGCTTCGACCACGTTGTGCCCGTTGTGGCGCGGGACTTTGAACTGGAAGCGCCGTTCCAGAGAATCGAGGAACGCTACCGGCGGACGCTCGTTGATGCCCATGGTGCGGTCGCCCTGCACGTTACTGTGGCCGCGCACCGGGCACAGACCGGCGCCGGGCTTGCCGATGTTGCCGCGCAGCAGCATCAGGTTGGCGATTTCCTGGATGGTCGGCACCGAGTGGCGGTGCTGGGTGATGCCCATCGCCCAGCACATGATCACGTTCTTGCCTTTGGCATACATGCGCGCCGCTTGCTCGATCTCGACCAGGGTCATGCCGGACTGCGCAACGATCTGCTCCCACGGCGTGTCATCGACGACGCCGAGGTACTCCAGCACGTTGACGCTGTGTTCATTGAGGAAGTCGTGATCGAACACTGCCGGTGCGCCGGCCTTCTGCGCATCGCGTTCCCATTGCAGCAGGAACTTGGCCATGCCACGCAGCACTGCCATGTCGCCACCGAGTGCCGGGCGGAAATAGGCGGTGTTGGTCGGTTTGTCACCGTTGGTGAGCATTTCGATCGGGTGCTGCGGGTGCTGGAAGCGTTCCAGACCGCGCTCTTTCAGCGGGTTGATGCAGACCACCTGAGCACCGCGTTTCACCGCTTCGCGCAGCGGTTCAAGCATGCGCGGATGGTTTGTCCCCGGGTTCTGGCCCCAGACGAAAATCGCATCGGCGTGTTCGAAGTCGTCGAAGGTCACGGTGCCTTTGCCGACGCCGACGCTTTGTGCGAGCGCCACACCGCTGGCCTCGTGGCACATGTTCGAGCAGTCGGGGAAGTTGTTGGTGCCGAAGGCGCGGACGAACAGTTGATACAGGTAGGCCGCTTCGTTGCTGGCGCGACCCGAGGTGTAGAACTCGGCCTGGTCCGGGCTCGACAACGCTTGCAGGTGTTTGCCGATCAGCGCGTAGGCATCGTCCCAACTGATCGGCTTGTAGCGATCGGTTTCGGCGTCATACACCACCGGCTCGGTCAGGCGACCTTGATACTCGAGCCAGTAGTCGCTCTGTTCCAGCAACGCGGTGACGCTGTGCTTGGCGAAGAATTTGCCGTCCACCCGACGCTTGGTCGCTTCCCAGTTCACCGCTTTGGCGCCGTTCTCGCAGAACTTGACCATGCCGCTTTCCGGCGAGTCGCCCCAAGCGCAGCCCGGGCAGTCGAAACCGCCGTTCTGGTTGGTCTTGAGCATCATGCGCAGGTTTTTCAGCGCGTTGTCGCTGGTCAACCAGGCCTGGGCCACGCTGATCAGTGCGCCCCAGCCGCCGGCGGCACCCTTGTAGGGCTTGTAGCGCGGGACGGGTTTCTGGTCGGCTTGATGGTGTTGGCTCACGGGTGTTTCTCCATTTCTGGGCTATACACCCGCGGCGCATTTTTCTGCGGCAGGTGGATGAGATTGAGGTTGTGCCGACGGGCCCACTGCACGGCGAGGCCGGTGGGCGCGGACAGACTGACGAGGGTCTGGATCCCGGCGCGCAGGACTTTCTGGATCAATTCGAGGCTGCAACGGCTGGTGACAATCGCCAGGCCGCCGCTTGTGGATATCTTTTGCCGGATCAGGCCACCGATCAGTTTGTCGAGAGCGTTGTGCCGGCCGATGTCTTCACGGCCCAGCAGCAATTCACCGCTGGCGTTCATGAACACCGCCGCGTGCACCGCGCCGCAATGCTGGCCAAGCGGCTGAAACGCGCCGATGCGCTGGCGCAGACCGTCGAGCCACTCGATCGGTGGCAAAGGCGCGCCGGGCAAGACCTTCAGGTCGGGCAACGCCTGTTCCACCGCCTCCACACCGCACAAACCGCAGCCGCTGGTGCCGGCCAGTTGCCGACGTTGTTGCTTGAGATTCCAGAACGCGCGATTGGCGATGGTCACCTGGGCGTACTGCGCCGAGCCCGAGCCGGTCAGTTGCAGGTCATAGATGTCGGTGGCGTCTTCGATGATGCCGCTGCCGAGGCTGAAGCCGACGATGAAGTCTTCGAGGTCGGTCGGTGTCACCAGCATCACGGCCTGGCTGATGCCGTTGTAGGCAATCGCCAGCGCGACTTCCTCGGCCAGCGCGGTGCTGGCCGACTCCGCCAGGGGCAGGTCGCTGTAGCTGTAGGTCTGACTGGCGGCGGGCGCGGGCGTTTCGAGTGCAGGCGCCGCGCAGGCCGGGCGCTTGGCGTTCATGGCATCACCGACGGATTGATCAACGTTAAGACTAGGCGCGGCAACTTGTCGCGTCTAATCGCTAGTGTCGATCTATCGATAGATGCCGTCGATCAAGCGACCGCTGGCGATTTCTGATACAGCGCGAAACAGGCCTCGGCCAGCGCCGAACGCGGGGCACCGCGACGCATGATCAGGCCCAGTCGGGCGAGGGTCTGGGCGTTTTCGATAGGCTGCAGCCGCAGGTGATCGGTGAGGCGTTCGAGGCCGCCGTCCAGCGGCATGATCGCGCAGCAGAATCCGCCGTGCACAGCTTGTAACAATTGATGCACGGCGTCGGTCTGCAACAGTGGCTGCGGTGTCAGGCCGCGACTATGGAAGTTGTGGTCGATGGACTGGCGAAAGTGCATGCCGCTGGTGAGCATGCCCAGCGGCAGTTCGATCAGCGCCTGCCAGCTCAGCGGTGCTTCGCCGAAACTGAAGGAGCGCTGATCGTAGAGCAGGCCCATGCGGGTTTCGTCGAAGGCCAGGGATTCGAAACGTTCGTTGTCGAGACGATCCAGATAGGACACGCCGATGTCGATCCGGTTGTCCGCCAGTTGTTCGAGGATCTGCTCGGAGCTCAGTGCCGACAGTTCGAAACGTAGCTCCGGGTGTGCAGCGTGCAGGCGTTGCATCAGCGGCAGCGGATCGAAACTCGACAGCGGCACCACCCCGAGGCGCAAGGTGCCGATCAGGTTGCCGCGACAGGCCGCCGCTTCCGCCTGCAAGCCGTCATAAGCCGCCAGCACGGTACGGGCCCAGGCCAGCACTCGTTCGCCTGGCGCGGTAAAACCTTCGAAGCGTTGACCGCGATTGACCAGCGGCAGATCGAGTTCTTCTTCGAGGCTGCGCAAGCGCATCGACAAGGTCGGCTGGGTGATGTGGCAGCGGGCGGCGGCCTGGCCGAAGTGGCGGGTTTCGTCGAGGGCGATGAGGAATTTCAGCTGCTTGATGTCCATCTTCGCTCCGGGGCGCTGGCAAGGGTGGGCGATTCTACCGCTTGTACGGGAGCAGGGTCATTGGTCGGGCCGGAACCGGTGGGGTTCGGGGTGGTCTAGGCTTGGGCGTCTGGAACTTAAATCAAGGAGTGTGCGCTATGAGTCTTTTGAGCTTTGTAAAAGAGGCGGGTGAGAAACTGATCGACCTGCTGACCCCCGGCAACGCCAATGCCAGCGAGCAGTTGAAGGAACACATCAGCAAGGTCGGGTTGGGTAACCCGAATGTCCAGGCCACCGTGGATGGCGACAAGGTGACGGTCACCGGCGAGGTGGCGAGCCAGGAAGAGAAAGAAAAGATTCTGCTGGCCGTCGGCAACATCGAAGGCGTGGGCAGTGTCGATGACCAGATCACCGTGACCGGGCCAGTGGTGGCCGCCGCACGTTTTGTGGTGGTGAAAAAGGGCGACACCCTCAGTGCGATTTCCCTGGCGGTGTATGGCAACGCCAATCAGTACAACAAGATCTTCGAGGCCAACAAGCCAATGCTCAAGGATGTGAACAAGATCTATCCGGGGCAGACGCTGCGTATTCCTGATTGACAACACACCTGCAGGAGCTGCTTCGGCAGCTCCTGCAACGTTCAGAGTCCGCTGATCAAATCCCGATAATCCTCGACCGCCGCAAATTCCGCCGTGTCCTTCGGCCCCTTGCGACTGTCCGGCTCCTTCACCGCCAGCAAATGCGCCACCCCGAAATTCCGTGCACTGCGCAGGATCGGTAAGGTGTCGTCGATGAACAGGCTGCGCGCCGGATCGAATCCGATATCGGCCTGCAAGGCGTCCCAGAACTGCGGGTTCTCCTTGGGGAATCCGTAATCGTGAGAGCTGATCAGCCGCTCGAAGTAGGGCGCCAGTTCAACCCGTTCCAGTTTCAGCGACAGCGAATCGCGGTGCGCATTGGTGATCATCACCACACGTTTGCCGGCCCGTTTGATCGCGGCGAGAAAAGTGTCGGCGTCGGGGCGCAACGCGATCAGGTGGGCGGTTTCCAGTTTCAGTTCACGCACCGACAGCTTCAGTTCCGCGCTCCAGAAGTCCAGGCAATACCACTGCAATTGACCGGCATGGCGCTCGAACAACGGCTGCAATTCCATTTCCGCCATGGCCCGGCTGACACCGTGCAGTTCGGCGTAGCGCTGTGGCAGGTGTTCCAGCCAGAAGTGGTTGTCGAAGTGCAGATCCAGCAACGTGCCGTCCATGTCCAGCAGAACGGTATCGATGTCGGACCACGGTAATGAAGGCATGGCAATGTCTCGAACGGTAGAAAGATATCCGACACAAACAATCGGAAAAGCCGCGTTATAGTAGCGCGTTCACGCCAAGGAGCTTTGCATGCGCCAGAAACCAACCGTACTCGCCCGGGAAATCGTCGCCACCAGCCGTCTGTTCTGCGTCGAAGAGCTGAAGCTGCGCTTTTCCAACGGCGTGGAGCGTACCTACGAGCGGCTGGTGGGCAAGGGCGCCGGTTATGGCGCGGTGATGATCGTGGCCATGCTCGATGCCGAACACGCGGTGCTGATCGAGGAATACTGCGGCGGTACCGACGAGTACGAACTGTCCCTGCCCAAAGGGTTGATCGAACCGGGCGAAGATGTGCTGGCGGCTGCCGAGCGTGAGCTCAAGGAAGAGGCAGGCTTTGGCGCACGGCAACTGGAGCACCTGACCGAGTTGTCGTTGTCCCCCGGTTACATGAGCCAGAAAATCCAGGTGGTGCTCGCCAGCGATCTGTACGAAGAGCGACTGGAAGGCGATGAACCGGAGCCGATGCGGGTGGACAAGGTCAATCTGCGGGATCTCTCTTCGTTGGCGCAAAATCCGCAATTTTCCGAAGGTCGTGCCCTGGCGGCGTTGTACCTGGCCCGCGATCTGCTGACCCAGCGCGGCGTTTTCCAGTCATGAGTGAGATGTCGATGAGTTTTCCCCATCCGATGATGGCGCCGGTGGTTGAGCTGGCGCTGCAGGCCGGCGAGGCGATCCTGCCGTTCTGGCGCGCCGATGTGGCGGTCACCGCCAAGTCCGATGATTCGCCGGTGACTGCTGCGGACCTCGCCGCGCACCATGTGATCGTTGCCGGCCTGACGGCGCTGGATCCGAGCATCCCGGTGTTGTCCGAAGAGGACGCCAACATCCCGCAAAGCGTGCGTGCCGGCTGGCAGCGCTGGTGGCTGGTGGATCCGCTGGATGGCACCAAGGAATTCATCAGCGGCAGCGAAGAGTTCACCGTCAACATTGCCCTGATCGAAAATGGCCGCGTGGTGTTCGGGGTGGTTTCGATGCCCACCAACGGGCGTTTCTACGTCGGCGGTGCCGGGCTCGGTGCATGGCGTGGCGACACAGGCGGCACGCCGGTGGCGATCAAGGTGCGCGACGTGCCTGGTCCTGGCGAAGCCTTCACCGTGGTTGCCAGCCGCCGTCATTCCAGCCCGCAACAGGAACGCTTGCTGGCCGGATTGAGCGCAAGCCTCGGCGAGTTGCAACTGGCCAACATCGGCAGTTCGCTGAAGTTCTGTCTGCTGGCCGAAGGTGCGGCGGACTGCTATCCGCGACTGGCGCCGACATCCCAATGGGACACGGCGGCGGCGCAAGGCGTGCTGGAAGGCGCGGGTGGCGAGGTGCTGGGGTTGAACGGTGAAGCCTTCTGCTACCCGGCGCGGGAATCACTGCTGAACGAGTTCTTCCTGGCGCTGCCGGCAAAAGCCGCATGGCGCGCGAAGCTGCTGGAACTGTCCCGCTCCTGAGTACCTTTCCACACCTCAGCGGTGCAGCACGTACTGCCCGCTGAAGGTCACCGCCTCCTCATCACTGCCCGCATTGACGATCCGCGTCTGCAGGGTCAATCGAGCCCGCCCGTAACGCTGATACATCGCCAGGAATTTCTTCCACACGGCCGCACTCGGCGCCGGGCAGATCGCGATGGCATCGCCGGTCACCGGCAGCGGATAACTGATCTGTCCTACCTGAATGACGATGTGCCCGTCGTCGATGCCTTCTTCCTTCAAGCGCAGATGCAGCCAGCCCCAGCCGGCCAGCACCGCGCCGCAATACAGACTGCCGCCGAACATGGTGCTCTTGTGATTGACGTTGGCCTCCAGCGGCAAGTGCAGGCGCAGTTGCTGTTCCTGCCAGTCGAGCACCTTGAGACCCATGTCCCGGGTCAGCGGGATGTCGTGATGGAGGACGGATTCCAGATATTGGCTGTCGTGCTTCATTCGGATTCGTCTCCATGGTTGCTGCTGTCGGCGAAGTTCAGACCGTGCTTGCGCAATTTGTCGTGCAGGGTCTTGCGCGGAATACCCAGGGCTTCGGCGAGGCTGCGCACCGAGCTGTGCGAGCGGGCCAGCTCGGCGGCGATCAAGGACTTCTCGAAATGTTCCACCTGTTCACTGAGGCCACCGCTGGTGACCTCGATGGTCGCGCTGCCGTCGTCGGGCTGAGAGTTGTCCAGAGCCAGTTCCAGGCCGAGGGCGAAACGCTCTGCCGCGTTCTGCAATTCCCGCACATTGCCCGGCCATGCGTGACGCAGCAGCAATGCCCGTTGCGCCGGTTGCAGTTCATGGGGCGGCAAACCGTGGCGAGCGCTGGCTTCGTCGGCATAGTGCTGGAACAGCACCAGCGCGTCTTCGCCCCGTTCACGCAGTGGCGGAATGCGCAGCGGTGCGACGTTGAGGCGGTAATACAAGTCCGCCCGGAACCGACCCTGATCGGCGGCCTGGCGCAGGTCTTCCTTGGTCGCGGCGATGACGCGGATGTCCAGCGGGATCAACTGATTGCCACCGAGGCGTTCGACGACTCGTTCCTGCAGCATGCGCAGCAGTTTTACCTGCACGTCCATGCTCATGCTTTCGATTTCATCGAGGAACAACGTGCCGCCATTGGCGAATTCGAACTTGCCGATCCGGCGCTTCTGCGCGCCAGTGAAGGCGCCAGGCTCATGACCGAACAACTCGCTTTCCACTACCGACTCAGCCAGTGCCCCGGCGTTGATCGCAACGAACGGGCCGTTACGCCGGCTCGACAGATCGTGCAGGGCTCGGGCGACGACTTCCTTGCCGGCACCGGTTTCGCCGAGGATGAGGACGTCAGCCTTGGTCGCGGCCAGCGCGCCGATCTGCTCGCGCAGGCGTGCCATCGGGGCCGAGTGGCCGACCAGTCGGGCGCTCAGTTCGTTGCGATCGCTCAGGGCCATGCGCAGGCTGCGGTTGTCCAGTACCAGACGGCGCAGGGCCAGTGCGCGGCGCACGCTGTCGAGCAGGGCGTCGCTGGCGAAAGGTTTTTCCAGAAAATCGTAGGCGCCGGCGCGCATGGCCTGCACGGCCAGCGGCACGTCGCCGTGGCCGGTGATCAGCAGCACGGGCAGCTCGGGATCCTGAGCGTGAAGTTCATGGAGCAACTCAAGACCATCCATGCCGGGCATACGGATGTCGCTGACCACCACCCCCGGCCAGTCACGCTCCAGTTGGGCGGCCAGACCCTTGGCTTCGGACAGCGGAAGGATTTTCAGGCCGGCCAGATCCAGCGTCTGGCCGAGGGCCTGACGCAGGTGCGGATCGTCGTCGATCAGCACCACCTGAATGCGGTTGTCGATGGTCATGCACTTCGATCCTCGGACGGTTGCAGGCTGACCCCGGGCGCGCCGGCGCGCAGCCGCAGGGTGATCAAGGCGCCGCCTTGCTTGTGGTTGGCGAACGACAGTTCACCGCCGAAGGCGCGCATCAGGGTTTCGCAAATGGCCAACCCCAGACCAAGCCCTTGTGTGCGGGTCTTGGTGGTGTAAAACGGTTCGCTGGCGCGGCCCAGCGCTTCCATGCAGAAGCCCGGCCCGTTGTCGCGGATGTACAGATTGACGCCCTCGCCGGTGGATTCGGCACTCAGCCACAATTTGCGCGGCGGACCTTTCTCGGTCAGGGCATCGAGGGCGTTGGCCAGCAGATTGCCGAGGACCTGACGCAGACGGGTTTCCCCGGCTTCGACCCACAAGGTTGCGGCGGGCAGGTCGCGGATCAGCTCGACGTCCATGCTGCGGCGACGTTTGGCCAGCAGCGCCAATGCATCGTCCAGCGCCGGTTGCAGGGCCACGCTTTCCGGGGCGTGGCGATCGCGACGGGCGAAGGCGCGCAGGTGAGCGATGATCGACGCCATGCGCCCGGTCAGTTCGCTGATCAACTTGAGGTTGCCGCGAGCGTCGTCGGTGCGCTGATGGTCAAGCAACACTTCGGCGTTTTCCGCGTAACTGCGGATCGCCGCCAGCGGCTGGTTGAGTTCGTGGCTGATGCTCGCCGACATCGTCCCGAGCGCCGACAGTTTGCCGGCCTGCACCAGATCGTCCTGGGCACGCACCAGTTCCTGCTGGGCCTGTTCGCGTTCCAGCACTTCCTGTTTCAGACGCCGGTTGAGCCCCTCCAGATCGCTGGTACGTTCGGCGACCCGGCCTTCGAGTTCCCGTCGCGCCTTGGCTTCGAAAGCGATCCGTTCCAGGTAATGGCGACGGCGCTGCATCATCAGACCGAGCAAAAGCATGACCACCAGCAACGTCGCACCGCCGACGGCCACCACAGTGCGCACCGGACGGTCAATCAGCGTGCGCGGAGCCAGGATGCTTACGCTCCAGCCGGTTTCTTCGATGTCCCGGGTCTGGGTCAGCCAGGCGGTCGGGCTGAGGTTCAATGGACGCGGCTCGCGGGTCGGATACGGCTGGATCGCGGTGATTGCCGAGCGTTCGTCGCCACTCAATGGGCGGGTCGAGCGGAAGCGCCATTCCGGACGCGACGTCAGGATGACCACGCCGTTGTGATCGGTCACCAACAGTTGCTCCGGGGTTTTGCCCCACAGACTTTCGGTGTGGTCGAGGTCGACCTTGATCACCAGCACGCCGATGATTTTTTCGCCATTGCGCACGGCCGCGGCGAAGAAGTAGCCGCGCTTGGCAGAGGTGGTGCCAAGGCCGAAGAAGCGACCCAGACGTCCGGCCATGGCTTCACTGAAATAAGGCCGGAACGAGAAATTGCGCCCGACGAAACTGTCGTGCTTGTCCCAGTTCGATGCGGCCAGTGTCCGGCCGGTGGTGTCCATCAGGTACATGACTTCGGCGCCGGTCTGGGCAGCGATGTTTTTCAACAGGCGGTTGGCGTTGCCCTGGGTGACGCCGTCGTCCGGCGCACCGATGATCGCCCGCAGGGCCGGCAGATCCCCGAGGATCTGCGGCAGCACTTCGTAGCGATGCAGGGTACCCAGCAGGTTGGCGACGTAGAGGTCGAGCGTCTGGCGGTTCTGCCCGATCAGCTCGCTGCGGTAGTAGCGCTCGGCCAGATGCTCCAGCGGCCACAGCAGCGGGGCCAGGCACAGGGCCAGCAGGGCGAGGCTACGCCAGCGGGGGCGGCGGGGAAGGGTCGGAGTCATGAGCATCGGGCGCCTGTGGATACAGGCGCATTATGCCTAGGCTTGGGGCACTTCAGGAAAAGACGTCGGCATCCTTGAGCAAGGCCGCTGCCTGATCCTTGGCGGACAGTTTCGGTGCTTCGTCCAGCTGCCAGTCGATGCCCAGATCCGGGTCGTCCCAGCGAATGCTGCGCTCGGCCGACGGGGTGTAGTAGTCAGTGGTCTTGTAGAGGAATTCAGCGAATTCGCTCAGTACCACGAAACCGTGGGCGAAGCCTTCCGGTACCCACAACTGACGGTGATTGTCGGCGGACAGACGTACGGCAACCCATTTGCCGAAGTGCGGCGAGCTGCGGCGGATATCGACGGCCACGTCGAGCACTTCACCGGCCGTGACGCGGACCAGCTTGCCCTGGGTGTTTTCCAGCTGGTAATGCAAACCACGCAGGACGCCCTTTTGCGAGCGTGAGTGGTTGTCCTGGACAAATTGCGGGGTCAGTCCAGTTGCCTCCTGAAAAGTCTTGGCGTTGAAGCTTTCGTAAAAGAAACCGCGTTCGTCACCAAATACCTTGGGTTCGATGATCAGAACACCAGGCAGGTCGGTGGTGATTACATTCATGAAAATTTTCCAGTGGCTGGTGTGGATGGCCGACATTCTTGCGCAAAGTGCCGATGGGTGCGAGTGCAGACTTGCAAATACGCCCGTCGCACAGCGCACGGGGGACGGATGGTCGGGGGGTTGCTTATCACCCGAAGCAGTGGCGATATAGGCGCCTAATAAAATTTCAGGGGTCGTTCCATGTCGTTCGCCACGTTGATTCACCGCGCCAGTCTTCCAGGCCCACAGGTCACTGCTGAGCAGGCCTTGCGGGTACTGTCGCAGCATTACGGGTTGAGCGGCGCGTTACAGGCGCTGGGCAGTCAGCAGGACCTCAACTATCGCGTGGACAGTGAGCGTGGGCGGTTCGTGCTGAAGATCTGCCGGGGCGACTATTCACTGGTGGAGTTGCAGGCCCAGCACGCCGGCCTGAAGTATCTGGCCGAGCATTGCGATGTCCACGTTCCCCGGGTCATCCCGGCCAACGACGGCCAGGATCTGTTGTCGCTGGAGATCGGCGGTGAAGCGGTGCACGTGCGGTTGCTCGATTACATCGAAGGTCAGCCGCTGACCGCGCTCGATCATCTTGGCCACGAAGTCGTTGCCGGATTCGGCCAGCTCTGCGGCGAGATGGACCTGGCCCTGGCCGGGTTCGACCATCCGGGACTCGAGCGCACCTTGCAGTGGGACGCGCGCCACGCCAGTGCGTTGATCGAGCATCTGTTGCCGGTGATCAAGGATCAGCACCAGCGCGCATTGATCGCCGAGGCCGCCGAACAGGCCCGTCGCCGACTGCAACCGTTGCTGGAAAAGCTGCCGGTGCAGGCGATCCACATGGACATCACCGACGACAACGTGGTCTGGCAGCGTGATGCCCGGCGGCACTGGCAGTTGCAGGGCGTCATCGATTTCGGCGATCTGGTCCGGACCTGGCGCATCACTGATCTGTCGGTCACCTGTGCCGCGTTGCTGCATCACGCCGGGGGCGATCCGTTCGTGATCCTGCCGGCGGTGCAGGCCTATCACGCGGTCAATCCGCTGCAACACGAGGAGCTGCTGGCACTGTGGCCGCTGATCGTGGCGCGGGCGGCGGTGCTGGTGCTCAGTGGCGAGCAACAGGTCAGCATCGATCCGGACAATAGCTACAGTCGCGACAACCTCACCCATGAGTGGGAAATCTTCCGGGTCGCCACGTCGGTGCCGCTGGCGCTGATGGAAGCGGCGATTATCTCGGCGGTCGGGCAGGCATTGCCGGCCATCGACAGCGAAGGCTTCGCGCCGTTGTTGCCGGGTCTGGTCGGGCGCGAGTTCGCGCTGATTGATCTGGGTGTGTTGAGCGCGCATTTCGAGGCGGGTAACTGGGAACAGCCAGGCATCGATCAGCGCCTGTTGAATGAAGCCGCCGCGATTCATGGTCTGGCTGCCAGTCGATACGGGCAATACCGTTTGTCCTGCACCCGGCCTGACAGCGCCGAGGAGCCAGAAACATTTCCGCTGCACGTCGAGTTGCGCGTACCTCAGGGTACGGCGGTGGAAGCGCCGTTTGCGGGTGTGCTGCGCCAGTCGGCCGACGGCGCGCTGCGACTTGACGGCCCGCAACTGAGCCTGCGTCTGTGGGGCGTAACGCCGTCGTTGCAGGGCGGCGCGGCGCTGCTCAAAGGCCAGGTGCTGGGTTCGGTGGACGGGCCGCTGATTGTGCAACTGATCCGCGATGCGAATCTGGAGGCGCCGCTGTTTTGTACGCCGACCCGCGCGCCGGCGTGGCAGGCGCTGTCACCATCGCCGGCAGCACTGCTGGGCCTGGCCTGCGACGCCGAGCCGGAGCTGGACGCGAAAACCCTGCTGGCCCGCCGCGACGCCAGTTTCGCCCGTACTCAAAAACACTATTACGTCGACCCGCCGCGTATCGAACGCGGCTGGCGCAATCACCTGATCGACATGCAGGGCCGCTCCTACCTCGACATGCTCAACAACGTCGCGGTGCTCGGGCATGGTCATCCGCGCATGGCGGCGGTCGCGAGCCGGCAGTGGTCGTTGCTCAACACCAATTCGCGCTTCAACTACGCGGCGGTCGCCGAGTTTTCCGAACGTTTGCTGAAACTGGCGCCGGAAGGCATGGACCGGGTGTTCCTGGTCAACAGCGGCAGCGAGGCCAACGATCTGGCGATCCGTCTGGCCTGGGCCTACAGCGGCGGTCGCGACATGCTCAGTGTGCTGGAGGCCTATCACGGCTGGACGGTCGGCGCGGACGCGGTTTCGACGTCGATTGCCGATAACCCGCAAGCCCTGAGCAGCCGTCCGGACTGGGTGCACCCGGTGACTGCGCCGAACATCTATCGCGGCGAATTCCGTGGCCTCGATTCGGCGCCGGACTATGTGCGCAGCGTTGAACACAACCTGGCCAAGATCGACGAACAGAAACGGCAACTGGCCGGGTTCATCTGCGAGCCGGTCTACGGCAATGCGGGCGGGATTTCGCTGCCGCCGGGCTACCTGAAAAAGGTTTATGAACTGGTGCGCGCTCGGGGCGGGGTGTGCATCGCCGACGAGGTGCAAGTCGGATACGGGCGCATGGGCCACTTCTTCTGGGGCTTCGAAGAGCAGGGCGTGGTGCCGGACATCATCACCATGGCCAAAGGGATGGGCAACGGCCAGCCGCTGGGCGCGGTGATCACTCGTCGGGAAATCGCCGAAGCGCTTGAGGCTGAGGGTTACTTCTTCTCGTCCGCCGGCGGCAGCCCGGTGAGCTGCCAGATCGGCATGGCGGTGCTCGATGTCATGGAAGAAGAAAAGCTCTGGGAAAACGCTCAGGTCGTCGGCGGGCACTTCAAGCAGCGGCTGGAGGCGTTGATCGATAAACATCCGCTGGTCGGCGCGGTACATGGCTCGGGGTTCTATCTGGGGGTCGAACTGATCCGCAATCGGCAGACCCTGGAGCCGGCGACCGAAGAAACCACGTTGCTTTGCGATCGCCTGCGGGAGCTGGGGATTTTCATGCAGCCGACCGGCGATGACCTGAACATCCTCAAGATCAAACCGCCGATGGTCACTTCACGGCAGAGTGTGGATTTCTTTGTCGACATGCTGTCGAAGGTGCTGGAAGAAGGCCTCTGAGCCTGTGGCAGTCCGATTAATACCGATTTCTATCGGTATTAATCGGCAAAAACAAAAAACGGTATTTGTTTTTAGCTTTTAAAGTCGATATTTATCGTTTATAAAGTCGCCATCGTCCGTCGTCCAAACCTGTTCGGCGCGTTGAACAACCTCGACCGTTCCCTGGAGTCCTGATCGACATGACCACCTTGAAAAGTACCCCACGCGCCGATGGCTTCTACATGCCGGCCGAATGGGCGCCGCAAACCCAGACCTGGATGATCTGGCCCGAGCGTCCGGACAACTGGCGTCTGGGCGGCAAGCCGGCGCAGGCCGCACACGCCGCCGTGGCCAAGGCCATCGCGCGTTTCGAACCGGTGACCGTGGCGGTATCCGCCGGCCAGTACGAAAACGCTCGCGCGCGCCTCGATGTGCCGAATATCCGCGTGGTCGAGATGTCCAGCGATGACGCCTGGGTCCGCGACAGCGGCCCGACCTTCGTGATCAACAACAGCGGCGAAGTGCGCGGTGTGAACTGGGACTTCAACGCCTGGGGTGGCTTTGACGGCGGTCTGTATTCGCCGTGGAACCGCGATTCCCAGGTCGGCGGCAAGATCCTCGAGATCGAGCGCAGCCCGCGCTACCGCACCGAAGGCTTCGTGCTGGAAGGCGGCTCGATTCACGTCGACGGCGAAGGCACGCTGATCACCACCGAAGAATGCCTGCTCAACCGCAATCGCAACCCGCACCTGAATCGCGAAGAAATTGAAGCGGTGCTGCGCGACAACCTGTCGGTGGACAAGATCATCTGGCTGCCGGACGGCCTGTTCAACGACGAAACCGACGGCCATGTGGATAACTTCTGCTGCTACGTGCGTCCGGGTGAAGTGCTGCTGGCGTGGACCGACGATCCGCAGGATCCGAACTACCCGCGCTGCCAGGCCGCGATGAAAGTGCTGGAAAGCAGCACCGACGCCAAGGCTCGCCCGTTCACGGTGCACAAGATGCCGATCCCGGGGCCGCTGTTTGCCACCGAAGAAGAGTGCGCGGGCGTGGATCCGGTGGACGGCACTCAGGAGCGCAACCCGAGCGTGCGTCTGGCCGGTTCCTACGTGAACTTCCTGATCGTCAACGGCGGCATCATCGCGCCAAGCTTCGACGATCCGATGGACGCGCCAGCCCGGGAGATCCTGCAGAAGCTGTTCCCGCAGCACGAAGTGGTGATGGTGCCGGGTCGTGAACTGTTACTGGGGGGCGGCAATATTCACTGCCTTACCCAACAGCAACCCGCGCCGCACAAAGAGTGAGTGCGGATGTAACAGCTTGAGTTGATTGGAAAATCGACCGGGCAGTCATTTGCTGCCCACGCTTGAAGAGAAACCCGCAGCCCGTCAGGACTGCGGGTTTCTTTATGTCCGCCGGTCGACAATTTCATTACGTTGGCATAGCTCTTGTATCGCTCATGACGCACTAGGGAGGGGGGAGAACTTCAACAGTTCTGTCATAAACCTTGGATAACTTAGCCGCTCACGAACGGGGAGAGAGCGCTGAAATGAACGCCGAAGTGAACGTAATCAGCGAGCGGACGTTGCATCCCATGGCGGTAAATAGTGAGTCGCTCCAGATTGTCGCGCACTGGTTGAAGTCCAATGGAACGCGTCAGATCAGGGAACCTGATTCGCGCCGGATGATGATCGAGCGTTACCCCGCTGGCCTGTTCAGCGAGGCCGAACTGGATGCACTTTGGGATGTGATGGAAGGATAAGAAGAACAAACAAGGATTGTAAAAAGCGCTGCCGGGATGGCAGCGCTTTTTTTATGGGCGCGAATCAGAAGCTGTAGGTGCCGGTCATGACCAGGCTGCGCGGCGCGCCCGGCTGGATCTGGAAGGCGCTGGTGGCCGAAGCGTAATACTCGCGGTCGGTGATGTTGTTCAACGCTGCACGCAGGTCCCAGTCCTTGTGCCGGTAGCCGACCAGCGCGTCCCAGCGCCCGTAGCCCGGCAACACGGTGGTGTTGGCGTTGTCGGCGTAACGCTGGCCGACCAGGGTCAGGCCGGTTTCACCGTACCAGCCCATCTCCGGTTTCCAGGTCAGGAACAGGCTGCCGTTGTGCTTGGCGACGTTGTTGACACGTTTGCCTTCCAGGCCGTTGTTGTCCTTCTCGATGGTCGCGTCCTGCACACCGACGCCACCGCGCACATACCAGTTGCCGACGATCTTGCCGGTGCCGGTCAGTTCGATCCCGCGCGAGCGCTGAAGGCCGCTGAGTGCAGTCAGGGTCGGGTCGTTCGGATCGGTGGTGCGGCGGTTGTAGAGCTCCAGTTCATAGACGGCGAGGGTGGTGCTCAGGCGATCGTCGAGCCAGTCGCTCTTGACCCCGATTTCCTTCTGCTTGGTCAGCTCCGGGCTCAGGTCGTTGCTGTTGCCGGCCGCACCCGGGGTGATCCCGATCAGACCGCCGCCGACCGGCGAGAAGGTCTTGGTCCACGACGCGTAGAACGAATGATTCTGCAACGGCGTCCAGACCACGCCGAAACGCGGGCTGGTGCTGTGGCTGTCGCGGTCTTCGGAGATGTTGCGCAGCTTGTTGGTCGACTCGATGTCGAAGGTGTCGTAGCGCAGGCCGGCCAGCAGTTGCCATTGATCGTTCAGGCGCAGTTGATCCTGAACGTAGATCGCGCGGCTTTCGACTTCGGTGTGGCTGCTGCTCGACACCTGCATGCGCCCGGTGTGGCGCAGGTCGCGGTTGGGGTTGTACAGGTCCAGCGACGGTACCGGCTGAGTGCCCCGGCCGGTGGCGGCGTTGTACAGCGTCGGATCGCGGCGCTGGCTGCCGGTTTCGACCCCGGTCAGCAGGCGATGCTCGAGACCGAAGGTGTCGAATCCACCTTCCAGTTCGACGTTGTTGTAGACGTTGCGGGTGGTCAGGTCCTGTTGCCAGTGCTGGCGGGTGACCTTATTGGTTTTCGCGTCGAAGCCGGTGAGGTAGGTGTTGTCGAAATCGCTGTCGAGCTTGAACACACCGAGGGTGTGGCGCAGTTGCCAGTTGTCGTTGAGTTCATAGCTGAGTCGCGAGCGCAGGGATTGCGTCTTGTCATCGATGAAGTCGTGATCGTTGCCGTAGGTCGTGTCCCGGCCAACGTCGGCCGGACGCCCGTTGACCCCGGGAATACCGCGATCCGGCGTGCGGTTGTAGCGGCTGTATTCGTATTGCACCAGCCAGTTCAGGTCAGGGGTTAGCTGCCAGCTCATCGACGGCGCGAACAGTTTGCGGTTGCCGCTGACGCCGTCGCGGAAGCTGTTCTCGTCCATGTTGCCCATGTTCAGGCGCAGGCTGATGTTCTCGCTCGGGTCGGCGCTGAGGTCGGCGTACAGGCTGCGCAGGTCTTCGCTGCCGCCCTGGGCCTCGATGGTCGAGCGGCGGCCGGCCTCGGGTGCCTTGCTGACGCGATTGACGATCCCGCCCTGGCTGCCACGGCCGTACAGCACGGCGGCCGGCCCCTTGAGCACTTCGACGCGTTCGATGTTGTGCAGATCGCGCTTGTACTGGCTGTCGTCGCGAATGCCGTCCAGATAGAAGTCGTTGCTGGCATCGAAACCCCGGATGCGCAGGCTGTCGAAGCGCGTGTCGCCTCCACCGCTGACGTTGGGAATCCCGCTCAGGGCGTCTTCGATGTCATTGATGCCGTAGTCCGCGACGTTGGCGGTTTTGATCGAGTCGATCGCCTGCGGCACGTAGCGCACCGGGGTGGATGTGCGGGTCGCGGTGTTGCTGACTTTTACGCGCGGGTCGTCGACCTGCGTTTCGGCACTGATCGAAGTAGCGGGAAGCTCAGTCGCGGAGTAAGCGAAACCGGAGGACAAAAAGGCGGAAAGCCCAAGCGTGACGGGCGTGAGACGGAACGGGGCAGGCATTGAAAAGCGCATCCGAAAGGGTGGAAGAATTCGAGCGCGCGAATGGTAATGCTTTGCATTTGCTTCCGTTAATTATTCCGGAAAAGTTCCGTGGTTTGATTGTGTCAATTTGTTTCTGGTCTGTTTCAAGACTGTCACGGGACTCACAACAAGCGCATTCGACCGATTGCCGAAACAGACTGAAAGCCATTCCGGCGTTTTTCCGCAACCGCCGAGGGATTAACGTGGCTGCCATCGATTTCCCGGAGTTTTCACATGACCCTTCACTACATTTACGACCCTCTGTGCGGCTGGTGCTACGGCGCCAAACCGCTGGTCCAGGCCGCACAGCAAGTGCTGCCGGTAATCGCCCACGCGGGCGGCATGATGACGGGTGCCAACCGCCAGAGCGTTTCACCGCAACTGCGCAATTATGTAATGCCTCACGACCGGCGCATTGCCGAGTACACCGGGCAGCCGTTCGGCGAAGCCTATTTCGAAGGCCTGTTGCGTGATCACACGGCGGTATTTGATTCCGCTCCGCCGATTGCCGCAGTCATGGCAGCAGAAAGCATCGATGGGCGTGGACTGGAACTGCTGGGTCGTTTGCAAACCGCACACTATGTAGAAGGCCGGCGAATTGCCGATGAGTCCGTCCTCGTGGAGTGCGCGGTAGAGATGGGCTACGAGGCGGACACGTTCCTCAAAACCCTGAAAGCGACTGACACCGATCAACACATAAAGAACAGCCGCGCACTGTTGGCGAAACTTGGTGGCCAAGGCTTCCCGACCTTTGCGCTGGAACAGGACGGCCAGTTCACCCTGATCGATATCGGCCCGTGGCTCGGCAAACCTCAGGCGTTTGCACAATGGTTGAGCGAGTCGATTCCATCGGCACCCGTCGCGCAAGCCTTGCCGGTCTGTGGCCTCGACGGTTGTGCGTGACCGGGCATCAAATCCCTGACTACAGGCATTTCCCCGCACGAAGCTTTCGAAAAATTTACTTTTATTAGACGATTTTTGCCTATTTAAAGACGATTCTTGAAATTGACACACTGTTCAGGGCGCGGCTACGATTCGGCCCAACGCCTGTGGCTAACCGCCATGACTCAAAATCAGGAGCAGGCCCGCCATGACATTGTCTTGAGCGGGCCTTTTTGTTTCGGGGTGAATAAAAGAGTGCATCAAGCGCCGTTTCAGCCGTTCGACACAGCGCGTTTCAACCCGTAATAAGGAAAACAAAATGTTGAACAAGCGGATCAGTCTGATCGCATTGGGGATGTTGAGCGCCACTCAGGCCATGGCTAACGACCAGGCCGAGTCCAAGGGTTTTGTTGAAGACAGCAGCCTCAAAGTGCTGCTGCGCAATGCCTACATCAATCGTGACTACAAAGACGGCAACAAGGACAAATCCGAGTGGGGCCAGGCGGCCATCGGTACGTTCTCGTCCGGTTTCACCCAGGGTACTGTCGGTGTCGGCGTTGACGCCTTCGGCCTGTACGCCCTGAACCTGGAGCGCAGCGAAGATCGCAGCGGTGCCGGCGGCATCGACTTCTTCAAGAAGGGCGACAGCGGAAAACCGGCAAACGATCTGTCCAAGGGCGGCGCAGCGGTGAAATTCCGCCTGTCCAACACCACCCTGACTTACGGTGACCAGATGCCGGCCCTGCCGGTGCTGAACTACGACAACTCGCGTCTGCTGCCGGAAAGCTACACCGGTACCTTGATCACTTCCAAAGAGATCAAAGGTCTGCAACTGGATGCCGGTCGTTTCACCGCCGAATCGCGCAAGAGCGCTGAAGGCCGTGACAGCGGTGGTCTGAAGTCGATCAACGTGTTGGGCGGTAGCTACCAGTTCACCGAACAGTTCAAGGCTGCGCTGTACGCTTCCGACGTCGAAGACGTGCTGAAGAAGCAATACGTGAACGCCAACTATGTGTTCCCGATCGACAAGGATCAGTCCCTGACCCTGGACTTCAACGGTTACCGCACCAAGCTGGACAACTCCTATGTCCGCGAAAACGGTGTGACCGGCGACGACAACAAGATCTGGAGCCTTGCAGCGACCTTCGCTACCGGCCCGCACTCGTTTACCGTGGCGCACCAGCGTTCCACCGGCGACAGCAACCTGGGTTACGCCTACGGCGGCTACCAGAAAGGTCAGGGTCGCGTGGGTGACGGTGGCAACACCATCTACCTGGCCAACTCCTACTGGTCGGACTTCAACGCTGAAGACGAGCGCAGCTGGCAGCTGGGCTACGGCCTGGACTTCGGCGCATTCGGCGTACCGGGTCTGAGCTACAACTTCGCGTACGTACGTGGCGACAACATCACCACGTCCACCAGCGAAGGCGGCACCGAGCGCGAAATCTTCAACCAGTTCAAGTACGTCGTGCAAAGCGGCCCGGCCAAAGACCTGAGCGTGAAAGTACGTAGCTCGATCCTGCGTGTTTCGCAGAAATCCAGCGAATACAACGTCAGCGGCAACGAGCTGCGTGTGTTCGTGGATTACCCGATCAACATCTTCTGATGATCGGTTGAACCCGCGAAAAGCGATAAAAAACCCCGACTGGTTCGGGGTTTTTTTTGACGGTTTTTCTGAAAAAAACATGAAAACCCGTGTTTTTGTCATTTGAAATGCACTTTCAGGCCGTTTCAAATCGCGTTTCAAACAGGGCTTTAAATGCCTGAAATTCTTTCTCATGGACGCAAATTCTCCACCTAATAGATTAGGCCGCTCAATGCAGCGGAGAATTTGGTAATGATCGTTTTAACCAGAGAAGTGGGCGAATCGCTACGGCGCGACAAGTACGCCAATGTGCAGGGTGCTGACTTCAATCTCTACGGTCATTTCGCCGACTTCGTCAGACTGACCAAAAGTTGGGAAAACATGGAGCCTGACAGTTACTACGGTCAGGCCGAAGCCGGCATGCGTTACCGTCGTTACAGCGACTTCGAATACAACCCCAAGACGCGCGAACTGAAGCAGCTGGAACATCGCGCCTATGTGCAGTCCAAGGAGAACAACGCCTATGTGGGGGGCGTTGTGCGGCACTTCCAGGACTTCTCGGATGAAGTCATCGAATCGCCCGTGATGCGCAGTCTGATCGACACCGATTTCGAAGTGTACAAAAGCGTGTTGCCGGAAGAGCTGCACGATGAAATCTGGCAATGCCAGATCCATCAGATCCGCATCGAGATCAAACCCGGCAAACAACTGGAAATCACGCCGGAAGGCATTCACTGCGACGGTTATCCGTTCAGCGGTGTGCACTTCTGGGGTCGCAACAATGTCGAGGGCGCCGAAAGCCGCCTGTACGACATTCACGAGCAGCAACTGGCGTCGACCACCTACCAGGAAATCCTCGACACCACTTACTTCCTCGACCGCGACATGCGCCACTACGTGACACCGGCGCGCAACACCCACTCCCATGCCATGGCGTACCGGCAGATTCTGGCGATTTCCTTCTCGCGGCCCGGGACCGCTTTCGACATTGTTCGCTAATCAGATCACCCAAATCGACGGCGTCGAATGCTCGACGCCGGTGGTGCTGCGGCGCGCGACGGCCAAGGACGCGCAGCGCATGGAGCGTTTCTTCCGCCAGTTCGACGAAGTGTCGTTCTGTGAATGGCAGGACGCCAAATGCCTGCGCGGCGTGCTGATCCAGAAAACCACCACGGCGTATCTGGCCTTCGACGTCGAAGGCGAGATCGTCGGGGCGGTGCTGGGCGGCATGCTCGGCAGTCGTGGCACCATCAACCATCTGGCGGTCAGCCTGCGCTATCGCAGCCAGGGCGTCGGCCAGCGACTGGTGGAAGCGGCGTCGGCCGACATGAAACGGGTCGGTGTGCTGCGGATGTTCCTGTTCGTCGATGATGCTAACCTCGCGGGCAAGCGTTTCTGGACTGCCCAGGGTTTCTGCGAACCTCACGGCGAACGGACATTTGAGAGGGATCTATGAATGAAACATCCGGCAGTGCGCCGCTGATGGTCGACCGTCAGCCGTCGCGCACGTTTGCCGAAGCCAGCCCGGTGGTGGCCGGTTATTTCACCGTGTCGTTCGTGTTCGGGCTGATGGCGGTCAACGCCGGGCTGCCGCTGTGGTTGCCGGTGGCAATGTGTCTGTTCGTGTATGCCGGGGCTTCGCAGTTCGCGGCGCTGGCGCTGATCAGCAGCGGTGCGTCACTGACCACCATCGTGCTGACCACGTTTCTGATCAACGCGCGGCACATGCTGATGTCGGTCTACATGGCGAAGGCCCTGCGGGCGCTGGGCCTGAGCCGCATGGAGCGCTGGTGCTACGCCGGCGGCCTGACCGATGAATCGTTTGCCTTCCACAGCGTCAAGCTGGGTACCGGGGCGCCGGTGAACATCCGTTATCTGATCGGCTTCAACCTGTTCTGCCACACCTCTTGGGTGATCGGCGGATTGCTCGGCGCCCTGTGCGCGCAGTACGCCTCGCACCTGATCAAATATCAGCTCGACTATGCGCTGACCGCGATGATGCTCTACGTGCTGGTCTCGCTGTGCAACACCCGCAACAAACTCATCGCCGCCCTGGCCGCCGTGATCTGCATGGGTGCTCTGAGCCTGGTCGGCAGCTCGCCGTTCAACGTTTTCATCGCCACGTTTGTGGGCTGCGGAGTGGGTGTATGCCTGACCAAACGTTCCTGATTCTGGTGGTCGCGCTGATGATGGCCGTGACCTTTCTGCCACGGGCGCTACCGTTGCAGGTCAACACCGAGCACTGGCCGCCCTTCGTCGCCCGGGCGCTGGAATACCTGCCGGTGGCGATCGTCGCTGCGATCAGCCTGACACCCTTGTTGATCAAGGATCAGCACATACAGCTCGACCGCCCGGAATTCTATGCAGCGATTCCGACGCTGTTATGTGCGTATTTCAGCAAAAACCTCTTTCTCAGTGTGGCGGTTGGGACGGCTGCGTACATTGCGCTCGGCTCGTTCATGTAGCGGCAGATCGACCACGTCGTTCAACGCCTGGCCGGACAGATTCGGGTTGTTCACCGCCAGGCGCACTTCGAGGAAATCCTCGAACCCGGGGAAAATCGTCAGGCCGTTCTTCTGCGCGGCCTCGCGAGAGACCATGCCGACAGCGTCCATCTGCGTGATGAGCGACAGGGTCAGCGTTTCGCTGCAGGAATAAATCGTCCGCTGGCTGTTCTCGTGATTACCCAGCCCGGCGTCGAGAAAACGCAGGAAGCTGTGGGAATACGGGCAATCTTCTGCAGGACGCACCTGAAACTTGTTGCCAAGCAACGTCAGCGGATCGTTCTCCTGACCGCAGTGCGCGCCGACTACCTGCACCTGTACTTCCGGCAGGACAATGCTCGGCAGACCCGGACGCTGCGGGCCGATCAGCACCGCGAGGTCGAAGTCTTCATTTTTCAGCTTGCTGAGATTTTCCATCGACTCGGCGTAGCTGAATTCCATCTGGTAGTCGGGGAACACATCGATCAGGCGCCCGATCAATCGGCGGTTGAAATCCGGGTCCAGCGTGGTGTTCAACGCCACTTTCAACGTGCGCTGTCCCGGCACCTTCAATGCTTCGACTTTCTCTTCCATCTGCCGCGTGGCTATCAGCACTCTGTCCATATAGGGCGTCAGCTCGGTGCCTTGCGGCGTCAGCGTCAGACCTTTGTTGGAACGGCGAAACAAGCGGAAACCGAACTGTTCTTCGACCTTGTTCAACTGCGCGGCCAGGGCCTGCACAGTCAGGCACGAATGCTCGGCTGCGGCCGACAAGGAGCCGGTCTGCACGATGCGCATCAGGTTGCGTAAGGTTCTGCTATCCATGGGTAATGCCCTCTGAAGTGGGCTGGGTATTGTTGTGTACGTGACGGCCTGAACGGCTCCATTTGCCGGCTATATTCCTGTACCTGAGCATAGTTGTCGCGCAATTAGTAGCGAATTGATGTCCCCGCCGATGGCTGGAGGCTGACACAGGATCGGGGTTTTTGGTGACGCGGGGGTGATTGGGGTCAAAAAAAGTGCACGGTTTGGGTGCGTTTGGGGGGATTTTCCAAGGGAAACGACTGACGTGAAGGGTAACTTTTGCCCGCAGTTTTTACGGATAGGTCTCAGAGATCATGGCGAATGAGCTGATATCGGTTGCCAGAGTGATCGTCTCTAATAAGTCGCTCTGGCCGGAAATAGGTAATTGCGATGGCGACTCAACGAAAACCCGAACATGTGCGAAGGCCCTCGCAGAAGACCGCCCGCGCCATGAGGGAAGCACTGCTCCTTCGCCAGTATTTTGATTCGATTGATGAGCTGCGGAAGGCACAAGGCAATGCAGAAAAAGGCATTGAGTTGCGCTGAACTGACGCGTTCGGTTGCTCAAATTCTTGTGTAGTTGCTACAGATCATTCATTACACCACCTCACAAATGAAGTACCCCACCCCTACTTTTTCCCCTCCCGGCGCACGCCTACATTGAGCTCCAACACCTGACCATCATCCCGAGGGCAGGTCACTGGAGTAGTCGTCATGCCATTTGTCAGCGTACGCATCACCCGCGACGGTGTTACCCGTGAGCAGAAAGCTCAGGTGATCGCCGAAATCACTGAAACCCTGGAACGCGTCCTCAACAAACGCCCGGACCTGACCCACATCGTGATCGAAGAAGTCGACACCGATGACTGGGGCTACGCCGGCATCACCACCACCGAATACCGCCGGCAACTGGCGGAGCGGAATCAGTCCTGACCGCGCCCGCTGTCTTGTCGATCACCATCAATCTGTTGAGGATTTCATCATGAGCCACTCGAAAAAAACCGTCGTTATCACCGGTGCTTCCCAAGGTCTGGGCGAAGGCATGGTCAAGGCCTTCCGTGAACTGGGCTACAACATCGTCGCTACTTCGCGCTCGATCAAACCGTCGAACGACCCGCAGATCCTGACCATCGCCGGCGACATCGGCGATCCGGCCACTGCTCAACGTGTCATCAGCGAAGGTTTGGCACGCTTCGGCCACATCGACACCCTGGTCAACAACGCCGGCATCTTCGTCGCCAAACCGTTCACCGCCTACACCCCGGAAGACTACGCGGCGGTGCTGTCGGTCAACCTCAACGGCTTCTTCTTCATCACCCAACTGGCTATCGCCGAAATGGAAAAACAGGGCAAGGGCCACGTGGTCAACATCACCACCAGCCTGACCGACCACGCGGTAGACGGCGTGCCCTCGGTCCTCGCCTCACTGACCAAGGGCGGCCTAAACGCCGCCACCAAATCCCTGGCCATCGAATACGCCAAACGCGGAATTCGGGTGAATGCAGTATCGCCGGGCATCATCAAGACGCCGATGCATGGCGAAGAAACCCACGCGGCAATGGGCGCGCTGCATCCGGTTGGGCACATGGGCGAGATCGACGATATTGCGCAGGCGGTGGTGTATCTCGATAACGCGAACTTTGTGACAGGTGAGATTCTGCATGTGGATGGCGGGCAGAGCGCCGGGCACTGATTGATGCGGTAACACAAAGCCCTCGCAGCGATGCGAGGGCTTTTTTGTGGGCAACAGTTTATGGGGCTGCACTCAGCACTTTGACCGCATCATCGACCAGCGCCTTGCTCAACTCCTGCAAATATTGCGAGGCACAGGCGTGGAGTTCCGGATCGTTGGCGGCAGAGGTATCCGAGGTCAGCAGTTTGGATACATGGAGCAGATGCGAGGCGTGGGAGAGGGCGGTGACGACCGGGACGCCGGGATTGGTGCGGAAGAGTGCGTGGTTGGACTGGAAGGAAAAATGGGTTAGGCCGAGGGTTTTCAGATCGTGGGGATGGGTCATGGCTTCACCTACCGTTGGCTGGTTGGTGGAAGGGGCAGACTCTGGACGGATCGATGCTAATCATTTGTGAAACTCCCTGTATCAAATGAGCGCTACCACTTCGTTCTCAGGCGAAAGGGTGGCAGCTATGCGCAGGCTGAGAAACCGGAGATACAGGAACCCGGCAGGCCCGAAAGCCTCCCACGCACAGCCGCCATTGCACGGAAATGCAGGCACAAAAAACGCCGGCAAACGTGGGTTGGTGCGCTGGTGCGCCTGCATCTTACGCGGGTTCTCAGGCCCGGTCGCTGGATTGGCAGCGACGGGTTTGACGGTAGCGTGGGGGAGGGATGTGCGCAATCGTGGCCAAGTGGTGGCGGAGGCTGGCGATGTTCCAGATGTGCGGTGCAACAGTTATGTTGCATGCGTAACAGATATGTTGCACATTCGCTCTACCGAAACAGCGAGTGATGCACATGAAGTACAGCGAGTTTCGGCGATGGTTGAAAGTCCAAGGCGTCGAGTTCCAAACCGGCAAGGGTAGTCATTTCAAGGTTTCCTTGAATGGCAAATCAACTGTCTTTCCCGACCACGGAGCCAAGGAAATCGGCGAAGGGTTGAGAAAATCGATAATCAAACAGCTGGGCCTCAAGGATTGAGGCCCAGCTGTACCCCATGAGAGGAAACGTGATGTTCGAATATGCGTTGGAAGTCCACGAGGAGCCGAGCAGTGTCTGGTTGTCCTGCGCAGAAATTCCAGAGATGCACGCCGCTGGCGACACTCTTGAGGAAGCACTCGACGGCGCCATTGATGCAATGGAGACGGCTCTGTCGATTTACGTAGATGATCGCCGGTTGATTCCGACAGGTGATGCGGGAAAGCAGGAAAGTGACGCGGTATTGCGTCTGCCTGCACTGACTGCTGCGAAGGTTGGGCTCTGGAATACGCTTTTGGAGTCTGGGGTCAGCAAGGCTGAGCTTGCACGTCGCTTGGGAGTGCAACGACCCCAGGTAGACCGGTTAGTCGATTTCCTGCATCACTCCAAGATCGAGAATGTTGAGCGTGCGTTGCAGCAGCTTGGACGCCGGATTTTGCTTTCGGTTGAGGCTGCTTAGGATTGGAGAAAAGCCCCCGACAGCGATTGTTGTCGGGGGCTTTTCATCTGGTGCCGGCACCAGGAATCGAACCCGGGACCTACTGATTACAAGTCCAACCAAAGGCTCTGAATTCATTGGGGATGCCAGTGATGCCCAACGTTTCAGGGCATATTTGGGAAATAGACGTTCAGTATTTCTGGCAGGTGTGGACATTTTGTGGACACTTTTTTGGCCTGAGATTTCACACCTTTTCCAAAAGTCTCACAGCGTGAGACAGCGTGCCTCTCTTCAGTCACAGCTGGATAGCTGAGCGGAATGCGCTACTCCGCCCTCTAGTGGTTTGCAAAAAATCACCGCATAAAGCCCGTCGGCGGGAGGGGGAAAAGTACTTTTCTTGGTTTGATTCTATCGAAGATTGATTTTTCGCACCTGCGTTGGAGCAGATCGCAATTTGAATGCAACGATCGGTTATTGGCTTTTGGGGGCTTAACATTTGCCTAGGTAACGGAGACAAGATCTGTGTACAGCTAAAGCTGCGCCCCGGAGATAATTGATCGTTGAAAGGTAGGGTAAACTGCTGCACTGGCCGGAACGGAGACCGAAGTGACTGCCTATTTTCCAGCGCTGACTATTGGTGGTCAGACTTACGATTTTTCCCATCTTGAGCCTTTCACGTTCGCGATCCCAAGCGAACTGGCCAAACGTGAGTTGCGAGTGCACGTCACATTCTCGAGCCATTGCTTCACCCAGGGCTATGATGCAGCCACACACCCCGTTGGTGAGCCGATTATTCTGGATGGTGCTAAGCGACAACGTACTTTCTGTGCGATCCGGTACCGACTTTCGCTTGTCCTACCTACGGTCATCAAAGGATTGAATAATCCCCAGGCTAAAGTCCGGGAAACAGCGGCGATGCGCAACTGGGCCTATTCCATGACCATTCAAGACCCAAGTGGGCCCTATCACGTATTTTTTGAAGTGCGTAGGGCTGCCGAGGATAAACCGCAGGATTTGAATCTGGTTGTGGAAAGCGCTTACCACCAAACCGACAAGCCGCCGAAGCTTTTCGGCAAAATGGGATTCATGCTGCTGTGCGGTAAGGTCTACATGCGTCAGCCGACCTCAACCAAGCGTTAGCGTTGAAAAACGAAAAAAGGCGCCATAAGCGCCTTTTTCGATTCGGTAAAGCAGATCCAGACACCACTTACGAATCGCCTTGCGCGATTACGGCTTTCGCCGCTGGGAAGCGCTCAATCTCATCTGGTCAGTCGCTTCGATGGAATCAATTTAGTGAACGCTGACGTATTCGTCAATGAATTCTCCGCGGATGAGGAATTAATCCGACAACCGAGAAAATTTGCAGGAAAATACGTCCGATAACGAAAAAAGGCGCCATAGGCGCCTTTTTCGATTCGGTAAAGCAGATCCAGACACCACTTGCGAATCGCCTTGCGCGATTACGGCTTTCGCCGCTGGGAAGCGCTCAATCTCATCTGGTCAGTCGCTTCGATGGGTCAAATCTAACGAAAAATGACGAATTCGTCAATGAATTCCTTGCTTGAGAGGAATTGAGCCAATTTTTCAGCAAAAAATTATGGGAAATGCTTTTCGACGTGAATCTGACAAAAAATCAGCAAATTGGGCGTTCTGGTAACGAAAACTGAAAAAATAGGACCGAAATCTCCATCGAAGCTCGAAATAGTGATGTAAGACGGTTGAATTGCAAGATTCTTCGTTTGTTGCGAACCAAAAGTCGAAAGCTATATTCATTCACCACCTCAAGGAGTCGTATCGATGAAAACCTGTACCGTGAATGGCGATATGGCCGCTGACAGCGCGGCGGATCAGTATCCAACCGTAACCTTGTGTGACGACTGCGTCGAAGCTGATAAAAAGCAGAAAGGTGATTCCCAGATCATTTCTACCGGAGCTTACGACTCAAATTATGGCGAAAGCTGTGAGTGGTGTGGCGTAGAAGCGAGTGAAGAAAAAGGCGATTGAGATGTTAACGTCGCCCTCAAGGTTGTGAACAATACTTGAGGGCGTCTCCTCGGCTCAGCCTTGCTGGTTTCCCTCTATATATATGTGCGACTGAATGCTCCTGCTGACGGATCGCTTTCAGCAGATCAACATGCTTACGGCCTGCCTTCCACTCTGCTTCAAATAATCTCAAACATTCCGTTTGTGCGATGGTAGATACTTAGGTCACGCCATCCACACCCCATTTCAGACCAATCCTATATCCCCCTCGCCTCCACCAGATATCGTCCCGCGCTTGGCTATAGCCGCGAAACCACAGCGCGTAAACGGATAAAGCATGGCGGAATTTTTACTTAAGGAAGCGTCCGGCGCATGACCGAATCACGTAAATCACTGATCAAACTGACGTTGCTGATCTCAGCATTGATCCTTGCGAATGTATTGACCCCGCACCTGGGTAAATACATAAGCCATGAAGAAATGTCGTTTATCGTGCTGACGATCGTCCCCCTTGGTGGTGCCGTCTACGCAATCAGCAACCGTAAGAAAATCAACGTTTTCGTGAAAAACTGGCCTTCCTCGCTTCTCTATACGGCAGTCGTTTTGTACGGCTGCAAGATCCTCGCGGAGAAAGCCATCAATGCCCAGACCGGAATTGAGGTTGAAAACATTCGCTATGCATCGACGATCGGGGGATTTATTTATTCCATCCCCTTCTCATTGATCCTGATTGGCTTGTCCATGTATGTGCGCATGCTTTTTGGTTCCAAACCTGTGAAAACCAACCCTGATGACGTCGAGCATTTCCCTTGGCTGAAGATCCTTTTCGTCGGATCGATACTCGGTCTGGGCGTGCTCATGCTTAAACCGGCTGACTTCGTCATGCCTTACACGGTGATCGCTGACACATCCAAGGTCACAACGTGTGGGCCGGTAGAGAAGGACGTTGTCTATGTCCGGAAGAACTCAGAAACGTGCAAACGAATACACGTAAATCCGTTTCAAGGGATATACGAATCAACGGACATGCTCAGCAAATCCGGCTAGATAGTCTGCTCCCCACTCAAAGCCCGCTCAGCTTCGGCAGAAGCGGGCTTTTTCGTGTCCAGGGTTGCGGGTGTTGGATGGATGAATAGCCCGTAGGTCGTTTCGTCGGCACGAATGGATGGTGTGGATACCGCGTGATTATACTGTTTATGCATACAGTATTTTGCGAGAGCATCCATCTATGCACCATCAAATTTCGGATACTGCACCTCCCCACCCGAACAGCCCTTCACAATGGCGGGCCATGCTGATGGATCAGCCCGCACTACTTGCCCAGCCGGGCGCACATCACAAAGCACTACTGGTCTGGGCCAACACGTTGCACCGACAAAAGCTCATCAATGGCGACGAGCTTGGTGAAATGTTGGAACTGGCAGACGGCGCATTAGCTTTTGCCATCGAGGCGATGCTCGACATCGCCAGTGACGAGTAGGGGAGAGCGATGCGCGTATTGGTCACTCCAATGAGGTCCCGGGGCGTTGCACTCGATGCCATAGCGCGGCGTCAGTATCCCGCGATCAGGGGCAATGTCATGGTCAAATCCTCGGTCTGTGAGGAACTGGGCCGAGCTGCTAACGTCGCCAGGGTAAAGGTGGGCATGCCGCTTGATCCCGACCCATTGCCGCCATTGCTCGATGCAACGCTCGCGGGGATGGCCGTGACTGGATTTGTACTGAGTGGAATTGAGTACATCGATGGTTGCGCTTACGCACAATCATGGTGGTGCAGAGAAGGCTAACCCCAAAACACGATCGACCTGAACGAAAACGGGGGCCAAATGGCCCCCGTTTTGCGCTTATACCTCCTGAATAATCCTGATCAAACGAATCGACCAATATGCAGCCTGAAACGCCCGAATCAGTTCTTCGGGAAGGTACTTCTGAATGAAGGATCGCAAGGGCGAGTTCTCCAAAGGGTTGGTGGAATTTATTCCGAAGCTAATGACGGAACAAACAGGTTTCCACTTACGCAATGACTGAACCGTAAACTAAGCTGCAAACTCATCGGAGTAGTTAATTAACGAATTAACGAATTAACGAATTAACGAATTAACGCACGGTTGACGGACCGGTCACTTGGCCATACCCTTCGAATTGCGAGTAAGAATGCTGTATGGCTGTAAGTGGAAACTGGAGATTACCACAGGAATTCCTCAGGGAATCAACCTGAAAAAATCTGCCCCGAGGCCCGCCATTGTGCGGGTCTTGTCGTTTCTGGAGGGCTGGGCCACCATCGTTGATAGCACACCCCCCGACAAATGGCGGGTTTGCGCAGGTTGGCTGCTCAATCCGACGAAAAATGGTCAACACAATACAACACTATTGTGTATCACTAAACCATGAAGCCTTTCCGACGAGCGGTAGTTTGGTGTGCGAAGTATGTTTCACCTGTGGTAAAAGTTTTGCGCTACACGCAAAAAGTGATATCGGAAAAAACCACCTAGCCAACTTCTTACTCTGTTTGTAGAGTGGCATTTGGCTATTTAGCGAGTGGCTGGATGAAGTTTTACTATATACCGTAAAAAGCAAACTTTTAACTGAGCAAAACGTATGGTCGACGCTCTCTTTTTAGAGAGTGGACAGAAAAGGTGACAGATCTATTTTTCACTGTCCGCGTTGCGCTTCGACAGAGGAGCGAGCGCGTAGTGCTGATGGTCGGCGCACAAACCTCTCCCATTGCAGTGAGAGTTTTTCCCAAACCCCAGAAACAACAAAGCCCCTGCATTTCTGCAGGGGCTTCGTTTTGTATGGTGCCGGCACCAGGAATCGAACCCGGGACCTACTGATTACAAGTCAGTTGCTCTACCATCTGAGCTATACCGGCGTGTGGGCGACGATTATAGCGACTGGGTTGGTTCTGTAAACCCCTGAATTCTGACTATTTTTGCGCGGGCGTCGATCAGGCTCGGCGCAGGACGTTGCGCAGTTTCTGGAGCGCTCGCCAGGTGCGGTTGTTCTGGAGGGCGCGCAGTTGGGCTTCGGCGTGTTCGGCGCGTTGCGTGGCGGCGCTGATTTGCGCCAGGGCGTCGGCTTCGCCGGGGCTGACGGGGTGGGCGAAGGGGTGGCCGAGGCACAGCTGGAAGTTGTCGAGCTGGCACGGCGGCATGTCGAAGGCGGGTTTGAGGTTCAGGTGTTCGTCGGCCAGGAAATAGCTGTTGAGACCGTCGAAGCAAACGTTGGTGTAACCCGCGTCGGTGATCAGGTGTTCCCAGGTGTGGTCGCGTTCGAACGGGGTTTCGATGAGGATGATCCACGGGCGGAAGCGGTTGAAGTCCATGCCGCGCAGCACGGTTTCCTCGTGGCCTTCGACGTCGATTTTCAGGAAGTGGATTTCGCGTCCGGCGGCGTGTTCTTCGCAGATCGAGGTCAGGGTGCGGGCCTTGACGGTGAGGCTGCGCACATCGAGGCCGAGGTCGCGACGCTCCTGGGCGGTGACCGGGTCGGCGGTGGACAGGCCGGTGCCGGGAATGCCGTAGAAGGTCACTTCGCCGGGTTCATCGCTGGCGATGCATTGCAGCGTGGTGTCGCGGGGGCGTTGCTGGCGTAGGGCGTCGTGGAAGTTCTGCATCGGCTCGACGTTGATGCCGCTCCAGCCGCGATCATAGAACGCCTTGGTCACCGAATCGTGGATCGGGTCGTTGGCGCCGACATCTACATAGAAGCCGTTCTCGAAGAATTTAAGGGCGCGCCACAGGCGGATGTCTTCGAAATTCTGTGCGTAAGAGATGAACGTCACGGTCGCTCCCTGTCGGTCAGGTTCTTCTTGTTCGTGCGTGCGCTGCCGGCACGGTGTGAGCCTGTATAGCAAGGGTGGTTGGTCGGTGCAATTTTCTGCTCCTCCCGTCCGCGATTCGGCGGTTATGTCCTTTTGCTTGGGGGCTTATGCACAACGGGCTTTGAAGAGGGCGGGCTTAGAGTGGATTTTGTGGACGGGTTCTCATTTGATGCGCAAATCCCTGTTTTACCGGTTTTTTATTTGTGTGAACAAAAAATGACCAAGGCTGTTAATGGCTTGAAACAGGCGTGGATATTGGATCCACGAGAAATCCATCAACAGAGTTATCCACAGGCTGTAAAGATTTAAGCGCGTTCCGCCAGCAGCAGGAAATTGCGCGGTGTGAGCGGCGCTTCGCAGAAGGTGCCGAGACGTACGACGTATCCCTGTTCGGTGAGGAAAAGTGCCCGATCAAGGTTCAGCCAAAGCTCCAGCGGGCGTCGGAACAGTCCGCGCAGCAATTCCAGGTTGCGAACTTCGGCCAACCGCTGCCAACCGGCGGCTTCCAGTGCTACCCAATCTGGCGAGCCGACTGTGGATAACTCTTTAAGCGCCGCCAGATCACGACAGTAATCGGCGAACGGTTTTTCCAGCCATGCGCTCGGCAGGGAAGGTGTCGGCAGGTATTCGTCGATGCCGCGCACTTGCCGTTGCAACAGGTCGAAGGCCAGGCGGCGGGCCATGGAGGTGTCGCGTTGACGTCGGACGCGGGCGCCGGCGGTGACGGTTTCGCTCATCGGCAGGGACAGATCTTCCAGTGAGAGCTGTAGGGCAGAGCGCGAGCCGACGCAGGACAACGCCTGATACTCAGTACGACTGATCCGGTTGTAGCAGCACGGTGCGATCGCCAGTTGCCGACAGCCAGCGGCGGAGGCCAATTGCATCAGCCGCACATGTAGATCACCGCAAGCATGCAGGGCGACAGGTGTGTGCTCGTCGTTCAGCAATAAAGCAGTGTTCGCCGCGAGCACATCCTGCTCGACATGCAGCGCATGCAGGTGATGCCGCTGACTCAACGCCTGACCGCTGGCAACCAGCGCCGGGTCATATTCCAGACAGGTGAGTTGCTGGTCGGCACCGAGCAGGCGCCGCCCCAAATGGCCTTTGCCCGAGCACCAATCCAGCCAGTGCTTCGGTTGCGAGGCAAACGACAGGCGGCTGGCGAACGCCTCGATCTGCTTCCATTTGCGCCCCGGCACATCGACATTCAGGCGATGGCCGGCAGCGTCCAGCGAATGCGCAGGCAAGTCACCCACCGCACTCAGCTCAAGCGACAACGCCGCCAATGAAGCAAAGGGCTCCGGCGCACTCAAGAGTTCGGCAGGATTGTTGTGGGCGTTTTCCGCTTCTTCCAGCGAGCGACCGCGTAGCCATGCGGACAGCTCCGGGCAGGACGCTTCCCAGGGGAGTTGCAGATGAGTAAACGGGCGAGGCTTCCACAGCGCCTGATGTGCTGTGAGAAATGTATCCAGTGCCGTGAAACGGGCGAGTAGGGCCTCGCCCGTCAGCACGTAAGAAGAATCAGCGTCCCTGGCACGCATCGACGCGCAGCCAGCGTTCCAGCAATTTGAAACCGCGAACCAGCACGTAGGCCATCACCAGGTAGAACAAGCCGGCAGCGAAGAAGATCTCCACCGGCAGGTAAGTACGGGCAATGATCGTGCGGGCCATGCCGGTCAGTTCCAACAAGGTCACGGTGCTGGCCAGGGCGCTGGCCTTGAGCATGAGGATCACTTCGTTGCTGTAGGCCGGCAGACCGATGCGCGCAGCGCGCGGCAAGATGATGTAGAACAGCGCTTTCGGCCGGGACATGCCCAGCGCCCGCGCCGCTTCGATTTCACCCGGCGGAATCGCCTGGATCGCGCCGCGCAGGATCTCGGCGATGTAGGCGGCGGTGTGCAGGGTCATGGTCGCGGTCGCGCACCAGAACGGATCGCGCAGGTATGGCCACAGCGCGCTGCTGCGCACCGCGTCGAACTGCGCCAGGCCGTAATAGACCAGGAACAGTTGAACCAGCAACGGTGTACCACGGAAAAAGAAGATGTAGGCGTAGGGCAGCGAGCGCACATACCACAGCTTCGAGGAGCGGGCGATGCCCAGCGGAATTGCCAGCAGCAGACCGGCGATGACTGCGATGGCCACCAGTTCCAGAGTCAGGGTCGCGCCCTGCGCCAGTTTCGGCAGCCACTTGATGATGACTTCCCAGTTCATTGAGCGCTCCTCGCGAAGCCGCGGGCGGCGCGTTTTTCCAGGAAGTGCATGCCGGTCATCGCCAGTACCGTCAGGCACAGGTACATGAGGGCAGCGACCATATAAAAGGTGAACGGCTGTTTGGACACGGTCACGCCGATCTGTGCGTGACGCATGATTTCTTCCAGGCCGATGACCGACACCAGCGCGGTGTCCTTCATCAGGATCATGAACAGGTTACCCAGACCGGGCAGGGCGATGCGCCACATCTGCGGCATGATCAGCTTGGTGAAGATCCGCCATTTCGACAGGCCCAGGGCCACGCCAGCCTCACGGTGGCCCTTGGGAATGGCGAGGATCGCGCCGCGGAACACTTCCGTGGCGTAAGCGCCGAAGCACAGGCCCAGCGCGATGACACCGGCGGCGAAGGCGCTGAGTTCCAGTTCGGGATTACCGAAGAACTCTCCGAGCGCACGCATGGCGTTGACCGTACCGAAGTAGATCAACAGCACCCAGAGCAATTCCGGGACGCCGCGCACCAGGGTCGAATAAGTGCCGCCAAGCCATTGCAGCGGCTTGTACGGGGAAGTCTTGGCCAGGGCGCCGAGCAGACCGAGCACCAGCCCGAGGCACAGGGCCGTGAGTGCCAGTTTGACGGTCATCAGCGCGCCGGCGGCGAGCGCCGGGCCGAATCCGTAGAGGTCGATAATCATGGATTTCTTTTCAAATCGCGGCAGGCAAGGCCGGGAGCCTGCACCGTCGGATCACGGCGCAGGTCCCGCACGTCAGGATCAGTAGATGCTGAACGGGAAGTACTTGTCGTTGATCTTCTTGTAGGTACCGTCGGCGACGATTTCCTTCAGTGCGGCGTTCAGCTTCTCACGCAGCGGGTCACCTTTGCGCACGGCGATGCCGATCTTGTCGCTTTCCACGACCGGGTCGCCCTTGAACTCGTAGTTCTTGCCGGCGTCGGTTTTCAGCCAGTCATAGTTGGCGTACTTGTCGGCGAGGATGGCGTCGACACGACCGGAAGTCAGGTCGAGGTAGGCGTTTTCCTGAGTGTCATACAGTTTGACCTGGATATCGCTACCGTAAGTGTCTTCAAGCCAGGTGCCGGCCAGGGTCGCGCGTTGCGTACCGATGATCTTGCCTTTGAGCGCGTCCTTGTCGGTTTTGAAGTCGACGTTTTTCGGCGCGATGAACTGCAGCTTGTTCGAGTAGTACGGGTCGGTGAAGTCCACCGCGCCCTTGCGCTCGTCGGTGATCGACAGCGAGGAAATCAGAAAGTCGAACTTCTTGGCGTTCAGGGCCGGGATGATGCCGTCCCAGTCGGAAGTCACGACGCTGCACTCGACTTTCATCTTGGCGCACAGGGCGTCGCCGATGTCTTTGTCGAAGCCAACAACCTGGCCGCTGGCGTCTTTATTGTTGAACGGCGGGTAAGCGGCTTCGATGCCCATCTTCAGGGTCTCGGCCATGGCGCCGGCGCTGAACGCCAGGGAGACGGCGGCGGCCAGGAAGACCTTTTTGTAGTTCTGCATGCGGGTAGCTCCGTTAGCGGTTGCTGGACATGAATTGTTTGCAGCGCGCCGAAAGCGGGTTTTCGAACACCTGCTGTGGCGATCCTTGCTCTTCGACCAGGCCCTGGTGGAGGAACACCACTTCACTGGACACCTGACGGGCGAACCCCATTTCGTGGGTCACGAGCAGCATGGTGCGGCCTTCTTCGGCCAATGCGCGGATGACATTAAGTACTTCCTGGACCATTTCCGGGTCAAGGGCGGAGGTGGGCTCGTCGAACAGGATCACCTTGGGTTGCATCGCCAGCGTGCGGGCAATTGCCGCGCGCTGTTGCTGGCCGCCGGACAGTTGCGCCGGATAGGCGTGGCGCTTGTCGGCGATGCCGACCTTGGCCAGCAGGGCTTCGGCGACTTCGATGGCTTCGGCCTTGCTCTGGCCGAGCACGCGGCGCGGGGCTTCGATGATGTTGTCGAGCACGCTCATGTGCGGCCACAGATTAAAGTTTTGAAACACAAAACCAATCTCGGAGCGCAGGCGATTGATCTGCTTGCCATCGGCGGCAACCAGTTCGCCATTCTTGGCGGCCTTGAGCTTGAGTTCTTCGCCGGCAACCAGGATCTGGCCCTGGTGCGGGTTTTCCAACAGGTTGATGCAACGCAGGAACGTGGACTTGCCGGAACCGGAGGAACCGAGGATCGAGATCACATCGCCGTCGCGGGCGGTCAGCGAGATGCCTTTGAGCACCTCAAGCTGTCCGTAGCGTTTGTGCAGGTTGCGGATTTCAAGCGCGGGCGTGGCCTCAGCCATGTGCGTTCCTCATATATGTTGCGCTCCAGCTGTTGGTGGCATTCCTGGCGAGGCGGCCAAGCTAGCATAGCGTTTCAATGGCAGCCAACAGCGCTACGAGCGGTAAACGGATGGCGTGTGGCAGGTTGTCGCATCAGCGCAGCAGACTGTCGCCCCGTCAACAACCGAACGGGCGTTTGAACGTTGATTCCCGTGGGTGTCGCGTAAAAAAAGGCGCGATGTTGCCACCTTTGGCGGGGTGTTGGAAGCGCTATCCGGCCGAACGTTCCTCATTCGCCCTTTTATTGTGCATCCCGCACTTTTTCAGTGTGTTTCTGGTGCGCTCGTTCGTTTGAAAAGTGAGTCGCAGGGTAACGCTTTGGCGAAAGGCCAGTATTCTCAAGGACTTGCGATGACTGTCCGGTCGCGCTGAAAACCGCGGGCCAGAAGACTTTGAAACATTTTGGCGCAATTATTGCGTGCAGAATCTGGAACGCCCCGTTGGATTCTTTTTACGAGAAGGAACGCCAGACGGGCCGGACGCAATCGCTTTCCTCGCAAAGGTAGTTTCAATGAGCAGTACCCCAAGCTCCAATGGCCTCGAACAGGGGCTCAAACCGCGTCATGTGACCATGCTGTCGATCGCCGGTGTGATCGGTGCAGGTCTGTTCGTCGGCTCCGGCCACGCCATCGCCGCCGCCGGCCCTGCGGTCCTGCTGGCCTACGCCGCTGCCGGCATGCTGGTTGTGCTGGTCATGCGCATGCTCGGCGAAATGGCTGTTGCCTCGCCGGACACCGGCTCCTTCTCGACTTATGCCGACCGCGCCATCGGCCATTGGGCCGGTTTCACAATCGGCTGGCTCTACTGGTGGTTCTGGGTATTGGTAATCCCGCTGGAGGCCAACGCCGCTGCGACCATCCTGCACGCCTGGTTCCCGGGTGTGGAGATCTGGGCCTTCGCGCTGATCATCACCATGCTGCTGACCGTGACCAACCTGTTCAGCGTGAAAAACTACGGTGAGTTCGAATTCTGGTTCGCCCTGCTCAAAGTCGTGGCGATCATCGGTTTCATCATTCTGGGTGTGGCGGCGATTTTTGGCTTCTTGCCGAACAGCCAGGTGAGCGGCGTTTCGCACATCTTCGACACTCAAGGCTTCCTGCCAAACGGCCTGGGCGCGGTATTGGGCGCGATCCTGACCACCATGTTCTCCTTCATGGGTACCGAAATCGTGACCATCGCGGCCGCGGAATCGAAGAACCCTGGCAAGCAGATTTCCAAGGCCACCAACTCGGTGATCTGGCGGATCGGTTTGTTCTACCTCGTATCGATCTTCATCGTCGTAGCCCTGGTGCCATGGAATGATCCAGCGCTGGCCAGCCTTGGTTCCTACCAGACTGTGCTTGAGCGCATGGGCATCCCTAACGCCAAGATGATCGTCGACATCGTGGTTCTGGTTGCTGTGACCAGCTGCCTGAACTCGGCGCTTTACACCTCTTCGCGCATGCTGTTCTCCCTCGGCAAGCGCGGTGATGCGCCTGCCATGGCGACCCGCACCAACAAGAGCGGCACCCCTTACTGGGCGGTGATGCTGTCCACTGGCGCGGCGTTCCTGTGCACCTTCGCCAACTACGTGGCTCCGGCTGCGGTGTTCGAGTTCCTGCTGGCCAGCTCCGGCGCCATCGCGCTGCTGGTGTACCTGGTGATCGCGATTTCGCAACTGCGCATGCGTAAACAACGCATGGCTCGCGGCGAAAAAATCGTCTTCAGCATGTGGCTGTTCCCGGGCCTGACCTACGCGGTGATCGTGTTCATCGTGGCCGCCCTGACCATCATGCTGTTCCAGGAAGCCCATCGCGTGGAAATCCTCGCGACGGGCCTGCTGAGCCTGGTGGTTGTCGCCACCGGCATGCTCGTCGCGCGTCGTCGCAAGGCAGAAAACCGTGGTGCGGTGGTGTTGAACTGATCCATATCGCGTAATGCAAAACGGCCGCTGTCAGCGATGACAAGCGGCCGTTTTTGTTTGCGGGCGAGGTTTATTCGCTCTTTTCTTCCTGCGTTTCGAGCGACTGGCCGTAGGTGTCCAGTGCCTTTCCGAAATCGGTGATGAACTGCGGCTCGCTCAACCAGGCCTGAGCCGTCTCGCGATCCATGCCATCGGCCCACATGCGGTAGTCGATCAGCATGTCGGCGGCCAGGTGGGTGGCGGCCATGCCTTCGTCGTCGGCGTTTTCCATGTCCAGCAGTTCAGGATGGTCGACGATGATGAACGCCAATTCCCGCAGCAGGGTCAGCAGCATGTCGTCGCGGCTGACGGCTTCGGCGTCGCGCATTTTGCTGAACATCGCCAGGGTGTATTCCGGGATCGGCTCGGCCAGGTGACCGTGGTCATCGTCCAGGGCCAGAGGTTTGCGGCCGACCATGCGGATCTGCTTGGCTTTGGCCTTGGCGCGTTTGGCGCGTTTCTGCTGTTTGTTCAGGGATGCCATGGGAACTCAGTCTTTCTGTTGGGTTTGTGCGGCGATCGCGTCGGACGCGGCCACATAGTCTTTCTGGAAGTCAGGCGATTCGATCCAGGCCAGGGCGCCGGCTTCATCGGTCTCGGTGGACCACTGGCGGTACTCGATCAGGGCGGCGAGGATGAAATCCATCGCGCCTTCTTCGCCTTCCTGCTCGTACACCAGCTCCAGCAGCGGGTCCTCGAGGAACGCGGTGCACATGGCCTGCTGGCTGATCTTTTCGGCGTCGATCATTTTCTTGAACAGTTCGGTCAGGTCCACCGACTCGAAATCGATGCGGTCGTCGTTCGGGTCCAGCTCGACCGGTGCCTCGGCGCGTTTGGTGCGGTTCTGCTTGGCCTTGGTCTTGGCCCGGGCGGCGCGTTTTTGCTGTTTGTTGGCGGAAGCCATGGTGTGTGTTCCGTGATGCGTTGGAGGGGACTCAACTGCGCGGCACTTGCCGCCCCGGTGTATCGGGGGCCAGTGCGCCGGTTTGCAGCCAGGTCAGCGCGATGGGCCATAGTGTGGCTTGGTATGCGCTGCGAAAAAAGGCGAAATGTCCGACTTCCTGTTCGCCGATGTCCTGTGGCTCGATTCGCAGGTGGGTCTTTTGCGCGTTGTGGAAGTAATCGAGCAGGCGTTCGGTTGCCGGGATGGTTCCGTAAGGATCGTCGCTGATGCTGATCGCCAGGGTGTCTGCGCGGACGTTGCTGAAGGGCAGACGACCGTTTTTTGCCAGCATCGCGCGACCGCTCGGTCGCCGTTCATACCGCGCGGCAGGCGTGCTCCAGTCGCTTACCACGCCGGCGGGCGTGTCCTCCAGCCAGCCGAGACGCTTGCCGGGGAAGTAACCGCAGAACAGCGTCAGCAGCGGCATCAGCAGATGCCACTTGCCGAACATCCGCCAGCGATGTTCCGGGGCGTAATCGCGCCAGTAGGCGAACTGTGCGCCAACGGTTACCAGTCGTCGGATCGCTGGCCCGGAAGCGCCGAGCCCCGCCGCACAACCGCCGAAGCTATGCCCGACCACATCGATTGGCTGGCCGGGAAACTCCCGCTGAGCACGATTGAGCATCGCCTCGAAATCCAGCACGCCCCAGTCTGTCCATGAAGCCTGCAGGTGCTTCATCGACGTTGGTCGCGACTCGCCAATGCCTCGGTAGTCGAAGATGATCACATCGAAATTGTGGGCGAACAGGTAAGCGGCAAAACGCGAATAGTGACGGCAACGCACCGAGGTGGCGGCGTTAATGATGACCACCGGGCGCTGATGAGGGTCAGTTGAAGCGTGGCGCCAAGTGAAGCCGCCAAGAACATAACCATCGGCGGCAGGCTCACGGAAGGGTTGGTCCTGAACGTCGCTTGTGAGGGCGACGCTGTCCTGAGCATTTTCCAGTGCGTGCGTCTCTTGAAAACCCATGGCTCTCGACCTTCGCGAAGTAGCTGCCAACGATAGTCTCGGCAGGCCTGGTGAACAATCCGTCAGTGTTTATTCACTCGACTGATTGCGCAGGCGCTCTTCGAGTTGAAGCTGTTCACGATTCAATTCTGCTCGCAATTCATCTTCGCTCGGCAGCACCAGTTTGTAGCTGCTGGCGAACAGTTGTTCATTGCCCTTGAGCATCGAGTAGTGCGCAACCGACTCGTTCTGTTGCGCACAGAGAATGATCCCGACTGTCGGCCCGTCACCCTCGCTGCGTTTGAGGTCGTCGTACATGCGGATGTACATGTCCATCTGCCCGACGTCCCGGGCACTGAGTTTGCCGCGCTTGAGGTCAATGATGACGAAACATTTGAGCAGATAGTTGTAGAACACCAGGTCGATGTAAAAATCATCGTCGCCGGCGCTGATGCGTTGCTGACGGCCGACAAAGGCGAAGCCCTTGCCCAGTTCGAGGAGAAAACCCTGGAGCTGATCGATCAAGGCCTGTTCCAGTTCGGACTCCTGAAACTTGCCCGGTGAGGGCAGGCCGAGAAACTCCAGAAGGACGGGGTCGCGGATGAATTCCCGGGGATTGGTTTTCATCGCGGCGATGTTGGTCGCAGCCTCTGCATAGACGTCGGTCCTGTCTCGGCTCATCAACAGTCGTTCGTAGTAGAGCGTGTTGATCTGCCGATCCAGAGCGCGGCTTGACCAGTTTTGCGAGGCCGATTCGTTCATGTACCACTGCCGGGCTGATTCGCTTTCGACCTGCAATATCCTGCGGTAATGGGTCCAGCTCAATTCGAGACGCAGTGCGTCTCGAATTGGAAAGAGCTGATAAAACTGCCGCATTTTTCGCAGGTTGGTTACGTCAAAGCCTTTTCCAAAGTCTGTAGTCAGCCCTTTCGCCAATGTGGCCAGCAAAAACTTTCCATACCCGGCGCGCCGGGCCCCCTGTTGTTCAAACTCGACAATATGCCGCCCGATCTGCCAGCAGGTCTGGACCTGAATCGTGTCGACCGTTCGCAATACTTTCTTTCGCGCTTCACGGATCAAGTCACCGAGGTTGCCCAGCAACGAATCGAGTTTCGGATCTTGCGCTTCAGCAGGTTCAAGTTGGCTCATCAGGTCTTCCGGCTCAGGAGAAACAGAAGCGAGAGCATGCCAAAGACCCACGGCGTGGCGATGCCGGCCATGTCTGGTTCAAATGAAGGAAGGGTGAGCGGGTTTTGCGGGATCTGACCGAGTACGGCAATGATTGGGGAATACAACGCGTAGTCCTTTTCGCACCCAAGACAACTCCCAATCAATCTAAAACCAGCCCCGCATCGCAAAATCTAAACAGGAGTAACGATTGGGTTCTGCGAGAACCCGGGAGTACTCATCATGAAACGCGTCACTTCACTCATGTTGCCCGTCGCCGCTGTGGCGATTCTGATGTTCCCGCTCATGGCGCAGGCCACGAGTGCCGAGCCTGTCGAAAGCGCCGGCGTGCAAGTCCAGCAGCAACAGCAGAACGGGATCAATTATCTGTCCGGCGGGATCGGTCTGGACGAGTCGCGGGCGATTCAACAGTCCGCCGGTTACAACTTGCACATGACCTTCGCTGTAGGGACGCAAAACCTCTACACCTCGGACGTCGACCTGGTTGTGCAGAAAGCGACAGGACAGCCTGTTCTGAACCTGAACCAGATCGGGCCTCTGGTTTATGCACAGTTGCCTCCGGGCAAATACACCGTGGTCGCCACGCGCAATGGCGAGGTGCGCCGGGACGTTGCCAATGTCGGCAGCGGCGCAGCCAGCAATCTGGTGTTCCATTGGGACTGGCATCAATAGCGTCGGTAAGGACGGGATTTGCCCTGAATCCCGTCCTTCACGATCACTTGCGCACTTTCCGGTAGATCCGTAATCCGAACAGCGCAACGCTCACCAGCATTAGGGGGATGAGGCTTTGCCACACGATTTCGAACCAGTATCTGCGCGGTTGCAGATCCCGGAGGAAAGTTGTGCGCGGGCCGCGGTTCGTCGTCGTAATCGAGCCACTGATCAGGCTGTCGATGATCACGTAGATCGACGCGCCGATGGCGAAAGTCATCAACACCCCGACCAGAAGCGTCAGCCAGAACGAAGTCCGGCTCTGCCGATAAGGTGGCGGATGGGGCAGGGGGACGCGGGTTCGTTTCTGGTTCATCGACGTGATGACCCTCCTCCGTAAGGGGCGGCCAAAGTATCGTGGATCCGCAATGACTGAAACCCGTCTGCGTTGAAAACTCATCGCTCAATGATTGATACTGTTTCTCATTAACGCCCGTGAAAGGATCACATTGGCTCAGTCAAACGAACCCGGACTCGCCCCTCGATGCCGCCAGCTCCCCGCCTGCTGCTGAGTTTTCAGGAACACTACGACGACTTGCTGAATTACCTGACCCGACGCATGAGCGACCGGCAGCGAGCGGCCGACGTGGCGCAGGAAACCTATCTGAAGCTGCTGAACATCGACGAGTCGGTGGCGGTGCTCAACGACCGTGGTTTCATCTTCCGGGTGGCGGGTAATCTGGCAATCGATACCTTGCGTCGCGAGCAGCGCTTGAGCGGCAGTCTCGGCGACGATCTGGAATATTCCCAGGTCGTCGATCCTGCCCCCGCGCCGGAGGCGGCGTTTCTGGCCAAGGAGCGCCTGGGGATTCTCGACGACGCCCTGCAGCAGTTGTCGCCCAATGCGCGGCAGGCGTTGCTGCTCAATCGCCTCGAAGGCTTGACCCAGGCGCAAATCGCCGTTGAACTGGGCGTCTCCGAAAGCATGGTGGCCAAGTACATCGGCCAGGCCTTGCGTCACTGTCGCGACTGGTTGAAAACCAACCATGCGTGACCTTTCCCTTTCCAGCCACGATGCCGCCATGACCGACCCTTCGCAAAGCCTTGAAGACACCGCACTCGACTGGGTGGTGCTGCTCAACTCGGGCAAGGCCACTGCGGCCGATCGGCTCGCCTATCAGCAGTGGTGCAGCGAAAGTCCGGTTCATCAGACGATGGCCGATGAGGCGCAGATGCTGTGGTCGATGATCGGCCAGACTTCGACCGCCAGGCAGCACCCGAAAACGCACCCGGCTGCACGCCGGCGCAGGCACTGGTGGCCGGCGCTGGCCGCCTCGGTGGTGCTGGCGCTTGCCGGAGTGACAGGCTGGCAGCAATGGCCGGCGCTCAGCTCCGACTATCACACCAGCGTCGGCCAGCAGCAGCGCGTGACGCTGCCCGATGGCAGCCAGGTCATTCTCAACAGCGCCAGCGCGTTTTCGCTGGCCTATTCCAATGATGAGCGCACCGTGATCCTGCGCGAAGGCGAAGCGCTGTTCGAGCCTGCGTCGGATCCCCGGCCGTTTGTTGTGCGCATAGGCGATGAGCATGTGCAGGCCAGTGGCGGAGCCTTCAGTGTGCGCCGCGATGGTGACGCCGTGACACTGGTGGTCAGCACCGGTCAGGTTCAGCTCAGCGGCCAGCACCAGCCGATGCTGGTGCAAGCCAATCAGCGACTGGAGCATCAACCCGGCCATCCACTGCTCGCCGGGCAAAAAGTCGACGCCGCAAGCCTGACGGCCTGGCAGCGCGGCAAGCTGATCTTCAACGGGCGCCCGCTGGGTGAGGTGATTGGCGAGCTGGAGCGTTATCAGCACGGCAGGATCCTGATCTCCGACCGGGAACTGGCGGCGCTGCCGGTCAGCGGTGTGTTCGAGCTCAACGACCCGCAAGGCTCGCTGCGCACACTGGAACAGCGATACCCGCTGAAGGTCACCTACCTGCCGTGGCTGGCGGTGCTGCACTGATCTGAAACTTTTTTCATAAAGCGACTGCAAGTTCCTTCCTGCCGAATCGTCGTAGTGGGACTGAGAAGAAACTCATTCTCATTGACGCACTCATTTTGGCTGGGAAGGAAGACGTGAAAGGTATGTTCAAGCAGTCGGCACAGACGCGCAGCAACCACGGCAGAAACATCGTGCACCGGACCCTGTTGGCTCAGGCGATCATCGCCGGCCTGTTCGGTTCTAACCTGGTGCAGGCGCAGACCAGGGATGCTGCCGCACAGGAAACCGGCGCACAACAGCGCCAGGTGACGCTCTCGTTGCCTTCCCAGTCCCTCGATCAATCCCTGACCGCGTTTGCCGATCAGGCCGGATTGCGTCTGCTCTACACCACCGCCGACGTCGAAGGCGTGCAGGCCGATGCACTGAACGGTTCGATGAGCGTCGCCCAGGCGTTGCAGACGCTGCTGGCCGGTAGCGGCATGAGCTGGGAGTTCAGCGATGCCCGGACGGTGATCCTGCGCCGTGCAAAGGCGCCGACGGACGCCATGACGCTCAAGCCGATCGAGGTCAGCGTGGCTTCGCGCACCAGCACCGCCATCAGTGAGATTCCCGGCACGGTCTGGGTCGTCGATCAGACCCAGTTGCGCGAACAACTGCAGACCGGTGTCAGCCTCAAGGAGGCCATCGGCAAACTGGTGCCGGGCCTCGACCTGGCGCCGGAAGGGCGTACCAACTACGGCCAGAACATGCGCGGGCGCAATGTGCTGGTGATGATCGACGGCGTCAGTCAGAACAGCTCGCGCGGGTTGTCGCGTCAGTTCGACAGCATCTCGCCGTTCAACGTCGAGCGGGTTGAGGTGTTGTCTGGCGCCAGTGCGATCTATGGCGGCGGCGCCACCGGCGGCATCATCAACATCGTCACCAAGAAGGCCACTCCGGGCCCGGCGCAATTCGAAACCCAGATCGGTGCCAGCAGCGGCTTCAACAACAGCGACGATCTCTCCACGCGCATCGCGCAATCGGTCAGCGGCGGCAACGATAATATCAGCGGTCGCCTCGGGATTGCCGGCGAGCAGAACAAGGCGTTCTACGACGGTGCCGGCAAGCAGATCTTCATCGACAACACCCAGACCGACCTGCAATACAACCGCACCATCGACGTCATGGGCAGCCTGGCGATGCGCTTCAACGACGAGCAGACCCTCGATCTGCTGGCGCAGTATTACGAGTCGGGCAACAACGGCGACACCGGTATCTACTTCCCCAACCTGAAATACCAGAAGCCGTCGAATCTGGAAGACGCCGAACTGCGCAGCGGTTACTCCACCGATCTCGATCCGCGCACCAAGCGCATGCTGTTCAATGCCAACTACCACCACAGCGATGTGCTGGGGCAAGACTTCTACTTGCAAGCGTCGTATCGCAAGGAAGACAACAACTTCTACCCGTTCCCTTACTACAACACCGGCAAACCGGTGGGTTCCAAGGGCGTGTACTTCGCCGCTTCGCAGCAGAACTTCGAGGTCAGCAGTCTCAAGGCGCTGTTCGCCAAGGAGTGGCAATCCTTCAAGTTCACCTATGGCGTGGACCTGGACCGCGAGCGCTTCAATGCCGAGCAGAGCACCTTCGATCAGCGCGTCTCGTCGGAAAGCGGCGGGCTGGATCTGGATACGTTGAGCAAGGCACCGCGCTATCCGAGCTACCGCGTCGACGGTCTCTCCGGTTACGGCCAGCTCGATTGGTACGCCACGGACAACCTGACCGTCTCCGGCGGCATGCGCCGTCAGCAGATGGACGTGGACGTCGGCAACTTCAAAGGTATCGCCGGCGGCAGCAACGATTACGCGGTCAACCTGTACAACCTCGGCACCATTTACGATTTCAAGAACGGCCATCAGCTGTGGGTCAACTACGGCGAAGGTTTCGATCTGCCGGACCCCGCCAAGTTTTACGGCAAGCCGGGCCTGAGCGTCGCTGACAACCCGTTGGCCGGCATCAAGAGCCGTCAGGTGGAAACCGGCTGGCGTTACTCCGACAGCGACTGGGACGCTCAGGCGGCGCTGTACTACATCTGGTCGGACAAAGTCATCACCACCGACAGCGCCACCCTGACCATCGACGTGATCGACCAGAAGAGCCGCGACTACGGCTTCGAAGGTGCACTGACCCGACACTTCCAGAGCGGCTGGGAAGCGGGCAGCACCTTGCATCTGGTGCGTTCGGAAGAGGAGGGCGCCAACGGCGGCTGGATCAAGCGCGACGCCCGCTACGCTTCGCTGTCGAAATCCACCGCGTTCATCGGCTGGAAAGGCGACCGCACCAGTGCCCGCCTGCAAGGCAATCACGCCTTCACCCTCAAGGACGATGCCGACCACAAGATCAGCGGCTACACCACCTTCGACCTGCTCGGCAGCCGCGACACCGAATTCGGCACCTTCAGCGGCGGCATCCAGAACCTGCTGGACAAGCAATACAGCACGGTCTGGGGTCAGCGGGCGACGCTGTTCTACTCGCCGACCTACGGCCCGGCGTACCTGTATGACTATCAGGGCCGTGGGCGGACGTATACGTTGAGCTGGTCGATGGCTTACTGATCGGCTGAAAACACAAAACCCGCGATCTCTGGAAAGGGATCGCGGGTTTTTTTTGGGCTGCGAGATGGGCCGGATTCAGCCGCCATCAAATCGCAGGCATAAAAAAACCCTGAATCTTGCGATTCAGGGTTTTCGGTATTTGGTGCCCAGAGACGGAATCGAACCGCCGACACGGGGATTTTCAATCCCCTGCTCTACCGACTGAGCTATCTGGGCAACGGGGCGCATTAAAAGGGTTTTTCGGATTTACGTCAACGACTTTTTTAAAATTTCTTAAATTAATTCCGTCGCTTACGATCAGACCCCCGATTTCCGCTGATTATTCCGCTGGCGGAACGTAGCCTTCGGCCTGGGCGTATTCCTCGCCGGAGAAGTACTTGTCCATTTCGCCCTGCAGATATTTGCGGTCTTCGGCGTTCATCATGTTCAGGCGTTTTTCGTTGATCAGCAGGGTCTGGTGTTTCTGCCAGTCCGCCCAGGCCTTGGCCGAGACGTGTTCGAAGATGTCCTGGCCCTTGGCGCCCGGGTACGGCGGGCGCTCCAGACCTTCGAGTTGTTCTTTGTACTTGCGGCACATTACGGTGCGGGTCATGTCGACTCTCCTGCATTCAAGACGGCGGCCGCGCGTTCGAGCAAGGTCTTGACCGGGGCGGCGAGGCCCAGGCGCGGCGGGGTGGCGAGGTTATACCAGAGCCAGTCGGCCTCGGCCACGTGACCGCAGGCTTCCTGTACCTGGACCAGCCAGGGTTCGATGGACAACTGGAAATGGCTGAAGGTGTGGACAAGACTCGGCAGCGCCTGCTGCTCGCCCAGTTCCAGCGAGTGCTGCGCGGCGAGGTGTGGCAGGTCGTCGAGGTCGTCGAGTTCCGGCAGGCTCCACAAACCGCCCCACAATCCGCTGGACGGGCGGCGATAAAGCAGAATCGCGCCATCCTCGTTGGCCAGCAGCGGCATCAGCGTGCGTTTCTGCGGAATGGCTTTGCGCGGCTTGGGAATCGGGTAACGGGTCTCCAGGCCAAGCATGTGCGCTTCGCAGCCCTTTTCCAGCGGACACAGCAGGCAGCTCGGTTTGCTGCGGGTGCACAACGTGGCGCCCAGATCCATCATCGCCTGGGTGTAGGCGTTGACCCGATCCTGCGGCGTGAAGCGCTCTGCGTTGGCCCACAGTTGCTTAGCGACCTTCGGCTCGCCCGGATAGCCTTCTTGTGCGGTAAACCGCGCCAGCACCCGTTTGACGTTGCCGTCGAGGATCGGCGCCCGCAGGCCCATGCTGATGCTGGCGATGGCGCCAGCGGTGGACAGGCCGATGCCCGGCAAGTCCGTGAGCTTCTCTACGTCGCGCGGAAACTCGCCGCCGTACTGGCTGACGACGATTTTCGCGGTTTTCTGCAGGTTGCGCGCACGGGTGTAGTAACCCAGGCCCGTCCACAGGTGCAGCACTTCGTCCTCCGGCGCTTCGGCCAGGGCTTCGACCGTCGGCAACGCAGCCATGAAACGGTCGAAGTAATTGAGCACGGTGCTGACCTGGGTCTGCTGCAACATGATCTCGGACACCCACACCCGATACGGGTTGATGTTCTGTTGCCAGGGCAAATCATGGCGGCCGTGGCGGTCGAACCATTCCAGCACCGCCGTGGAAAACTGCTCCGCTCTCATCGCTTGAACAGCCCCTTCAATGCGTTTTTCAGTTCCGGGCTGACTTTGTCGCCCAGTTTCTCGTCGATTTTTTCGCTGAGCTTGTCACCGGCCATTTTGGTCGCGACCTGGCCCAGACGCTCGTTGTCCACGCGGCAGGCCTTGGCGCCCAGTTCCAGCGGGCCACGGCAACGCAGCGGCCATTCGATGCCGACGAATTTCTCGCCGACCTGGCAGGCCGGGTCCGGCATGGCGCTGGTGTCGCCTTCGACGATGATGCCGACGCGATAGTCCATGCCCAGCACTTTCAGGTCGATGTCGCCGTCACCGTTGACGGTCATGCCCGGGATCCGCACCTTCAGGTCCGGGTTGCTGGCTACGCCGTTGCGGAAGCTCAGGTTGCCCTTGAGTTCCTGGAACGGCGTGTCCTTGCCCCGCGGCTCGCCGCTCAGGGATTTGCGGTTGAGGGTGGCGATGCCTTTGCACAGTTGCTGTTCAAGGTTGGCGTTGAGCAACACGCCGTTGTTGATCACGAAACTGGCGTTGCCGTTGAGGGTATCGATCAGCGCCTGTTGGCTGTTGCCGCTACCGGTGACGGTGCTGGTGAGGTTCACCAGGCCTTTGACCGGCGGATTCTTGCCCTGGCTTTCGAGGATTTTTTCCACCGGCACGCGGTTGATCCGGGTTTGCAGGTTCAACAGCGGTGCATTCGGGCGCACGTCCAGCGTGCCCTTGGCTTCGAATTCGCCGTTGTACAACTCGCCGCGCAGGTTCTCCAGGGTCAGCAGGCCGCCCTGGCCGGTGGCCTTCAGTGCAGCGTTCTGGATCGGCAATTTATCGAGGGTCAACTGGCCGAAGGTCAGATCGGCGTTCACGTCCAGTTTGCTCAAGCGCTCCACCGGGAACAGGCGTTCGGTGCTCCAGGCGCTCTTGCTCGGTTTGTCCGGCAGCGGGGTGCTGCCGGCGCCGGCCATGGCATCGGCTTCGGTGCTGGCGACTTCGGTCTGACGTGCCTGGGTGGCGCTGGCGGCTTTTTCCGATTTTGGCGGCAGGTAGCGGTCGACATTGAAGGTGTCGGCCTTGAGGATCGCCCGCAGCGATTGCTTGGCGAAGTCTTCGACGGCGATGCGGCCGCTGAAGCTGCTGTCGTCGAGTTTCAGGTTGATGTTGTCCAGCGCCAGGCTGGTCGGTGTGGCAGCGACACGGCTGACCAGTTCGACCTTGCTCAGGCTGCCTTCGGCCATGGCCGGGAGGGTCTGGCCGATGCTGTCGACGAACTTCGCCAGATCGAACTGGGCGATGGAGATCGCGCCGGTGATTTGCGGGGTCTTGTCCAGATCGTTGGCCTTCAGTTCACCCAGTGCGCGCAACTGGTTGGCGGAGATCTTGATCCCGGTCCATTCGGCGACGTTTGCAGCCTTGTCGAGCAACATCTGCCCTTGGGCGGAGAACGTCATGGCTTTGCCTTGCAGCGGGTCGCCGGTCAGTTCGCCGGACAGCTTCAGGTCTTCGAACTTGTAGCGTTGCAGGGCGCGCTCGATGCGCAGCTCGCCATTGAGCTCGGTGCGCACCCGCAGCACGGGCTGATTGGTGCTGAGGAACGCCGTGGCTTTCAGCGGGATGTTGGTCGAATCGTGCACCGCACCGGTGCTCAGCTGGATGCTTTCGGCGCTGAACTGCTTGCCGGTCTGCTCGTCGTTATATTCAACCCGGGCGTTGTTGACGGTCAGGCTGTCGATATCGAGGCGGATCGGTTGTGGCGGCTTTTCCGGCTGGGCAGGTGTTTCGGCGACCGGTTCGCCCGCGGCCGCTGGTGGGGTGCTGCCCGGCGCAGGGGCGGCAGTCGGCAGCTTGCCGATGTCTTCCCAGTTGCCGTGACCGTTCTTGTCACGGTTCAGGCGCAGGTTCAAGCCTTCGACGCGCACATCGCTCATCTGCACTTCGCGGCGCAGCAGCGGCAGCACGCGTACCGACAGGCCGAGCATCTGCAGGTCGGCATACGGCTCGTCAGGCTTGATCAGGGTGGCGACGCTGGCCTCGTGCAGTTCCAGGCCGAGCCACGGGAACAGGCTCCAGCCGATATCGCCATTGAGCGTCAGCTCGATGTGGGCCTTGTCGCGGGCTATCTGGCGGATCTCGTCTTTGTAGTCGTTGGGATCGAAGAAGTGGGTCAGGGCGAAGCCCGCCGCCACAATGATCAGCAACAGCCCGAGAAGTACCAGACCCAGGATTTTGCCGAACGCTTTCATGGGCGAGTCCTTGTAGTTAGTCGAATTCGTAATTTAGCCGGGGAGTATAGCGCTGCCTGACCCCGCGCTGGTGCGGTGTCCTGAGGAACCTCTTGAACCGCGACGTGCAGCGCTTCGACAACGGTCGGCGGGAGGGTTCCCCAGTGATATGAGATCAGATGACTCGAAAAAGGTGATATCAGTTTGGTTTTTCTGTCACGTGCAGATGGTAACCTTCGCCCGTTCGTCCGTCCCTCTGCGACTTTTGGTCGCGCTTCAAGGAGCTCCACCCACCAACACGGTCATGCCTGCGTGCATAAAGGCCGGGGGTGAGCAGTGGCTGACGAACACATACTAATAATTGGGGGATACACAATGAGCACGAGCATCACGGCGGACGGCCTCAGCGCCGCCCAGCCTGCGTTCCTGTCCAAGGAACGCATCATCGCCAAGCCCGGTTTCAACCGCTGGCTGGTCCCACCGGCCGCTCTGGCCATTCACCTGTGCATCGGCATGGCCTACGGTTTCTCGGTGTTCTGGCTGCCGCTGTCCAAGGCACTGGGCATCACTGCGCCAGTGGCTTGCGCGCCGGACATGGGCTTCATCGCACAGGTTTTCTCGTCGCAATGCGACTGGCCGATCTCCATGCTCGGCTGGATCTACACCCTGTTCTTCATCTTCCTCGGCTGCTCGGCAGCGATCTGGGGCGGCTGGCTCGAACACGCCGGGCCACGCAAGGCCGGCGTTGTATCGGCACTGTGCTGGTGCGGTGGTCTGCTGATTTCCGCGCTGGGTATTTATACCCACCAGATCTGGCTGATGTGGATCGGCTCCGGCGTGATCGGCGGTATCGGTCTGGGCCTGGGCTATATCTCGCCGGTCTCGACCCTGATCAAGTGGTTCCCGGACAAGCGCGGCATGGCCACCGGCATGGCGATCATGGGCTTCGGTGGTGGCGCGATGGTCGGCGCTCCATTGGCAACTGCTCTGATGAGTCATTTCGCTTCGCCAACCGGCGTCGGCGTATGGCAGAGCTTCGTGGCCATGGCCGCGATCTACTTCGTGTTCATGATCGGTGGTGCACTGGCTTACCGCGTGCCGCCAACCGGCTGGAAGCCTGAGGGCTGGACCGCGCCGGCGAAAAAAGCCTCGAATGCGATGATCACCCACCGTCACGTTCACGTGAATGTGGCGTGGAAAACCCCGCAATTCCGTCTGGTGTGGCTGGTGCTGTGCCTGAACGTGTCGGCCGGTATCGGCATCCTCGGCATGGCTTCGCCACTGTTGCAGGAAGTGTTCGGCGGCAAGCTGCTGGGCAATGATCTGCCGTTCGGTCAGCTGGACGCCGGGCAACTGGCCTCGATCGCTGCGATTGCGGCAGGTTTCACTGGTCTGTTGAGCCTGTTCAACATCGGCGGTCGTTTCTTCTGGGCGTCGTTCTCGGACTACCTGGGCCGCAAGAACACTTACTTCGTGTTCTTCGCGCTGGGCTTCGCACTGTACGCGTTGATCCCGAACCTCGGTCACCTGGGCAACGTTGCGCTGTTCGTGGCGGCGTTCTGCATCATCCTGTCGATGTACGGCGGTGGTTTCGCAACCGTTCCGGCGTATCTGGCCGACCTGTTCGGTACGCAAATGGTCGGCGCGATCCACGGTCGTCTGCTGACCGCCTGGGCTGCCGCTGGCGTGCTGGGTCCGGTGCTGGTGAACTACTTGCGTGAGTATCAGTTGAGCATCGGCGTTGAACGCGCCGCCGCTTACGACATCACGCTGTACATCCTCGCCGGCCTGCTGGTGCTGGGTTTCCTGTGCAACCTGCTGGTGCGCCCGGTGGCGGACAAGTACTTCATGACCGACGCCGAACTGGCCGCCGAGCAGGCGCTGGGCCACGACAAGGGTGCTGACAGCAGCACTGTGCTTGAGTGGAAAGCTGCGCCGGGCAGCAAGCCGTTGGCGGTTGCTGCGTGGCTGGCGGTCGGGATTCCGTTGGCGTGGGGTGTGTGGGTGACCCTGCAGAAGACGGCGGTTCTGTTTCACTAAGTAGCTGAAATTGCCGACCTGATATCTCAGGTCGGCACAAAACCTGTGGGAGCGAGCTTGCTCGCGATTGCGGTCTGACAGTCGACAGTGATGTTGAATGTGCGGCCCTCATCGCGAGCAAGCCCGCTCCCACAGTTGTTTCGGGCTGTCCAAAATGGCTTGTATGGACATGTCTATCCCCGACAGCACGGGCTTCTATCCGTCTGCCATATCACGTCTCGTGTTTCTGTTTCGGCCCCGCGTGCCTATAATGGCTGCCTTTTTCGCCCAATGATTTTGCGGAGCTGGTGATGGCCGAACGTAAGGCGTCTGTCGAGCGCGACACTCTGGAAACCCAGATCAAAGCCTCGATCAACCTTGATGGCACCGGAAAGGCCCGATTCGATATCGGTGTTCCTTTTCTTGAGCACATGCTGGATCAGATCGCCCGTCACGGGTTGATCGACCTGGATATCCAATGCAAGGGCGATCTGCATATCGACGACCACCATACCGTGGAAGACGTCGGTATCACCCTCGGCCAGGCCTTCGCACAAGCCATTGGCGACAAGAAAGGCATCCGTCGCTACGGCCACGCCTACGTGCCGCTCGATGAAGCGCTGTCGCGTGTGGTCATCGACTTCTCCGGCCGTCCGGGCCTGCAGATGCACGTGCCGTACACCCGTGCCACTGTTGGCGGTTTCGATGTCGACCTGTTCCAGGAGTTCTTCCAGGGCTTCGTCAACCACGCGCTGGTCAGCCTGCACATCGACAACCTGCGCGGCACCAACACTCACCACCAGATCGAAACCGTGTTCAAGGCTTTCGGCCGCGCGCTGCGCATGGCCGTCGAACTGGACGACCGCATGGCCGGCCAGATGCCTTCGACCAAGGGCGTGCTGTAATGCAGACGGTTGCAGTCATCGATTATGGCATGGGCAACCTGCACTCGGTGGCCAAGGCCCTCGAGCACGTTGGCGCCGGCAAGGTGCTGATCACCAGTGATGCGGACGTGATCCGCGAAGCCGACCGCGTGGTTTTCCCCGGTGTCGGCGCGATTCGCGATTGCATGGCGGAGATCCGTCGCCTCGGTTTCGATTCGCTGGTACGTGAAGTCAGCCAGGATCGTCCGTTCCTCGGCATCTGCGTCGGCATGCAAGCCTTGCTCGACAGCAGCGAGGAGAACGACGGTGTCGATTGCATCGGCCTGTTCCCGGGCGCGGTGAAGTTCTTCGGCAAAGACCTGCATGAAGACGGCGAGCACCTGAAAGTCCCGCACATGGGCTGGAACGAAGTGAAGCAGTCGGTGGATCACCCGCTGTGGCACAACATTCCGGACCTGGCGCGTTTCTACTTCGTGCACAGCTACTACATCGCCGCCGGTAACCCGCGCCAAGTGGTCGGCAGCGGTCATTACGGTGTCGATTTCGCCGCAGCGCTGGCCGAAGGCTCGCGTTTTGCCGTGCAGTTCCACCCGGAGAAGAGCCATACCCATGGCCTGCAATTGCTGCAGAACTTCGCGGCGTGGGACGGTCGCTGGTAAATGGCCGCCAAGAAGAAACCGCCGATCCTGACCCTCACGCCCGAGCAGGAAAGCGACGCCAATCGCAAGATCCAGCGGTTCATGGAGGATCGTTTCGAACTGGACCTGGGTTCGTTCGAGGCGGCGGAAATTCTTGAGCTGTTTACCCGCGAAATTGCTCCGCACTATTACAACAGGGCGATTTTCGATGTGCAGACCCAGCTCAAGGAGCGGTTTGAAAGCATCGAAAGCGACCTGTGGGCGCTCGAGAAAAACTGATTTCCGAGCCAAGCTGAACATTCAAATTTGAAGGTTTGCCAGATGCTGATTATTCCCGCTATCGATCTCAAAGACGGTGCCTGCGTACGTCTGCGCCAGGGCCGCATGGAAGATTCCACAGTGTTCTCCGATGACCCGGTGAGCATGGCTGCCAAGTGGGTGGAGGGCGGTTGCCGTCGTCTGCATCTGGTCGACCTGAATGGCGCTTTCGAAGGCCAGCCGGTCAACGGCGAAGTGGTGACTGCGATCGCCAAGCGCTACCCGACCCTGCCGATCCAGATCGGCGGCGGCATCCGTTCGCTGGAAACCATCGAGCACTACGTCAAGGCTGGCGTGAGCTACGTGATCATCGGCACCAAGGCTGTCAAAGAGCCGGCGTTCGTTGCCGAAGCCTGCCGCGCGTTCCCGGGCAAAATCATCGTCGGCCTCGACGCCAAAGACGGTTTTGTCGCCACCGACGGCTGGGCTGAAATCAGCCAGGTGCAGGTCATCGATCTGGCCAAACAGTTTGAAGCCGACGGCGTGTCCTCGATCGTTTATACCGACATCGCCAAAGACGGCATGATGCAGGGCTGCAACGTACCGTTCACCGCTGCGCTGGCTGCTGCCACCAGGATCCCGGTGATCGCTTCCGGCGGCATTCACAACCTGGGTGACATCAAGTCGCTGCTCGACGCCAAGGCACCGGGCATCATCGGCGCAATCACCGGCCGGGCGATCTACGAAGGCACTCTCGACGTCGCCGAAGCGCAAGCTTTCTGCGATTCGTACCAAGGCTGAGGACTGACCATGGCGCTGGCCAAACGCATCATCCCTTGCCTGGACGTGGACAACGGCCGGGTCGTCAAAGGTGTGAAGTTCGAGAACATCCGTGACGCCGGCGACCCGGTGGAAATCGCCCGTCGCTACGACGAGCAGGGTGCCGACGAGATTACCTTTCTCGACATCACTGCCAGCGTCGATGGCCGTGACACCACGCTGCATACCGTCGAACGCATGGCCAGCCAGGTGTTCATCCCGCTGACCGTCGGCGGTGGCGTACGTACCGTGCAGGACATCCGCAACCTGCTCAATGCCGGTGCGGACAAGGTGTCGATCAACACCGCTGCCGTGTTCAACCCGGAATTCGTTGGCGAAGCGGCGCAGCATTTCGGCTCGCAATGCATCGTCGTCGCCATCGACGCGAAGAAGGTTTCGGGCCCGGGCGAAACCCCGCGCTGGGAAATCTTCACCCACGGCGGCCGCAAGCCGACCGGCCTCGACGCGGTCGAGTGGGCGAAGAAAATGGAAGGCCTGGGTGCCGGCGAAATCCTCCTGACCAGCATGGATCAGGACGGCATGAAAAACGGTTTCGACCTCGGCGTGACCCGCGCGATCAGTGATGCGCTGGGCATTCCGGTGATTGCGTCCGGTGGTGTCGGCAATCTGCAGCACCTGGCTGACGGCATCCTTGAAGGTCATGCCAGTGCAGTGCTGGCGGCGAGTATTTTCCACTTCGGCGAATATACGGTTCAGGAAGCCAAGGCCTACATGGCTAAACGCGGGATCGTAATGCGTTAAACCATACAGGCCAGTGGACAGCATGGCGTACCCGAGGCACTCTTGGGCACGCCATGGATTTCGGTAGCCCGACATGATCAAACGCCTGCTTCTCGCCCTCGCCAGTGCCTCCGTGTTGTTGATCAACACTGGCCACGCCGCAGAAAATCCCGACACCGATCTGGTGCTCCTCACCGAAAACTTCCCGCCGTACAACATGGCGAAGAACGGCAAGAATTTCGCCCAGGACGAAAACATCAATGGCATCGCCACGGATATCGTGCGCGAGATGTTCAAGCGTGCCGGCATCACTTACAGCCTGACCCTGCGCTTCCCTTGGGAGCGGGTCTACAAGCTGGCGCTGGAGAACCCCGGTTACGGTGCGTTCGTCATGGCGCGCCTGCCAGATCGTGAGACGCTGTTCAAGTGGGTCGGCCCCATTGGCCCGGATGACTGGGTCATGCTGGCCAAGGCCGACAGCAAGATCACCCTCGAAACCCTGAACGATGCACGCAAATACAAGATCGGCGCCTACAAGGGCGATGCGATCGCCGAGACCCTTGCCAAGCAGGGGCTGAAGCCGGTGGTGGTATTGCGCGATCAGGACAACGCCAAAAAGCTTGTCAGCGGCCAGATCGACCTGTGGGCCACCGGTGATCCTGCCGGGCGTTATCTGGCGCGGCAGGATGGCGTGACCGGGCTGAAAACCGTACTGCGCTTCAACAGCGCCGAACTGTATCTGGCGCTGAACAAGGAAGTGCCGGATGCAACCGTTGCCAGGTTGCAGGCTGCGCTGGATCAAATGCGCAAGGATGGCGTGGTCGATGAGATCATGGGGCGGTATCTGTAACCACCGTTGACTCGGCCGGCAGTTGCGGATCGACCAGAGGTTCCACTGTCGGCTGCATTGCAGGTTCATTCATCGGTTCAGTCGGCAGCCGTTGTTCTGGCTCGGTCTTCGGCTCCTGCGCAGGTTCCGGCTCGGACGGGTAGTCAACCAGGTGCAGGCTATCCATGTCGGTGTAACTGAGATGACCTTCCACGGGTGAACCATCTTCGCGCAGCAGTCGATAGTCGCTTTGCATCAGATACACGGCGGCAAACCTTTTTTGCGCAACCAGCGCGATCACCTCTGCCTCCGAGGAGTTCGCCCACTCATAAGGGGCCGATTCCGTGTTGCAGAAACTGTCGCCCAGTCTGGCCGAGCAGGCGATGACCGGTTGAGTCGTATTCATTGCCGACGGCCACTGGTTACCGATATCGATACCGGTGTTGCGGGTGAAGGCGCGCATCATCTCGAATGACTGGGCTCGGCCGGCCCTCCACCTGAACGCCTGGTGCACATCTGTGCTGTTCTTGCCCTGGCCGACGAGCAAGTAGCGGTCGGTTCGTTCCATGCGATAGAACGGCGAATGACGCAGCTGTACAAGACTGGTCATCACCGGATCGCTGACTGCGAACCATGGCAGCCGGGCGACCTGTGTGACTTTGGAGGGGGGGAGAGCGGCGGAGGCATCATGTCCGGTGAGTACCGGGGCGGCCGGTGGTGTGTCGACCTGAAGCGGAATCGGCATCCGCAAGGCGAAGGCCGTCATGGGGGCTTCAGGTTTGCTGTAGCCCCTGATGCCGATGAAGGTGCCAGGGGCAAAGAATATCTCTCCGGCGGGTGCGGTCGGGGGCTTGATACTCCAGGTACTGAAGTCGCGGTCGGCTCCGCTGCCCTTGTCGCTCCAGATCAATGCGTTGGCGCTTGAGGCGACCACCAGATCGGCCCGTACGCAGCGAACGGCATTGAAGGAAGGCTTGTTGCCGTCGTTGGAACACACCATTCCAAGTGCCACATAACCTTCGGGAGGAATCGGCCGCCAGACGGAGCAGTTACCGTTGGCACGGGAACCTGAATCGTTCCATATCCTTTGGTAATCATCAGGCCTGCTCAGTGCCGGCCCCTTGCCGGTTTCGGTGTTTTGCGGATCGCCCTCACGAACAACCGCTATCACCTGCCTGTCGTTGATATTGTCCCGTCCGGAGACAACGAGATCGCCCAGCGGAAAATACCCGGGCAGCAGGTCGGGAGCCGGTGTCGGGCGCCAGAAGCTGCCGGGTTTTGACTTCGAACCGGTGTTGTCCCAGATCCGGTGAAACTCGGTGGTGAAATTGATCAGCAGGTTTTCAACCACAATGGGTTCCATCTGCCGAACAGATGAGTTGAGAGAGGTTTGGGTGTTCATGAATGATCCCGAATAAAGCGGCCTGAAGTCGCCGCGACGGGTCTCAATATCCGGGTGTGGAGGGGGCAGGCTGCGGTATCTATCTATTGCTTCGTGACAGCTTGTTACCGGTAGACACCGTCTTTGCCATGAGCGGCCGTGGCGCGATTGCTGCGCACGCTGATCATCTGCTTGATGTCGATCCACTCGATGCCTTGAGCTTTCAGTTTCGGCAGCTCCCGCTCCAGCACTGCCAGCGTCTGTGGATAAGGATGGCCGATCATCACCGCCGACCCCTGTTTGCGCGCCAGATTGATCGCGGTCTGCAATTGGGTGTAGATCGCCGCTTCGGTGCGCTCGTCATCGAGAAACACGTCCCGCGAAACACTCGCCAGATCGATCTTCTGCGCCTGTTGCGCGGCGACAGTCTGGGCGCTGGTGCGGCTGTCGACGAAGAACTTGTGGCGGCGTTGCAGCTCACCCATCAACCACGCCATCGCCACTGGTTGCGCCGTCATGCGGCTGCCCATGTGGTTATTGATGCCGGCGGTGTAGGGGACCATTTTGAACGCGGCGTCGAGACGCTTCTCAAGCTCCTCGATGGGCAGTTCGGGATGCCAGGCAAACGGGCCGGTGGCCGGGTCCATCGGCATGTGCAGGATCACGATCTTGCCGGCGCGATGGGCTTCGCGGGCGAATTCGGTGGCGTGCGGGGTGTCGGGCATGATTGCCGTGGTCACCGGCCCGGGCAGGGCCAGCACGCGACGATCCCGAGGCAGGTTCTGCCCCAGGTCGTCGATGATCAGTGTCAGGTAGGCTTTTTGCGGTGTCGGTCTGGCAGGTTCTGCTTGAACAGCACCCGCCAGACAGCACAACAGGACAAAGACGAAACGCAAAGACATCCTCAACGGCCGGACGTAATGCTCAGGCCTTTGAGCAGGCTCAGGGCCTGGGCCAGCTGGTAATCGTCATCCTGCGGCATGGCTTTCGGCTTGCCGCCGGAGCCGGTCGGTTTGTCCGCGCCGCCGTTGCCGTTGCCCAGGTGGCCCTGCAGGTCGGCTTCCTTGAAGTAGTCGCCGTCCGCCTCGTTGGTGATCTTGGCCTTGCGCACTTCGATGTCCGGGACGATGCCCTGGGCCTGGATCGAACGGCCGTTCGGCGTGAAGTACAGCGCGGTGGTGATCTTCAGCGCACGGTCGTTGTTCAGCGGCAGCACGGTCTGCACCGAGCCCTTGCCGAAACTGGTGGTGCCCATGACCACGGCGCGTTTCTGGTCTTGCAGGGCGCCGGCGACGATTTCCGAAGCCGAGGCACTGCCACCGTTGATCAGCACGACCATCGGCACGGCTTCGCTTTCGTCCTTGCCGGTGGCGGAGAAGCGCAACTCGGAGTTGGCGATCCGGCCCTTGGTGTAGACGATCAGGCCCTTGGTGATGAAGTGGTCGACCACTTCCACTGCTGCCTGCAGCACGCCGCCCGGGTTGTTGCGCAGGTCGAGGATGATGCCGTTGAGCTTCTTGCCGTTGTCCTTGCGCAGCTTGGCCAGGGCCTTGGAGACTTCTTCGCCGGTCTTGACCTGGAACTGGGTGATGCGGATCAGGCCGTAACCCGATTCGAGCAGTTGCGCCTTGACGCTCTTCACCTGGATCACCGCACGGGCCAGGGTCACGTCGAACGGCGTGCCGCCGTCACGAACCAGGGTCAGGGTGATTTTCTGGCCGATCTTGCCGCGCATCTTGTCCACGGCTTCGGTCATGGTCTGGCCACGGGTCGGTGCGCCGTTGATCTTGACGATGAAGTCACCGGCCTGGATGCCGGCCTTCGAGGCTGGCGTATCGTCGATCGGCGACACGACCTTGATGAAACCGTCTTCCGAGCCGACTTCGATGCCCAGGCCGCCGAACTCACCGCTGGTGCTTTCCTGCAGTTCGGTGAAGTCTTCCGGGCCAAGGTAGGCCGAGTGCGGGTCAAGGTTGCTGAGCATGCCCTTGATGGCGTTTTCCAGCAGGGTCTTGTCGTCCACCGGTTCGACATACGCGGCCTTGATCCGGTCCATGACCTCGGCAAAGGTGCGCAGCTCTTCCAGCGGCAACGGGGCCTTGGAGGTCGCGGCAGTGCCTGCCGGAGCGACAGCCGGGGCCGGTTGAGCGGCGAACGCCAGAGGCGCGCCGATCACCAGGGCGATCGTCAGGGCCAGCGAGGTAAGGCGGGACAAATGCAGCATGTCGAACGAACTCCTGAATTAGGCGACGCGCTTATCCTTGCGCGTGACACCATTGCGCCGGATCACTCGGGTGACCCTGCTGACGAATTGCGAAATACAGCGCTGGTGTGTCCTGCCCGCCACTGCTACCGACAGTGGAGATGGACTCACCGGCTTTTACCACGTCACCAGCCGACTTCAGCAGCGTCTGGTTATGACCGTAAAGACTCAGAAAACCGTTGCCGTGGTCGAGGATCACCAGCAGCCCGGCACCGCGCAACCAGTCGGCAAACACCACGCGCCCGCCGTGTACGGCATGCACCTGGCTGCCGGCGGCGGCGCTGATCATCACGCCGTCCCACTTGGTGCGGGCATCGTCGCCACGGGTTTCACCGAAGCGTGCCAGCAGTCGACCATCAACCGGCCATGGAAGTTTTCCCCGAGTGGCAGCAAAAGGGCCGCCGAACGTCTCGCCGCTGCTGGAAACCAGCGCGCCAGGGGTTGGTCTGGCTTTTGGGCGTGGGGCGTCGCTGGTGTCCGAGTCCGCATCGGCGCGGGCCTGGGCCTCACGTAAACGCTTTTTTTCGGCTTCCTGCTGAGCGATCAGCGCTTTCTGCCGCGCTTCTTCTGCCTCACGGGCCTGGCGGGCCAGGGTTTCTTCAATGGTTTTAAGGACTTTAGACAGGTCTGCCTGATCCTGCTCGCGGGCGGCCAGTTTCTGGTCGCGGGCTTTCACGTCGTCATTGAGCTTGGCCAGGACTTGCTGGCGCTCCTTGCGAACCTTGTCGAGGGCGTCACGCTGGGTGTCGAGGTCGCTTTTCTGCACCAGCAACTGGGCTTGTTGCGAGGAAATGTCTTTTTCGACATTGGCCAGCTGGCGCAGGGTTTCGTTGAAATTCTTCAGCTGCTCCAGGCGGGCCTGGCTCAGATAGTCGTAATAGGTGAGGGTGCGGGCGAATTTCTCGGGATTCTGCTGGTTGAGCAGCAGCTTGAGGTATTCCTGCCGGCCGTTCTGGTAGGCCGCGCGGGCCTGGATGGCGATCAGTCGCTGCTGTTCAGTGCGCGCGCTCTGGAGTTTTTTTTTCTCCGCATCGAGCCGCTGCAGCTCGGATTCGCTCTTCTTCAGCTCTTTTTGCAGGGCATCGACCTGCTTTTCGAGCTTGCCCATCTCGGTTTCGGTGCCCTTGAGCTCCTTTTGCACCCCGGATTTTTCTTCCTGGAGCTTGCCCAGCAGCTTTTTCAGCTCGGCGATGTCCTGACGCGTGGCGTCCAACTGCTGTTGGGTTTGCGCACGCTCGTCAGCGAAGGCCGGTTGGAGCAGGCATGTCAGAGCGAGGGCGATCAGGACGCGAAGCATAGGGGCGGGCGGCACCAGGGTAAGGGACGGCCTAGTATGCCCGCCCCACGCGGCAAAAAAAACGCCTCAAAGCCAACTGCTTTGAGGCGTTCGTCATAAAAAGCCGTTTCAGGCTGATTACAGGGCGTTTTTGATATCAGACCAGAATCGAAGTGCCAGTCATTTCCGCCGGTTTTTCCAGGCCCAGCAGTTTGAGCATGGTCGGCGCCACGTCCGCCAGTACGCCGCCTTCACGGACCTTGAGGTCACGCTTGCCGACATAGATGAAGGGCACCGGCTCGGTAGTGTGCGCGGTATGCGCCTGGCCGGTGGCTTCGTCGGCCATTTGCTCGACGTTGCCGTGGTCGGCGGTGATCAGGGCTTCGCCGCCAACCTTCTCCAGGGCTTCGACGATCCGGCCGACGCATGTGTCCAGGCATTCCACGGCTTTCACCGCTGCCTCGAACACGCCGCTGTGGCCGACCATGTCGCCGTTGGCGTAGTTGACCACGATCACGTCGTAGCGCTGATTCTCGATGGCATCGACGATGCGGTCGGTGACTTCCGGCGCGCTCATTTCCGGTTGCAGGTCATAGGTGGCGACCTTCGGCGACGGGATCAGGATGCGCTCTTCGCCCGGGAACGGCTCTTCGCGGCCACCGGAGAAGAAGAAGGTCACGTGGGCGTATTTCTCGGTCTCGGCGATACGCAGCTGGGTCTTGCCGTTTTTCGCCAGGTAGTCGCCGAGCACGTTTTCCAGGCTGCCCGGCGCAAAGGCTGCGGGGGCCGGAATGCTGGCGGCGTACTGGGTCAGGCCGACGTACTGCACTTTTGGCTGACGTGCGCGCTCGAATTCCTTGAAACCGTCTTCGACAAACACACGGCTCAGCTCGCGGGCACGGTCGGCGCGGAAGTTCATGAACACCACGGCGTCGCCGTCTTCGACCTTCACCGGCTCGCCGATGCTGGTGGCCTTGACGAACTCGTCGCTCTCGCCACGGGCGTAAGCGGCTTCCAGACCTTCCTGGGCAGTGGCGGCGCTGAATTCGCCTTTGCCATCAACGATCAGGTTGTAGGCCTGGGCTACGCGATCCCAACGGTTGTCGCGGTCCATGGCGAAGTAGCGGCCGATGATGCTGGCAATGCGGCCCTTGCCGAGGGCCTGGAAGGTCGCGTCGAGCAGTTCGATCGACGACGCGGCGCTTTTCGGCGGCGTGTCGCGGCCGTCGAGGAAGGCGTGCAGGTAGATTTTTTCGGCGCCACGCTTGAAGGCCAGTTCGGCCATGGCGATCAGGTGATCCTGGTGGCTGTGGACGCCGCCGTCCGACAGCAGGCCCATGAAATGCACGGCCTTGCCGGCGGCCACGGCTTTGTCCACAGCGGCGCAGATGGTCGGGTTCTCGAAGAACTCGCCGTCGCGGATCGCCTTGGTCACGCGTGTGAAGTCCTGATACACCACGCGGCCGGCGCCCAGGTTCATGTGGCCGACTTCGGAGTTGCCCATCTGGCCGTCCGGCAGGCCGACGTCCATGCCGCTGCCCGAGATCAGGCCGTTCGGCACTGTGGCCCACAGGCGATCCAGCACAGGCTTTTTGGCCGCGAAGACGGCGTTGGATTCGGGGCTGTCGCTGTGACCGAAGCCGTCGAGAATCATCAGGACCAAAGGTTTAGGCGTGGTAGTCATGGAATCCACTCGTGGCTAATAAAGAAGAGGGCGATGGAAAAGGGAGTTGGAGTTTAAAGCGAAGTTCCTGCGGCGTCACCGCCGGACGGGGTTTGGCCGACCATAGTGGCTGTGTATACTGGCCGACATTTTAACGCCCTGGAACCTCCTTCGATGGTTGCTCACCTGATTGAATTTGCCACTAACCACTACATTCTTGTCGGTATCTTCGTCGTACTGCTGGCTTTGCTGCTGGCGCATACGGTGCAGGGCGGCGGTAAAAGCCTGAGCACGGGCGAGCTGACCGCACTGGTCAACAAGGAAGCCGGCGTGGTGGTGGACATCCGTCCGAGCAAGGAATACGCCGCCGGTCACATCGTTGGCGCGGTGAACATTCCTCAGGACAAGCTGGCCGCCCGCATCGGCGAGCTGGAAAAGCACAAGGCCAAGACCATCATTCTGGTCGACGCCCTGGGCCAGACTGCCGGCACCCACGCCCGCGAGCTGATGAAATCCGGCTTCACCGCCGCCAAGCTGTCCGGCGGGATCTCCAGCTGGAAAGGCGACAACCTGCCGCTGGTGAAGTGATATGAGCGAAGTCATCGTCTACTCCAGCGATTACTGCCCTTACTGCTCGCGCGCCAAGTACCTGCTCGCGAACAAAGGCGTGGCCTTCGAAGAGATCAAGGTCGATGGCAAGCCGCAAGTGCGCGCCGCCATGGCCCAGAAAGCCGGACGCACGTCCGTGCCGCAGATCTGGATCGGCGACACCCACGTCGGCGGATGTGACGATTTGTACGCCCTGGAGCGCGCCGGCAAGCTCGACGCGCTGCTCAAGGCCTGAACTGCTGCACCTCACCAAGAACCCAAAAGACCCAAGATCAGAAAGGATCTGAGATGACTGACCAACAGAACACTGCAGCCAGCGAAGAAGAAACCGCACCGCAATTCTCCTTGCAGCGCATCTACGTTCGCGACCTGTCCTTCGAAGCTCCGAAAAGCCCGGCGATCTTTCGCCAGCAGTGGGACCCGACCGTCGGTCTGGATCTGAACACCCGTCAGAAAGCGCTGGAAGGCGATTTCTACGAAGTCGTGCTGACCCTGTCCGTGACCGTGAAAAACGGTGAAGAAGTCGCCTTCATCGCTGAAGTGCAACAGGCCGGTATCTTCCTGATCAAGAACCTGGACGCGAGCTCGATGAGCCACACTCTGGGTGCGTTCTGCCCGAACATCCTGTTCCCGTACGCTCGCGAAACCCTGGACAGCCTGGTGACCCGCGGTTCGTTCCCGGCCCTGATGCTGGCCCCGGTGAACTTCGACGCCCTGTACGCGCAAGAGCTGCAACGCATGCAGGAAGCCGGCGAGACTCCGACCGTTCAGTAAGCGGTCGATGCAACAACGAAAAAAGCGCCGTTACAGGCGCTTTTTTCATGGGCGGTGATCGTTACTTGAAGCCGTTCTGCCGCCACGCTTCGTACACGGCCACTGCCACGGTGTTGGACAGGTTCAGGCTGCGGCAGCCCTCGCGCATCGGCAGGCGCAGGCGCTGTTCGGCGGGCAGCGCATCCAGCACTTCCGGCGGCAGGCCACGGCTTTCCGGGCCGAAGATGAAGGCATCGCCCGGGACGAACGCGGCATCGTGAAACGGTCGCGAACCTTTGGTGGTGAAGGCGAACAGCCTTGGATGGCCGAGGCTTTCCAGGCAGCTGGCCAGGTCGGCGTGGCGTTGCAGCGTGGCGTACTCGTGGTAGTCGAGACCGGCACGACGCAGGCGCTTGTCGTCCATCTCGAAGCCCAGCGGTTCGATCAAATGCAGGTGGCAGCCGCTGTTGGCGCACAGCCTGATAACGTTACCGGTGTTCGGTGGAATTTCCGGTTGAAAAAGGATGACGTGAAACATGCACGGCTCCGAAGGTAAAGATGACGCGCATTCTACGCCGCCAGCCGACCCGCGTTCGAAACTATTCCCGCGAGTCATGGGATCGCTGGCGATTTTCGGCCTGATGGTCGGGATGATGATCGGCCGTTTGACCACGCCTGACCCCAGCGTATTGCAGCAGGTCGAGGTGATCGATGGCGGCCTGGCGGTCTGGTTCAACAACGAACCGAAGCTGCATGGCGAAATCGTCGATGGCACGCTCGCCCTGTTGTTTCAGGCCGAGGGCAAGGCACAAAAGGGCCAGTTGAAGCTCAATGGCAAGGACGTGAACTGGCGGACGCGATTGAGTGACGGCGGGTTGCTGCTGACGGTGCTGGCGGCGCGGCCGCTGCAAGGGGAGTGGGCCGGCCAGGCGGTCGATGACCGCTGGCGGCTGGAGATCCGTCTCCGGGAGCGATAAAAGAGGGAATCCCCGGCCTGCCTGTACCAAGGTTCCCGAAACGGGCGGGCTCATCGCATGGCGTGCTGAGCCGGTGTAAAGAAGGAACCCCTGACCTGCCTGTATCAAGGGCCCCAAAAGGGTGGGCTTGATGAGCCCGGTGTAAAGAGGGGAATCCCCGGCCTGCCTGTACCAAGGCCCCCGAAAGGGTGGGTGAATCGAATCACCTGAAGGGTTTATTGCAGGGGGCGTGCCAGTTTTTATCGTTTTGAAACAAAAAAGCCCGACACCATGACGAAGGCCCCGTAATACGGGGCCTTCGTCTTTTCACTGGCTGGTTTTTTCAGCGTGTTGCGACACAAGGTTGAGCCCGCGACCGTGCCCGATTACGGGTCACGGTGCCTTGCGGCGGTGCAGGCCGGCACTGAATCTCAGCCCTCATCACCCTCATCGTCATCCCCGCCATCGACCTTCATGCCGAGTTCCTTGATCTTGCGGGTCAAGGTATTGCGGCCCCAGCCCAGCAGCACCGCAGCGTCACGGCGACGCCCGGCAGTGTGCTTCAACGCCGTCTCGATCATGATCCGCTCGAACGCCGGCACCGCGCTGTCGAGCAGGCTCGACTGGCCACGCGCCAAGGCCTGGTCGGCCCACTGGCGCAGTGCCTGTTCCCAGTTGGTCACCGGTGCAGAATCCTGCGGCAGGCTCAGCAGTTCCGGTGGCAGGTCGCCGATGTGCACCTCGCGCCCGGACGCCATCACCGTGATCCAGCGGCAGGTGTTTTCCAGCTGCCGCACGTTGCCCGGCCATGGCAGGTTCTTCAGGTATTCCTCGGTCTCGCTTTTCAGCAACTTCGGCTCCACCGCCAGTTCCTGCGCGGCACGGCTGAGGAAGTGCTTGGCCAGGGTCGGGATGTCCTCGCGGCGGTCCGACAGGCGCGGGATATGGATGCGGATCACGTTGAGGCGGTGGAACAAGTCCTCACGGAATTTCCCGGCGTGGACCAGGGTTTCCAGATTCTGGTGAGTCGCCGCGATGATCCGTACATCAACCTTGACCGGCACATGCCCGCCAACGCGATAGAACTCGCCGTCGGCCAGCACCCGCAACAGTCGGGTCTGGGTATCTGCCGGCATGTCGCCGATTTCATCGAGGAACAGCGTGCCGCCATCGGCCTGTTCGAAACGCCCGCGTCGCAGGTTGGCTGCGCCGGTGAACGCGCCTTTTTCGTGGCCGAACAGCTCGGACTCCATCAGATCCTTCGGAATCGCCGCCATGTTCAGCGCAATGAACGGCGAGGCCGCCCGCGGGCTGTGACGGTGCAGGGCATGGGCCACCAGCTCTTTACCGGTGCCGGATTCGCCGTTGATCAACACCGTGATGTTGGAGTGGCTAAGGCGTCCGATGGCACGAAACACTTCCTGCATCGCCGGCGCTTCGCCGATGATTTCCGGGGTGCGGGTCAGGGCCGGCACCACTTCGAGGCCTTGCTGCTCCTGGGCGTGCTGGTTGGCGCGCTTGACCAGCGACACCGCTTCGTCGACGTCGAACGGCTTGGGCAGGTATTCGAAAGCGCCGCCCTGATAGGACGCGACAGCGCTGTCCAGATCGGAGTGTGCGGTCATGATGATGACCGGCAGTCGTGGGTGCTGCTCGCGAATCCGCGCCAGAAGATCCAGACCGCTGGCACCCGGCATGCGGATGTCGGAGATGATCACGTCCGGCTGCTGGCGGGCCAGGCGACTCATCACGCCATCGGCACTGTCGAAGCTCTGGGTGGTCATGCCTTCCTGTTGCAGCGCTTTTTCCAGGACCCAGCGGATAGAACGGTCGTCATCGACGATCCACACGGTTTCACTACGGCTCATGTCGATGTGGCTCCTTGTTCCAATGGCAGAAAGATCGAGAAGGTGGTGTGGCCTGGATGGCTGTCACACTCGATCAGGCCCTGGTGCTGGCTGATGATGTTCTGGGTGATGGCCAGGCCGAGTCCGGTACCGTCCGGACGTCCGCTGACCATGGGAAAGAAAATGGTTTCCTGGAGTTCCGCCGGGATCCCCGGGCCGTTGTCGATGATTTCGATCTTGGTCACCAGACGATGGCGGATATGGCCGATGGTGAACTGGCGCATGGCGCGGGTGCGCAGGCTGATGCGGCCCAGACGCAGTTCGTTCTGGCTGCTGATCGCCTGCATCGCGTTGCGCACGATGTTCAACACGGCCTGAATCATTTGTTCGCGGTCGATCAGCACGTCCGGAATGCTCGGGTCGTAATCGCGCACCAAGGTGATGCAGCCCTGGCTTTCGGCTTCGACCAACTGGCAGACGCGCTCCAGCACTTCGTGGACGTTGCACAGCGCCAGCGACGGCAGTTTGTTCGAGCCGAGCATGCGGTCGACCAGATTGCGCAGGCGGTCGGCCTCTTCGATGATCACGTTGGTGTAGTCGCGCAGGCTGTCTTCCGGCAGCTCCCGGGCCAGCAATTGCGCGGCGCCACGGATGCCGCCCAGCGGGTTCTTGATTTCGTGGGCGAGGCCGCGCACCAGCATCTTGCTGGTTTCCTGCTTCGACAGCTGCGCCTCTTCCTTGGTGATCCGCAGCAAGCGATCGCGAGGGTGAACCTCCAGCAACAGCAGGGTCGCGCCGCTGCTGAGAATCGGAGTCACCGCGTAGTCCACGGTCAGGGTCTGGCCGGTGAGGGCGGTGAGCATCGCTTCGCGCTTGGTGAACGGGTGCGCCTGTTCCACCGCCTGGCGCAACGAATTGAGCGCTTCGGTGGATTCGGTGAACAGCTCGCTGATGAACTGGCCATGGCTGCGCTGACCGCTGATGGCCAGCAGCATCTCCGCCGCCGGGTTCATGTACTCGAGGCGCAATTCGGCGTCGAGCAGGATGGTGGCGGTGGTCAGGTTGTCGAGCAGCAATCGGTGGAGTGCGTCGCTTATGGTCATCAGGACCTCTTTTGGAGCAAGGCGTGCGCGAGAAACGAAGCGCCGGTGCGAGGAAAATGCAAAAACCAAACCAAGGCTCCGAAAAGAAGCGTTCATCCCCTGAAACGGGCGTTTGACGCTCCTTTGCGTGGCGATCAGCCGGCCCTGGCGGGTACTTTCGAACCAAAATGGGTTGGATTGTGGGTACGGTGCAGACTGTTGCACCAATATAGTGCGCAAAGCTGAACGGCGTTAGAAGAAACGCAGGAAGGGGTTTTTCGGTTCGACGGGTTTGTCTTTCAGCGGGCATTCCGGGCGAACGCCGTAGTCGTCGGTGGTGCAGGGTTTGACCTGGCGTTTCTGTGCCAGTGAGATGCGCTGCATGTGGAACGGCTGATTGGCCGTGCGCTCGACGATGCGGTCCTGCGCATCAAGAATCTCCACTGACAGGTTGTGGCTGCCGCGATCAATATTGCTCAGCGGGAACACCGGGCTCAATCCGGGTTCGCCGGTGGGCTGGCCGTCCAGCAACAGGCGATAGCGATGTCCCTTTTGCAGGCCGGGTTCGCTGGTGATGCTGACGATCAGTTCGCCGGCGCTGCTGCGAATGGTCGCGTCCGGTTCCGGGACCAGCACTCGCAGCATGTCGTAGCGGAACAGCGGTTGCTCCGGTGATTTTTTCGCCGTGGTGATGGGTGCCGCCCCGGTCGGGTTCGAGGCCATGCGATTACTGGTGGCCAGCGGCACACGCTTGGCATTGCCGCGCGGCTGGTCGGTGTAGACCCGATTGCCCTGGGAATCGACATAAGTGAAGACCTCGGCGGATGTGCCAAGCGCAAACAGGGCCAGGCACACAGCGATCAATCCGCGAGTCATGGCTTGTGCACCCGCTGCACGGTGAACACCACGGCCGGGCTCTGCTGAATGATCGCCTCGCCATCGATCACCTGAACCGCCAGTCGATGCTCGCCTCGATCGACGTTCACCAGTTGCAGGATCGGCACGTTGCTCGGCTGGCCGTAAGGCGCGTCGTCCAGCAACAGGCGCAATTGATGCGGCGGTTGCAGGCGCGGCTTGATCAGCACGCTGACGGTGAACGTGCCGTTGTTGGCGCGCAGGGCTTCTTCGGTGGGCAGGCCGGTCAGCTCCAGCACTTCATAGGCATTTCGTGCAGGCGCCCGATTGGCCGCGTCCGACGACGGCGCACTCGGTGCCTGAGGCTGGACACTGTTGAGCGGCGGCAACTCCACCGGCTGTGCCTTCACGCCGTCCGGCGAATGATCGCTGTACACCGTGTTGCCGTTGGCGTCGGTGTACTTGTAGATCTGCGCGGCGGCGGGCAGGGCGATCAGCAGCAGGATGTAGAGAAAGGTACGACCCATGAAATCGACCGGAAACGAAAACGATGGGTTGCAGCATAGGCCACGGACGGCGGTTAGCCCAACCGGGACAACATCCGCTCACACAAGCGCCCCGGATTTACTGTGAGATGCTCGGCGTGCCCGCATTTTCACGGGCGCCGGACAAGGTGCCGGCCTTGTAGTGCTCGATGAAGAGCAGCGCACCATTGGCGTCGACTTCGCGCAACTCGCCTTCCTTTTTGTCGTCAGCGAAGTGGACGCTCCGGGTGTGGCCATTGTCCGTCTTGGTCACCCAGAGGCCTTGGCGTTTGTCATCGCGGTATTCACCGCGCTCGGTAGCGCCGCGGACGGTCAATTCGCTGAGGCCGTTGAGTTGGCCGTGGGCATAGGTCTGGAATCCGGTGGCGACCCATTCCATGTCGTCGTGGTTGAGAAGCTGCCAACGACCCTCGCGCAAATCATTGTGGAATTCGCCCTCCAGTGTTTGCCCATCCTGGTACAGCGTCCATTGGCCCTCTCGTTTGCCCTCTACGAAATTACCGGACTCCGAGTATTTCTCGTCTTTGGAAGACGACCACGGACCGATCCGCACGCCTTGCTTGTAGGCTCCTTGGGCCGAGATCGATTCGGAATCAAAAGACACTGACTGGCCGTCTTCGCTGCCGGTGAATTTAGTCGGTTCGGTTTCCCAGGCAATACGCCTGACCCGATAGTTGTAGAGCGTGCGCTTGCCCTCGACGAGAGTCTTGTCGAGCCAGCGCCAGAAGGTCACGGTGAGAAACCGGCCGTCTTTTTCCAGGTAGGTCTTCTTGAAAAAGTAGGGCTCGTCATCTGGCGTCGGGTTGCTCAGTGGGTCGTAGTACTGGCCGTAAAAGCTCACCAGTTTGCCTTGGCTGAAATCGAGCTGGTCGAATTCCGGTACACCGGACTCTTCAAGAAAGAGACTGTAGTTGAGCGGGGTGATCTGGCTCAACGCTTTCTTGATGGTCAGGGCGTCGAGCGGCTTGCGGCCTGCAGTGATACGGTCCAGCGCTGGCTGCAGTCGCGTGACGCGGCTATAGAGGCGATCGTTGGCGTTGTACTTGTAGCCGTAGATCCTGTAGCCGTCGCTTTGCCGGAAAAGCACGAAGCGAGTGGGGTCCTCACTGTCGAGCGACATGAGAAAGACCGACTCGATGCTCGCCTGGCCGAAGTCATCAAGCAATTGCGGTCGTTCGCCCGGTGTCTCGCAACGGCAGTAATAGCCTTTGACGCCGTTCGTTTCCTTGATGAACGCCAGGGTCATCAAGCTTTCTTGCAAGCCCTGGATCAGCGGGTGAGCCAGCGGCTTGTCTTCATAGAATTCGGCACCGCCGGCTGTCGAGCAGGCGAGTCCCGCCATCAGGGCGAAAGCCCGTAACCACTTCATGCGAATCCCTTCGTCAAGGCGCCGCTCATGGCGCGAAAGCGGCGGATTATCCATGGATGAGCGGGCACAAAAAAGGCCTCCCGAAGGAGGCCTCTCTTTTGTCACGCCGCGTCGCGCAGCGCTACCGGATCAGCAGCTGTAGTACAGCTCATATTCCAGTGGGTGTACGAAGGTGCGGACCTTGATTTCTTCTTCGGATTTCAGCGCGATGTAGGCATCGATGAAGTCGTCGGAGAATACGCCGCCCTTGGTCAGGAACGCGCGGCCCTTGTCCAGCTCTTCCAGGGCTTCTTTCAGGCTGCCGCAAACTTGCGGGATCTCTTTCGCCTCTTCAGGCGGCAGGTCGTACAGGTTTTTGTCAGCAGCATCGCCTGGGTGGATCTTGTTCTGGATACCGTCCAGACCGGCCATCAGCAGTGCTGCGAAAGCCAGGTACGGGTTGGCAGCCGGATCCGGGAAACGTGCTTCGATACGACGGCCGCGTGGGCTGTTGACGTAAGGAATACGGATCGAGGCGGAACGGTTGCGAGCCGAGTAGGCCAGCATCACCGGAGCTTCGAAACCTGGCACCAGGCGCTTGTAGGAGTTGGTGGCCGGGTTGGTGAAGCCGTTCAGGGCCTTACCGTGCTTGATGATGCCGCCGATGAAGTACAGGGCGGTTTCGGACAGGCCGGCATAACCTTCACCAGCGAAGGTGTTCTTGCCATCTTTGGCGATGGACATGTGAACGTGCATACCCGAACCGTTATCGCCGTACAGAGGCTTCGGCATGAAGGTCGCGGTGCGGCCGTAGGCATCGGCCACGTTGTGTACAACGTATTTCAGAGTCTGAACTTCGTCAGCTTTCTTCACCAGGGTGTTGAACTTGACACCAATTTCGTTTTGACCGGCAGTCGCCACTTCGTGGTGGTGAACTTCAACGGTCTGACCCATTTCTTCCAGTGCGTTGCACATGGCGGTACGGATTTCGTGGTCGTGGTCGAACGGCGGAACCGGGAAGTAGCCGCCTTTCACGCCTGGACGGTGGCCCTTGTTGCCGCCTTCCACGTCCTGGTCGGACATCCACGAGCCTTGCTCGGAGTAGATCTTGAACATCGAGCCGGAGATGTCGGACTTGAACTTCACTTCGTCGAAGATGAAGAACTCAGGCTCTGGACCGGCGAATACGGTGTCACCGATACCGGTGGTCTTCAGGTATTCCTCGGCGCGGTGGGCGATGGCGCGCGGGTCGCGATCGTAACCTTGCATGGTCGAAGGTTCGATGATGTCGCAGACCAGGATCAGGGTCGGCTCTTCGGTGAACGGGTCCAGAACGGCGGTTTCGTCGTCCGGCAGCAGGATCATGTCGGAGGCTTCGATGCCTTTCCAGCCAGCGATGGAGGAACCGTCGAACATCTTGCCAACTTCGAAGAAGTCGTCTTCCAGCGCATCGCGAGCCGGCATGGTCACGTGGTGCTGAGTGCCTTTGGTGTCCGTGAAGCGCAGATCAATCCACTTGACGTCATGATCTTTGATGAGTTGAACCGACTTCGACATAGTGTCCTCCGGGTGGCTTAGGGCTGGTAGTGGATGCCCTTAAATGTTGGTGATGCCGGCGCGAATACTCTGCCAAGGCAACCTGCCTCACAAGGGAGCAAATTGCATGCCAGTGCCCCAGCATGGGTTTTTTGCCCCAAATTCACGCTTATTAAGGTGCGAAACGCATAAAGGCTGAAAATCTCGCCCTTTAATGTAGCGCCATAAGTCGAAAATGACCCGTTTTGGTGCATGCAAAACCTTCTGCACATTAACTGGTTAAACCTTGAGCAATTTCCGCTATAATCCGCGCCCCCCTTTTTCGGCTGGCCCAGCGCGCGCTGTTTTCATGAAACTAATCGTAAAAGTCTTCCCCGAGATCACCATCAAAAGCCGACCTGTCCGGACGAAATTCATCCGCCAGCTGGCCAAGAACATCCGCACCGTGCTCCGCGACCTGGACCCGGCCGTGGTGGTGAACGGTGTGTGGGACAATCTCGAGCTGGAAACCCGCGTGACCGATCCCAAGGCCCTGAAAGAGATGGGCGAGCGCCTGACTTGCATGCCGGGCATCGCGCACTTTCTGCAGATCGACGAGTACCCGCTGGGCGACTTCGACGACATCACCGAGAAGTGCAAGCAGCACTACGGCGATGCACTGGCCGGGAAGATTTTCTCGGTGCGCTGCAAACGTGCGGGCAAGCATGCATTCAGCTCGATGGACGTCGAAAAATACGTCGGCAGCAAGCTGCGCCGTGAGTGCGGTGCCGCCGGAATCGACCTGAAAGCGCCGGAAATCGAAGTCCGCATCGAAGTTCGCGACAAACGGTTGTTTGTCATCCACAGCCAGCACAATGGCATTGGCGGCTACCCGCTCGGTGCGCTGGAGCAGACGCTGGTGTTGATGTCCGGCGGCTTTGACTCGACGGTTGCGGCCTACCAGATCATGCGTCGCGGCCTGATGGCGCACTTCTGCTTCTTCAATCTGGGCGGTCGTGCCCACGAACTGGGCGTGATGGAAGTCGCGCATTTCATCTGGAAGAAGTACGGCAGCTCGCAACGCGTGCTATTTGTCAGTGTTCCATTTGAAGAAGTCCTGGGCGAAATTCTCGGCAAGGTCGATAACAGTCATATGGGCGTCGTATTGAAGCGTATGATGTTGCGCGCCTCCTCGGCCATCGCCGAGCGCCTGCACATTGATGCGCTGGTCACCGGCGAGGCGATCTCCCAGGTGTCGAGCCAGACGCTGCCGAACCTGTCGGTGATCGACTGCGTGACCGACAAACTGGTCCTGCGTCCGCTGATCGTCGCCCACAAGCAGGACATCATCGACACGGCCAACGAGATCGGCACCGCCGATTTCGCCCGGCACATGCCGGAGTACTGCGGGGTCATTTCGGTCAACCCGAAGACCGCCGCCAAGCGTGGCCGGGTCGAGCACGAAGAGCAGGAATTCGACATGGCGGTGCTCGAGCGTGCGCTCGCAAACGCCAGACTGGTGCCGATCGATCGGGTGATCGACGAATTGGGCCAGGATTTGCAAATCGAAGAAGTCAGCGAGGCACTGGCCGGCCAGATCGTCATCGACATCCGTCACCCGGATGCCGCCGAGGATGAGCCGCTGGAACTCGAGGGCATAGAAGTACAGACGATGCCGTTCTATGCAGTGAACGCACGTTTCAAGGAACTGGACCCTACTCGCCAGTACCTGCTGTATTGCGACAAAGGCGTGATGAGTCGCCTGCATGCTCACCATTTGCTCAGTGAGGGGCATGCCAATGTGCGCGTTTATCGACCGAGCTAAGTGCCCGGGGCTGTTTGCCTGTGGCCTGCGTCACCGGCCCCCCGACACCGCCGTCAAGCTGTAACGGCCATGCCGGACACTACTGCTAATCGCTGCCAAGACTTGTCAGCAAACCGAATCCTCTGATCGAGATACACAAGTGATCGAAAATCTACGCAACATCGCCATCATTGCCCACGTTGACCATGGTAAGACCACCCTGGTAGACAAACTCCTGCGTCAATCCGGCACCCTGGAGCGCAACGAGCTCAACGACGAGCGCGTGATGGACTCCAACGACCAGGAAAAAGAGCGCGGCATTACCATTCTGGCGAAAAACACCGCCATCAACTGGAACGGCTACCACATCAACATCGTGGACACCCCGGGCCACGCCGACTTCGGCGGCGAAGTTGAACGCGTAATGTCCATGGTTGACTCCGTGCTGCTGCTGGTCGACGCTCAAGACGGCCCTATGCCGCAAACCCGTTTCGTGACCAAGAAGGCTTTCGAAGCCGGCCTGCGTCCGATCGTGGTGATCAACAAGGTTGACCGTCCGGGCGCGCGTCCTGACTGGGTTCTGGACCAGATCTTCGATCTGTTCGACAACCTGGGCGCAACCGAAGAACAACTGGACTTCCAGGTTGTTTACGCTTCGGCCCTGAACGGCATCGCCGGTCTGGACCACACCGCCATGGGCGAAGACATGACCGCGCTGTACCAAGCGGTTGTCGACCACGTTCCAGCTCCGGCTGTAGACCGTGACGGTCCGTTCCAGATGCAGATCTCCGCTCTGGACTACAACAGCTTTCTGGGTGTTATCGGTGTTGGCCGTATCGCTCGTGGTCGCGTCAAGCCGAACACTCCGGTTGTGGCTATCGACGCCAACGGCAAGCGCCGCAACGGTCGTATCCTGAAGCTGATGGGTCATCACGGTCTGCACCGCGTTGACGTTGAAGAAGCAGCGGCCGGCGACATCGTCTGCATCAGCGGTTTCGACGAGCTGTTCATCTCCGACACCCTGTGCGACATCAACACTGTCGAGGCGATGAAGCCTCTGACCGTTGACGAGCCAACCGTTTCCATGACCTTCCAGGTAAACGACTCGCCATTCTGCGGTAAAGAAGGCAAGTTCGTGACCTCCCGTAACATCAAGGATCGTCTGGACAAAGAGCTGCTGTACAACGTTGCACTGCGCGTTGAAGAAGGCGACTCGGCTGACAAGTTCAAGGTATCCGGCCGTGGTGAGCTGCACCTGTCGGTACTGATCGAAACCATGCGTCGCGAAGGCTTCGAGCTGGCCCTGGGCCGTCCTGAAGTGATCATCCGTGAAGTTGACGGCGTGAAGCAGGAACCGTTCGAAAACGTGACCATCGACATCCCTGAAGAATCGCAGGGCAAGGTCATGGAAGAGATGGGTCTGCGTAAAGGCGACCTGAGCAACATGGTGCCGGATGGCAAGGGCCGTGTTCGTCTGGAATACAACATCCCTGCTCGCGGTCTGATCGGTTTCCGTAACCAGTTCCTGACCCTGACCAACGGTGCTGGCATCCTGACCTCGATCTTCGATCGTTACGCTCCAGTGAAGTCGGGCCACATGTCCGGCCGTCAGAACGGCGTTCTGGTTTCGGTTGAAACCGGCAAGGCACTGACCTACTCCCTGGAAACCCTGCAGGCTCGTGGCAAGCTGTTCGTAGAACACGGCCAGGAGATCTACAACGGTCAGATCGTTGGTCAGAACTCCCGCGACAACGACCTGGGTGTAAACCCAACCAAAGGCAAGAAGCTCGACAACATGCGTGCTTCGGGTAAAGACGAAACCATCGCTCTGGTACCACCTGTTCGCTTCACCCTGGAACAGGCTCTGGAATACATCCAGGAAGACGAGCTGTGCGAAGTTACTCCTAAGTCCATCCGTCTTCGCAAGAAGATCCTGGACGAAAGCGAGCGTACCCGCGCTGCCAAGAAAGCCAAGGCGTAATTTAGCCCAGGCTTGAAAAAACGCCCCCGGTCGAGAGACCGGGGGCGTTTTTGTTTGTCTGGGGAAGCGTGGTGAACCTCAAGAGCCCCCTCACCCTAGCCCTCTCCCCGAGGGAGAGGGAACCGAATGGGGGATGCTCAAGAAATACGCCGACCTGATCTGGCTGTGCCGAATCCATAATCGACTCGTTCTTTCAGGTCGATGGATAGCGCAAGACACCTCGGTTAGCTCCCTCTCCCTCGGGGAGAGGGCTGGGGTGAGGGTTGGATCTAAAGTCTGATGCAGATATCTGGAAGGATCAGAACTTCTCGATCGACCGCGAATTCTGCACCCGCTCCACTTCCTTCGGCTTGTACGCGCAATATCCCGGGCGCGGGCCGATCTTCGGGTGGTTGCGGCAGGTGTCCGGGCGCTTGTCATAAATGGTGCACAACCGGCTCTTGCGATCCAGGTAGTAGCAATCGTTGTTACTCATGCGCTGGAGGGTAAAGATCCCCGACTTCTGGTTGAAGCGCTCCACCAGACCTTCCTTTTGCAGGCGCTTGGCGATGTTCTTCGGCGGGTCGCCCAGTTCGAACTCGTCGACCACGCCGATGCGCACCAGATCCTTGATCTTGACCTCGACCGGCAGCGTGCAGCAGCTGGAAACGCACGAGCCGCACATCGGGGCCGAATATTTGGCCCAGGTATCGAGACGGTCGATCTCGGCTGCGGCGATCAGGTTGGGCTTCATCATCGGGGTTTACCAGGCGTGTGCGTCAGGGCGCGCGATCATACCGGGACTGGTGGATTTTTGAACAACCTTTCGCCAGATTTTTTCTTTCTGTCATCACCGGGGCCGACAATTCGGCACGGCCCCTGCATTCATTCAGGCATTCGCCAAGGTATTGCCGAACGATCCCGCACTCTCAGGAAAAACTGCCGAACCAGAGCCCCCACCGTCGGTCAGACCGTCTAGGCTCTGACAATTCCCCGCTCGCTCGAGGTCCTATCGATGACTCAAGAACCACTAGTTCGCGAAGCAGAGGTGGCCGCATTCCGCGACGCCGTCCTGACCAAACTCACCTACGCGGTAGGCAAAGACCCGGATCACGCCTTCGACCATGACTGGTTCGAAGCCATCGCTCTGGCGGCCCGGGACCACATGGTCGAGCACTGGATGGACCACACCCGGCAGATCTACCGCAAAGGTCAGAAGCGGGTGTATTACCTCTCGCTGGAATTTCTCATCGGCCGTTTGCTGTACGACAGCCTGAGCAACCTCGGTCTGCTCGACGTCGCCCGTGAGGCGCTGACCGAACTGGGTGTGGATCTGGAGCGCATCCGCCTGCTGGAGCCCGACGCAGCGCTGGGCAACGGTGGCCTCGGACGGCTGGCGGCGTGCTTCATGGAAAGCATGTCGACCCTCGGCATCGCCGGTCACGGCTATGGCATTCGTTATGAGCACGGGCTGTTTCGCCAGGCCATCGTCGATGGCTGGCAGCAGGAGCAGACCGAGCACTGGCTGGATTTCGGCAACCCGTGGGAGTTCGAGCGGCCGGAGGTCGTCTACAGCATCGGCTTCGGTGGCAGCGTCGAAACCGTCACCGATGTCAGCGGCAAGAGCAAACAGGTCTGGCACCCGGCGGAAACCGTGCGGGCGATTGCCTACGACACTCCGGTGGTCGGCTGGCGCGGGGCGAGCGTCAATACCTTGCGTCTGTGGCGCGCCCGGGCGATGGAGGACTTGCATCTGGAGCGCTTCAACGCCGGTGATCACCTCGGCGCTGTGGCCGAAGTGGCCCGGGCCGAAAGTATCTCCCGCGTTCTGTATCCGGCGGACAGCACCGAAGCCGGGCAGGAACTGCGCCTGCGTCAGGAATACTTCTTCGTCGCAGCGTCCCTTCAGGATCTGCTGCGCCGCCATCGCAACATGCACACCTCGGTGCTGACCCTGGGCGATCACGCATCAATCCAGCTCAACGATACGCACCCCTCGATCGCCGTCGCCGAACTGATGCGTCTCCTGGTGGATGTCTACGACGTGGCCTGGGATGCAGCGTGGCAAGTCACCGTCGATACGCTCTCGTACACCAACCACACGCTGCTGCCCGAAGCACTGGAGACCTGGCCGGTGGGCCTGATGGAACGCATGCTGCCGCGGCACATGCAGATCATCTACCTGATCAACGCCCAGCACATCGATTCGCTGCGGGCCAAGGGCATCCACGATTTCGACGTGCTGCGCGCGGTGTCGCTGATCGAAGAGGACAACGGCCGCCGGGTGCGCATGGGCAATCTCGCGTTCCTCGGCTCCCACAGCGTCAACGGCGTATCGGGCCTGCACACGCAACTGATGCGCAAGACCGTGTTCGCTGAACTGCACAAGCTCTATCCGGAGCGGATCAACAACAAGACCAACGGCATCACCTTCCGCCGCTGGCTGTACCAGGCCAACTCCGAACTGACCTCGATGCTGGTCGATGCTCTCGGGCCGGATGTGCTGGACAACCCCGAAGAGCGCCTGCTGGACCTTGAACCGTTCGCCGAAAAAGCGGCCTTCCGCAAGGCCTTCGCCGAGCAGCGGCTGCACAGCAAAAAGGCGCTCGCCTACCTGATCCACGAGCGGCTGGGGATCGCGGTCAACCCGGCGGCGATGTTCGACGTGCAGGTCAAAAGGATCCATGAGTACAAACGTCAACTGCTCAACCTGATGCACACCGTGGCGCTGTATCAGGCGATTCGCGCCCAGCCGGAAACCGACTGGGTGCCGCGAGTGAAGATCTTCGCCGGCAAGGCTGCGGCCAGTTATCACCAGGCCAAGCTGATCATCAAACTGACCAACGATATCGCCCGGGTGGTGAACAACGACCCGACCGTGCGCGGGTTGCTGAAGGTGGTGTTCCTGCCCAACTACAACGTCAGTCTGGCGGAGAGCATCATCCCGGCGGCGGATTTGTCCGAGCAGATATCCACCGCCGGTTTCGAGGCGTCGGGCACCAGCAACATGAAGTTCGGCCTCAACGGCGCGCTGACCATCGGCACCCTCGACGGTGCCAACGTGGAAATGTGCGAGCGCATCGGCGCCGAGCACATGTTCATCTTCGGCCTGAGCGCCCAGCAGGTCGAAGCGCGCAAGCAGAACCACGAGTTCAGCGCGGTGCCGGACATTGCGGCGTCCCATCGTCTTAACGACGTGTTGCAGGCGATCCGCAGCGGCGTGTTCTCGCCGGACGACACCTCGCGCTATACCGGGCTGATCGATTCGCTGGTGGACTACGACCGCTTCCTGGTTTGCGCCGACTTTGACTCGTACTGGGAAGCGCAGATGCGCGTCGATGCGCTCTGGCACGATTCCAACAACTGGTGGCGTTCGGCGGTGTTGAACACCGCGCGGATGGGTTGGTTCTCTTCGGACCGGACGATTCGCGAGTACGCCACGGATATCTGGAAGGCACTGGAGTAACTTTTAGCGACAAATGTGCGCCCGGCCCCACGCTTGTTGGGCCGGGCCGATATACTGAGCCCTGATTTCGCCCCGTTCCGGGGCTGCTCAGGGATATCGACCATGCAATGGATGTTCATGTTGATCGGGCTGGTGCTCGGTTGGCTGCTCGACGAGTCGTTCAGTAGCGCGCTGTTGGGGGCGCTACTGGGCCTGGTGATTGGCCAGACGATCCGGATCGCCCGGCTCGGCTCGCAGAGTGCCGAGCACAAGACTCAACTTGAACAGGCGAAAGTCGCCTTGCAGGCTGTCGAGCAGCGGCTGTTTCTGCTCGAAGGCGCCGGTGTGCGTACCACGCCGCCCAGTGTCGAGCCGACTACCGAAGCCGCTGTCGAGCCGGTCCGGGTTGCCGAAGAAGCCCCCGTCAATGCCCCCGAGCTGGTCTGGGAACTGCCGCCCGAACTTGAACCGATCTCCGCTGTGGCCAGCGAAACCAGTCAACCTTTGCCGGCGGATGTCTGGCAGCTCGACGCCGTAACCCCCGACTCTCCCGAACCACAGCAACCTGCCGAACCCCGAGGCCCGAACCTCATCGAGCGCGGCATCAGTGCTGCGCGCAACTGGCTGTTCGGTGGCAACACCGTGCTGCGGGTCGGCGTGGTGCTGTTGTTCTTCGGCCTGGCCTTCCTGCTGCGCTACGCCACCGAAGGCATGGTGGTGCCGATCGAAATGCGTTATGCCGGGGTCGCGGCAGCGGCGTTGGGATTGCTGGCGCTGGGCTGGTGGTTGCGCCATCGCAACACGAGCTACGCCTTGATGCTGCAGGGCACCGGGATCGCAGTGTTGTACCTGACGGTGTTTGCGGCGATGCGCCTGCATCCGCTGCTCGATCCGTCCGCTGCGCTGGGATTGCTGGTGGCCGTGACGGTGTTCTCGGCCATTCTGGCCATCACCCAGGATTCCCTGGCCCTGGCCTGCGTTGCTGCGCTTGGCGGGTTTGCCGCGCCGATCCTGACCTCCACCGGCGCCGGCAACCATGTCGCGCTGTTCAGCTATTTCGCGTTGCTCAACGCCGGCATTCTGGCCATTGCTTGGTTCAAGGCCTGGCGCCTGCTCAACCTGATCGGTTTCGCCGGCACCTTCGGCATCGGTTTCGCCTGGGGCCTGCGTTCGTATGCACCGGAATTGCTGTGGAGCACCGAGCCGTTCCTGATTCTGTTCTTCTTGATGTATCTGGCCATCGGCCTGCTGTTCGCCCGTCGCAAGCTGCTGGACATGCCGGACGCCCCGGCGGAAGGCGATCGCGAGGCGCTGCTGAATTGGTCGGCGCGCAAGGGCGACTACGTCGACGGCACCATGCTGTTCGGGCCGCCGCTGGTGGGTTTCGGCCTGCAATTTGCGCTTATCCAGCATCTGGAATTTGCCGCCGCGTTCAGTGCACTGGCACTGGGCATGATTTACATGGCCCTCGCCCGGGTGCTGATGGGCGGTCGCGCTTTGTTGCTGGGCGAGACCTGCCTGGCGCTCGGGGTGATTTTCGCCAGCCTGGCGATTCCATTGGGGCTGGATGCGCGCTGGACTTCTGCGGCCTGGGCGGTGGAGGGCGCGGGGATTTTCTGGCTGGGTCTGCGTCAACATCGCCCGTTGGCCCGGGCGTTTGCGATGCTGCTGCAACTGGGTTCGGCGCTGGCGTTTACCAGCCACTTGCGCGCTGGCGAAGCCAGTCTGCTCGACGGTGCACCGCTGGGGGCGTTGATGCTCGGGTTGGCGCTGTTGTTCAGTTTCTATCAATTGCGCAAGGCGTTGCCGGACCAGACTTCAGCTTGGGAGCGAGAGAGCTTGCCGGTGATGGCCAGTCTGGGCCTGGGCTTTCTCTATCTGCTGGCGCCGCTGTTTTTCTTCGTCCAGTTCACGGCAATCAGTTGGGCCCTGGCCGGTCTGGTGACCTTGTTCGTCGGCTTGCGCCTGCAATCGCGCACGTTCCTGTTCACCGCGTTTGCCGTGCAACTGCTGGGCGGTGCGCTGTTCCTGCTGCGCCTGCAAGGGGCGGGTGAGGATTCGGCAGCCGTGTTCAGCGCTGGCTGGAGCGGTTTGCTCAGTGCCTCGCTGATCGGTCTGGCGCTGATCGCCGGCATGCTGCTGGCGGCACGCGACGAGATGGTGCGCAGCGATGTTCGTCTGTTGCGCGGTTTGTCGGTGGTGCTGCTGGCAGGGCTGGTGCTGATCAATCTGGCGGTGTTGTTCGTGCTGCCGTGGCAGACCGCAAGTGCGGTGTGGGCGGCCAGTGGCTTGCTGATCATCTGGCTCAGTCTGTACCTCAAGCAGCGCGTGAGTTTTGTCTTTGGTCTGTTGTTGCAACTGATCGGCGGCGCGGCGTTTTTGCTGGCCGGTCCCGAGTTGCTCGGGCCGTTGTCCAGCGAAGGTCTGCGGCCGCTGGCCCATGGCGGATTCTGGACGCCACTGGTGCTGGGGCTGGCGGCGATGATCGGTGCGTGGCGCCTGCAATTGGGTAATCACGCTTCGGCATTCGATGTGCTGAGTTTGCAGCGGTTGTCCGAAGTGCTGCTGGTGTGGGGTGCCGGTTGGTGGGCGCTGGCGTGGGTCAGCGAGGTGTTGCGGTTTGCGCCGCTGAATCTGCAGGCAACGCTGTTGCTGCTGGTCGCCGCGTTGAGTGTCGCATTGTGGACGCTGTTGGCATTGCGCCTGAAATGGCCGTCGCTCGGGTTGCTTTGCACCCTGCTGATTCCGGCGGCCGGACTGGTGTTGCTCGCTGCGTGGCACTCGCGTTATCACCCGGCGGCCAACTTCGGCTGGCTGGCGTGGGCAGCAGTGTTCGCGGTGCATTTCTTCAGCCTGCGGCGTCTGGCGCCGATGCTGCCGGCGCGGGCCTTGAGCACCGCGCATGTGCTCGGTTGCTGGCTGCTGATCGGCGTGCTGGCGCTGGAGTTGCGCTACGGCCTGCTGCTGTTGTCCGAGCAATACAACGCCTGGCGCTGGCTGGGCTGGGCGATTCTGCCGAGCGTGTATCTGTTGCTGATGGCCGCGCCGCGCAACTGGCCGTGGCCGGTGGCAGCGTTCCCTCGTGAGTACCGCTTGTACGCGGCGGCGCCGCTGGCAGTGTTGATGCTTGCCTGGTTCTGGCTGGCGAACGGCGTGAGCGACGGCAACGCCGAACCGCTGCCTTACGTGCCGCTGATCAACCCGCTGGAGCTGGGCCTGTTGATCGCGTTGTTCAGCGTCTATGTCTGGTCGCGCAGTGCGGTCACCGAGCTGTCGATCCGCAAGGATTACGCCGCTCACGCTTTGCAACTGATCGCCGGTGTTTCGCTGTTCGCCTTGTGCACCGCGCTGGTGACCCGGGCGGCGCACCATTGGGCGGGGATTCCGTTCGAGCTGGACCTGTTGCTCGAATCGATGCTGGTGCAGGCCGGGTTGTCCATCGTCTGGACGCTGATGGCGCTCGGGCTGATGATCGGCGGGCATCTGCGCCATCGCCGCGAAGTGTGGCTGATCGGTGCGGCGCTGATTGCGCTGGTGGTGGCCAAACTGATTTTTGTCGAATTGAGCAACCGTGGCGGGCTGGCGCGGATCGTCTCGTTTATCGGCGTCGGCGTGTTGCTGCTGGTGGTGGGCTACTTCGCGCCGCTGCCGCCCAAACGCGTCGAAGCTGCACCGGCGGCGGACAAACCGGCCCCGGAAACCGAAGGAGTGTCGTCTTGAGTCGCAAGCTTAATCTCGGGTGGCTGTTGCTGGGCGTGGCCATGACGGCCGGCGCCCAGGAAAAACCGGCGGACTTTGCCGCGCAGGTGCCGTTGTCGGTCAGCGGCGCAGGCCCGTGGTATCGCCTCGAACTGCCGCTGAGCGTGCAATTGCAGGCCCGCCAGACCGATCTCAGCGATCTGCGGGTGTTCAACGCCGCCGGTGAGCCGCAGGCCTATGCGCTGGCCCGGGAATCGGCGCAAACCCGCGATGACGGCCACATGAACACGGTGAAGTGGTTCCCGCTGTACAACTCGGCGGATGCCACCGAACGCGCGCCGAGCGTGCGCGTCCAGTCGACCACCACCGGCACGCTGGTGGAAGTGCAGCCCTCCAGCCAGCTGGAAGCGGGCGAGGAAGTGCTGCGCGGCTGGCTGCTGGATGCCAGCGCGATCAAGGCACCCTTGCAGCAACTGATCCTCGACTGGACCAGCGAGCGCGACGGCTTCCAGCGTTTCAGCATCGAGGCCAGCGACGACCTGCAGCACTGGCAACCGTGGGGTGAAGGCCAGGTCGCGCGCCTGACTTTTTCCGATGAGCGCATCGAACAGCATGAAGTCGCGCTGCCGGGGCAATCGGCGCGTTACCTGCGCCTGCTGTGGGATTCGCCCAATGCGGCCCCGACCCTGACCTCAGCGCAACTGAAAAGCAGCGACCCGCAAAACCTGCCGTTGCCGCTGGTCTGGTCGCCAGCGCTGGCCGGCAGCAGCACCAAGGCCGGGGAATACACCTGGCAGTTGCCGATGGGGCTGAATGTCGAGCGGGTCCAGATCGAATTGAAACAGCCCAACAGCCTGGCGCCGGTGACGCTCTCGGGACGCCGCGAAACCAGTCTGCCGTGGCAGCCGTTGAGCAGCGGCTTGCTCTATCGCCTGACCCAGAACGGCCAGGACGTGGTGCAGAACGAATTGCAGCTCTACGGCCAGACCGTGCAGCAGTTGAAGCTGACCGTCGACGAACGCGGTGGCGGCCTCGGCGAGCAGGCGCCGAGCATCAAGTACGCGGTGCGCGCCACTCAAGTGATCTTCCTTGCCCGGGGTGACGGGCCTTACAGCCTGGCGCTGGGCAATCCGACGGTGAGAACGGCAAACCTGCCGCTGACCACGCTGATCCCCGATTTCAAACCGGAGAAACTGGCCACGCTGGGCAAGGCCACGGTGCAGGGTGATGCAGTCGCGACGCAGACAACGACGGCGACGACAGCAGCTGTCGCCGAGACCAACTGGAAGAAAATCGGATTGTGGGCGGTATTACTGTTGAGTGTGCTGTTTCTGGCTGCGATGGCCTTCAGTCTGCTGCGCAAGCCACCGGCGAAGTCCTGAATAAGACGGGTGTGGCCTCCACATCCGTCGGGTTTCCAACTACGCTGAATCCGATGCCTGAACTCTCCCGGATTCATCACGTCTGATAGCAGGAATTGCACCCGACGCACGTTAGCGGGCGTCATTGCTCGCTACGGTTTCAGACTCCCTGTAAACTGCGCGGGTTTTCAGCCCCCCATTCCACCGGAGCCGTCCATGTCCCGCGTTACCCTGAGTCGCTATTTGATTGAGCAGACCCGCAGCAACAACACTCCTGCCGATCTGCGCTTCCTGATCGAAGTGGTGGCGCGTGCCTGCAAAGAGATCAGCCACGCCGTGTCCAAAGGCGCCCTGGGCGGTGTTCTGGGCAGCATGGGCACGGAAAACGTGCAAGGCGAAGTGCAGAAGAAACTCGACGTGCTGTCGAACGAAATCCTTCTCGAAGCCAACGAGTGGGGCGGTCACCTGGCCGGCATGGCGTCCGAAGAAATGGACAACGCCTACCAGATCCCGGGCAAATACCCGAAAGGCGCCTACCTGCTGGTATTCGACCCGCTGGACGGTTCGTCGAACATCGACATCAACGCCCCGGTCGGCACCATCTTCTCCGTGCTGCGTTGCCCGAACGAATACCTGAGCCAGAACGAAGCCCTGAACGAAAAGGCCTTCCTGCAGCCAGGTACCCAGCAGGTCGCGGCCGGTTACGCGATCTACGGTCCGCAAACCATGTTGATCCTGACCCTGGGCAACGGCGTGAAGGGTTTCACCCTGGACCGCGAAATGGGCAGCTTCGTCTTGACCCACGAAGACATCACCATTCCTGAAAGCACCCAGGAATTCGCCATCAACATGTCCAACCAGCGTCACTGGGAAGCTCCGGTACAGCGCTACGTTTCGGAACTGCTGGCCGGTGAAGAAGGCCCGCTGAAGAAGAACTACAACATGCGCTGGGTCGCGGCGATGGTTGCCGACGTGCACCGCATCCTGACCCGTGGCGGTCTGTTCATGTACCCGCGCGACAGCCGCGAGCCGTCCAAGCCAGGCAAACTGCGCCTGATGTACGAAGCCAACCCGATGTCGTTCCTGGTGGAACAGGCAGGCGGCGCTTCCACCGACGGTCACCAGCGCATCCTCGACATCCAGCCTGAAGGCCTGCACCAGCGCGTAGCGGTGTTCCTCGGCTCGAAAGAAGAAGTCGCCCGCGCCACGGCTTACCACAAGGAATAAACCATGACCGCGCCCTGGCAGCCGTTGCTCGATTGGTGGTTCGGTCATGCCGAGTCAGCGACTGAAGTGACGGCGCAACAGGGCAAGTTGTGGTTCGGCAAGAAAGACAGTCAGGACCTCGAAGCGCGTGAGCGTTTCGGGGTCTTTGTCGATCAGGCCCTCGCCGGCGAATTGACCGAGTGGACGCAATGTCCCGAAGGTTGGCTGGCGGTGGTGCTGCTGCTCGATCAACTCCCGCGCATGATCTTTCGCGATACACCCAAGGCTTTTTCCGGTGATCTGCGGGCGCAAAAACTGGTTGCCCAAGGCATTGCGGCGGATTTCGACCGGCAGTTGAAACCGATTCAGCGCCTCTTCATCTACCTCGTCTTCGAACACTGCGAAAATCTCGCGGTGCAGAACGAAGCAGTCTCGCGATTCATCGAACTGGTGGCTGAACAGCCGGAGGCGGAGCGCGGGGTGTTTGCCGACAACCTGGATTATGCCGAGCGGCATCAGCGGGTGATTGCGCGGTTCGGGCGGTTTCCGCATCGCAATGCGGTGTTGGGGAGGGAGTCTACGGCGGAGGAGTTGGCGTTTCTTTCGCAGCCGGGGTCGAGTTTCTGAATCACCATCAAGACGACTGACCTCTTCGCAGTAAAGCCCGCGAAGAGATCAGTGAGAGCGCCTTAGATCCGGAAACTACCCACCAACTGCTTCAACCGCGCAGCCTGCTGCTCCAGATCCGCACAAGCGCGTAACGTCGCCTGCAGGTTTTCCACACCTTCCTGGTTCAGCGTGTTGATCTCGTTGATGTCGACGTTGATCGACTCGACCACCGCCGTCTGCTCTTCGGTCGCGGTCGCCACCGACTGGTTCATGCCGTCGATCTCGCCGATGCGCTGGGTCACGCTTTCCAGACGCTCGCCGGCCTGGTTGGCGATGCCAACGCTGCTTTCGCTCTCGCGCTGGCTCTCGGTCATGATGCCGACCGCCTGACGTGCGCCGACCTGCAGTTCTTCGATCATGCTCTGCACTTGCTGCGCCGAATCCTGGGTGCGGTGTGCCAGGTTGCGCACTTCGTCGGCGACCACGGCGAATCCGCGACCGGCCTCACCGGCACGGGCCGCTTCGATGGCGGCGTTGAGCGCCAGCAGGTTGGTCTGCTGGGAGATGCTGGTGATCACTTCCAGAATCTGCCCGATGTTCACGGTGTTGCTGTTCAGGGTTTCGATGTTGCCGCAGGAGTCGCTGATCTTCGCCGACAACTGTTGCATCGCGTGGATGGTTTTATCCACAACCTGCTGGCCGTCGACCGCCAGGCTGCGCGCATCGCTGGAGTGTTGCGAGGCGAGGGCGGCGTTCTGGGCGATTTCCTGGGCAGCGGCGCCGAGCTGATTGATTGCAGCGGCCACGCTGTTGGTGCGCGAAGCCTGCTGGTCGGAGTTGAACATCGACGAGTTGGACGCCGCGACCACGCGCAGCGCGACTTCGTTGACCTGCCCGGTGGCCGAGGACACTTCGCGGATCGAGGTGTGGATACGCTCGACAAAACGGTTGAACGACAGGCCCAGCGCACCGAATTCGTCGTGGCCATGGATCACCAGACGCTTGGTCAGGTCGCCTTCGCCTTCGGCGATGTCATGCATGGCGCGACCCATGGTCAGCAGCGGCTGCATCAGCACGCGGATCAGCATGCCGAGCAGGGCGATGATGATGACGACGGCGATCACCATGGCGATCAGCGCCGAGGTGCGGAACTCGCTGAGCATCGAGAATGCGGTGTCCTTGTCCAGCACCAGGCCCACGTACCAGTCGGCCGACGGTACGCCGTTGACGCGGGTGAAGGAGATCAGTTGGGTCTTGCCGTCGAACTCGACTTCTTTCAGGCCCGGGCTGACTTTCGGCGCACCGCTTGGATAGGCCTCGGCCAGGGTCTTGAGTACCAGTTTGCTGTCCGGATGGATCAGGATCTTGCCGTCGGCACTGACGATGAACGCGTGGCCGTGGCCACCGAAGTTCAGCGAGTTGATGATCGCACTGACGCTGGTGAGGTCGATGTCGGCGCCGGCCACGCCGATCATCTGGCCCTGGCGCTGTACCGGGGTGGCGACGGTGATCACCAGTTTGCCCGACGACGCGGCGATGTACGGTTCAGTGACGATGGTCTGCTGGGCGCTGTTCGCGGCCTTGTACCAGCCACGGGCGCGTGGGTCGTAGTCCGGCGCGCGATTGCCGGCCGGGACCGAGAACATCACGCCGTCGGCGCCGCCGAAATAGCTGAGCTGGAAATTGCCGGTGTAGGCGGGCAGGTCGATGATGCGCTTCAGGCTGGCCGGAGCGCTGCCGTCGGCGACAACCTGCTGCGACATCGATTGCAGCAACTGGATGCGGCTTTCCAGCCAGGTCTGGATGTTGCTGGTGGTCAGGCTGCCCAGTTCCTGCATTGATGCTTCGGTGCTGCTTTGCAAGGCTTCGCGTTGTCGATAGTCGTTGAACAAAATGAAACAGGCGAACGCTACGGCCACCACGAGGGCGGCAGCCAACAAGATCTTGTGGCTGAATTTCATGTTTCTGGTCATTAAGTGAGCTACCGCGAAGGGGCTGGTCAAGAAAGGGCGGCAATTTGCCACACTCTCGGGCTTTGCGCTGCTCTTATTTCGACCGCCGCGCGACAAAGATGAGGACGCTTTTGTTAAAGGCGACGAAATGCTCAATAGCCCTACAAAGTGTCTGATTTACCGATGAATGCCGGACGAGCGGGCCAATAAATAGCCACCTGTCGAGGGAACCAGACAGGGGTTTTCTCTTCTAAGCTTCTGGTTGGCGCCAGGCCATCCCCCTTCCGTTCCAGGAGTTACACCATGTCGCTGCGATCTATCGCCCTTCTGTCGTTTTGCGTGCTGTTGGCCGCATGCAGCAAGGTCAATCAGGAAAACTACTCGAAGCTCTCGGCCGGCATGGCCAAGGCCGAAGTGGAGACGCTGCTTGGCAAGCCTACCGACTGCTCGGGTGCGCTCGGCATGTCCAGTTGCACCTGGGGCGACAAGAACAGCTTTATCAGCGTGCAGTACGCCGGTGACAAAGTGTTGATGTTTTCCGGCCAAGGCCTGAAGTAAACCGGGGCTACGCGCCCACGGGAGAAAAACAATGAAGCGGTTATTGCTTGTCCTTTTTGCCGGCCTGGTACTGGCCGGCTGCGCCACCACCGGTGAAGATCCGCTGGCGCCCAAGACAGTCCACAGCGTCAATCTCAAGCGTTATCAGGGTACCTGGTACGAGCTGGCGCGACTGCCGATGTATTTCCAGCGCAACTGCGCACAATCCGAAGCCCGTTACACGCTCGAATCGGACGGCAACCTGGGCGTGTTCAACCGTTGCCTGACCAAGGACTGGCAATGGGAAGAGGTCAAGGGCACGGCTTATCCACAGGTACCGGGCAAGACCGACAAATTGTGGGTCGAGTTCGACACCTGGTTTTCGCGGCTGATTCCGGGCTCGGCGAAGGGCCAATACTGGGTGCTGTACGTCAGCGACGACTACAAGACTGCCATCGTTGGCGATCCGAGCCGTCGCTACCTGTGGCTGTTGTCCCGCACGCCGACCGTCAACGGTGTGGTGCGTGAGGAACTGCTGAGCAAGGCGCGCCAGCAGGGTTATGACACCACGCGCTTGATCTGGCGGGCGTCGGATCAGCAGATGGCCAAGACGTCCAACTGACGCGCAACAAAAAACCTGTGGAGGTTGCCCTCCACAGGTTTTTTTGTGTCAGCCCAAAAGGTCTCGCAGGACCTGGGTGAAGGCGTGAATGCTGTCCTCTTCCCCGGCATGTCGCCCGTCGCGAACGACCCACTGACCGTTGACCAGCACGTCACGCACCTGACGATCACCACCGGCAAACAGCCAGCGGTTGAGGATCCCGTCGCCGCTGGCCGTGGCCAGATACGGATCGCTGCCATCGAGCACAATCCAGTCGGCGCGCTTGCCCACCTCCAGCGCGCCAATCGGCTGGCCCAGCGCCTGAGCGCCACCGTCCAGTGCGGCGTCATACAACGTGCGGCCAACCATCGGTTGATCCGCGCCATACAAGCGGTTGCGCCGCTGATCGCGCAGACGCTGGCCGTATTCCAGCCAGCGCAATTCTTCCACCACGCTCAACGACACATGGCTGTCGGAACCGATACCCATGCGCCCGCCCTCAGCGAGGAAATCCACCGCCGGGAAAATCCCGTCGCCGAGGTTGGCCTCGGTGGTCAGGCACAGGCCGGCGATGGCGCGACTCTTGGCCATCAGCGTGACTTCTTCCGGATTGGCGTGGGTGGCGTGGACCAGGCACCAGCGCTGATCGACTTCGGTGTTTTCATACAGCCATTGCAGCGGACGGCGGCCGCTCCAGCTCAGGCAGTCGTCGACTTCCTTCTGCTGTTCGGCGATGTGGATGTGCACCGGGCATTGTTTGTCGCTGGCCGCCAGCACTTCGCTGATCTGCTGCGGCGTGACCGCGCGCAACGAGTGGAAACACAATCCCAGCGACTGGGCCTTCTGCTGCGCCAGCAACGGTTGCAGGCGCGATTGCAGCTTCAGGTAGTTTTCGGTGCTGTTGATGAAGCGGCGCTGGCCTTCGTTCGGTGTCTGGCCACCGAAACCGCTGTGGCTGTAGAGCACCGGCAACAGTGTCAGACCGATGCCGGCGGAGCTGGCGGCCTGGCTGATACGCAACGCCAGCTCCGCCGGATCGGCGTACGGCTGACCGTTGTGATCGTGGTGGACGTAATGGAATTCGGCGACCGAGGTGTAACCGGCCTTGAGCATTTCGATGTACAGCTGACGGGCGATCACGCCGAGTTGGTCCGGGCTGATTTTTCCGACGAGCCGGTACATCAGATCGCGCCAGGTCCAGAAACTGTCATTGGGATTGCCGGCCACTTCCGCCAGCCCGGCCATCGCTCGCTGGAACGCGTGGGAGTGCAGATTCGGCATGCCCGGCAGCAGCGGACCGCTCAACCGTTCGGCGCCATCTGCGGTGGAATCGGCCTGGATTCGGGTCAATACGCCATCGGCGCTGACCTCGAGACGTACATTGTTGGCCCATCCGTTAGGCAGCAGCGCGCGTTCGGCAAAGAAGGCGGACATGGTTCAGCACCCCATCGTGTGTTATTTGTATATACATATACAGACGTTTGCCTGCCCGGTAAACTCCGGCAAGCTAGCAACCTTATCCAATGAACAGGGATCCATCGTGCCGACTCCGCCTCCAGTTTCTCCGTTGGCCGCGAACATGGGCGACAGTCCGGCGCCCTTGTACGCCCGCGTCAAACAGATGATCACCCAGCAGATCGACAGTGGTAACTGGCCGCCGCATTACCGCGTGCCGTCGGAAAGCGAGCTGGTCAGCCAGCTGGGTTTCAGCCGCATGACCATCAACCGCGCGCTGCGCGAGATGACCGCCGACGGTCTGCTGGTGCGCATGCAGGGCGTCGGCACCTTCGTCGCCGAACCGAAGAGCCAGTCCGCGCTGTTCGAAGTGCACAATATCGCCGACGAAATCGCCTCCCGTGGCCATCGCCACACCTGCCAGGTGATCACTCTGGAGGAAGAGGCCGCCGGTTCCGAACGCGCCCTGGCGCTGGATATGCGCGAAGGGCAGAAGGTGTTCCACTCGCTGATCGTGCATTACGAAAACGACATTCCGGTGCAGATCGAAGACCGTTTCGTCAACGCGCTGGTCGCCCCGGAATACCTCAAGCAGGACTTCACCCTGCAAACGCCATACGCCTATCTGAACCAGGTTGCGCCGCTGACCGAAGGCGAACACGTGGTCGAAGCCATCCTCGCCGAGCCGTCCGAATGCAAACTGCTGCAGATCGAAAAAGGTGAGCCGTGCCTGCTGATCCGTCGCCGTACCTGGTCGGGCCGTCAGCCGGTAACCGCTGCGCGCCTGATTCACCCTGGTTCCCGTCATCGTCTGGAAGGTCGGTTCCATAAATGAAAGAGTTGAAGGTTTTACGCGCCGAAGGCTACCCGCGCATGCCGTGGAAGAACGGCGGCGGCAGCACCGAGGAAATCACCCGTGACGCCGGTGCCGGCCTCGACGGTTTCGGCTGGCGTCTGTCGATTGCTGACATAGCCGAATCCGGTGGTTTCTCGACGTTTACCGGTTATCAACGGGTGATCACGGTGTTGCAGGGCGACGGCATGACCCTGTGCGTAGACGGTGACGACACCCGGCCGCTGTTACCCCTCGACCCGTTTGCCTTCAGCGGCGAAAGCCAGGTCTCCTGCACCCTGCTCGGCGGGGCGATCCGCGATTTCAACCTGATCTATGCGCCGCAGCGTTACAGCGCTCGTTTGCAGTGGCTGGATGACGAGCAGCGGTTTTTCAGCTCCGCCGGCACTGTTCTCGTTTTCAGCGTCAGCGAGTTGCTGCAAGTGCAGGTCGGTGACAGCGCTGCGCAACTTGGCCGGCATGATTGCCTGCAACTGGACGGCAACACCGGTCTGGTGGAAATCGCCGTCAACGCGGGCTGCTGTGTGATCGAACTGACTGCACGCTGATCCGAACCTTGAAAAGCCGCCGCTTTGGACAGCGCCTGTAGGGGCTGTTAAAAACGGCGGCTTTTTTCATTCCGACGTTCCCGAACGCGCACCAACTTGTTACCGAACGCCCCAGCGTGGCGCAAAACCACGCACATGAACTCGCCCTCCGCTTGTTCAAACCCACCCCGCGAAAAAATTCATACGCGCCACAACCCTTGATTCAGGCGTCCTCCAGCCGTCCCCGCATTTTTATTGATCAACCCTCCAACAAGTTGGCCGCTCGATTGCATATGCTTGTATGTACAAGTAAAGACGTATGCGTATGAGTCGTCCGAGATTCTCCGCAGCGTCCCTGATTCGCTTGTCGCGCATTGAAGCGCACAAGCCGCTTGCCCATCGCCAGGGTTGGTTTGAATTGATCGCTGAGGAGTCTTTTTCGTGACTGACGCAAAAACTACTAAATTCCGTGACGTTGAAATTCGTGCATCGCGCGGCAACAAGCTGACCGCCAAGAGCTGGCTGACCGAAGCGCCGCTGCGCATGCTGATGAACAACCTCGACCCGGAAGTGGCCGAGAACCCGAAAGAGCTGGTGGTCTACGGTGGCATCGGCCGTGCCGCACGTAACTGGGAGTGCTACGACAAGATCGTCGAAAGCCTGACCAACCTGAACGACGACGAAACCCTGCTGGTGCAGTCCGGCAAGCCGGTCGGCGTGTTCAAGACCCACAGCAACGCCCCGCGCGTGCTGATCGCCAACTCCAACCTGGTGCCGCACTGGGCGACCTGGGAACACTTCAACGAACTCGACGCCAAAGGCCTGGCGATGTACGGCCAGATGACCGCCGGCAGCTGGATCTACATCGGTAGCCAGGGCATCGTCCAGGGCACCTACGAAACCTTCGTCGAGGCCGGTCGCCAGCATTACGACTCCAACCTCAAGGGCCGCTGGGTCCTGACCGCCGGCCTCGGCGGCATGGGTGGCGCCCAGCCGCTGGCTGCAACATTGGCCGGTGCCTGCTCGCTGAACATTGAATGCCAGCAGGTCAGCATCGATTTCCGCCTGAAAAGCCGTTACGTCGACGAGCAGGCCAAAGACCTCGACGACGCGCTGGCGCGCATTGAAAAGTACACCAAGGAAGGCAAGGCGATCTCCATCGCCCTGCTGGGCAACGCCGCTGAAATCCTTCCGGAACTGGTCCGCCGTGGCGTGCGTCCGGACATGGTCACCGACCAGACCAGCGCCCATGACCCGCTCAACGGCTACCTGCCGGCCGGCTGGACCTGGAACGAATACCGCGCCCGCGCCAAGACCGAACCGGCGGCCGTGATCAAGGCCGCCAAGCAGTCGATGGCGGTGCACGTCAAAGCCATGCTGGATTTCCAGAAGCAAGGCATCCCGACCTTCGACTACGGCAACAACATCCGTCAGATGGCCCAGGAAGAGGGCGTCGAGAATGCCTTCGACTTCCCGGGTTTCGTACCCGCTTATATCCGTCCGCTGTTTTGCCGTGGCATCGGTCCGTTCCGCTGGGCGGCGCTGTCGGGTGATCCGCAGGACATCTACAAGACCGACGCCAAGGTCAAGGAACTGATCCCGGACGACGCCCACCTGCACAACTGGCTGGACATGGCCCGCGAGCGCATCAGCTTCCAGGGTCTGCCGGCACGCATTTGCTGGGTCGGCCTGGGTCAGCGCGCCAAGCTCGGTCTGGCGTTCAACGAAATGGTCCGTCGCGGCGAACTGTCGGCCCCGATCGTGATTGGCCGCGACCACCTCGACTCCGGCTCGGTGTCCAGCCCGAACCGTGAAACCGAATCGATGCAGGACGGTTCCGATGCCGTCTCCGACTGGCCACTGCTCAACGCTTTGCTGAACACCGCGAGCGGCGCGACCTGGGTCTCGTTGCACCACGGCGGTGGCGTCGGCATGGGCTTCTCGCAGCACTCGGGCATGGTGATTGTCTGCGACGGTACGGATGAAGCAGCCGAGCGCATCGCTCGCGTGCTGCACAACGACCCGGGCACTGGTGTGATGCGTCACGCCGATGCCGGTTACCAGATCGCCATCGACTGCGCCAAGGAGCAAGGGCTGAACCTGCCGATGATCACCGGCAAATAAAAACCTGGGGGAGCGAGCGCGCTCGCTCCCGTTCAAGCCAATACAACAACAAAACCCAGAACAATCCACAGAGGTTGAATCATGGCTGGCAACACCGATCGTGCAAGCAACAAACCGTTGATCGAAAGGCGTTCGATCGACTACATCCCGGAAGCGGAAAGACACGGTCGTCTATTCAGTCAGTTCACCCTGTGGATGGGTGCCAACCTGCAAATCACCGCGATTGTCACCGGGGCCCTGGCCGTGGTGCTGGGCGGTGATGTGTTCTGGTCGTTGATCGGTCTGTTGATCGGTCAACTGCTGGGCGGCGGCGTCATGGCGCTGCACGCGGCGCAAGGGCCGAAGCTGGGCCTGCCGCAGATGATCTCCAGCCGTGTGCAGTTCGGGGTTTATGGCGCGGCGATTCCGATCGTGCTGGTGTGCCTGATGTACCTCGGTTTCACCGCGACCGGCACTGTGCTGTCCGGTCAGGCGCTGGGCCAGTTGTTCGGGGTCAGCGACACCGTCGGCATCCTGCTTTTCGCCAGCGTCATCGTGGTGGTCACGGTGCTCGGCTATCGGGTGATCCACTGGATCGGCCGGATCGCCAGTGTCATTGGCGTGATCGCTTTTGTTTATCTGTTCAGCCGTCTGATGAGTCAAGTGGACGTCGGCGCACTCCTGCAGATCCGTCACTTCAGCTGGAGCAGTTTCCTGCTGGCGGTGTCGCTGGCGGCGTCCTGGCAGATCGCCTTCGGCCCTTACGTAGCCGACTACTCGCGCTACCTGCCGAGCAAGGTTTCCTCGGTGAAAACCTTCTTTGCTGCCGGCGCCGGCTCGGTGATCGGCGCGCAGGTGGCGATGATCCTCGGCGTGTTCGCGGCGGCTTCGGCCAACGGCCAGTTCGCCGGCCATGAAGTGGCTTACATCGTCGGTCTGGGTGGCACCGGTGCCACCGCGGCGCTGCTGTATTTCAGCATCGCGTTCGGCAAGGTGACCATCTCCACCCTGAACTCCTACGGCAGCTTCATGTGCATCGCCACCATCATCAGCGGCTTCCGTGGCCACCTGACGGTCAGCCGGATGCAGCGTCTGGTGTTCGTGCTGGTGATCGTCGGCGCGGCGACCCTGATCGCCTTGCTCGGCCAGCACTCGTTCCTCGGGGCGTTCAAGTCTTTCATCCTGTTCCTGCTGGCGTTCTTCACGCCGTGGAGCGCGATCAACCTCGTGGACTACTACTGCATCACCCGCGAGCGCTATGACGTACCGGCGCTGGCCGACCCAAATGGTCGCTATGGTCGCTGGAACCTCCTCGGTATCAGCGTCTACGTGTTCGGTGTGCTGGTGCAGCTGCCGTTCATTTCCACCAAGTTCTACACCGGTCCGCTGGTGGCCGCACTGGGTGATGTGGATATCTCGTGGATCATCGGTCTGGTGCTGCCCGCTGCGCTTTACTACGTGTGCGCAAAGAAATGGCACGGCAGCGTGCCCGATCACCTGATTCTGCCGGTCGAGCAGAACAGCGTTGTACAACCTGAAGCAAACGGGACCGGCCGCGCTGCGGCGCAGGCCTGATCTGGACGTGGACAGGGCTGGATGCCTCTTGAACTGCCGTAAGCCAATTCATGATTAGGAGCGTCACAACAATGAAATCGAACAAGACCCTGCTGACCACATTGCTGTCCATGGGCCTGCTGGCCAGTGCCGGTGCAACTCAGGCTGCCGGCTGGTGCGAATCCGGCAAACCGGTGAAATTCGCCGGCCTGAACTGGGAAAGTGCGATGTTGCTGACCGACGTGCTGCAAGTCGTGCTGGAGAAAGGTTACGACTGCAAGACCGACAGCCTGCCGGGCAACTCCATCACCATGGAAAACGCCCTTAGCAGCAACGATATTCAAGTGTTCGCCGAAGAGTGGGTCGGCCGCAGCGAGGTCTGGAACAAGGCTGAGAAGGCCGGCAAGGTTGTCGGAGTCGGCGCGCCTGTCGTCGGTGCGGTTGAAGGCTGGTACGTGCCGCGCTACGTGATCGAAGGCGATGCCAAGCGCAAGATCGAAGCCAAGGCGCCGGACCTGAAAAACATCGCTGACCTGGGCAAATACTCGGCGATTTTCAAGGACGCCGAAGAGCCGTCCAAGGGCCGCTTCTACAACTGCCCGGCCGGCTGGACCTGCGAGCTGGACAACAGCGAAATGCTGAAAAGCTACGGCCTGGAAAACAGCTACACCAACTTCCGTCCGGGCACCGGCCCGGCGCTGGATGCGGCGGTGCTGTCGAGCTACAAGCGCGGCGAGCCGATCCTGTTCTACTACTGGTCGCCAACCCCGCTGATGGGCCAGATCGACGCGGTCAAACTGGAAGAGAAACCGGGCGTCGACAAGCGCGTGACCATCAAGGTCGGCCTGTCCAAGACCTTCCACGAGGAAGCCCCGGAGCTGGTGGCCGTGCTGGAAAAGGTCAACCTGCCGATCGACCTGCTGAACCAGAACCTGGGTCGCATGACCAAGGAGCGGATCGAGTCGCCGAAACTGGCGAAAATCTTCCTCAAGGAACATCCTGAGGTCTGGCATGCGTGGGTCAGCGACGACGCTGCCAAGAAAATCGACGCGGCGCTGTAGGTCGATACCTCCCGGCTAACCGTGAGGCTGGCCGGGAGAATTGCCGTCATCGCTTGATTGAGATTTCTGATTGAGAGCCGCTTATGTTTCCCGAACGCTTTACGTTTTCCATCGCCGACTGGGTCAACGGTTGGGTCGATGCACTGGTCACCAACTACGGTGACGTGTTCCGCCATATCTCCGATACCCTGCTGTGGGCCATCGTCAACCTTGAAGGCCTGCTGCGCGCCGCACCGTGGTGGTTGATGCTGGCCATCGTCGCGGGCGTTGCCTGGCACGCCACGCGCAAGCTCGTGACCACCGCCGTGATCGTTGGTCTGCTGTTCCTGGTCGGCGCCGTCGGCTTGTGGGACAAACTGATGCAGACGCTGGCGCTGATGATGGTCGCCACGGTCATCTCGGTTCTGATCGGTGTGCCGCTGGGGATCCTCTCGGCCCGCAGCAATCGCCTGCGTTCGTTCCTGATGCCGCTGCTCGACATCATGCAGACCATGCCCAGCTTCGTGTACCTGATCCCGGTGCTGATGCTGTTCGGCCTGGGCAAGGTGCCGGCGATTTTCGCCACCGTGATCTACGCTGCGCCGCCGCTGATCCGCCTGACCGATCTGGGCATCCGCCAGGTCGACGGTGAAGTGATGGAGGCCATCAACGCTTTCGGCGCCAATCGCTGGCAGCAACTGTTCGGCGTGCAACTGCCGCTGGCCCTGCCGAGCATCATGGCCGGGATCAACCAGACCACCATGATGGCCCTGTCGATGGTGGTGATCGCCTCGATGATCGGTGCCCGTGGCCTGGGTGAAGATGTGCTGGTGGGCATCCAGACCCTCAACGTCGGACGCGGCCTTGAAGCCGGTCTGGCGATCGTGATTCTCGCAGTGGTCATCGACCGCATTACCCAGGCGTATGGTCGGCCACGGCATGAGGTGAGCAAATGAGCAACGCAACCGTGAGCAAGATCGAAGTCAAAAACGTCTTCAAGATTTTCGGCAACCGTTCCAGGGACGCGCTGGCCATGGTCGGCCAGGGCAAGACCAAGGAGCAGGTGCTGAACGAAACCGGTTGCGTGGTCGGGGTCAACGACCTGTCCCTGAGCATCGGTACCGGCGAAATCTTCGTGATCATGGGCCTGTCCGGCTCCGGCAAATCCACGCTGGTGCGCCACTTCAACCGCCTGATCGACCCGACCAGCGGCGCGATCCTGGTGGACGGCGTGGACATCCTGCAATACGACATGGACGCCCTGCGCGAATTTCGCCGGCACAAGATCAGCATGGTGTTCCAGAGCTTCGGCCTGCTGCCGCACAAGACCGTGCTCGACAACGTCGCCTACGGTCTGAAAGTGCGCGGCGAGAGCAAGCAACTGTGTGCCGAGCGCGCGCTGCACTGGATCAACACCGTGGGCCTCAAAGGCTACGAAAACAAATACCCGCACCAGCTCTCCGGTGGCATGCGCCAGCGTGTCGGCCTGGCCCGCGCCCTGGCGGCGGACACCGACATCATCCTGATGGACGAGGCGTTCAGCGCCCTCGACCCGCTGATCCGCGCCGAGATGCAGGACCAGTTGCTGGAGCTGCAAAAGACCCTGCACAAGACCATCGTCTTCATCACCCACGACCTCGACGAGGCCGTGCGCATCGGCAACCGCATCGCGATCCTCAAGGACGGCCGCCTGATCCAGGTCGGTACGCCGAAAGAGATCCTGCATTCGCCGGCGGACGAGTATGTCGACCGCTTCGTGCAGCGGCGGGCGGCGGTGGTTTGAGGTTCGTTCCCACGTCGAGGTGTCGAACCGTCTGCGTGGGAATGCATTTCGTGACGATCAGGTTAAAGAGGTTTTAGATGTCCCAGGCTGAAAAAATCGTTATCGCCGACGCTCCATTGCGTTGGCAGGATGTGGTCGCGGTAGCCCGTCACGGCGCGCAGCTCGAGCTGTCGGCCCAGACCTGGGCGCGCATCGAAAATGCTCAGGGCATCGTCCAGCGCATCGTCGCCAGCGGCGAGCGCGCCTATGGCGTCAACACCGGGCTGGGCGGTCTGTCCAACGTCTCGCTGCAGGGCGAACAACTCAGCCAGTTGTCGCGCAACACGTTGCTCAGCCACGCCTGCGGCGTCGGCCCGGTACTGGCCGACGAGCAGACCCGCGCAATCATGTGCGCTGCGATCCGCAATTACAGCCACGGCAAGTCCGGGATTCATCGCCAGGTAGTCGAAGCGCTGCTGGCGCTGCTCAATCGCGGCATCACCCCGCAAGTGCCGTCCCAGGGTTCGGTGGGTTACCTGACCCACATGGCGCACATCGGCATCGCGCTGCTGGGCGTGGGCAATGTCAGCTATCGAGGGCAGGTTGTCTCTGCTCAGCAGGCGCTGGCGGAAGAGGGCCTGCAACCGGTGCAACTCGGCGCGAAGGACGGTTTGTGCCTGGTCAACGGCACGCCATGCATGACCGGTCTCGGCTGCCTTGCCATCGCCGATGCCACGCGGCTGGTGCAATGGGCCGACGTGGTCGGTGCCATGAGTTTTGAAGCGCAGCGCGGCCAGATCGCCGCATTCGACGCCGAGATCATCGCGCTCAAGCCACACCCGGGCATGCAACAGGTCGGCGTCAATCTGCGGGCGCTGCTCGATGGCAGCGAAGTGATCGCGAAGAGCAAAGGCATTCGCACTCAGGATGCGCTGAGCATCCGCTCGATCCCACAGGTACACGGCGCTGCCCGCGATCAACTGCAACACGCGATCAAACAGATTGAAACCGAACTCAACGGCTGCACCGACAACCCGTTGCTGCTGGGCACGCCGGACAACTTCCGGGTGATGTCTCAGGCCAACCCGCACGGGCAATCGGTGGCGCTGGCGGCGGACTTGCTGGCGATCGCGATGGCCGAAATCGGCTCGATTGCCGAGCGGCGTCTGGACCGTCTGATCAACCCGCATGTCAGCGGTCTGCCGGCGTTCCTGGTGGCCAATCCGGGGGTGAACTCCGGGATGATGATCGTGCAATACGTCGCCGCGTCGCTGTGCGCGGAAAACCGCCAGTTGGCACAACCGGCGGTGCTCGACAACTACGTCACTTCCGGCCTGCAGGAAGACCACCTGAGCATGGGCACCAACGCCGCGCTGAAGCTGCACCGCGCACTGGAAAACTGCACGCAGATCCTCGCCATCGAGTACCTGTTGGCGGCTCAGGCCTTTGAATTTCTCAAGGAACAGCGCTTTGGCGCCGGCACCGATGTGGCGTGGCGACTGCTGCGCGAAAAGGTCCCGGCCTACGATCAGGACCGCTGGCTGGCGCCGGATATCGCCGCTGCCGCGAGCGTGTTGAAGGACTCGGAATTGCTGCATAACGTACTGCCGAATTTGCACTGACAACTGCCCATACCAGCGTGCCAAGGCGCGGATCGTCCAAAAGACGAGAAGCGACGGATAACGGAATGCTCCGGAGCGACTGGTAGTTCATAACAAACTCTCAAAAGGAGCATTTAAATGACTGCGCTGAACCTGATCCCCGGCCAACTGAGCCTGGCCCAACTGCGTGATGTCTACCAGAACCCGGTCCAGCTGACCCTCGACAACAGCGCCAGCGCCCAGATCGAAGCCAGCGTCGCCTGCGTCGAGCAGATCCTGGCCGAGAACCGCACCGCCTACGGCATCAACACCGGTTTCGGCCTGCTGGCCTCGACCCGCATCGCCAGCGAAGACCTGGAAAATCTCCAGCGCTCGCTGGTGCTGTCCCACGCTGCCGGCGTCGGTCAGCCGATCAGCGATGAGCTGGTGCGCCTGATCATGGTGCTCAAGGTCAACAGCCTGAGCCGTGGTTTCTCCGGCATTCGTCGCGTGGTGATCGATGCGTTGATCGCGCTGATCAATGCCGAGGTTTACCCGCATATTCCGTTGAAAGGTTCGGTCGGTGCGTCCGGCGACCTGGCACCGCTGGCGCACATGTCGCTGGTGCTGCTGGGCGAGGGCAAGGCGCGCTACAAGGGCGAGTGGATGGAAGCGACCGAGGCGCTGAAAGTCGCCGGTCTGACGCCGCTGACCCTGGCTGCGAAAGAGGGGCTGGCGCTGCTCAACGGCACTCAGGTTTCCACCGCATTTGCGCTGCGT